>JAVEVD010000103.1:0-8902 GCA_034005205.1 Steroidobacteraceae bacterium | reverse complement strand
CGATGGCCACGACGATGTCGCGGCCGTGCACGTCGCGAACGGACTTGACCACGGTCGGTGGACCGGCCGGCGCAGCGGGGCCTGCAGCGCGCGTCGCGCCGCGGTCGGGCTCGAGGTCCACCACCAACCGGTGACCATACGAGCCGCTCGGCGCCACCGTGAAACTGCGCGGCCGCGCCGGTGCGGAGAGATCGATCACCACGCGCAGGTCGCCATTGCTCTGCGGCCCCACGCGCAACTGCCGCAGGAAACCTTCGTCCGCAGGCAAACGCTGGTCGGGACGCGCGAGCAAAGCCCCCGGGATGTCCACGACGACCCGGTCGGGATTCTGCAGCGTCATCAGCCGATGATCTGCGGGACCTGAGAGGTCGAGCACCAGGCGCGTGGCGTCGGGCCCCGCCCACACGCGGATGTCTTTGACCGAGACGGGGGCGGCGTTCGCTGCGCCAGCGAGCAGCATCACTCCCAGCAACGCTAGCGCGGCGCGCAGGGAAACAGCCGAGAGTGATTTGAGTGCGCCGCGAAGCATGCGGCGTAATCTACCCCGCACCTCCGAAAGATTTCAATGGAAAATTATGAGGATACGTCACTCAATTCGGGTTCCATCGCAAGCAGCGCCGCCAGCAGCCTGGCGCCGCTCGGACTATGGGCCGTGACCCGCATCCAGCGCCCGTCGCCGGGTTCGCCGCCTGAGGCTGGCGGGGCGGCTGCGTCCGGGCGGTGGTCGGGATCCGCCGGCCCCGCCGCTTCATAGGTGAGGTGGATCGCCAGATCCGGAGTGGGTAGTGCGCCGGCGCCGCGGGAGGGCCATTCGATCAGCAGGACGGACGGGCCGATCAGGAGATCGCGTAAACCGAGCGCTTCGACTTCCTGCGGGTCCGCCAGTCGGTACAGATCGATATGAAAGACGCGCCGGCCGCTCACCTCGTAGGGCTCGATGAGGGTGTAGGTTGGGCTGCGGATCGGCCCGGCGACGCCCATCGCCGCCAGCACCCCGGCGGTCAGCGTGGTCTTCCCCGCGCCGAGCTCCCCTTCCATGGCGACCACGACAGGCTCGGACGCAGCCTCGGTCAGGGCCGCTCCGAGTGCAGCGCCGACGCGCCGCATGGCTTCCGCCGAGCCGACCCTCAGGTGTGCGGAGCTGGATTCACGCATTGCTGCAGGTGCATGAAAAGATCGGTCGCGATCATGCCGCGCTCGCCGCGGGCGGCGGCAAGATCGCCGGCCATGGCGTGCACGAGCACGCCGAGAGCGACGGCCTTGGGCGCCTCGCCGATTTGCGCCGCGAGCCCGGCGATGACGCCGGTCAGCACATCACCCATCCCGGGCGTCGCCATGCCGGGATTGCCGCGATCACAAATGAGCGTGAGTTCACCAGGAATCTGCACGAGCGTGCCGGCGCCCTTGAGCACGGCGACGCCGCCGTAACGCTCGGATAACGCGCGCACCGAACCGAGCCGGTCGCGCTGAATCGCGCTGGTCTCGGCGTTCAGCAAGCGCGCCGCCTCGCCCGGATGCGGCGTCAGCACCCAGCACTCGCCGCGCTGCGGATTGCGGGCCAGAAGATTGAGCCCATCGGCGTCGATCACCAGCGACTTGCCAGCTCCGATCGCAGCCGCGAACACCTCCTGCGCCCAATCGTCCTGCCCCAATCCGGGACCGAGCGCCACGACGTCCGCCTGCGCGAGCAGGGGCTGCAGATCAGCCTCGGCGCTCTGCACGGCGCGGCAAATCAGCTCAGGCCGGGCCGCGACCACCGCGGCGACGTTTTCTGGGCGCGTAGCGACCGTGACGAGGCCCGCGCCGACGCGCAGCGCCGCCTCTCCGGCCATGCGCGCCGCCCCGGCCATCCCGAGGCCGCCGCCGACGATGAGCACCTTCCCTTGCGCGCCCTTGTGAGTCGTGCGCCGCCGCCGCGGCAACAAGCGCGCCAGTTCACGCTCGTCGATGCGCCTCGCACTCGGCGCGATCGAGGACAGCACTTCGGCGGGCGCGCCAAGCTGATCGCACGCGACCGCTCCGACGTGGTCGGGCCCCTCGCCCAGATAGAGTCCAAGCTTCAGGCCCACGAAACTGATGGTGTGGTCCGCTTCGACGGCGGCGCCAAGCACCGCACCCGTGTCCGCGTGCAAGCCGCTCGGAATATCCAGCGCCAGGATCGGTGCGCCGCTGGCGTTCATCGCGTCGATTCGGGTGATCGCCTGCGCATCCAGCGGGCGAGACAAGCCTGTCCCGAACATCGCATCGACGATCACGTCTGCGCCGACGAGCCGGGCTTCTCGCCACGGCTCCACGACGCCGGCGGCGCCGAGATACTCGTCGTGCGCTCGGCGGGCGTCGCCTTTAAGTCCAGCCGTGTCGACCGTCGTGAGCGCGACTACATCCAGATGCGCCTCTCGGGCGAGACGCGCGAGCACATAGCCGTCCCCGCCGTTGTTTCCCGGCCCGCAAACGACCACGACGCGCCTCGCCGACGGCCATACACGGCGGAGCAGCGCGAAGGCCGCCTCGCCGGCGCGCAGCATGAGCGTGTAAGTAGGTTCGCCGAGCGCGGCGCTCGCCGCCCGATCGAGCGCGCGCACCTGGTCAGCCGTGTAGATCTCGAGCGGCAGAGCGTTCATGTAGACAGCGTACGTAAGCGGCGGACTATGCGTCCAGATTAAGTAAGCGCTGACGCGCCGATCGGGATCCGCAGGCTGCTGGCCGAGCAGAGTGGAAGCGATCGTAAGACAAGGGTGTGCGAGGTCGCGGTTCTCATCGGATAGCGCTTGTCCCGCGTTTGCCCGAGAAGGTTATTCTTCCGACCCATGTCTGAGGCGCCTTGCTCAATGACTCCTGCGACAGAACCGGCTCCGAGCGAGCCGACGCTACACGAGCTCGCGCGGTCCATTCGCCAGTGGGGCGCTGAACTCGGCTTTCAACAGATCGGCGTAGCAGACGTGAATGTTCCCGAGGACGAGGAGCGCCTGCTGCGCTGGCTCGCCTTGGGACGCCACGGCGCCATGGATTACATGCAGCGCCACGGCACGCTGCGCAGTCGCCCCCATGAGCTCGTACCCGGCGTGCTGCGCGTGATTTCCGCGCGCATGGACTACCTGCCGCCGCACGCGCGGTCGGCGAAGGATGTCCTGGACGACGCGCAGATCGGCTATGTGTCCCGCTACGCTCTCGGCCGCGACTATCACAAGCTGATGCGCAAGCGTCTGGCGCAGCTCGCGCAGCGCATTCAGGCCCACAGCGCCTCGGCGGCGCATCGCGTGTTCGTCGACAGCGGCCCGGTGCTCGAGAAGGCGTTCGCGCGCAACGCCGGCCTCGGATGGATCGGCAAGCACACCAACCTCATCAACCGCGGCGCTGGCTCGTGGTTCTTCCTCGGCGAGATCCTTACGGACCTGCCGCTGCCGATCGACGCGCCCGCGAGCAATCATTGCGGCACGTGCCGCGCCTGCATCGACGTATGCCCGACGCGAGCGATCGTCGCACCTTACGAACTGGACGCCCGCCGCTGCATTTCCTACCTGACGATCGAACTGCGCGAATCAATTCCCGTCGAGTTCCGCAAGGCGATCGGCAACCGCATCTACGGCTGCGACGATTGCCAGCTCTTCTGCCCGTGGAACAAGTTCGCACGCATGACCGGCGAACGGGACTTTACTGCGCGGCACGGCCTGGACGGCGCGCGGCTCACCGAGCTGTTCGCCTGGGACGAAGCCGAGTTCCTGTCGCGTACGGAAGGCAGCGCGATTCGCCGTATCGGATACGAGTGCTGGTTGCGCAACATCGCGGTCGCACTCGGCAACGCCCCGTCTTCTCCGGAAGTGATTGCTGCACTGGACGCCCGTCGCGAACATCCGAGCGAGCTGGTGCGCGAGCATGTGCGCTGGGCTCTCGCACAGCATGACGCTGAGCGCCCAGCATCGAGCTGACGAAGGATCGGCCAGGCCGCCGCAGGCTCGGCGTTCGTCGCAGGCTGTGATGCATCCCGAGAGGAGTCGCCCGAGAGTTGCGTCGCGATTCACCCCGAGAAAACACGGGGACAGATCAACGGGGTCTGCGCGCTCTTACGTTGTCGATCAGCCGCGCCCGCCCGATCCGCGCAGCGGTCAGCACCACCAGCTCGACAGAGCGCTCGTCAGGCGCCGCCAGCGTCTCGGCGTCGCGGACCGAGAAGTAGTCGGGCCGGAAACCGGCTTGCACGAGCGCATTCACGCCCTGCGCCTCGATCGCGGCGAAATCATCAGAACCCGCTTCGATGGCGCGCCGCGCGCGCTCCAGCTCGGCGTAGATGACCGGAGCGATCGCCCGCTCCTCAGCGGTGAGATAGCGATTACGCGAGCTCATCGCCAACCCGTCGGGTTCCCGCGTGGTCGGCGCACCGATGATCTCTACCGGCATGCACAGATCAGTCACCGCGCGGCGGATGATCATGAGCTGTTGGAAGTCCTTTTCACCAAACACCGCAACGTCCGGCTGCACGAGATTGAGCAGCTTGACGACCACGGTCGCGACGCCCATGAAGTGCCCCGGCCGGAACGCCCCGCACAGGATGTCTTCCAGGCCCGGCACGTGCACGCGAGCGGTGTTCGCCTGGCCGCGCGGATACATATCTGCGACTGACGGAACGAACAGGGCGTCCACCTGCAGCTCTTCGAGCAAGCTGCGGTCCTCATCCGGCGTGCGCGGATAGGCGGCGTAGTCCTCGTTTGGCCCGAACTGCAAGGGGTTGACGAACACGCTGACGATGACGCGCTGCGCCGAACGGCGCGCGCGGCTCACGAGGCTGCCGTGCCCCGCATGCAGATTGCCCATCGTGGGCACGAAGGCGATACGCTCATCCTGGCGACGCCATGCAAGGACGAGCTTGCGCAGCTCGGCGGGACGCGCGATCGATTGCATGCTGCAGTATCCGGCGCTAGAAGCAATGCTCAGGTCCGGGATACGCGTGCGATTTCACCTCTTCCACGTACGCCTTGACCGCGTCCAGCGCACTGTCGCGCCCCACCATGAAGTTCTTGGAGAATTTCGGCTTGCGTCCGGCCGTGATGTCGAGCACGTCGTACAGCACGAGGATCTGCCCGTCCGTGTCCGGACCGGCGCCGATGCCGATCACCGGAACGTGCAGCTCTGCGGTGATGTGCTGACCGAGCGCTGCAGGAATGCACTCCAGCAGCACGACGTCGGCGCCGGCGGCCTCGAGCGCTTTCGCGTCCTTCAGCATCTGTTCGGCGGCCGCTTGTTCGCGCCCCTGCACTCTGAATCCGCCGACCTTGTGAACGGACTGCGGCTTGAGCCCCAGGTGCGCGCACACGGCGATGTCGTGCGAAGCGAGGAAATCGACGATCTCGACCTGACCGCCGCCGCCCTCCAGCTTGACCATCTTCGCGCCGCCCTCCTGCATGAGCCGCACCGCGTTCTCCAGCGCCTGCTCGCGCGTGGCGTAGGTCATGAACGGCATGTCCGCCATCAGGAACGGGCGATACAGCCCCTTCGCGACCGCTTTGCAGTGATAAATGACGTCCTGCAGCGTGACCGGAACCGTGGTGTCGTGCCCCTGGATGACCATGCCGAGCGAATCGCCGACCAGCACGACGTCCACGCCGGCGTCGTCCACCAGGGTCGCGAAGCTCGAATCGTATGCGGTGATGGCGGCGATCTTCTCGCCGTCGGCCTTCATGCGCTCCAGCGTGGCCACGTTGACCGGGGGCCGGGGCGCGTAGCGCTCTTGCAGATGCTTGTACATGGGACTCGCGGGGCTCGGAATTCGCTGGTGTTGCGGGCAGAAGACCGGTTGGCGCGCTTTGAGGGGCGGCAAGAATGACCGAGGGGCGCCCAAACATCAACTCACCAGGCCCGTGGACCTCGGCGCGACGCCGGCCGGGCCGACCCGCCTGGACGCCTTGCCCGGGCCCGTCAGACTGCGCTTTTCAGCGGGTTGTAATAGTGCCGTCCGCGCCGGATGCGCTGCACTTGTTCCAAAAGCTGACGATAGTCGTGATCGTTGGACACGAAATCCGCGTGCGCCGCGTTGACGATCAGCAGGGGGGCCGCGCAGTAATCATGGAAGAAGCGCGCGTAGGCGTCCTGCAGCTTCTCAAGATAGGCGCGCTCGATCTGCTGCTCGTAGCGGACGCCGCGCCGCTCGATGCGTTCGAGGAGCACATCCACGGGCGCCTGCAGATAGATCACCAGATCGGGCGGGGGCGCATCGACCGCCAGTCGGTCATACACCTGCTCGTACAGGCCGAACTCTTCGTCATCGAGCGTCAGGCGTGCGAACAGCCGGTCCTTGTCCAGCAGGTAATCGGCGACACGCACCCTGTCGAACAGGTCGTGCTGGCGGATGTCCTCGAGCTGCCTGGTGCGCTGGAAGAGAAAGAAGAGCTGAGTCTGCAACGCCGCCGAGCGCGGGTTCTTGTAAAAGCGTTCGAGAAACGGGTTCTCCTCGGCTTGCTCGAGGATCAGGTCGCTGCCGAAGCTGCGGGCCAGGCGCCGCGCGAGGCTGGTCTTGCCGACGCCGATGGGCCCTTCGACCACGATGAGCCGATGCGGCGTGGCGAGTTCGGGATTCTCTGCCATGGAATTCGTCGTTGCAGTTATTCGGGCGACTGCTGCACGGGCGCCAGGCCAGACGACCCCACGCGCGCGGCCAGCGCGCTCAGCCGGCCGTGGCCGGGCAGCAGCACGCTCGGCGCGAAATCGCACAAAGGATACAGGACGAAATTGCGCGACGCGGCGCCCGGGTGCGGGACTGTGAGATCGTCCTGCTGGATGCGCGCGGCGCCGTACATGATGAGATCCAGATCGATGCGCCGTGGACCCCAGCGCTCGATGCGCTCGCGGCCCATCTGCGCCTCGATCCGCTTCAATGCGCGCAGCAGCTCCTGCGGGTCGAGCTGGGTGAGCAGCCCCGCTGCGGCGTTGATGAAGTCAGGCTGATCCTGCGGCCCGAGCGGCGCGGTCCGGTAAAGGCGCGAACGCGCCACGAGCAAGGACTGCGGCAGCTTCGCGAGCTGCGCGAACGCCGCCTGCACTTGCGCGATCGGATCGTCGAGATTGCTGCCGATCGCGATATAGGTCGGCGTCCAGAGCGCGGCTGCGGCGCTCACGCCGGCGGAACGCGCCGAGGGCGCCTGCGCCGGCGCCGGCGCGGCCTTGCCGAGGGCTCACGAACCGCGCCGGCCGCCTCGACCGCGGCGATGCGTTCGCCGGGCGAAGCCGTTTGGATGTCCGTCCACCATCGCGCGAGCTCCGGGTCCACCTCCCCGGCGGCCGCCCGCAGCAACAGGAAATCGTAGGCCGCGCGGAATCGCGGGTGGTCGAGGAGCCGCAGGGCCCGGCGCCCCGCGCGTCGTTCGAAGCGCGGCTGCAGGCCGATGATTTCCCGCATCGGCAGCATGAAGCGACGCGGCACGGCGACTCGCGCCTGCTGCCGGACCGCCACTCGCTCGCATATTTCGAGCAAGCGGCCCACATCGCCGTCCTCGGCCGGCGCTTCGCGGGCGTACTCCTGCTGGATGACCGGCCAGAGCAGCACCGCGAACAGGAACGTAGGTGTAACGGATTTCCCCTCGAGGACGCGCTCGTCCGTACCCTTCAGGCCGATACGCAGCACCTCCAGGCTGGTGCTGTCCGGCGCCTCGTCGATGACTCGCGCGAGGTCCGGAAAGAGATGCTGCAGCAGATCCAGCCGGTACAGCAGCTCGAAGGCGTTCCGGGCGCTGCCGGCGAGGAACATCTTGGTCACCTCATCGAACAGGCGCGCGGGCGGCACGGCGTCCAGCATCCAGGCCAGCTTGGGGATCGGCGCGGCGGTGTCCGGATGCATGCTGAAGCCGAGTTTTGCCGCAAAGCGCACGGCCCGCAGCATACGCACCGGATCCTCGCGATAGCGTGTTTCGGGGTCGCCGATCAGGCGCAGCACCCGGTCGAGAGCGTCCTCGAAGCCGCCTACGTAATCCCAGACGGAGAAATCTTCGATGTTGTAGTACAGCGCATTCGCCGTGAAATCACGCCGCCAGACGTCTTCTTCTATGGCGCCGTACAGGTTGTCCCGCAGAATCCGGCCGCGCTCGTCCAGCACCCGCCGACTGTCCTCATCGACGCTGTGGTCTTCGTCGATCAGCGTATGGGCGGCGCGGAAAGTGGCGACTTCGACGATCTCGTAGCCGAATCGCACGTGCGCGAGGTGGAAGCGCCGTCCAATCAGCCGACAGTTGCGGAACAGCTGTTTGACCTGATCCGGGTGAGCGTTGGTCGCGACGTCGAAATCCTTGGGCCGCGCGCCGAGCAGCAAGTCGCGCACCGCCCCGCCCACCAGGAAGGCCTGGTAACCGGCGTCTTTCAGACGGTAAAGCACCTTCAGCGCGCCCGGAGAGATGTTGGCGCGCGAGATCGGATGCTGATCGCGCGTGATGATCCGCGGACCAGCCTCCGCCTGCTCCACGGAGACCGCCGCCGAAGAAGAAAGAGAGAGATTGGAGTCGTTCAATAGCGAAACGCCGCTTGAGCCGAAAAAAGCGCGCCGTATAATAGCGCACCCTCTAAGCCGGCGTTCGACCCGGCGACCCGCACGCTCCCATCGTCTAGAGGCCCAGGACACAGCCCTCTCAAGGCTGGTACGAGGGTTCGAATCCCTCTGGGAGCGCCATATTTCCGCATCTTCGTACGGAAACCGTACGGAAACTGAAAACGGCGACGCCGCCCCGTCACCGGGCGGTTTCAGTTCAGCGGGAGTAACGACCATGCCAGACGGAAGCAATTCACCGGACGCGCCGATCACGGTCTACGTAGACGGCGACATCAAGGCTCTACCCTTCCTTGCGGATCTCAAGCGAGCCGGTCTGAGGCTCGTTCAGGAGGGCGGCAAAACGTTTCTGCGCAAGCATGAGGCGGAACCGGACCA
>JAVEVD010000102.1:0-8940 GCA_034005205.1 Steroidobacteraceae bacterium | reverse complement strand
ATTCGATGGAGAAATCGATGCGCTCACTGCTGAAGAAGGGGGTCGTCCGATCTGCGCCGGTCTTCACGACAGTCAAGCCGTCGATGCGGTAGGCGCCGCGAACCAAGGACAGGTCGATGTTTTCGACAGACCCATCATACGCCTGGAGCGCTTGAAGCTTGTCATTCACGTAGCGCTCCAGCAATGCAGGCGCCGCAAGGCGCATCGCCAGCAGCAGCACGGCCACTACGCCGAACGTCAGCAGAAGCTTGCTCCGGCGTCTCACGCGTGCGCGCCCCGCCGTAGGTGAGCAGCCTGCGGCAAACGTGATGCAGCGTCGGTTGCTTCCGCCGCGCAGCGAACGGCCGCTGGCGCGCGCCCCCGGCGACCAGCCGTGCATGGCGCCTGCGTGCGCATCCAACCGGAGGTCGATTGACGCCCGATGCTCTCGCACGCGCCCCTCACGAGTCGCGCGATCGCCTGTGAGCACGCCATACAACCCTCAGTCCGCAGTAGAGCAGCGCTACGCCGGCCGGCGCCCACATGATCAGCCCGCCGAGGCGCTGATCTTCCAGCGGTGTGAATCCCGCACCGGCGACGGCAGGCCGCAGTAGGGGATTGTCGCTAGGGTGTCCTTCATATCGAGGGCGCCGCATCGACTGCATTGAAAGTCAACGCAGGCGCACCCGCTGCGTTCCGCAACGGGACGGAAACCTGACCGCCGCGTCGGGAGTAACGCTTTCGCACGCCGCCGTCGCGTGCCGGAATCTGAGCCGGAGCAGTCATGCACCGAGAGTATGTCGATCGTACACAGCGCCGACCCGCCGCAACCCGGCCGCTCCAGCGCGAAACGTCAGGTGAGCTGAGGATTGTTCTGCTTTTCCTTGCGGTTTTTGCGTGCGCGGCCATGTTGCTTACCGGTTGCGCGACCTCACGGCGCGCGCCGGACATCCGCGTCAACTCGGCGCCAGGCGCTGATTTTTCCCAGTACAGCACCTTCGGGTTCCCCGAGCAGACTGGCACGGATCGCGGTGGGTACTCGACCATCGTGACCAGTCATTTCAAGAAGGCGATCAGCGAACAGATGCAGCTGCGCGGCTATCGCTATGTCGATGAGAATCCTGAGCTGCTCGTGAATTTTTTCGCCAACGCGCGTGAGCGCACCGAGATCCGCTCCCGTCCAAGCGCCTCGATGGCTTACGGCTACTACGGTTATCGCTACGGTTTGTATGGCGTCTGGCCGCTGTACATGAGCGACGTCGACGTTGTCACCTATCCTGTCGGCACCGCGAACATCGACATCGTGGACGCAAGGCAAAAGCAGCTCATCTGGGAAGGCGTGGCGCAGGGCCGTATCCGCGATGCCGACATGGAGAATCCCGGCGAAACGATCGCCAATGTAGTGCGTCTGCTGTTCGAGCGGTTTCCGGGCCGGGCGGGCGTGGCGGACGCCGTTGAATGAAGGGGTCGGCGGTTGGTTGGCGGTAGTCAGCAAAGCTCCCCGGTATCTCTGACTTGCCCAACCCGACAACCGCTTCTCCTCCCCCTGCGGCTTTACACAATTGCCGCGTTTTGCTTGTCGCGCCACTCTTGTTCGCCGGACACACAAGAGCGAAACGATGCGCGAGATGCAGGCATTCTCCTTCCAAGATCGTACGCGGCGAGCATCCCTCGCCCTGCGCTCGTGAGCAGCCGCGCCATGCTGGGCGCTTCCGCGTCCGCCTACGCGCTGCTGCGCGGCAAGCGCGTCTTCATGGTGGAAGACGACGATCGCTTGTATTGCGCACTGAAAGACACTCTGAACGACGCGGGCTGCGAGACATTCGGGCTGTTCACCGCGGCGTCGGAGAATCTATACGCCGTGCCCTCGAGCCAATTCGATGTGGCGCTGGTCGACGTGAGCCGGCGCGATGCGCGGTTCGCCCGCGTGATTCAGAGCCTCAACGAGCGCGGTGTGCCGATGCTGCTGATCACGGGTCGCAGCCGCACGGACCTGCCGGCGCAGCTGCAGAGACGTCCCTGGCTGGCGAAGCCGTTCACCGAACAGGATCTGCTGGACGGGATTGCGAATGTGATCGAGCAGGGAAGAAGCGGTTAGCGGATCGCGGTCAGCGGATGCTGTCCGCTATCCGCGATACGATTTGGAACAATGCGCCTGCTCGTCGATTGCATATGCACATGCAGTCGACTTCCAGTCGCTTGTTTCATGCACACCGACCGTCGCATCCTCATCGTCGAGGACCAGCTATTAGTCGCGATCGACTGTGAGCTCAACCTGCGCTGCGCAGGCTTGCAGTGCGTAGGCGTCGCGGCGACCGCCGCCGAAGCGATCGAACTCGCCGACCGGGAGCGGCCGGACCTGGTGTTGATGGATATAAATCTCGCCAGCCGCGCGGACGGCCTGCACGCTGCGACCGTGATCTACGAGCGCTTCGGAATCCGCAGCATCATCTCGAGCGCGCATGCCGATGCGCAGCGCCGCGCTCAGGCCGAACGGGCCAATCCGCTCGGCTGGCTCGACAAGCCTTATACGGACGCGGCATTGGTGCAGGCGGTGCGAGAGGGGCTCGAGACGCTGGCGCGCGAGCCGGCGGTCGGGCAATCTGGGTCCGCGGCGCTGCACTGAGCGCACGACGGGTCGTCGCGCTGCGCTCGCCTTCCGGAGATCATCGACATGGGTTCCGCAACAGCGAACGGTGGTGCGCCCGCTTCGCATTCCTTCTGGCGCGCATCGGCCTCCGCGCCACAGTATCCGCCGCTCTCAGCCCAGCTCAATGTAGATGTGTGCGTCATCGGGGCGGGACTCGCGGGCTTGACGACCGCCTGGCGGCTCGTCAGTCAGGGAGTGAGCGTTGCGGTCATCGAGGCGCTCGAGATAGGCGCCGGAGAGACTGGCCGAACCACGGCTCACATTGCGATTCCCGACGAGGGCTACGCGTACCTGGAGCGCGTGCACGGCCGCGGGGCCGCTCGGCTGGTCGCCGAGAGCTTCGCCGCTGCGATCGACAGCATCGAGGCGACGGTGCGAGAGGAGTCCATCGACTGTGATTTCGAGCGTGTCGACGGCTATCTCTACTCTTGCTCGAAGAATCCACGCGCGGCGCTCGACCGGGAGTTCGAAGCTGCAAGCCGCGCGGGCGTGCAGGTGCTGCGCGAAGCGGCGTTGCCGACCGGCGTTTTCGCCGCATCGATCGATGTGGGACCATGTTTGCGGTTCACCGGGCAGGCGCAGTTTCATCCTCTCAAGTACCTGGCCGGACTCGCAGAGGCCGTGCAGCGACGCCGGGGCGTGATTCACACCGGCGCTCGTGCGCTCAGCCTGGAGGAGCGCGATGATTCTGTCGTCATACACACGGCTACCGGACGCATCAATGCGGATGCGGCGGTAGTGGCCACGAACACCCCGTTCAACGATCGCGTGGCGATTCATGCCAAGCAGGTGGCCTGGCAGACCTACGTGACGGCTGCGTTGGTTCCCCAAGGAGCGATCCATCGAGCGCTGGTGTGGGACGACGCCGAGCCGTATCACTACGTGCGAACGCACCCGGCGGGCGATGGCGAGCATGACGTGCTCATCGTCGGAGGCGCCGATCACAAGACCGGTCACGAGAGCGACCCCGAGGCGCACTATCGGGAAATCGAAACCTGGATGCGCGATCGTTTCCCGGGGATCGGCGGGCCGGCGTTTCGCTGGTCCGGAGAAATCATGGAGCCGCTCGACGGGCTCGCCTTCATCGGCCCCAATCCCGGCAGTCGCAGCGTGTACGTAATCAGCGGCGATTCGGGCAATGGAATGACGCACGCGACCATCGGCGGGTTGCTGGTGAGCGATCTGATCATGGGCCGCCAGAACCGCTGGCTCAGCGTCTACGATCCGGCGCGCAAGCCGGTGAAGGAAGCGATCGAATTCATCAAGACGCAGTCGGATATCGCCGCGCACTACATCGATTGGGTTTCGGGCGGCGACGTGCATGACGCCGCCGAGATTGCGGTAGGGGAGGGCGCGGTGCTGCGCAGCGGGCTGAAGAAATACGCCGTATTCCGCGACGACGACGGCGCGCTGCATGCGCGCTCGGCCAAGTGCACGCATCTCGGCTGCGTCGTGCAGTGGAATGCTGCGGAGAAAACCTGGGACTGCCCTTGTCACGGATCACGCTACAGCGCATACGGCGCCGTGCTGCACGGCCCGGCCGTTCAGCCGTTGGAGGCCGTCGAGGAAGAGGATTGGCGCGAGATCACGCCGGCCGGCGCGCCATCGTCGAAACCCCAGCCGTCGGATCGACCGCCGCTGCGCTGAGGCGCAGCGGACGATTTCTCCCCACCCGGCGGCGCAAGGGAGGGGAGATCGGCTTCAGTGTCTGGCGCCCGAAGCGGCGACGCCGCCCTCGTCGCTGTGCGTCGGCGGCGAAACCCGCAGCATGTTGTTGACGTCGCGCACGCCGCCGATGCGCTCGATCAGATCCTCGGCGCGCCGTTTCTCCTCGCGCGCGCCGACTCGTCCGGACAGCGTGACTTCACCGTCTTTCACCGTGACCTCCATGTCGGACGCATCGATAAGAGGATCCTCGGTGAGGCAATCGCAAACGTCTTCGCGGATGCGCTCGTCCGAACGGCGATAGCCGCGCGGGCCTTTGCCGCGGTGATCCTCGCGAGCGCTTTGCCGCCAACTCCACTCGCGGCCGCTGCTCGCGCCATAGCCGCCATAGCCAAGCGCGCCGCGGCCGTAATCCATTTCTCGCCCATAACCGCCTTCGCCCCACGATCCGCCGCTTTCGCGGCGCGACATCCCGTATTGCGCGTGACCGCCGCCGGATGAGCCTTCCTGCTCGCCGCGCCAGTCTCCGCCGCGCTCGCCCCGTTCGCGGCCGTAGTCGCCGCCATAGTAACTGCCGCTGTACCGCTCGCTCTCACGGCCGTAGTCTCGGCCGTAATCTCGGCGCCCGTAATCTTGGCTGTATCGTCGCCCGCCATGGCTCCATGGAGCGCCGCGCTCGCGTCCGTATCCAGCGCCGTAGCTCTCGGAGGAATGATCCGTGAACTCGCTCCCCGGAGGCTGCTCGCGCCGCCCGGTCCAGCGGCCGTGCTCATCGCGCTCGTCGCGCCATTCTCCACCGCGGGCCCAGCGCTCGCGTTCCTCCTCCTCACGATCCCGGTCTCCCCGGAAGAAATCTCTGAAGGCCATGCTTGATGCTCCAGTTGCAGGGTCAACGCGGACAAATAATCGCCCAGATGGCGCCTGTGGACGCAACGGTTGCACGCAGCATTGGTTCCTCTCCCGGAGTGCAGCGCGATCCGGTCCGCAGCTCACACTGGCTTGGTCACCATGAGGTAGAAAATGACCACGAACGCGACGAACGCCACGCCGCCGAGCGCCGCCCACCAGCGCATGAAGAGCCAATACCTTGCAGGTAATCGCCCGGCGGCTTGCTGCGCCGCCTGTCCGGCCAGGTCGCGCATGCGGATCTGCATCCACACGACGGGCAGCCAGCAGGCGACGGCCAGCAGATACAGTACGACGGACCAGAGAATCCAGGCGCTCGTGACCGGGAAGCCGGCGAGATGGACCAGGTAGAAGCCGCTGAGCGGCTGCAGGATGATGGTTGGCGTGGTGAACAGATAGTCGGCGATGACTACGTAGCGCGTCACCACGGCCGTGGCGCCCACGTCGCGCGTCAGGCTTGTAAAGAGCATGTAGAAAGCCGAGCCCACGCCCGTACCGAACAGAAAGGTGGAGGAGAGCACGTGCAGCCACTTCACCGCGAGATACTCCATTCAATCCGCCTCCATCTCGTACAGCAGGTAGATCGCCGCCAACATCGGCAGATTCTTGAGCAACGGGCCGTACGGGTGCAGCCAGAACTCCGGCAGCCTGAACGTGATGATGGCTGTGTACGTGAGGATCAGCGCGATCTGCACCAGCCAAAGAATGCGTCGCCGGCGCATCAGCAAGGTGGCGAAGCCGAGCGCGAGATTGAACAGCGCCGCGCCCAACAGCATGGCCGGCGCCAGCGCTTGCGATACGCCGGCGCGTTCGAGAAGCAGGTAACTGTCGCTGCGCGGGTACAGGCCCAACGAAACCACTCCGGTCCACAGCCAGACGATGGCGATGCTGACGCGCAGCGTCGGCAGCAGCCATGACAGACGGGCTCGCATCGCCGCTGCGGCCCGCGACTGCGACGGGACGAACTCGCCGACCTCGCGCGGATTGCGGCCCAGCAACTCGCGCGTGGCGCCCGCGTCGGCGACGGCCCCCATCTGCAACATGGCGAGCGTTTCGCGGTCGAGCAGCGAGTGTGGGCTGAGCTGCGCGACCGAAGCGCCCGCACGCATGAGCGACAGGGGGATTGGGATGCGGAGCGATGGCCGCATGCCCAGAGCGCTGCGCAGACCGGCCAGAAAGCTGCGCAGACTGAGTGGCTCGGGGCCGACGAGCGGGACGATCCGACCGCCTGGCGCAGCGCGCTCGACCAGCGACACGATGGCGGCGATCAGATCATCCACGTGGATCGGCTGCACGAGCTGATCGCCGCGTCCCGGCAATGGCGTAACAGGCAGGCTGGCAAGCATCTCGAACAATCGAGCGCTCGTCCCGCCGGGACCATAGACCAGCGACGGTCGAACGATGGTCCAGTCGAGAGGCAGGGTGGCGAGAAACTCGTCTGCAGCGCGCTTGCTGGCGAAGTAGCCGGTTTGGCCGCGCTCGGCGCCGAGCGCCGAGATCTGGATCACGCGCCGCACCCCGGCGGCCGCGCAGGCCGAGAACAGTGCGATCGGCGCGCGCGTGTGGATGCGTTCGAAGGTTTGCGAGCCGTGCTCACGCAGAATGCCGACCGCATTGATGACCATGTCGACGCCGGCGAGGCGCGGCAGCCAATCGCGTTCGGCGAGATCGTGCGTGAAATCGACGCGCACCGCCGGCGCGTCGTCCGGCGGCGAGCGGCGGGCTTCGATGACCACATGCCCGGCCGCCCGCAGCGCCACCGACAAACGCGCGCCGATGAAGCCGCTCGCTCCGGTGAGCAGAATGACCATGACTGCAGTGTGCTTCTCGTGGTGATAAGGAACCGCAATGAGTCGCCGCGCCTTAGGGAAGCTCGGATCAACCTACCACCCTGACGGCTGGGGCCGAGGAAATGCCAGAAATGCGGGCGTCTCTAGCGCCTGGCGATCGCGGACACGGAGTAGATCAGAGCTCCTTAGTGTTGCACAAAGTGCTGCACTGAATCGGGAACACGAACCAAGCGCGGCCGGACGGCCGAGAACGGACGGTGAGCGACGACGGATGGATGTCGGCGAGGGTCAACGGCTGCGACGCGCGCTGCAGCGCGCATTGATCTCAGGCAGCGCCGCCAGCGTCGCCTCCACGCTCGTGTTGTCTTACCGCAGCACGCGGGATAACGCCGCTCCGGCGGGCGCCGTCAACGCGCCCAGCCAATGGGTGTGGGGAGTGGCCGAAGGGTACGCGCGCGCGCCCACTCTCAGGCACACGGCTGTGGGCTTCGCCGTCCATCACCTCATGTCGATCTTATGGGCGGTGGTCTACGAGCGTGCATTCGAGGCGAGAACCACCGTCGCTCAGGATCTGCTCGGCGCCGCCGCTACTGCGACGGCCGCTTACCTCGTGGATTATCATGTTGCGCCTCGGCGGCTGCGTCCCGGATTCAGGAAGCACCTGAATCCGGGGTCGCTGTTCGTCGCCTACGCCTCGTTCGCAGCGGGCCTGGCCGCGGCGGCGGCGTTCGACCGGCGCCGCCGATGATGGTGACGCCGCTCAGGCGTTGCGCCCCTCGTTCTGGTCGATTTCCCGCTCCGCCGCAAGCCAGTCATCCAGCTCCGCGCCGGGCGCGAAGCCGCGGCGTTCCGCGCGCCAGTAGGCCGCTTCCGCGATGCGCGCCTCGCGGCTGTCAGAAAACGACGGGATTTCGCGACGCTCGAGCGTCGCTCCGGTCACCTCGGCCGCCTGCTGTGCATGCGACTGATTCTGGCGCGGGGTCTGGCTGTCCTCGTTCGCAGCCGAAGCGAGAGGCGGCGCCGATGATCTTTTCGAGCTTTTTCCGGCCCCGCGTTGACGTGTCGCCATGTGAATCTCCTGATGTGTGCTGCGCGATGTACGCGCCGTGATTGAGACGCCACGGGAGGGTCCCGGGCGCCCCGGATCAAGCGTTCGACAAGCGCCCGACAAGCAGCCGAAACAATCCTTGAGTCCCATTACGCAGGAGGCCTGCGAGTTCGATCAGCGCTTGCTCGACGATCGCCGGTCGCCGACCGGCGGAGAACGAGGTTCTCGGCGTCAGCTTCCCCGACCGGCGCGGGGAAGCCGATAGCGGATAGCCGATGGCGAATAGCGGATACCCAGGAGGGCAGGAATCTCCGTCGAGTTGACCCGCGGCGCCGTGCAAAGTGGCGCAGGTCCTCTGGTCTGCCATGCGCTTTGTCCTCTCAAGGGCCGACGGACGACGCGTCCTTCCGATCAGTGCCGGGCGGCGCGTCCCGCCGAACCGCGCGTCGACTTGCGCGCGCCGGCGCGCGCCTGGCGGCTGCGCGTGCTGCCCTTCGCGCGTCCCGCAGCGGCGCGCTTGCGTGGCTGCGCCGGCGTCTCCGTCGGCGCGATGCCCAGCTCCTCCATGAGCCCGAACTTGCGCTCGCCGAGCTGGGCGCCGAGCTCCTTCAGATCGACTTTCGCTTTGCGCATCGCAGGGAACAGCTCGTTCTCCTCCTCCTTGACGTGGTGCTTGACGTACTCGCCCAGCACTTTGACGGTCGCGCGGAACTCCTCGTCGTCGGGCGTCATCGCCTCGATCTTGGCGATCAGCTCCTTGGCGGTGTTGTGCTCAACTTGCGCCTCGAGCACGAGATCGGCTTCCTCTTCATCGTCGGCGAGCGCCTCGCGCGCCGCAGGGTAGAGAATCTCTTCTTCGATCTGCGCGTGCACGGTCAACAGCTGACAGACCTTTTCGGCAA
>JAVEVD010000101.1:0-8981 GCA_034005205.1 Steroidobacteraceae bacterium | reverse complement strand
AATGAGTTCATCGAGCGCCACGCAGAAGTGGTGTTTTGGGGCGTCGGTTCTGATGCTCGCCGCATACACGGGGCCCGCCGCCGCGCAGGGGCAGCAAGCCGAGGCCTCGCAGGTCGCTACACTGGAAGAAATCGTCGTCACGGCCCAGCGTCGCGAAGAGAAGCTGCAGGAGATTCCGCTCTCGATCACCGCCATCACGGCGAGTGAGCTCGAGACGCGGGGCGTCACCAACACCCTGGACCTCAGCGCCTCGGCTCCGAACGTGATTACGCTCGCGAATCCGGGCGCCGCCGGCATCGCGACCGTCGCCATCCGCGGCGCCACCACGAGCCAGCCGTCGATCTGGATGGATTCGCCGGTCGGCTTGTACCTGGACGGCGTCTACCTGGGCAAGTCTCAGGGCGGCGTCATGGACGTGGTCGACGTCGAGCGCATCGAGGTGCTGCGCGGCCCTCAGGGCACGCTGTTCGGCCGCAATACCGAAGGCGGCGCAATCAATTTCATTTCTCGTCAGCCCACCGGCGAGTTCGGCGGCTCGGCGACCATCGAGGGCGGCGACTACAACCACTGGGTCGGCAAGCTGAACGTGCATCTGCCGCAGTGGGGCATCCTGAGCGCCAGCCTCGCCGCGCGCAAAGAGACTCGAGACGGCTGGGCGGAGAACACGACCGGCCCGAAGGACGCCGGCGAAGTGGATAAGGAGGCGTACCGGGCCGCCCTGCGCTTCGACTTCACCGACGACTTCAGCCTCACGTATTCGTACGATCACTCGGAGTCCGACAACACGCCGGTTCCGACCAGCCTGCTGGCTTTGAACGGTTGGGCCAGTACGATTCCGGGCTTCTTCAGTGGGACGTACGGCCCGTTCATCGGCGACGCTCTCGCCGGAATGCTCGGCAGTGCGGTCCAAGACGCGATGACGCCCTACGTGACCACCAAGCGGCCCGACAAGGTCAGCACGCCCGCAGGCCTCGATCTTTGGGAGCGCACGAAGTCCAGCTCACACACGGCCGTCCTGAACTGGCAAGCAACCGCTACGGACAACTTCAAGTACATCTTCTCCAGTCGCGAGATGGACTACTCCGACCAGCAGTCGATCAACGGCATGCCGCTCACCTCCATCGAGGTGCTGCCGGGGTTCCAGTGGGGCATGTCGGCGATCTACAACCGCATCACCGACTACGAGCAGATGTCCCACGAACTGCAATGGGTCGGCGAGCACGACCGGGTGAACTACGTCGTCGGCCTCTATTATTTCGAGGATGACGGCTACACGCGCGACCCGCAGTTGTTCAGTTTGTTCGGCCAGGGTCCGTTCGAGGTCGAATACGAGGCCAATACGGAAGCCAAGGCCATTTTTGGCCAGGCCGACTGGCAGTTCGCTGATCGCTGGACGCTGACGCTGGGTCTGCGGTACACGAAGGAAACGCGCGATGGTTTCACCCACCAGTGGCTGACCGACGGCTATGCCGGCGCCTTCGTGGGCGAGGACGCGGCGACGTGCGCGGCGGGGCGCGTGACCTGCCTGCCAAGCACCCCCTACAAGAAGGATTTCACGGGCACCACGCCCATGGCGGCGCTGTCCTTCAAGTACAGCGACGACCTGAACCTCTTCGCGCGCGTAGCGCGTGGCTTCAAGAGCGGCGGCTTCAGCTCCGAGCTGATCAATCCGCTGGTCACCACGCCCTATCACCCTCAGTTCTCGATGTCTTATGAGCTCGGCGCCAAGTCGACGCTTTGGGACGGCAGGGCCACCTTGAACGCGACGCTGTTCTACACCGACATCACCGACCTGCAGACCTCGCTGCTGATCCCGGGAACGACCCAGTCGTTCCTGCAGAACGCCGGCGAGGCCACTCGCCAGGGTTTCGAGTTGGAGGGCAGGGTCCTGATCGCGGACGGCTGGACGGTCGGCCTCAACTATGGGTATCTCGACGCGGAGTTCGACAAGTACCTGGACAACGCGTTGAACATAGCGGGACGCCCGGTCATCGACACCGCCAGCAATCGCTTGCCGGCCTATTCGCCCGAGCATACGATCGGCGTCACCCTGGACGGCCGGTTGCTCGAAACGCAGTACGGGACTCTGCGCCTGATCGTCGACTACTCGTACATCGACGATTACTACCTGTATGCCGTGAACAAGGATCTCTCGGCGCCGAACGCCGGCGGTTCCTACTCGGCGGCGGCCGACAGGATTCCGGCGCGCGATCTGACGAACATGCGGCTGCTGTTCGCGGGTATTCCCGCCGGGCCGGGCGACCTCGACCTGTCGCTGCTGGTCAGGAACGTGACCGACTCCGACAAGATGGTGCAAGGCATCGACTTCAGCATGTTCCGCTCCGCCAATTGGCAGGAGCCGCGGACCTGGCTGTTGTCGGCTGCTTACAAGTGGTGACCGGCGTCTGACCCACAAGGGCGCCGACGCCGTCGGCGCCCTTGTCGCCTGCCGACAATTTGATTCGAGCGGATGCAGGCTTGAATCAACGCCTGCAGCTGCAGCTGCCGCTCCATGATGGACGTACGATCAGCGACCGATCACGCCGCAGATCCGCCGCCCGCTGCGGCGCCATGACTACCAACATTCTCTCGCGCGGACGCGAGAACCTATGACCGCCAACATCCTCTCGCTCGAGGGCAAGACAGCCCTGATCACCGGCGGCTCACGCGGCATCGGCCGCGCGATCGCCGACCTGTTCGCCGAGCACGGCGCGGAAGTCGTGCTGTGCTCGCGCAAGCAGGAGTCGCTCGACAAAGCCGCCGCCGAAATTCGCGCCAAGGGCGGCAAGGCGCACGCCATCGCCGCTCACATGGGCAAACAGGAAGACATCCGCGCGCTGCTGCAGAAGCTGGCGGCCAACTCCTTGAACGTGGATATTCTGGTCAACAACGCCGGCATCAGCCCGCCGCATGACGAGGATCTCGTCGACACGACGGAAGCGTTGTGGGACAAGATCATGGACGTGAACCTGAAGGGCCCCTTCTTCCTCTCGGCCGCGATCGGCAAACAGATGGCCGAACGCGGCGGCGGGGCCATCGTCAACATCAGCACCACGTCCGCCCTGATGGCGCAACCTGGGCTGGGCGTCTATTGCGTGTCCAAGGCCGGCTTGAACATGGTGACGCGCTGCTTCGCGCGCGAACTCGGCCCGAAGGGCGTGCGCGTAAACGCCATTTCCTGCGGTGTGATCAAGACCGCCATGGGCGATCACACGCTGAACGACCCGCAACGTTTGGCGGACATGATGAAGATCAATCCGCTCAAACGTATCGGCTACCCGGAAGAGGTTGCGAAGACCGCGCTGTTCCTCGTAAGCGATGCGTCGAGCTACAGCTCGGGCGTGATCCTGCAGGTCGACGGCGGCGTGCTCGCCTGACAACAGTCGTCGCATGCCTCCTGGTATTCGCGCCGCAGCCGCGCGACCAGTTCCGCGACCGAAGGCGCGTCGTTGATCGAGCCGACGCCCTGCCCCGCAGACCAGATGTCTTTCCATACCTTCGGTCGCTGGCGCTCGGGATCCTTGTCGAACAGCTCGCTGTCGGGCCGCCAGACGATGTTTTGCGGATCGATTCCGCTGGCGATCAGACTCTTGGTCAGATAATTCGCGGGGATGCCGGTGAACGCCGGCGTATAGACGATGTCGGCCGTCGTCGAATCCACAATCATCTGCTTGTGCGCATCGCTGGCGCGGGCTTCGTGAGTCGCCAGAAAGCGCGTGCCCATGTAGACCAGATCCGCGCCGAGCACCTGCGCTGCACGGATCGAGCGACCCGAAGAAATCGCGCCGCCCAGCACGATCGTCTTGTCCCAGAAGCTGCGCACTTCGGGCAGAAACGCGAACGGCGACAACACGCCGCCATGACCGCCCGCGCCCGCGCACACGAGTATCAGCCCGTCGACGCCGGCCGCGGCCGCCTTGTGCGCGTGCTTGACGCTCAGGACGTCGTGCATGACGACCCCGCCATAGGCATGAACGTGCTCGACTACCGGCGTGGGATCGCCGACCGAGGTGATGACCAGCGGCGCCTTGTGCCGCACGATCAGCTCGAGATCCTCGCGCTGTCGCGGATTGCCTTTGTGCAGGATCAGGTTGACGCCGAACGGGGCGGCGTCGCCGCCCGACAACTCACGCTTCAGACGCGTCAACCATTCATCCAAGATCTCAGGCGTGCGCGCGTTGAGCGAAGGGAAACAGCCCAGCACGCCTGCTCGGCACTGCGCCAGGACGAGCTCCGGACCACTTGCGATGAACATCGGCGCGCCGATCAGCGGCAGCGTCAGGCGGTCACGAAGTTCTTGCAGCGACATGTGTACATCCTCGTGCTGTGGCAAATGCCTGAAATGCACGGCGCCTCGAGCGCCTGGCGATCGCAGACACGGAGTAACTCGGAGGTTCCTGAGGAGCGTCGAACGGCGCAGCTCAGCCGCGGCGCAGCTGCGCCAGCATGGCGGCCACGAGCGTGTCGTGCGCCGGACTGTCGGGAACGGGAATCGCGATGCGATCCACCAGGCCCTCGTAGCGCTGGCGCAAGGCGTCCGCGACGTCGCCGAAGCGACCGCTGACCAGATACTCATCGAGCATGCGGTCTTCGAAGACGGCCGACATGTCCTTCCAACGCTTCTCGCGGGTCATCTGCAGCAATGTTTCGCCCAGCTCTCGCCATCCGAACAGCTCGAGGCTCGGCCAGTACGCGGGCGTCGAGAACAGAAAGGCCAGCATGCCGCGGAAGCGCTCTCGCTCCTGCGCGACGGAGGCGTCATCGGCGCCCATGGCGACCAGCACGTTGGCGGCGATGAACGGCTTCGGCAGTCCGGGCGCCCGCTTTCTCGCACCCTCTGCGACCGCCGGGAGGATTGCTTCGCGCAGGTATCGAGGCGAGGTGTTGCTGGGATGCGTGTGCATGCCGTCGGCGCATTCGCCGACCAGCGCGAGCATCTTCGGGCCCACCGCGCCGAGCGCCAGCGGCGCGTCCGGGGCGTCGATCGGGCCGGGATTGAAGAAGGGCTGCATTCGCGTAAAGCGGTAGTGCTCGCCGACATAGTTGAGCGGCGCCCCGGTGCGGAAGGTGTGGAAGATCGCGCGCAGCGATCCGATGTATTCCCGCATTCCGGCCGCCGGCGGCAGCCAGCGCGCCGAGTAGCGGTCCTCGATGTTCTGCTTGATCTGCGTGCCGAGCCCCAGTTCGAACCTGCCCCCGGACATGCGCTGCAGATCCCAGGCGGCGAGCGCCACATTCATCGGGCTGCGCGGGAACGCAACCAGCACGGAGGTCGCCACCTTCAACCGAGTCGTGGCGGCCAGCGCCAGGCAAGCCAACAGCAGGCCGTCGTGCACGGCGTCCGGTACGTTCAGCCCCTGGTAGCCCAGCGTCTCGACGCGCTTGGCGAACGCGCCGATCGCTTCCGGGCCCATGTTCTCAGGCGTGTTGGCGAATACTTCGAGCATCAGCGGTCCCCGTCACAGCTTAAAGTTCGAAACCCACGAACGGCTGACGCCCGTCGAGCGTGTACACGGTCGCGCCCAGCTCCCGCAGCAAGTTCAGACTCAACGCACGCCGGCCGGACAGTTCGGCGGGCGGTCGCCAGCACAGCTCCAGCACCGCCTGCACCATCGTCTCCATGGGCTCCATGTGCGCGACGGAATCGATGGCGCCGAGCGCCAGAGCGCCTTCGCTGGCCACGGCCTCCAGCGGCGCCAAGGCGTTGACGGCGATGTTTGCGTCGGCCAACTCGCAGGCCATGCCCGTCGTCAGGCGCTCCAACGCCGCCTTGCTCGATCCATAGATCGAGGGACCGACGTTTGCATTGAACTTGTAGAAGCGCTCCTCGCGGTCGAACGGCGCGGGTGAGGGATGCAGCGTGGTCGTGCTGGTGACGTTGACGATCCAGCCCGCGCCTCTTCTGGCCATGTGAGGCGCGCACTGCTGGATCAGCTCCAGCGGCGCGAAATAGTTGATTTCGAAGCACCGCCGGATGTGCGAGGAGCTCTGGTCACGCGCCGCCTCGTAACGCGCCCAGGCGGCGTTATTGATCAGGATGTCGACGCCGCCGAAACGCTCGACGGTCTCGGGCACGACGTGACTGCGCTTGGCCGGATCGGCCAGATCCGCCCGGATGACCAGGCACTCGGCGCCCAGCGCCTCGATCCGCTGGGCGGTCTCCGCCAACGACCCGGCGAGGCGTCGTTCGCCGGACTGCAGCGTGCGCGCCACGAGCACGACGCGGGCGCCCTCCGCAGCCAACCGCAGCGCCGTCGCGCCGCCGATGCCGCGGCTCGCGCCGGTGACGATGGCGATCTTGCCTGCCAGCCGCTTGCCCATCGGTCGCATCGTCCTTGTGTCTCGGAACGTGACGCCAGAACGAGCGCTCAGCCCTGGCCTGGCATCGGTATGCCGAGTTCCCGCAGCGATTCTTCATTCAACGGCGTGTACGTCTGCAGACGATGGCTGAGCACGTACAGCGGATCGGGCGACTTGTTCGGATCAAAGCCCTGGGCTCGCAGGTCCACCTTGCGGAGCTTGAAATTCGCAGTCAGCTCCGCCACCTTGCTCACCCGGACGAAGAGCGGCACGGCATAGTGCGGCAGTTCGCGCACGGCCGCTTCGTAGAAGCCGCGGGCGTCGAACTCACGTCCCGGCTTCATGACGATCGCCGCCATGCCGGCCTGCCCACCCAGCGTGGGAACCGGAACGCCGTAGACGTTCAGCAGTTCGATATCCGGCAGCGCCTGCGACAGCTGCTGCGTCACTTCGGTCGTCGAGACGTTCTCGGCCTTGAACCGGAAGGTGTCGCCGATCCGGTCCACGAAGTAGAAGTAGTCGTCTTCATCCCGCCGGAACAAGTCGCCGCTGCGCCACCAGCGGTCTCCGGGCTCGAAGACGTCGGCGAGGATCTTCTTCTGCGTCTCGGCGGGGTTGGTGTAACCCTCGAACGGCGAAACGATCGTGCCGTCGGCCTTCGAGATCTGGCAAATGATCTCGCCGACTTCACCGGCCTGGCATTCGATGAACTGTCCGGCGGCGTTCCTCGGGTGCGTCTCGGTCTCCGGATCGAACCGCACCAGACGGATGTGCGAGCGCTCCCGGAACGGAATGCGGCCGCAAGAGCCCGGCTGGTTATCGAAGTTGGTCATGTTGCCGTTCGATTCGGTGGCCCCCCACCCTTCGTAGATCTGCAGGTGGCTGCCGAAACGACGCGTGAACTGCCGCCACACGTCGATGCCCATGCCGGAGCCGAGCAGGACCCTGAGACTGTGCTGGTCTTCGTTCTCCGCCTCGGGCGTATTGACCAGATAGCGGCAGACCTCGCCGACGTACTGGAATACGGTCACTTTGTGCTTGCGGACATCCGACCAGAAGCGGCTGGTGCTGAACTTGCGCCTCACCAGAGTGGCGGCGCCTGCGGCGATCGCGGTCGAGAACAGCGAGTAAAGCGCCGCGCCATGGAACAACGGCAGCGTGCAATAGAACACGTCGTCCGGCCCGAGGCCGGCGATGGTCTTCCAGCCCTCGCCCACCCCCAGATAGCGACGATGGCTGATGCGGGCCGCCTTCGGCAGTCCGGTGGTGCCTGAGGTGAAGACCAGGAAGCAGGCGTCCGTCGAACGCACGCTGCGGCGGTGCTCCGCGGCGTTCGTGAGCGGCGCCACGGAGTCGATGATCGCCGAGAGATCGACGAACTCCGCCGGCAGACGCGGCAGCGGCGCCTTCCCGTCGCGGATCACGAACACCTTGAGCCCCTCGGTCGCGGGCTGAACCTCCAGCACCTGCTCCAGGCACTCGGCGCCGACGAACAGCACCTTGGCGCCGGTCTCGCGTATGGCGTGCTCGAGCGCACGTTTGCGAGCGAACGTGTTGATCAGCGCCGCCTGCACGCCGATCTTGGCGAGCCCCATCCAGGCGGCGAAGAATTCCGGCCGGTTCTCCACCATCACGGCGCCAACCCCGCCCTCCCGCAGGCCGGCTTCGCGGGCCAGCGTGGCGTAGCGCGCCGCGAGCTTATCGAGTTCCTGATAGGTGATCGGTTCGTCGTCGTAAATGAGGCAGGTGCGCGTCGCCTGGCGCGCCGCCAAGCGCTCGAAGGAATCCATGACCGTCCAGTTCGGACTCGGCAGCGGCGCGAGCTGGGCGCCGAAGAACCGGTCGGCCTTGGCCTGGGTCTCCTCGCGCGAGACCACCCTGGTCCGCGTCGATTCGTTGGTCGATGTATTCGTCGATTGCTTGGTCGATGTATTCATCTACTGACTGGTCGATGTACTCATGGCTTCCCCCTGCGCCGACGGTCTTGCGACTGCGGCGGTCAGGAGCAGGAACGTAGCGCCGCCACGCTTGGGTAATCCGTATAGCCCTCGGGTCCCGGCGTGTAGAGCTTCCGAGCGTCGAAGTCCGCCAGCGGCGCGCCCTCGCGCAGCCGCGCGACGAGATCCGGGTTGCCTATGAAATGCCGCCCGAAAGACACCGCCGCACAACGACCTTCGGCGACCGCCTGCGACGCCGAGACCCCGTCGAAGCCGTCGTTCAGGATCAGTGGACCAGCGAAGTTGCGTCGGGCGAACTCGAATGCGTCAAAGTCCTTGCGCGGCGAGCGGATCACGTGCAGGTAGGCGATCCCCAAGCCCGCGACGCCTGCGAGCAGCTCCGCGTAGGTCTGCGCCGGCTCCGGATCGAGCACGTCGTTGAACGGGTTGGCCGGGCAGATGCGAAGGCCGACCCGGCCTGCGCCCGCCACCCCCGCCATGGCTTCGGCCGCCTCGACTGCGAAGCGCACGCGGTTCTTCGTGGACCCGCCATAAGCGTCGGTGCGCAGATTGCTGTTGACCGCCATGAACTGCATCGGCAGGTAGCCGCTGGTGCAGTGTAGTTCGACGCCGTCGAAACCGGCGGCGAGCGCAGTGCGCGTGGCGTTCGCGTACTCGTCGATCACGCGCGGGATTTCCTCGAGCGCGAGCGCCCGCGGCATGTCCATGTCCTGCATGCCGGCG
>JAVEVD010000100.1:0-9103 GCA_034005205.1 Steroidobacteraceae bacterium | reverse complement strand
GCTGCGCCAGCAGGCCCAGGGCGATGCGCTCGCGCTGGGTGAGCTGGTAGGTCTGGTCCGCCTTGGCAATGAAATCGATGACTTCGGGCTTGAGGATGCGGCGGCGTACCGTGACCTGCACGCGGTCGTGAGTTTCGATCAGCTCCGGCGCCGGGCGGCCCTGTGACAACAGCACCTCGAAAATCCTGTCGAAGCCGCTGCCTTCGCGCTCCATCAGCTTCAGGTCGTGGAACAGACGGGCCAGGTGCTCGTTGCGACGCACGGTGGTGTGCAGCACGTTTTTCGGCGTGACGCCCAGCGGCAGCGGACCCGGGTTGACCACTTCCAGCCGGTCCGGGTGCTGGTTCAGGAAGATGTCGCCGCGTTGAGTGTAGGGGCGATGCACCAGTGCGTTGACCAGAAGTTCGCGCACCACCACCTCGTCGAAGGCGGGCACGTTCTGGCGGTACAGGCCATCCGGCAATTCGTAGCGCTCGCGGAAATCTGGAACTTCCAGCCAAACGGCTTCGATCAGTTCCATCGGATTCAAGGTGTGGTCGTCCCACACCAGCTTGTTGACCTTCTGGCCGTGCTCGTCGTACTTGATGAACTGGATGACCGGCGCTGTGGTCAGCTGCGCACGTTGATGCTGCTGACCCAGACAAAGGATGCCCAGGTGGGTCAGGTAGCCACCTTGTGCGAGCTGGTAATGGTCGAGCAGCTCGTCATCGGACTTTTCCTTGACGGACGGCTTGACTCGGTCCGATGCCCTCAGCGCATTCACCAGCTTGCCGAGCTTGTCCGGGGCGGCAGCTGACCTGGGCACCTGCAGTGTGGTCTGGGTTTCCCACGGCAGCGCCGCACGCTCCGCCGCCAACCGGAGCACGTCGTCACCCGTGACAGGTTTGCTCTGGTCGGCCACACGCAGGTAGTAGCGGCCGTCGGTGGTCGATGCCACCGCGATGGCCCGGGGAATGGCAAGGTTGATGTATTGACCGCCATTGGCTGCGGTAACCACATCCGGAAGCACGGCTACGTTGACGCTGCGCTCGGCAATCTTGCGTCGGATGGTGTCCGGAAGATCGGCGGGAATCTGTTGGTCTGTGGGTGGCGCGTCCTGACCGTCCTCGATGCCGAGCAACAGACGACCGCCCGTCGCGTTGGCGAAGGCGATGCAATCCTTGACCAGCTCGTTCCAGTCGGCGCTCTTGCCGATCACGGATCGCAAGGATTTTTGGTCGAGGAGTTGGCCTTCCTGGCTCAAACAGCGCACTCCTGCAGGCTTCTATTCATTGTTCTTCTCCATCAATCCAACACAATCAAGAATTCGGTGGCCAATGCCTCTGGGCGCACGGCGCGGGTGTCCGGGCTGCGGTGCATCTTGACCAGGCCGTGACGCTCCAAATGACGCAGAGTGCGCGACAGGTTGCTGGCCGCCCGGCCCGACCACTCGGCCAACTCCAGCACCGTGCGCGGTTGCCGCTCCTGCATCAGGCGCAGCAGCGCGCGGTTTTCGTCCGACAGCAAGCTGGCCAACTGCCGCCAGGAATCGAACCAGACGGTGGGCGTGGGGCCGTTGGCGTCATCAATCGCCCGACGGCCGGATTTGGCCGGCCGGATGCCAATCACTGTGCGCATGCTTCGATTTCCCCGATGTGGTCTCGGGATGCTATCAGGTGCGGATAGTATCTGTCGCTAGCAGAGTGATCCCTTGACCACGCCGCCCATCACCACGCGGCCACGGTCGAAGGGCTCGCCCAGCGCGATCGAGATGACCGAGTCGGTCGAGATGCGGTACTTCAATGGCAAATACATCCGTGAATCGGAGTACGTGCCGCCCAAGAATAAGCGCTACCACGGTCACACATGGACTTCGACTCGGCGCCCGCAGGGCAAACCCTCGGAACCCCGCGCCACGCCGGGATTCGCGCAAAGAAAAAGGGCCTGGAGACTATCCAGGCCCTTGGTGTTGGTGGAGGCGGCGGGAATCGAACCCGCGTCCGCAAGCACTACGCTGCAAGACACTACATGCTTAGCCCGTTCTTTGAGTCTCGCCGTACGCTACCCGAAGGGCAGGGAAAACGTCCGGCCAGCTTCAGTAGTGTTTAGCGGTTCGGCCTGGAGCACACCGAAACCGCGAGCTTGTGAGCGCGTCCCCCGAATCTGGGTGCACAAGCACACACCAGGCGGAGGTTAGGCGGGATTAAGCCGCCAGAGCGTAGTTGTCGTCGTTGGCAACTATAAGTTTGTAAGCAGTTTTACGAGTTACTTACAACTCGGCATGCACCTGCAGTTTCGCAACCCACGTCGAAGCCGGTCGCCCCCGTAGAGCAAACTAGCAGCGCAACTAGTGTAGGGCCGCAGACGCGAATAACAAGTGGCGCCGCGTTTGTTCGGAAGGGCCGCCCAGTTGGTCTGGGGTGATCTGCGACGCCAAGCGCGGCCGGCGGACTGCCAAGAGGATCGTCGCGACCAGACTACGGTCTGGGCGTCGCTGCACCTGTGAGTGAATCGTGAGCGAAGCTGAGGGGCCGGCGCGCTTATCGCGCCGTGTGTTTCAGCAGCCGTGACTTCTCGCGCCGCCAGTCTCGATCCTTGGCGGCGGCGCGCTTATCGTGCTCTTTCTTGCCTTTCGCCAGGCCGATGCGCAGCTTCGCCCGGCCGTTCTTCCAATACAGCTCCAGAGGCGCCAGGGTATAGCCGCGGCGCTCGACGGCGCCGATCAGCCCGTTCAGCTCCGAGCGGTTGAGCAGGAGCTTGCGGGTGCGGATCGGATCGGGAAGCACGTGCGTGGACGCGGTGGGCAGCGGGGAGATGTGCGCGCCGAACAGGTATGCTTCGCCATCCTTGATGAAGACGTACGCCTCCTTCAGCTGCGCGCGGCCGGCGCGCAGACTTTTCACTTCCCAGCCCTGCAACGCCAACCCCGCCTCGTACGTCTCCTCGATGAAGTAGTCATGACGAGCCTTGCGGTTCTCGGCGATCAAAGGCGTTTCGGCGGGCTTCTTCTTGCTCATGAACGGCGCAAGTTGCAGGCGGCGATTCGGGTGGGCGCGCAGGACGGCGGAGCGCCAGGCGCGAATTGTAGCCGCGGCGGTTACACTCCCACCATGTATATCGGCCCCAGCACTGCATGCGCGAAGTCACCCGAACTGCACTGACGCCGTATTCGCCCGCTCAGATGTTCGTCCTCGTGGACGACATCGAACGCTATCCCGAGTTCTTGCCGTGGGTGTCCGCGGCGCAAGTGCTCGAGCGCGGCGATGGTCACGTTGTCGGACGCCTGGAGATGCACCGCGCAGGCATACGGGAGCGCTTCACGACGCGTAACCTGCTACGTCCGCCTAACGAGATCACCCTCGACCTCGTGAGCGGTCCGTTTCGTATGCTGCAGGGCCGCTGGAGCTTCAGCGACGTTGGAGGGCGCGGTTCGCGGGTGGACCTCAGGGTGCGTTTCGAGTTCGCGAACCCGGTGTTGGCGATGCTGCTCAGTCGTTCCTTCGAGAAGAGCTGCAGCGAACTCGTCGATGCGTTCGTGAGCCGGGCGCGCAACGTGTACGGACGACCGGCGCCGGATGGCGATTTCGCGCAGGGTGCGGGCTCGTGAATCGTTCCCACGAGGCGTCGGCGCGATCGTGCAAGCAGCCGGCGGAAACGAACTCACGCACTCTGACCGTGACCTTCATCCCACAGCTCCAATCATGAGTCCGCGGCAAGACGCCACGGTGCGCGTGGTTTACGCGTTACCGCAGCGTCAGCATCAGGCGATCGTCCACCTGCCTGTGGGCGAAAACATGACCGTGGCTCAGGCGGTCGAGCGCTCCGGCCTGCTGGAACGCTTCGCCGAGATCAGTGCAAGTCCACTGAAATGCGCCATCTACGGGCAGGTTGCGCCGCTCTCGCGGATCGTGCGCCCGGGGGATCGCGTGGAGATCCTGCGTCCGTTGCTCATTGATCCCAAGGAAAGCCGCCGCCAGGCCGCCGCCCGCAGCAGATCACGCCCGCGCTGAAGAGGGCGAATCAGGAGTCGGCGGCGACCGCCTCGCGCGGCGCTTGGTGGCCAGGCCGCTCGATGCGAGAGACCTTGTCCTGCTCGTCGAAGAACACGATGAAATGCTGGCGCTCGATCTTCGAGGACCGGCCTTTCTTCAGATAGTAGAGATAGTCCCAGCGCTCGCTCTGGAATGGGTCGGCCACCATGGGCGTGCCGAGCAGCGCGCGCACCTGCACGCGGGTCATCCCTAGCGTCACGCGCTCGACGTCCTTCGCCTCGAGGAAGTTGCCTTGCTGAATGTCGATGCGATGCACGCATCCGACGGCGCCGGCGAGCGCGACCGCCGTAAGCATCGCGAGCGCCAGGCGCGGCGCGAGTCGCCGCGATTGGAGAGGCGTGAAATCGATCATGGCGGTGGAGCGGACCCGATGGCATGCGCAATAATGCGGGCCCTGATGATACTCAAAAGCCGCCGGGCCGCGCAGCGGCGCCGAGCTGCGGGAGTCGCCGGTTATGAAGCATCCGGAAACGGCCGATCTGCGCAAGGCCGGTTTGAAGGTCACGCTGCCACGCGTGAAGATCCTGGAAATCCTCGGCAGCGCCACGCCGCGCCATATGAGTGCGGAAGATATCTACAAGCACCTCCTCGAGTCGCATGAAGACATCGGGCTCGCGACGGTGTATCGCGTGCTGACGCAATTCGAAGCGGCTGGGCTGGTGACGCGCCATCATTTCGAGGGGGCGACGGCGGTTTTCGAGCTCAACGAGGGCGAGCATCACGATCACATCGTGTGTCTGGACTGCGGCAAAGTGGAGGAGTTCGTTGATGCGGGCATCGAGGATCGCCAGCGCAGCATGGCCGCCAAGCTGCAGTTCGAGCTCAAGGATCACTCGATGATTCTTTACGGGCGCTGCAAGCGCACGAACTGTCCCTGGCGCGAAGGGGGCCGGCGCAACCGCGGCTGAAGCGAAGCCGCGGGAATCGCCGACTGGCGAGTCTCAGCCGGAGGCGCGCGATTTCGCGGGTCGCGCGACTTTCGCCGTCTTCTTCCGCGCGCCCGCCGCCGGGGTGAGCATCTCAGCGGCGTGCTCGCGCGCCTTCTCCGTGATTTCCACCCCTCCCAGCATGCGCGCGATCTCCTCGACGCGCTGTTCGCGATCGAGTTTGTGCAGCAGCGTGCGCGTCGTGCGGCCGTCGGTCATCTTGACGACGCGCACGTGCGCGTGCGCTTGACTCGCCACCTGCGGCAGGTGGGTGACGCACAATACCTGGGCCCTTTCTCCCAGAGCGTGTAGCTGCTTCCCGACGATTTCGGCGACAGCTCCGCCGACGCCCGCGTCCACTTCGTCGAACACCAGGCAGGGGACCGGCGTGCGCTGCACCCCGGCTACCTGAATGGCCAGACTGATTCGCGAGAGCTCGCCGCCGGAGGCGACCTTGGCGAGCGGCTTGACAGGCTGGCCGGGATTGGCGCTGACCAGGAACTCGATCTCGTCGGCGCCATGCGCCGCCGCACCCGATGCGAGAGGCCGCACGTCTATGCGGAACACCCCGCCTGGCATGCCGAGCGTCTGCATCAGAGCGGTGATGCGTTGCGCGAGCGTCTCGGCTGCGGCGCGCCGCGCTTCCGTCAGCTGTGCGCACAGCGCGCCGAAGCGGCGTTCAGCCTCCGCAGCCCTCTTCTGAAGACCCTCGAGCGACGCGTCGAGCGTCTCGAGCGCGCTGCGCTCAGCCTCGAGATCGGCCCGCAGCTGCGGCAGCGCTGCGGGCTCGACCCGATGCTTGCGTGCGATCGATTCGACCTCAGCGAGTCGCTGCTCCACCCATTCCTGGCGTCGCGGATCTGCATCCAGCGCTGATTCGTAGCGCTCCAGAGCGTCGAGCGCTTCGCGCAGCGCGATCACGCTTTCGTCGATCAGCCCGGCGATCGGCGCGTACTGCGGATCCAATTCCTGCAGAGCGCGCGCCACGCTCAAGGCGCGCGACAGCGCATCTTCGGCGTTGAAGTCTTCCCCTTCACGAAGCAACGTTGCAATGGCGCGCGCGCCGTCGGCCAGCCGGCCGCGTTGCGAGAGGCGCCGCCGTTCGAGCGACAGTTCTTCGTGTTCGCCGCTCTTCAGGTCGAGCGCCTGCAATTCGCCCAAGTGATAGCGCAGCAGTTCAAGACGCGCCTCGCGGTCGTTCGCTGCGGACGCCGCCCGGTCGTATTCATCGCGCAGCGCTGACCACGTCTTCCACGCCTGGGCTGCTTCGGCGAGCAATGCGCCATGCCCGCCGCTTTCGTCGAGCAGTTCGCGCTGCGCCGTGCGCTTGACGAGCGACTGGTGCTCCATCTGCCCATGAACGTCGACGAGCATCTCGCCGAGCTGGCGCAATGCCTGCGCGGGCATCGTCTGGCCGTTCACGTAGGCGCGCGAGCGCCCATCGAGCCCGATCACCCTTCGCAAGACGCATTCGCCGTCGTGATCGATCGCCTGTTCAGCGAGCCAGGCGAGAGCGGCTTGCGAGTTCTGGACGTCGAACGTTGCAGCCACTTCCGCCCGCTCGGCGCCATGACGAACGACCTCGGCCCCGGCGCGCCCGCCGGCCGCGAGCAGCAAGGCGTCCACCAGGATGGACTTGCCGGCGCCGGTCTCGCCGGTCAGTACGGTCAGACCCGACCCGGTCTCGAGCTCGACCTCGTCGATGATGGTGAAGTCGCGGATATGGATATGGGTCAGCATGAGCGGCGCGGCTCAATCGACGGAGTCGTTGGTCTCTTCGGGCGGCATGCGATCTCCACGTCCCCAGCGGAGCTTGGAGCGCAGAATCCGGAAGTAATCGTGATCGGCAGGATGCAGCAACACGACGTGGCCCTCGGCCCGCGCGATTCGCAAGCACTGGCCGGCCGTGATCTCGCCGAGCGACACGCCATCGCAGGTGACTTGCGCCTGGGTGTCAGGTCGCTCCACCAGCCGGATCTCGATCCTCGCGTCGCTGCGCACCACGATCGGGCGATCGGAAAGCGTGTGCGGGCAGATCGGCGCCAAGACCACGGCGTCCAGCTCGGGATAGAGAATCGGGCCGCCGCAGGAGAGCGCGTAGGCCGTGGAGCCCGTAGCCGTAGCGACTACCAGGCCGTCTCCGCCGTGCGTATTGACGTAACGCCCGTCGATCCAGGTCTCGAAATCGAGCATGCGGCCGGTGCGCCACTTCTGCAGGACTACGTCGTTGAGCGCGTGGCAGCTGCGCGTCTGGCCCTGAGCGTCGATCAGGTCGGCGTTCAACATGGCGCGCCGGTCCTGGACATAATCTCCGGCGAGCACTTGGTCCAGGCGGTCAAGCACCTCCGCCGGTCCAATGTCGGCGAGAAACCCGAGGCGCCCACGGTTGACGCCCAGGACTGGTACGTCGCACGGCGACGCCAGGCGGGCGGCGTGCAGCATGGTGCCGTCCCCGCCGACCGCGACGATCAGGTCGGCATGCTTCGCAAGCTGCGCCTCGGGTCGGCGCTGGACCGGCGAGGCGCCGAAATCAATGGCGCTCGTCTCCGCGGCTGAAACGTTGCGATCCTTGGCGATTAGATGCGCGGCGATCATCTGGAGCGACTCCACGACGCGGGCGTCGCGGTCGGATCCGACCAGGGAAATATGCTGGAAGCGTGGCGGCGACGACATGGGGCGTGGTTTTAGCATGCCGGGCTGCTGAACGTGCAGCGAGAATGGGGGAAGGCGGGGAGGTGGGCCGTCGCGAGGACGGGAAGGTGCGCGACGGAAGCGCGTCGCTGTGACGACTTCGCCACTTCCCGGCTTTCCGTCCTCCCGCACTTCCGCCCTCCTTCACCTCTCCCACTCGCTTGACAGTCAACCAGGGGGTGCTTAGCTTCATCCGGCCCGGGCGTGGCGAACCATTGGATTACTTGACGGTCAGGCCTCTTGTGATGCGAGTTCGCACCGGCATATCGGGCTAGGAGAGCGATGCCAGAAACATCGCATTGATAGCTGGGCCGACATTGACTGGCGCGCCACTCCCGATGTCCGTGCAAACCACCACCGAAGAATGCTTGAGCGACCGCGCTCAGCAGCTGCTGAAGCTGCTGGTCGAACACTACATTCGCGACGGCCAACCAGTTGGCTCGCGCACCCTGTCGCGCGACCTCGCCATGAACCTCAGCGCGGCTACGATCCGCAACGTCATGGCGGACCTGGAGGAGCTCGGCTTCGTGACGTCTCCGCACACCTCCGCCGGGCGCGTGCCTACCGACAAGGGCTATCGCTTTTTCGTCGATACGCTCCTGAAGCTGCAGCCGCTCGAGGAAGACAAGGTCGCGGCCATCCAATCCCGGCTGGTGGAGAACGCCGAAGATCCCAAGTCGCTGGTCGCGGCCGCTTCGCAATTGCTGTCCAACATCACGCGGCTCGCCGGGGTCGTGACTCTGCCGCGCCAGAGCCACGCCGCGCTCAGTCAGATCGAGTTCGTGCCGCTGTCCGACAACCGGGTGCTCGCCATTCTGGTGGTCAATGCTCGGGAGGTGCAGAACCGCATCCTGTACCTGGAGCGTTATTACAGCCCCGATGAGCTGCGCAGCGCCTCGAACTACCTCAACCAGCAGTTCTCCGGCAGGAAGCTGGACGAGGTGCGGGCGCAGCTGGTGAACGAGCTCAAGGAAACCCGCGAGCATCTCAACCAGACCATGCTCGACGCCATACGTCTTGCCCAGCAGGCCGTCAGCCCGTCGTCCAGCAGCGGCGCGCGCATGGAATACGTCATGGCGGGCGAAACCAACCTCATGAACTTCGCCGAGTTGTCCAATGTAGAGAAGCTGCGCCGCCTGTTCGAGGCGTTCACGCAGCAGCGGGACATCCTCCACCTGCTCGACCAGAGTCTCAAGGCGCAGGGCGTGCAGATCTTCATCGGTCAGGAATCGGGCTACACGATCCTCGATGACTGCAGTATCGTCACCGCCCCTTATACGCTGGATCAGGAAGTCGTTGGGGTGTTGGGGGTCATCGGTCCGACCCGTATGGCCTACGAGCGGGTCATCCCGATCGTCGACATCACCGCCCGGCTGCTGGGCTCCGCCTTGAATTCGCGAGCCTGAGCCGCAACTGCGACTCCCTAAACGTCCTCGTCACGCCCGCGGCGCGCGT
>JAVEVD010000029.1:9530-43675 GCA_034005205.1 Steroidobacteraceae bacterium | reverse complement strand
GCCGACGGCGGCGCTGACCGCGGTCGCGCCCGCGTTGAACTGCTGCAGCGTGATCGCGCCGTCGTTGCGCAATTCGTCATCGCCGCCGCCGCCCGCGACCCCGCGCCCAGCAATCTCCGCCGTCGTCTCGCTGAACGACAATGCGGCGCCGGCCGGCAAACCGGATTGCGTCAATGCGACGTTCAACGCTACGGTGACCGCATCGGCGTCAGCGCTGAGACTCGAGACCTTTACGGCGCCGCGATTGACGATCTCATCGTCGCCATCGCCGCCGTCGACGCCTGCCGCATTGGTCGTGGCCGCGGCGTGCGTGTCGGCGAGCGCTGCGCCGAGCGCGGCGCCTTCGCGCGCGATCAGAACGTTCGGTGCGACGCCGACGCCGGTCGAGTGAGCGCGGCCGTGCAGCACTTGGACGTCGCCGTCGTTCGCGATGCGATCCTCGCCAGCGTCGCCTGCAATGCCCGTCGCTTCGGCGGTCGTCGTAACGCTTGCGCGCGCCAGGGCCGCGCCCACGGCGCCGCCGCCGGTCGTCCCGGCGACATCGACGGATACGCTGACTGCCGTCGCCGTGGCGTCGGACTGCGCGCTCAACGCGCCGCTGTTCTCGATGATGTCGTCGCGATCGTTTCCTGCGATGGCGCTCGCCTTCGCATCGACCGTGGAGCTCACATCGGCAAGCGCCGCGCCGAGCGCGACGCCTTGCTGCGCAATGACGACGTCGAGACCGACGCTGACCGCGGTCGTGCTGGCGCTGGCGGTCGCGCTCACGTCGCCGACGTTCGCAATTCCGCCCTGGCGCTTCGGTGGCTGGTGATCGTGCTTCTGCTTCGCATCATCCGAGCTTGTGTGTTTGTCCTGATCAGGCTCGTCGCCGCTCGCGACGCCGATCGAGGTCGCGGTCGCGGTCGTGCGCGCATCGGCGAATGCGGCGCCTGCCGCCAAGCCGCGTTTCGTGCCTGCGATGTTCACACCGACGGAGACCGCGGTGACGCTTGCGTTCGAGGTCGCTTCGAGCGCGCCGGCGTTCTCGAGCGCATCGCGACCCGCGCCGCCGTCCAGTGCGATTGCGGCGGCGTCCGCGCGCGAAGTCGCGCGGGCGAGCGCTGCATCGACGACCAAGCCTTGGTTGACCACGCCCACATCCAGCGAGCCGCTGATATTGAGCACTTCGGCCGTGGCGTTTGCCGTCGATTTCCCCGTATTACGCAAGAGATCATCTCCCGCGCCGCCTTGCAGTCCCGTGGCGGTCGCGGTGCTCGTGGTCGTCGTTTCGCCCGCGGACAAGTTCGCGGCTGCGCCGCGGCCTTCGAGCGTACCGGCGACATTGATGGTCCCTTGGACGGCGTAGGTTTGCGCGGTCGCGCGCGCGGTAAGCTCGCCCGACTGCTCGATGCGGTCATCCCCATCGCCGGCGTCGATTCCGCCGGCGTTGGCCGTTGCAGCGCTGCTCGCGCGCGCGAGCGTCACGTTCGTGGAAATGTAGTTCGCGCCGTGGCCCTGCTCGTCCTTACCGAATTTCAGATTGAGGTTGCTGGAAGCGCTCACGGCGCCGCTGGTTGCGGTCGCGGTGCTGTCGAGTTGGCCGTCGTTCGCGATGCGGTCCGCGCCTGCGTCGGCGTCGACGCCGAGCGCATGGGCCGTGGCCGCGCTCGACCCATCTGCGGCGACCAGCGCGGCGCCGAGCGGACCCTCGGCGCCGAACACGTTGAGGGATACTTCCGCGAGGTTCACGCTGATGGCCTGCGCGTGCGAATCGGCGTCGGCATTCGCGGTGAGGTGCGCCGTGGAGTCGAGGACGTCATCGCCGCGCCCGAGCGCAACGCTCGTTGCAGCGGCGTCGGCGGCCGTGCCTGCGCCGAGCACCGCGAACATCGGTGATGGTACATAGAAGTCGAGGAGACTTACGCCCAACGTCACGCCCGTCTGATGCGCATCGCCGATCGCGGTGGCGCTCACCGCGCCTGCGAGCTCGACACGATCGCCGGAGCGGCTGCCGACGATGCCTGCGGCCGAGCCGCTGGCGGTGAGATCCGCGGAGATGATGCTCTTGCCGCTGAAGAGCTCAGGGGCGCCTAACGGAAAACCCTCGGAAGCAGCGGAAACGAGCACCGAGTCCAGCGTCGCGGTCGCGGTCGCCGTCGTGCTGCCGGCGGATTGCACTATGTTCAGACCGGAGCTGTGCTCGTCCGCCGCGATGCCGGTCGCGTGTGCGACAGCGTGCTGGCTGAGATTGCTGGTTTCGCGATCGACGATCGCTAGATCGATATAGGTTGCCGTGACGCTCACATCGTCGACAGTCGCGGTCGACGTCGCTGTCACCGCACCCGTGTTCTCGACATGGTCGCGACCTTTGCCCGTGTCGATGCCGGTCGCATTGGCCTCGACGCGCACCACGGTGTTCGCCTGGGCGATATCCAGTGCATCGACTTCCACGGCCAGCGCATCGCTCGCGGCGTGGGCAGTCGCTTCCAGCGTTCCGGTGTTGTCGATGCGATCGTCCTGATCGCCGCCATCGACGCCGGTCGCATGCGCGAGCACGGTCGTATTCGCATTCAGGTGGGATGCGTCGGCGAGGTTCACATCGATCATGGTCGTCGGCGCGCTCGCCGTGGCGGCGACCCGCGTCGCGCCGCTGTTCTCTATGCGATCCTTTCCCTCGCCGCCGCTCAAGCCGGTTGCGTCGGCCGTCACGTCGCGATCGAGTCGCGCGTCGGCGCCGCCGATCAGCGTCGCCCGACGATCGTCGTGCGTCGCGGTCGCAGTCGCGGCGACCTTGATCTCTCCGGCGTTTTCGAGCGTGTCGTCGCCGCTGTCGCCGCTCGAGCCCACGGCAGTCGCAGTCGCCTCCGCGCCGTTTTTTGGGGGGGCATCCTGAGGCGGGTGCTTGGACGCGTTCGCGCCGACAGCGCCCAGCGTCGGCGCGGGTGTCGCGTTCGGCTGGCTCGCCCAGGCGGAGACGTCGGTTACGCCGTCGTTCAGCAGTCGATCGTCCCCTTGATCCCCGACCATGCCCAATGCGAGCGCGCGACCGCCGTTCCCATCGCTTGCAGCGACCGTGAGCGCGCCAGTGTTGTTGAGGGCGTCGTCGCCTTTGCCGCCTTCTATGCCGGTGCTCGCCGTCACGACGGCGTCGTCAGGATTGTGGCCTTTGATGTCCTTCGACTGGCCGCCGTTTGCGCAATGAGCGGCGTTCGTGGTCGCGGCGCCTGTCACACCATTACTCGAGCTCACGACGCCTCGATTCTCGATGTGATCGTCGCCGCTGCCCCCCGCGACGCCGATCAGCCTCGTATCGCGAGATCCATTATCGTTGTGGCATTGGCCTGAAGCGCCGCTCGCCGCGGTGATTGACGGTGGGCGTGCGATTGCAACGACGCCCTCATTGATGACTCTGTCGTCGCCGGCGCCGACGTCGATGGCGGCGGTCACGTCGGCGTCGGCGGCCGAGACGTTGACGACGGCGGCGCTTGTAACGGTCACGCGATCATCGCCCTTGCCCGTAGTGAGCGGCGTCACCTGCAGGCCGGAGCACGTAATGTCATCGGCATGGGATGTGCCGCCGGGCATGCAAGCGGCGTGCGCCGTTCCCGCGGAAGCGACCAGCACCGCCAAACGGACGGCGGTTGCGACGGCGTGCGAACTCACTCCCATCGACATAGGTCACTCTCTTTACAGGTCGCCGCTGAGCGTCCCTTGTCGCGGCGTTCCCGTTCGTCTTGTTGTCGCCCAGCCGTGCGCTAACTACGTTAGGTAAAGATCCAAGTCGTCACAACGTGAACACCCCGCACGCACTAAGGGCCGCCCGTGAGCAGGGGACGTCTGATCGAACCCAGCGCTCGAGCAGGCGGGGCAGGTGTGGATCATTGACGCGCCGAGCGATGTCGGTCGCCCGGCTGACGCCGCTCGTTTCGCAGCCATGCCATGGGGTCGATTTCCATGAGCTGCTACGGCCTCGACGCGGATGAGATCCTTCGCAAGCAGCCAACGTGTGTGGCCGGACTTCCAGAAGGGGATTCCTGCAGATCAGACGAACATGCAGGGCCGCCGAGCTGCTACAGTCCGCCGAAACATCGGCAGGCGCGGCTGCATCGAGTTTTTGTGCGGCTCGTCGGCTTCAATCGTGACCTGCGCGGGCCCGATTTACGATGCGATTCACCATCATCGTTCTGTTGCTGCTGCAGGGTTGCGCCGCCTGCACTTCGCTGGACGCGCAGCCGCCCGGATATGCGACGGATCTTTCCGGTTTCTGGAGGCTCGACGCCTCGTTGAGCGAGGATCCCGAACGGCTGCTCGAGGAACGCCTGGAGAAGGAGCGCCGGCTGCTTTCGAGCGAGCGGCGCCGCGAGGAGATGATGCGCCCGCCCGGCGAGCCGCCGGCAATCGACGCTCAGGTCAGGCAGCGTCCCTGGCAGAAGCGCCGCGAAGAGCAGTTTCGCCGCATGCTGAACATCACGGAAACGTTGCGCATCGAGCAGCAAGGATCGCGCATCGAGCTGGCGTCCGCGGCGGAAACACGCCGCGTCACCGCGGGTGAGCGTAGCCAGGTGTCGATGCCGCAGGGCGGGCTGGCGGATTCCAAAGTCGGCTGGGACGGTGAATGGCTCGTGATCGACCGCAGCGTGCGTGACGGGCCGCGCGTCGTCGAGCGATTCCGCTTGTTGAAGAACGGGCGGCTCGAATATCGCATGGCCTGGAGCGGCGACACGGAGTTATCGGGGCTCAGCGTGCGGCGCATTTTCCACCGTTCGACTCCGGCGCCGAACCCCGATCCGGCGGTCGGGCCGATTCGCTGAGCGGCGGCGCAGTCGTCGATTCGGCCTGGCTCGGGCGTCCCGATCAGGCGTGCGCGCCGGCGTTGGCTGCAGCGACGATCTCGCCGCCGCTGACTTGCAGCGCTTCTCGCCGGGCGATCACGCCTTCGCGTAGCCCATGATGGCCTTGATCTCGAGGAATTCGCGTAGTCCTTCGCGGCCCCATTCGCGCCCGTTGCCCGACTGCTTGTAGCCGCCGAAAGGCGCGTTTATGTCGGTAGGGGCGCCGTTCAGGTGGACCATTCCCGTACGCAGGCGGCGTGCAACCCGTCGCGCGCGCTCCAGATCGCCGGAGTACACATACCCGGACAGCCCGTAGACCGTATCGTTCGCGATGCGGATCGCATCTTCTTCGTCCTGATACGGAATCATCACCAGCACCGGCCCGAAGATCTCTTCGCGCGCAATGGTCATCTGATTGTTGACGTTGGCGAATACTGTCGGCCGGACGAAGTAGCCTTTTTCCACGCCCTCAGGCCGTCCGGGCCCGCCGATCACAGCGACGGCGCCTTCCTCGAGGCCTTGCCGCAGCAGGCGCTGAACTTTCTCGAACTGCGCCTTGTTCGAGACCGGTCCCATGGTGACGCCCTCGGCTTTCGGGTCGCCGATCACCGGCTTGGCGGCGGCGGCCTGAGCGATTTTCACGGCTTCGTCATAGAGCTTGGCGGGCACGAGCATGCGCGAAGGCGCGTTACAGGATTGGCCTGTGTTCGACATCATGGACGCCACGCCGCTCTGCACGGCGGCGTTCAGGTCGGCGTCATCGAGAATGATGTTGGCGGATTTGCCGCCGAGTTCCTGTGACACCCGCTTGACCGTTGCGGCCGCTGACTTGGCCACCTGCACGCCCGCGCGCGTCGAACCGGTGAAGGAGACCATATCGATGTCGGGATGGCGCGAAATCGCCTCGCCGACGGTCTGGCCGTCGCCGTCGACCAGGTTGAATACGCCCTTCGGCACGCCCGCTTCCTCCAGCACCTCGGCGAACACGTGGGCGCTGAGCGGCGCCGCTTCGCTCGGCTTGAGCACGACCGTGCAGCCGGCCGCCAGCGCCGGCGCCACCTTGCAGCTGATCTGGTTGATCGGCCAGTTCCAGGGCGTGATGAGGCCGCACACCCCCACCGGCTCGCGGCGGATCTGCGTCGAGCCGAGCATCTCTTCGAACTCGAAATCCCTGAGTACGGCGAGCGTCGTGGTCAAATGAGCCAGCCCGCTGCCGGCCTGCGCCTGCAACGCGAACTTCATCGGCGCCCCCATTTCATCGGAGATGGCGAGCGCGACGTCTTTCAGGCGGCGCTGGTAGACCTCGATAATGCGTTCGAGCAGCGCGATGCGCTCCTCGCGGCTGGTTTCGCAATAGGTCGCGAAAGCGGCGCGCGCCGCCTTTACTGCAGCGTCCACATCCTCGGCCGCGCCGAGGAGAATCCTGCCGATCGGCGCCTCGGTGGCGGGATTGATGACTTCGTGCTCGGTTCGCCCCGGCGGGCTCACCCAGGCGCCGTCTATGAAGAACTTCCGAAAGTCGTACATGCGCCCGTCCTCCGTGAAAACGCCGCCTTGCGGCGAGGCCGGAAATGATACGGCTAAAGAAGCGGACGGCGGATAGCGGATAGTTCAGCGTGGCTGTGCAGTTTCGCGCACCGCGCGGCGGGGCTTGTCACTGGCGTTCGACCCGCCCGTAGGTGAAGTTGCGACGACGTCTCTGACGATCCGCCATCCGCCATCCGCTTCGTTCCCCGTGTTCGCATCCAATTGATATCCGGTTCGCCCACTTTCCGTTAGGGAAATCCCCGAAACCTCCTTGTCCGCGGCGCCCTACACATTCTTACAAGGGCCGATCCGGCAACCTCCAGGCGTTGCGGGGTGCCGCTCTAGGAACTATGTCGCTCAGCCGAACTCGCAAACGCCGCCCGGCGTCGCTTGCGGACTCAGCCCACGTGGATTGTGAGGCTGTGTTCGACGCGCTCGGCTGCCCGGCGCTGGTGCTCGCGGGCGCGCCCACCGCCGTCATCGTCCACGCGAACCCGGCCTTCGCCGAGCTGACCGGCCGCCCCGTGCGTGACGTGCTCGGGAGCGATGTGTTCGCGCTCGCGGGATCTGGCTGCGAGCCGTTTGTCCAGCGCCGGCTGAGTGAGGCCATCGCCAGAAAACAGCCGTTCAGCGCAGAGTGGGCCGTGCGGACGGCGCACGGCGAGAGCATCCCCTGCCGTATCGAGCTGCGTCCGATCGACGCGGCGCATTGCGTGATGACGCTCGAAGACCTCACGCCAATGTTGCGGATGCGCGCTTCCGTGCGCGCTACGCAAGCGCGTCTCGATGTGGCGATGGAAGCGAGCGCGCTTTCCATGTGGGACTGGGACGTGGAGCGGGACGAGGTCTATTACAACGATCAATGGCGCAGTTCGCTGGGCGTGGATCCTCACGAGCTACTGCTGCTCGAGTCCCGTCTCGAGCGGCTGATGCTTCCGTCCGACGATCCGGGCGCGGTCGAAAGTTTCGAGCGGCACCTGCGCGGCGCGACTCCGTACTTCGAAGCTGAGTACCAGCTGCCGACGCGCAGCGGCGAGCGCAAGTGGTTTCTCGCGCATGCTCGCGTCGTACGGCGCAGCGAGTCGGGCCAGGCGCTACGCGTGATCGGCGTGCTGCGCGACGTCTCGTTGAGCAAGCTCCACCAGGAGGAGCGACTCGAAGTAGAGAACCGTTGGCGGCGCGCCGTACGCGGCACGAGCGACGGCCTGTACGACTGGGATCTGCTCAGCGGATACGTGTGGTACGCAGAGCGATTCCGCGAGATCGTCGGCTACGGACCGAAGGAATTCCCGGACACCTTCCAGGCGTTCCAGCAGGTGCTGCACCCCGAGGATCGCGCGCTGGTGATGGGCAAGATCCGCGCGCATCTCGAGAATCGCGCCAGACTGGATCTGCGCTGCCGGATCGTGGCGGGCGGCGGCGCAACCCTGTGGTGCCGTTTGCGCGGCGAAGCCGAACGAGACGCCTCCGGACGTCCGCTGCGCCTGTCCGGGTCGCTCAGCGACATCACCGCGCAGATCGAAGCCGAAGAGGCGTTCAATCGCAGCCAGGACTTTTACGGCACGATTCTCGATGAGCTGCCGTTGTACGTCGCGTACGCCGATAGCGAGCAACGCATCGTCTACGCGAACCGCATGTTCCAGGATTTCTTCGCCTTGCCGCTGGACGTTGGTCGCGGACGGTCGATCGAGGAGCTGATCGGCGCCGAGCGCTACGGAGCGGTGGCGTCCTTGATCCGCGAAGCGCTCGCCGGTCGTGCGATCGAAGGCCATGGCCGGGTGAAGGACGCCTGCGGCCGCGATCTCGATCTGGACGCGGTGTTCCTGCCGCACCAGGACGAGACCGGGCGCGTGCAGGGCTGCTTCATCGCGGCGCGCGACGTGACCGAGAAGCGCCAGCTCGAGGCTGAATTGCGGCAAAGCCAGAAAATGGAGGCCATAGGGCGGCTGACCGGCGGCATCGCGCACGACTTCAATAATCTGCTGTCGGTCATCGTGGGCAACATGCAGTTGCTGGCGCGCTCGCCTCAGAGCAGCGCACGCACGGCGCGCTATGTCGATACGGCCCTCAACGCCGCGATACGCGGCGCCGAACTCACGCGCCGGCTGTTGGCCTTCGCCCGCCAGCAGGTGCTCGAGCCGAAGATCGTCGATCTCAACGAAGCGCTCGACGGCATGTATGAGCTGCTGCGGCGGGCGCTCACCAACGATGTCGAGATCGGGCGACGCCTCGCGCCGGACGCCTGGCCCGCGAAACTGGACCCGGGCCAGCTCGAGAATGCAGTGCTCAACCTCGTCATCAATGCGCGCGACGCCATGCCCAAGGGCGGGCGGATCACGTTGGCGACGCGCAACGCCGTACTGGGCTCGAGCCCGGCGCTGCGGGCCCGGATGCTGCCGCATGAGCAGGCCGCGCCGCCCGGCGAGTACGTGGTGCTCGAGATCTCCGATACCGGCGCGGGCATGCCCCCGGAAGTGCTCAAGCGCGCCTTCGAGCCGTTCTTCACCACCAAGGATGTGGGCAAGGGCAGCGGGCTCGGCTTGTCGATGGTCTATGGCTTCATGCGCCAGTCGGGCGGTTTCGCGCACATCACCAGTGTGCTCGACCAGGGGTCGACCGTGCACTTGTACTTCCCGCGCAATCTCACCAAGGCGCAGCAACCCGATGCTGAGCCAGCCGCCGATGCAGCCGAGCTGCCGCATGGCGATGAGGTCTTGCTGGTGGTCGAGGACAACGTGGCGGTGCGCATGACCGCCGTGGAGATCCTGCGCACGCTCGGGTATCGCGTGCTCGAAGCGTCCAACGGACGTCAGGCGTTGGAGCGCTTCGCACAACACCCGGACATCGCGCTGGTGTTCAGCGACGTCATGCTGCCTGGAGGCTTGCTGGGACCGCAATTGATAGCGAAACTGCGCGCCGTTCGTCCCGACCTGAAGGTGCTCATGACATCGGGATTCAGTGAGAGCACGGTGCTGCATCGAGGCGTGCTCGACGGTTCCGTGGCCTTGCTGCCGAAGCCCTATCGGGTCGAGGATCTGGCTCGACGCATCCGCGAGCAACTGGACGTCTGACAAGGAGAACGCGCTTGGGCACGCGAGAAAGCAACCTGGTGCTGGCGGTCGATGACGATGCGGATTTCCTAGAGCTCATCGAGCAGATCGGCGCAGGCGTAGGCTGCGAGGTTGCGCTCGCCGATTCCGCCGCCGGGTTTCGTGAGCAACTCGCCGCGCGGCGCCCTGCGCTCATTCTTCTCGACCTGCAGATGCCCGGCATGGACGGCGTCGAGGCGCTGCGCTACATCGCCCGCAACGGCGTTGCTTGCGGCGTGCTGCTCGTGAGCGGCATGGATCAGCGGGTGCTGGCGAGCGCACGTCAGCTGGGCGAATCGCTCGGTCTCAGCATGCTAGGAACGCTGCAGAAGCCGGCGATGATCGAAGAGATCGAGGCGCTGCTGCAGCGGCACATGCGGCCAGCCGGCCTCACCGAGGAGGAGTTGCGCAGCGCGATCGTCGAGCACGAGCTGGTCGTGCATTACCAACCCAAGCTGCTGCGCGTGCGCGGCGACTGGGCGGTGCGTATTGCGGAGGCGCTGGTGCGTTGGCGCCACCCACGTCTAGGCTTGCTCCAACCCGGCGATTTCCTGGCGCTCGCCGAGCAGAGCGGGTTGATTGTCGACGTCACCGATTTCGTGCTGACCGACGCGCTGCGTCAGATAGGCCATTGGCGCGCGTGCGGCCTCGACATGGCTGCGGCTGTGAACCTGTCGCCCCGTCTGGTGCAGGACCGGGAGTTTCCCGATCGGCTCGCTGGCGTATTCCGTGAGTTCGGCGCGACGCCCGAGCAGCTCACCTTGGAAGTGACCGAGGCCGCTTCGCTGCACGATCCCGACCTGGTGATGGACATCTTCACGCGCCTGCGCGTCAAAGGCGTGGGCCTATCGCTGGATGATTTCGGCACGGGCGCTTCCTCGCTGACGCAGCTTTATCGCATGCCGTTCAGCGAAGTGAAGATCGACAGCTCGCTCGTGAGCGAGGTCGCTACGAGCAAGGCTGCTGCGACCGTGGTGCGCGCCATCATCGAACTTGGCCACAATCTTTCGCTCAAGGTCTGCGCCGAGGGCGTCGAAACCTCCGCCGCATTCGAGATGCTCGACCAGATGGGCTGCGACGCGCTGCAGGGCGACTTCATCGCTCCGGCGATGCCGGCGTCGGAAATCGAGGCGTTCATCAGCGTGTGGGAGGGCGCGAATGGCGCGCTCAGGATACGGGATTAAGAGCTCTCATCCGTTCACCGCCAACCGCTTCCCTCTCCCCTTGGTCTGCCGCACCACGCTCAACGGCGCCGACAATACGATGCGGGTGCCGACTCCGGGCTCCTCGAAGCTGATCTCGCCGCCGAGCATGTGGGCCCGATACTCCATGATCTTCAGGCCCAGCCCCGGACGACCACCCTGCCGCAAGCCGGCGGACAGGCCGATGCCGTCGTCGGCGATGGTGAGCTGGAGCTTGCGGCCCGTGGAGCGCAGATCGATCTGGATGGACTTGGCGCGCGCATAGCGCGCCGCATTGGTGGTTGCTTCCTGCGCGATGCGATACAGGTGCGTTGCTGCTCCTTCTTCCAGGTCCGGCAGTTTCTGTCCGTTGTTCGTGAAGGTGCACTGCAGGTTGTATATGTCCGTGCAGCGCTGCGCCAGATGCTTGAGCGCTTCGGCGAGCCCGCCTCGCTCGAGGTTGACCGGCGCGAGGCCGCGCGCCAGAGAGCGCGTCGACTGGATGGCGTGCGCCAGCAGGTCGCTGATCTTGGTGACTTGCGAGAGGTACTGGGGGGCTTCGCGTGAAAGCTGTACTTCCAGACCCTTCAGCAGCAGCGACAGCCCGGTCAGCTCCTGACCCAGCCCGTCGTGCAGGTCGCTGCCCAGCCGGCGCTGTTCGCGGTTGGAAATCTCGAGGATCTCCTGCTCGAGCATGCGTCGCGAAGTCACCTCCTGCATCATGCACACCAGCCCGGTGACGACGCCGTGATCGCGCAGCGGCACGAGTGTATAGCTGAACCAGCGCAGCGAGCCGTCAGCGAGGATCCAGGTGCGTTCCTGGTCCGTAACCGAGCGCCCGGTGCGCATCGTGGCCATCGCCTGCGCTTCGAGCTCCAGCACGTTCTCTTCCTTCCACAGCTCGGACAGTCGCTTCCCGAGCACCTCCTCGCGCTTGCGCTTGATCGTATCGAGAAGGGCGCGATTCACCACGGTGATGCGGGTTTCGAGGTCGACCGCGTAGATGATCTCCGGCAGGCTGTCGATCAGCGTGCCGAGCAGCACCCGCTGCTCTTCGAGCTTGCCTTCGGCTGCGCGCCGCTCGCGCCGCTCGCGCGCCTCGGTGAGCGCGCGGTTCACGACGGTCGGCAGGCGCTGCAGCCGATCTTTCAGGACGTAGTCCGTTGCGCCGCTCTTGAGCGCTTCGATGGCGCGCTCCTCGCCGAGCGACCCCGAGACGAAGATGAAGGGGATGTCGGGCCGCTGCTCCTGCGCGATCCTGAGCGCGGCCAGTCCGTCGAAGCCGGGCAGCGTGTAGTCGGCCAGCACCATGTCCGGCGCCGGTCCGGCAAGCGCATCGCGAAAGTCGCGCTCGGACACGACATGCAGCCACTCGACGCCCGGCAGGCCGCCCCGCTGGAGCTCGAGCTCGATGAGCTCGGCGTCGTTCGGGTCGTCCTCCAGTAATACGAATCGCAGCTTCGCCATTCCCTTCAATCCGCCTCGTCGTCTGCGCGACAGTACTCGACACACCGTAGCACTGCGCGACGACCGTGGAAAATGGGGATTGCCGTGCGCCAGTGCGTTGGCAACTTTAAGATGGCTGCAGCGCCGGGATCGCGGTGCGCTGCGGGCGCAAGGCGCGGCCTGTCGAGCATCTTGCACGTTTTACCTACGCGCGCCGCCGCCTGGCGCCGCGGCGATGCACATAAGGAGCGCCGGATGGCTGAACAGACGCGGATCGTCATCGTGGACGATCATCCTTTCGTGCGCGAAGGGCTGAAGCAACTGCTCGCCGGCCAGAGTGAGTTCGCTATCACGGCGGAAGCGTCCACGGTGCAGGAGGCGCGCGAAGCCATCGCGGCTCAGCCGCCGGATGTCGCGGTAGTGGACCTCGCGCTCGGACAGGATGACGGCGTCGATCTGGTGCGCTGGCTGCGCGAGGAGCATCCCACGGTGCGCGTGCTCGTGCTCTCGATGCAGGAGGAAGCACTCTACGCCGAGCGCCTGCTGCGCCTCGGTGTCAGTGGTTATGTAATGAAGAACGCCGCCGGGACCGATTTCCTGGGCGCCCTGCGCAAGGTTGCGCGAGGCCAGCGTCATGTCAGCGCGGCGATGGGCGAGCGCCTGCTGAGCCAAGTGGCCCGTGGCCGCACGCCCGGTGCGGACGAAGATCCGGTGTCGGCGCTCACCGAGCGTGAGCTCGAAGTATTCCGTCTGATCGGCGCCGGCGTGAGCACGCGCGAGATCTCCGAGCGTCTCGAGCTGTCGATGAAGACCGTCGATGCGCATCGACGGCACATGCGTGAGAAGCTCAACTTGCGCTCGACGAGCGAGCTGATCCGCTACGCCACGCAGTGGGTGGCGGAGGCGGAAGGAGGCGGCGGTTAGCGGTTGTCCAGGGGAGGACATGCTTGCCGTTGCCCGCGGGTGTATTAAGTTAAGCTGTACGCCCCGTGCGCACTGCTTCGCTGGCCGCCAATCGGGGCTGGAGCTGTGAATTCAGAGCGGCTGCGGTTCATGAAGACCGTTGCGCTCTCTTCTTGACCGCCAACCGGCTCCAAACTGAGACGTACGTCTCGCACCTCCGCAAACCCGCGCCCGCCGTGGCAGCCATTAGGGGAATGGCTGATTTTCCCTACACGCCCGGCGCAACACCATCCGTTTTTCACCCGTCGCCCGCCCTGTCGCCACCGGGCCCATGAGACCGTCGCGGAGTCGTGGCGCCAAGCAAACGCTGAACAAGTGCCATACCAGCGCCATCCGATGAGAACCGCCGCTTCCCCCGCCGTCCTGCGACTCTTTCCATACTGTCCAGTCAGTCGAGGTTCGCGCGCCCCGCGAGGGACGAGGGCGCCGCAGCCCGTCTCTTCCGGAGCTTCCGCTCTCCGCTGCCCGCGGTCCGCTTCCGATCAGCGCTTACCCAGGTGAACGCGCTCCGCCACATCCCGGCCGCCTCAGGCGAGGGGCGCGCCGCCGAAGAGGGCGTGGACGCCGCTGCGCGCAGCGATATCGTGCGCCAGGTATTCGACGCTCTGTCGCAGTCCGCGCTCGTGCTCGATCGCAACCTGCGCGTGCTGGTGGCGAACCGTGCGGTCGGCAAGCCCACGCCGCGGCAGATCGAAGGACTGCCCATGGTGGAAGTGTTCCCGCCCGAGTTGCACGGCGTTGCGCTCACCACCATGCACCGTGTGCTCGCCAGCGCGCAGGTCGACGGCTTCTGTGCTCAGATCCAGGGCGCCGGCGCAGAACCTCGCCACTTCGACGTGCGGGTCGCGCCGGTGCTCCAGCAATCGCGCGTGGCCGCGCTGACTGTGATCGCCAGCGAAACCACCGAGCAAGTGCGCGCCGAGCGAGCCATCGCTACGCAGGCGCGCATGATCGAATCGATGCTCGAAGGCGTCGCCGTCATCGATGAGTCCGGTCGTGTGGAGGTCGCCAATCCCGCCTTCGACGATCTGTTCGGTTATCGCCGCGGCGAGCTGATCGGTCGCGAGATGTCGTCGCTTGCCGGCTGGCCCTTTGAGCAGCCGGAGCGCTGGCGGCGGGCGCCCGGGACGCGCGACGCATCCATGCGCGTTGAGTTCGAGGGCCGGCGCGCCGATGGGACGCATTTCGCAGCGGCGGGCCTCTTGTCCCGATTCGAGGTTGCGGGGCGCAGCCATAGTCTGCTGGTCCTGCAGGATGTGAGCGAGCGCAAGCACCTGGAGCGCGCCATTCTCGAGGCGGTGAACCACGAGCAATACCGCATAGGCAATGATCTGCACGATGGGCTGGGTCAGGAACTCACCGGCATCGCGCTGATGCTGCGCGGAGTCGCCGGGCGGCTGAACGCGGAATACCCGGCCATCCTGCCGGAAGTCGAGAGCATCATGCGCCTGGTGAACAACGCGATCGAGAGCACGCGCGCGCTGGCGCGTGGTCTGTCGCCGGTGAATCTCGAGCGCGGCGGGCTGCGCGATGCGCTCGAGGGGCTTGCGATGCACGCTTCCGAGCTCTACGGCGCGCATGTAACGTTCACGCATCGGCTGTCTGCGCCCCAGGCGATTACCGGGGAGCTCGCCAATCATCTTTACCGCATCGCCCAGGAGGCGGTGCGCAACGCCGTCAGGCATGGACAGGCGCGGTCTATACGGCTGCACTTGCATGGCGCCCGCGCTAAGGTGCGCCTGATCGTCACGGACGACGGCAAGGGTCTGCCCGAGGACGCAATGGACGCACCGGGCATGGGGCTGAAGATCATGAGCTATCGCGCCCGGATGCTCGGCGGCGAGGTGCGCTTCGAGCGCGCCGAGCCGCAGGGTCTTAGGATCGTTTGCGAGTGCCCTATCGAAGCTTCCCGCACGCCGCGCAGCGCCGACCGGATGCGATCGAAACGCAAGAGTTCACTCGAGGAGTAGTGAGAGATGACCATCGGATCTTCCATGTTCAGGACCCCGCACCGCCCGCCGACAGGAGCGGCCAGGGACCGCAAACGCCGCGTGCTGATCGTCGACGATCACCCGATCGTGCGTCAGGGCCTGCGCCGGTTGATCGAGGCCGAGTCGGATCTGGAGGTATGCGGCGAGACGGAGACCGCGCGCGAAGCGAAGTCGCTGATTCGCGAGCTCGAGCCGGACGCGGTGATCGTCGACGTCTCGCTCAAGCAGGGCGACGGCCTCGAGCTCGTGAAGGATGCGCGCGCGCACTATCCTTCACTGCCGCTGCTGGTCTTGTCGATGCACGATGAGGCGATCTACGCCGAGCGCATGCTTTCGGCGGGCGCCAACGGCTACATCATGAAGCAGGCTGCTTCCGATCAGTTCCTGGTGGCGCTGCGTCGCGTCCTGGAAGGCGGCATCTACGTGAGCGAAGCCGTCGGCAACAGCATGATCGAGAAGTTCGCCTCGGGCGGCGCCTACATCTCGTCCAATCCGGTCGACAGCCTGACCAACCGCGAGTTGCAGGTGCTGCACATGATCGGCAAGGGTCTGTCCACGCGGCAGACCGCCGAGGCGCTCAACCTCAGCGTCAAGACGGTCGAGTCACACCGCCAACGCATCAAGCGCAAGCTGTCGCTGCGCACCTCCGCACAACTCATGCAGTACGCAGTGAACTGGTACGCGGGCCGCGAACCGGTGCAGAAGAGCTGATCGTCGGCGCGCGGAACGCTTTTCTGGCGAACGTGCGCTCGCCGCACTCAACCGGGAAGCAAGAAGAATGAGTTTGGCGCCAGGATTGTTGGGGGATGCAGGCCTGATCGGCTTCCTGGCGGGGCTCGCGCTGGCGGGCGCCTCGGCGTTGTTCGTCTATCTCGCCATGCGGCGCGCTCAGCGCCGCGTGCTCGCGCGTCATGCGCAGCTCACTGCAACCCATCGGCGCAACCACGCCATCGTGGAAGGTTCGGGCGAAGGCGTGCTCGAGCTCGATAACGCCGGTCGCGTCCGCTACGCCAACCCGGCTGCGGCCAAGTTGCTGGGTTACGAGCCCGAGGAGTTGCTCGGACTCGATTACCACGTTCTGATCAATACGCAGGACGAGGGCGAAGGGCGCACCGACGCCGTACGCCGCGTGCGCTACACGACGAATATCATGGGCGGCGTGGGTGCGCTGCTGCGCCGGAAGAATGGCCAGTATCGGCCCGTCGAGTACAAGACAGTGGCGGTGACCGAAGAGGGCGCCGCGATCGGCACAGTGCTGGTGTTTCGCGACATCAGCGAGCGCGTGCGCATCGACAACGTCCTCAAGGAGATGCAAGCCACGGCGCGCGTCGGCGGCTGGGAATACGACCTTGCCTCGGGACGCGTCTATTGGACGGACGCCATTTACGAGATACACGACCTGCCCGCGGGCTCATTGATCGACAGGAACACTCATGCGCGCTTCTTCTCGGCGGCCGATTTCGAGAAGCTGACGGCCGCCGGGCGAAAGGCGGCCGAGAGCGGCTGCGTATCGGACGTGCACCTGCCTTGCACGAGCGCGCGCGGGCGCAAGATGTGGCTGCGGATCATCACCAAGGCCGAGCGGCGCAACGGCAAGGCCGTGCGCGTGTACGGCGTCATGCAGGACATCACCGATCTCGTGAACGCCGAGCGCCAGTTGCGCGAGGCGCGCGACTTCCTCGATCTGACGCTCGATGCAGTGCCGATGCCAATCGCATACGTCGCGCGCGCCAAAGACGATGCGCTGATCGCCTACGCCAACAAGGCTATGGAGGTCTGGCTCGGCTGCACGCGTGAGGCGATGATCGGCAAGTCTGCGCAAGAGGTGTTCTCGGCCGACAGCATTGCGGCCGTGCGCCCGCACGCGCCGGCGCTCGAGCGCGGCGAGACGGTGCAGCTACAGATGAGCGGCTTGCGCAACGGCATGTCCCGCGAATGGCAGAACCACTTCGTACCGCGGCTCGGAGTGGACGGCGAACTGCTTGGCTTCTTCGTCACGGTGTACGACCTGACCGAGCAGAAGCGGCTCGAAGCCCGCCTGCTCCAGGCGCAGAAGATGGAGGCGATCGGTCAGCTCACCGGCGGCATCGCTCACGACTTCAATAACCTGCTGGGCGTCGTGATCGGCAACCTGCAGCTCATCGAACGCAGTGTTGCGGATGCGCCGGCGGTTTCCCGAAGGCTGCACACCGCCATGCGCGCCGCAGTGCGCGGCGCGGATCTCACACGACGGCTGCTGGCGCTCGCGCGCCGGCAGATCCTGGATCCGTCGGTGCTCGACCTGAATCGACAGATTTCCTCGTTGACCGAGCTGCTGCAACGCACGCTCGGCGATTCGATCGAAGTGCACTTGGCGCTCGCGCGCGAGTTGTGGGCGACGCGCGTGGACGCCGGGCAGTTCGAGAACGCGATACTGAACCTCGCCATCAATGCGCGCGATGCGATGCCGGACGGCGGCCGGCTCACCGTGACCACCGAGAATGTGCGGCTCGATGCGCGCTTCTGCGCCGCGCATCCGACGATCGAGCCCGGCGAATTCGTTGCGGTGTCGGTGGCCGACACCGGCGAGGGCATCGAGCCCAAGATTCTCGATCGCGTCTTCGAGCCGTTCTTCACCACCAAGGAATCGGGCCGCGGCAGCGGGCTCGGGCTCGCCATGGTGCATGGATTCGCCGAGCAGGCGGGCGGCCTTGCAACGATCGAAAGCCGCATGGGCGAGGGCACGACGGTGCGCATCTTGCTGCCGCGCTGTCTCGAGGAGGAGTCCACGCACGAGGACACCATCGTCACGCGCGTTGCGCCGGGCGGATCGGAGACCATTCTGGTCGTCGAAGACGACGCCGATCTGCGCGAGACGGTCGTGACTGCGCTCAGCCAGCTCGGCTATCAAGCGATCGCTGCGGCGAACGCCGCAGCGGCGCTGCGCGTGCTCGCCGGCAAGCAGCACATCGACTTGCTGTTCACGGACGTCATGATGCCGGGCGGCGTACTCGGCCCAGCGCTCGCCCAGCGGGCCCGTGAGCTGCGGCCCGGAATCAATGTGCTGTTCACCACCGGCTATGCCGAGAACGCCGCCATGGCGGACGGCGCGCTGACCGCCTCCGAGGTGATTCAGAAGCCCTACCGCAACGAAGAGCTGGCGACGCGAATACGCAATTTGCTTGACAGGGAGGCGCGCATGGCATGAACGAAGCGATCAACAAACTGCTGGTGATCGACGATCAGCCCGACTTGTGCGAGTTCATCTCCGAGGCCGCCTCGGGGCTCGGCTTTGTATCGCGCGCCGTCACCGAGCCGGAGGCGTTCCGGCGCGCCGTCCACGAATTCCAGCCGACCGTGGTGGTGCTCGACCTGCAGATGCCCGACGCCGACGGCATCGAGCTGCTGCGCTACCTGGGCGAGCGGGGCAGCAAGGCGCATGTGCTGGTTGCAAGCGGCATGGATCAGCGGGTGCTCGCCACCGCCCAGCAGATCGGCCGCTCGCAGGGACTGCAGATGCTCGGCGCGCTGCAGAAGCCGATTCTGCTCGCCGACCTGGAGGCGGTGCTGCGCCGCTGCCTGCGCACCGACACGCCGATCGAGGCCGATGCGCTCGCTGCTGCGCTCGATAGGCACGAGATTCAGGTTCACTATCAACCCAAGGCGACCCGGGTGGCGCCTGGACGCTGGGTGGTCGAGGGAGTCGAGGCGCTCGCGCGTTGGGAGCACGCCTCGCTCGGCTTCGTCTCGCCGACGCGTTTCATTCCGCTCGCCGAGAAGAGCAACCTGATTCGCCGTCTGACCGAGCAGGTGCTCGAAATCGCGCTCTCGCAGTGCCGCGCCTGGGACGCCGTTGGTTTGCCGTTGTCGGTCGCCGTCAACCTGTCGCCGCAGTTGCTCAACGACCTGTCGTTTCCCGACCAGGTGGCGCGCATGGCGGCGCAGGTCGGCGCCGACGCTCGCCGCATCATCTTCGAGGTGACCGAGAGCGCCGCGATGTTCGATCCAGGCACTACCATGGACGTGCTCACACGCATGCGCGTGAAGAACTTCGGGCTGTCGATCGACGACTTCGGCACCGGCTACTCCTCGCTCAAGCAGCTCTATCTCATGCCGTTCAGCGAGCTCAAGATAGACACCTCCTTCGTGCGCGACGTGTTCGCCCACGAGGATGCGCGCGTGATGGTCGAGACGATGGTGCTGCTCGCGCACAAGCTGCGCCTGACGGCGTGCGCCGAAGGAGTCGAATCTCAGGAAGTGCTCGACTTCCTCGACTCCGTGGGCTGCGATCGCGCCCAGGGCTATTTCATTGGCCGGCCCATGTCCGGCACGGCTCTCGAGGTGAGCGTTCGGGAGTGGAACGAGCGGCAGTAGGTGGAGATCATGCGCCCAGTTTGAGCCGCTTCACGTTTTGCAGCGACGGACATCGCCGCCCGGGCGCTTTCGCGGCGGGCCGCGACGCAGTGCGCTTCCGCGCCGCGCCGCCTGCGGGTACGATCGCGCAGACATGAACGAACAGACCTCCGATGCGGCGGCCCGAACATGGAGGATTCTGCTGGTCGACGACGAACCCACTCAGCGGCTGATCATGGCGCGATTGTTGAAGCGCGCCGGCTACGAAGTAGAGTCGGCCGCCAATGGGCGTGAGGCGCTGGCCAGGATCGCGGACGGCGACTTCCAGCTGCTGATCACCGACTGGGAGATGCCGGAGATGGACGGCATCGCTCTATGCCGCGAGCTGCGCGCCGCGCAGACCCGAAGATACGTGTACACGATTCTGCTCACCGCCCGCGACTCCAACGAGCACGTGGTCGCGGGACTGCAGGCCGGCGCCGACGATTATCTCACCAAGCCGGTGATCGAGGCCGAGCTCATCGCGCGGCTGAACACCGGCCGGCGCATCGTCACACTGGAGCGCTCGCTGCGCGCCGCCAACGAAGAGAATAGGCGTCTGTCGGTCACCGACCCGCTCACGGGCGCATGCAACCGCCGCTACCTGATGGAGCAGCTGCCTCGCGAGATCGAGCGCGCCGCGCGCTACGGTCGCCCGCTTGCGGCGATCATGTGCGACATCGACCACTTCAAGCGGATCAACGATACGCACGGCCACCTGATCGGCGACGACGTGCTGGGCTGGTTCGCCGGCAGGCTGCAGGCGGGCATACGAAAAACCGACTGGGTGGCGCGCTACGGCGGAGAAGAATTCGTGATCGTGCTGCCAGAAACGCCGCTTGCGAGTGCGACGGCGGTCGCCGAGCAGGTGCGCAGCCGTCTGGTGGAAGCCCCATGGCGATGCGGAGACTTGACTCTTGCGATCACCGCCAGCTTCGGCGTCTCCGGGTGGAACGGCCCCGTTGCGTCCAGTGCGACGCTCGACCTACTGCTGTCGCAATGCGATGCAGCGGTTTACGCCGGCAAAGCGGCGGGCCGCGATCGTGTCAGTGTTCGGTCTTTAGAGGCGGATAGCGGTTAGCGGTTAGCGGTTAGTCAGACGGTGGGCAGACAGCTGGTCGATGGGTGCGGCTCTTCGACCAACCGCTATCCGCTATCCGCTATCCGCTTCTCTTCCCCGCTGTGCTCGCGCAGAAAATGCGCGGTGTGCTGGAACGCCGCCGCCACGTCCTCGACCAATTGCGTCAGACGCGGCTTGTCGAGGCTCGAAGCCTGGGTTTCGAGCGCCAGCGCCAGAGTGCGCAGCGCATCTGCATGTACGTTGGCGCTTGCGCCCTTGAGCTTGTGCGCCGCGCGGCCCAGTGCAGTGCGGTCGCTGGCTGCAAGGGCAGCGCGCATCTCTGCGCAAATCTGCTCCCCGCTTGCGATGAACGTATCGGCCAATTCGCAGGCGAAATCCGCGTCGCCGCCGGTGATCTCGCGTATGCGCGCCAGATTGACCGGCGCGCTCGCGCTTTTCCGCAGCGCGACGCGCGCGGTGGAGTCGGATGCGCCGAAGCCGTAGCTGTCGAGCGTTTCCTGGAGCCGCCGTACGTCGAGCGGCTTGGCGAGATAGCCGTCCATGCCCGATTCCAGGCAGCGCTCGAGCTGGCCGGTCATGGCGTTGGCGGTGAGAGCGATGATCGGAGTGCGCCGCCGCCCGTCGGTCTCCAGCTCGCGCATGCGCTGCGTCGCCGTGAGGCCGTCCATCACCGGCATCTGCAGATCCATGAGCACCAGGTCGAAGTTCTCCGCTGCGAACGCCCTGAGACCTTCGACGCCGTTGTCAGCGACGCAGACCGAACATCCCATGCGCTCGAGGAAGCGAACCGCCACCTTCTGGTTGACGGCGTTGTCTTCGACGAGCAGCACACGACACTCGTAGCGCTGCGCGGATCGTGCGCCGGACAGGGCGCCGCGGGTGACGATAGGCTGGCTGCGCAGATGCCATTCCTTCGCTTCGTGCGAGAGGACGCGATCGAGGCAGTCGAACAGCTCACGTCCGCGCACCGGCTTGGTGAGGTAACCGGCGAAGCCCAGCTCGGCGTATCGCTTGATGTCTCCCTGGCGGTCGAGTGAGGTGAGCATGACGATGCGGGATCGGGAAAGCTGCGCATCCTCGTTGATGCGTTCGCCGAGTTGCGCGCCGTTCATATCCTGCATCTGGTCGTCCACCAATACGACCTCGAACGGGTGCTCATCGTCGGCGGCTTGCCGCAGCATGGCGAGCGCCTCGAGGCCGCCTGCGGCCAGGCTCGCCTCGTAACCCGCGCGCATCAGTTGTCCGGCGAGCACGCGCCGATTTGTTTCGTTGTCGTCGACCACCAGCACGCGCCGGCCGAGCCGCGTCAGATCGATCGGCGGCTGTACGTCGCAGCGCGGCGCCGGCTCGAACGGCAGCTCGAACCAGAAGCAGGAGCCGCGTCCCGGCTCGCTGTGTGCGCCGACCTCGCCGCCCATCATCTCGACCAGCCGCCTGACGATCGACAAGCCTAGCCCGGTGCCGCCGAAATGACGGGTCGTCGATGAGTCGGCCTGCACGAAAGGCTGGAACAGCGTGCGCAGCACGGCCGGCGTCACGCCGATGCCGGTGTCGCGCACCTCGAAGCGCGTGATGATGCACCCGTCGCGCTCGCCCGCGGTGCTCACTTCGGCGATGATCTCGCCGTGGTCGGTGAACTTCACCGCGTTGGCGATCAGATTGACCAGACACTGACGCAGTCGCTGCGGATCGCCCATCACACGCTCCGGGGTGTCTGGATGTACGTGCACGACCAGCTCGAGATTCTTGGCGGCGGCGTGGAACGCCATCATCGCCGCCACGTCCTCCACCGCGCCGCGCAGATCCATCTCCAGCCGCTCGATGTCCAGACGGCCTGCTTCGATCTTGGAAAAATCCAGGATGTCGTTGATGACCGTGAGCAGCGAGTCGGCGCTCGAACGGATGGTCTCGGTGTAGTCGCGCTGCGTGCGGTCCAGGTCGGTGTCGAGCAGCAGCCCGGTCATGCCGATGATGCCGTTCATCGGCGTGCGGATTTCGTGACTGACGTTCGCCAGGAACTCGCTCTTGGCGCGGTTGGCGGCCTCGGCCGCTTCCGCAGCGCGTCGCTGCTCTTGCTGCGCCTCGGCCTCGCGGGTGACGTCCCAGGTGACGCCGAGCACTCGCAGGGAGCGGCGATCCTCGCTGAGCAGCATGCGGGCATGATTCTGCAGGTGCAGCACCGTCCGATCCGCACGACGGATCCGATAGCGATATGCGAAGCGGTCCTGCCCGGCCGCCCGCGCAGCAGCGAAGCTGCGGGCGAAGTTGTCGCGGTCTTCGGGCACCACAAGCTCGAGCAGGCGCGCGAGCGTGTGCTCGTCGGGCGGTCCGAGCAGTTCGAGGAGGCTCGGCAAGGGATTCTCCACCCACACGAAGCGGAGCTGCTCGGGGTCGATTTCCCAGGAGATGATGCCGGCCGCCTGTGTGGCGATGTTCAGCTTTTCAGTGAGCGCGTGTTCCTGCTCGGCCTTGCGCTGCAGCAGCTCGGTGGTCTGTACCTCGTTGGTGATGTCGCGGGTCGCGCCAGCCAGCCGCAGCGCTTCACCGCGTTCGTTGCGCACGATGCGGGCGAACGTCTGCATGTGGCGCGTGACGCTGCCGCGGGACAGGCGATAGCGACACGACCAGACTTGCGCCCCGGAATCTATCGCCTCGATGACCGACTGGCGTAGCGCAATGAAATCCTGCGGATCCATCAGCGCTTCGAGAGCCGCTGCGTATTCGCTCATCGGCAGCGAGTCCAGCCCGAAGGCGCGGATCGGGCTGCCGATCCACAGCAGCGCGCCGGTGCGCGCGTCGCGTTCCCAGGTGGACAGGCCAGCCGCTTCCACGGCGACGCTCATTCGATCGGTGAATGCGCGATCGTCGCGGGCGTGGGCGGCGGATTCCGAGCGCCTGCGCAGCAGCGCATAGACCAGCACCGAAATTACCGCGACCGGCAGCTGGGTGTACAGAAACTGCGCGACCGTCATGGCGCCCGCTCCACAGCGCCGTTGCGCGGCCGTGCGACGCACCCGCTAGAATCGGGCGGCGCTGAGGACACTGTGGTCACAGAGGAATACCGATGCGAGCCGTGAAAATCGCAGCCTGGGTGGTCGGCGGGCTGGTCGTGTTGATCGCCGTGACGCTGCTGCTGGTCGTGCTGCTGGTCGATCCGAACGATCATCGCGACACGATCGAGCGCATGACCAAGGAGCGCACCGGGCGCGAGCTGACGCTGAGCGGCGACCTGAAGCTTTCCGTCTTCCCGTGGATCGCGCTGGAGCTCGGCCCAGCTTCGCTGGGCGATGCGCCGGGGTTCGGCGATGAGCCGTTTGCCGAGATTCAGCATGCGCGGGTGGGTGTGCGGCTGCTGCCGTTGCTGCGCGGCAGCATCGAGGTGGGGCAGGTCCGCCTGGACGGCGCTCGCATTCGCCTGATCACGGACGAAGAGGGGCGCAGCAACTGGTCCGATCTCGGCTCCGACGGGTCGTCCTCCGCGGCGCCGGGTGACGCGGAGCGGCCGGGCGCGACGCCGCTGCCCACTATCGCAGGACTGACGATCACCGACTCCGCCGTGATCATCGAGAACCGGCAGGAGAAGTCGCGCCGCGTGGTGCGCGATTTCCGTCTGCAGACCGGCCGGCTCGCCTCGGGCGAGCCGTTCGATCTCCAGACTGGATTCGTGCTGGAGCAAGATGCCGCTTCGGCCATCGAAGTAGATCTCAAGGGCGTGGTTACCGCCGATCTGGAACGCAATACGCACCGGATCGTCGATCCCGTGATCAACGTCACACTTACCGGCGAGGGCTATCCTTCGCAGGGCGTCGCGGTGCAAGTGAACGCCGGCTCCTTGCACGCTGATATCGGACGGGAGCGCTACGGACTTGATGGTCTGAAGGTCGCGACTGTCTGGAAAGGTGACGGATTCCCGCCCGAGGGGGTCCCGGTCTCTCTTGCGGCCCAGCGCTTCGAGGCGGATCTCGAAGCACAGACGTTGGCGCTCGAAGGAGTCGAGATGCAGCTCGCCGGGGCGCGCCTGACCGGCGCCTTCACAGGCGAGGAGATCCTGGACGCCCCGCTGATACGCGGGCCGCTGAAGCTTGCGCCAGTAAACCTGCGCGAATGGCTGCCGAAACTTGGCGTGCAGCCGCCGCAGACCAGCGACCCGGAGACGCTCGGATCGCTGAGCTTCGCGGGCGTCGCGGCGCTCACCAGCAAGTCCGCCGAAGTGAACGACATCGAGCTCACGCTCGATGAGACGACCATGAAGGGTTCGCTGGGAGTGGCCGATTTCGCCACGACCGCGCTGCGCTTCAACCTGAACGTCGATCGCATCGATGCAGACCGTTACCTGCCGCCTTCGCAGGAGGGTGCGCCGGGCGAGTCCGGCGAGGAGCCGCCTGCGCCAATTCCAGTCGACATGCTGCGCGAGCTGAACGCCCGCGGGCAGCTCATGATCGGGCAGGCGATCTTCGCCGGCATGACCTTCACCAACCTGCGGCTCGGCGTGAATGCGCGCGACGGGCGGGTGCGCTTTCATCCGGCCGAGGCGTCGATGTACGGCGGTCGCTACAGCGGCGATATCGGCGTGGATGCGACCGGCAAAGTCGCGCGCATCACGCTCGATGAGCACGTGAGCGGCGTGGACTTCGCCCCGTTGTTTCGCGATCTCTTCGAGACCAACCGCGTCTCCGGCAAGGGAGCTGCGAACTTGAAGCTGACCGGCGCCGGCGCCGATACGGACGAGTTGCTGCGCACATTGAGTGGAACCGTGGATTTCAACGTGACCGACGGCGCGCTCGAGGGTGCGGACCTGTGGTACGAGATCCGCCGCGCCCGCGCGCTGATCGACCGCCAACCGGCCCCGGCCCGTCAGGGCCCGGCGCGCACCACATTCACTGCGCTCACCGGCAGCGGCGTCATGAAGAACGGCGTGCTGTCGAACGACGACCTCAACGTGGCGATGCAGTACCTCAAGGTGACCGGTAAGGGCGTCGTGAACATCCCAGAGGGGACGCTCGACTACAAACTGATCGCCAATGTGCTGCGCATGCCGCGTGAGGACGCCGACGCTGCACAGATGCAGGACATGGTGGATGCGCAGATCCCGGTGACGATCACCGGCGCGCTCACCGACCCGAAGGTGCGGCCCGACATCGAAGGCTTCCTCAAGAGCAAGGCGAAGGAGCGCGTCGAGCGGGAGCGCGAGAAGGTCGAGGAGAAGGTTCGCGAGAAGGTCGAGGACAAGCTCAAGGACCTGTTCAGGCGGTAGCGGGTCGGCGGTCTCATGAGCGGCGCAGTTCGATCGACTCTGCGCCGCGTGCATCCTCTGCTCGCGATCGTGATGCTGACGCTGCCGATGTTCAGCGACGCGTTCACGATCGAGCACGTGAGCACACGCTACTTCGAGCGGCGCTATGAATGCGAGCTCGTGCTCACCGTGGACGCCCCGCTCGATCGCGTTCTAGCGGTGCTCCGCGACTACGAACGATATCCGGCTCTGCATCCGCGCATTCTGCAGGCCCATGTGATCGAGCGGCCGCAGGACGGCGTCGCATTGCTGGAAACCGTGGTGCGCGCCTGCTTCGGTCCGTTCTGTCGCAACGTGCGGCGCACCGAGCGCGTCGAGGAGCGTGCGCTCGAGCTGTCGGCGTATACGGATCCGGCGCGCAGCGACGTGCGTTTCGGTGAAACGCACACGCGCCTGGAGCCGCTCCCTGGCGGCGGCGCCCGCATCGACTATCACACCAGCGTTTCGCCTGGATTCTGGATTCCACCGCTCGTTGGGCGCCGCTGGATGCTGCGCACGCTGGAAGACGCGGCGCTCGATCTGTTCAGGAACGTGGAGAAGCGCGCCCAAGAGGCGCCCGACCCCGCAGATGCTCACTGATGCGCGCTGCGCAACATTTAAGATAGCGAAACCATGATTGCGGGCGTTTCTTTGGGCTGAACCGTCAGGGCGGTAGGTTAATCAGAGCTTCCTTAGATGAGCCATTCGTCCGAGCGATACGCCTCGATTTCCGAGGCGCTGCTGCCCTGGTATGACCGCGCAGGGCGCAAGCATCTGCCCTGGCAGAGGGACAGGACGCCGTATCGCGTATGGGTCTCAGAGATCATGCTGCAGCAGACCCAGGTGGCGACGGTGGTTCCGTACTACGAGCGCTTCATGGCGCGCTTTGCGGATGTGCACGCCCTGGCGAACGCATCGCTCGACGAAGTGCTGCACCTGTGGACCGGGCTCGGCTATTACGCCCGTGCACGCAATCTGCATCGCGCCGCGCAGCACATCGTCGCTGAGTACGGCGGGGTTTTTCCCGAGAGCATCGAGGCTGTCCGCGAGCTTGCCGGCGTCGGTCGCTCGACGGCCGGCGCCATCCTTGCTTTGTCGCGCGGGCAGCGACACCCCATTCTGGACGGCAACGTCAAGCGTGTGCTGGCGCGTTACTACGCGGTGGTCGGTTTTCCGGGCGAGGCGGCCGTGGAGAGGCGGCTGTGGGATCTGGCGGAGGCGTGCACCCCGCAGCAGCGCGTCGCTGATTACACGCAGGCGATCATGGACCTGGGCGCCGGCGTGTGCGTGCGTTCGCGCCCGAGCTGCGGCGATTGCCCGCTCAGCGAAAAATGTCTGGCTCGCATCGAAGGTCGCCAGGCGGAGCTGCCCTCGCCGCGGCCCAGGCGAGCTCGGCTCACGCGTGAGGCTCATGTCGTCATTCTGCAGCGCGAAGACGGCGCCGTGCTTCTGGAGCGTCGTCCGCCTGCGGGATTGTGGGGAGGCTTATGGACCTTTCCGCAGTTCGAAGCCCGGAGCGACGCGCTCGATTGGGCCAGCGCCCTTGCGCCGCATGCACGAACCAGCGCCGCGGAGCTGGCGACGTACGCTCACGCATTCACGCATTTCAACTTGACGATCAGGCCGCTGGTGGTGCGCTCCAGCGACCCTGGATCCATCGCCGACGGTGAGCGTTACTGCTGGCATGACGCACGACGACCGCAGCGCATCGGCCTGGCGAAACCCGCCGTGGACTTGATCGGGCGGCTCGCGCGAGAAATGAGGAGAAGCGATTAACGGTTGGTCAGAGCCAAGAGGCGCGCAGATTACGTGTGCTTTCTCCGACTAACCGCTAACCGCCAACCGCCAGAGTCAACTGCGCTAGAATTTCAGCAGCACCATCTCCCATCACGAGACTCCAATGCGTACAGTCAAATGCGTCGTGCTCGGCGTCGAAGCTGAGGGGCTGGACTATGCGCCCTATCCGGGCGAGCTCGGCCAGCGCATCTACCAGCACGTTTCCAAGGAAGGCTGGCAGCGCTGGCTCGGACACCAGACCATGTTGCTCAACGAGTACCGCTTGACGCCGATCGATCCGAAAGCGCGCAAGTTCCTGGTGGAGGAAATGGAGAAATTCTTCTTCGGCGCCGGCTCGGAGAGGCCGGCCGAGTTCGTGCCGCCGGACGATCGCTGACGCTCGCCGACCCCTCGCTCGCCTGGGCGCCCGTCGGCTGCATTCAGGCGCTGCGCCGCTGGTCGGCGGCGCACGCCAGAAGCAACGCGGCGCACGTTCGCTCGCATTCAGCAGTAAGGCTCGCTATCGCAACGTCCAGGCCGGCTGCATGGTCCGTTCGCGCGCGAGTTTCGAGCTGCCGCGCCAGAGAGGCCAGCGGATGCGCGTGCAGATTGGCGGCGGCGCCCTTCAGGCGGTGCGCCGCTCGGGCGAGCGCATCCTTATCGTCGCTGCGCGCCGCAGCGGCGATATCCAGCAACGTCTGTCTCGCGACCGTGCAGAACGTCTCGACCAGCTCGCTGAGGAACGCCTGATCGCCGCCCGCGATCTCGGCGAGACGCTGCCGTACGATCGCCTCGCTGGCCGCGTCGGCGGACGGGCGGCGCCCCATGATCGCGCCGGCGCCCTCCTGCATAGACTGCGGTTTCAGGAAACGATCGAGGGCGTCCTGCAGGCGCGTGATGTCGAGCGGCTTGGCCAGGTAGTCGTCCATTCCCGCCTCGAGACAGCGCTCGAGCGCGCCCATCATGGCGTTGGCGGTGAGCGCTATGATGGGCGTGCGCTTGCGGCCGGCGGCCGCTCCCATTGCGCGGATGCGCCGGGTTGCTTCCAGGCCGTCCATGATCGGCATCTGCATGTCCATAAGGATGAGGGCGTAGTCGCCGTGCTGGACGGCGGTCAGCGCTTGCTGGCCGTCGCCGGCCAGATCGACGTCGCAACCGAGGCGCTCGAGAAAGCGCCGCGCCACCTGCTGGTTGATGATGTTGTCCTCGACCAGCAGCACGCGGCCGTGATAGCGGGTGCGGGCCTCCTGCGCCGCCAGCAGCCCGCGCGTGATGATCGGCTGGCTTTGCATATGCCAGTCTTCGGCGTCATGAGCGAAGGCGCGGCGCAGGCAATCGAGCAGCTCGCGCGAGCGCACCGGCTTGGTAAGGTAGGCGCAAAAGCCGATTTCTGCGAAGCGCCGAGTGTCGCCCGGGCGATCGAGCGAGGTCAGCAGTATCAGCCGCGTCGGCGCGATGTCCGGCGACTTCACGATCGCCTCGCCCAGCATGGCGCCGTCCATGTCCGGCATCTCATAGTCGAGCACCACCGCGTCGTAACGTGCACGCACGCCCCGCAGCCTGGCGAGCGCCTGTTGAGAGCTCTCGGCCGTGTCGACTTGATAACCGGCGTGCGTCATCTGGCTCGCGAGCACCCAGCGATTAGTTGCATTGTCATCGACCAGCAACACGCGCCCGCCGTGCGCCTCTGGGCTTTTCTCGTGTCGAGCGTCTTCGAGCACCGTCTCGAGCGGCAGCGTGAACCAGAAGGTCGAGCCCTTGCCCGGCTCGCTATGGGCGCCCACTTGGCCGCCCATGAGATCGACCAGCCGGCGCACGATGGACAGGCCAAGCCCGGTGCCGCCGAAGCGCCGGGTGGTCGAGGAGTCGGCCTGCGTGAACGGCTGAAACAGACGGTCCAGGGCGTCGCTCTCGACGCCGATGCCGGTGTCGCGCACTTCGAAGTGCACCAGCGCCCGGCCGTCGCGTCGGCCGAGCGAGCACACTTCGAGCACCACTTCGCCGGAGTGCGTGAACTTGATCGCGTTGCCGATCAGGTTGAGCAGACATTGGCGGATGCGCTGTGGATCGGCCAGTACGCGTTCGGGAACTTCGGGCCGTACGTCCACCACCAGCTCGAGGCCCTTGGCCGCGGCTTGGAACGCCATGATCGAGCCCACGTCATCGATGTGCGAGCGCAGATCGAGATCCAGGGACTCGATGTCGAGCTTGCCGGCTTCGATCTTGGAGAAATCGAGAATGTCGTTGATGATCGTGAGCAGCGAATCGGCGCTCGCGCGGATCGTTTCGGCGTACTCGCGCTGCGTGCGATCGAGCGGGGTGTCGAGCAGCAGACCGGTCATGCCGATGACGCCGTTCATCGGCGTGCGGATCTCGTGGCTCATGATCGCGAGGAACGTGCTTTTTGCGCGGTTCGCCGCCTCGGCTTCCGCCTTGGCGCGCAACAGCTCTTCGCGTCCGGCGTGCAACTCGGCCGCCGTGCGCGCGATTTCGCGTTTGGTCTCTTCCTCGACGGTGACGTCCCAGTCCACGCCGATGATGCGTGACGGCCGACCGCAAGAATTGCGCAGCAGGCGCGCATGGAGCTGCAGGTGGCGCACGGCGCCATCCTGATCCAGTGCGCGATAGCGCCAGGCGACGAAGTCGCCGTTTTCGCCCCTGGCCGTGCGTGCGACGAATTCGAGCAAGGCGGCGCGGTCCTCCGGATGCACGCATCGCTGCGCATATTCCGCGCCGCGCAGATCGCGCCGGCCGCCGACGCGCTTGATCATGGGGCTGCCTTCGTCGATGCGTATGAGATCGGAACGGCTGCTCCATTCCCATACCGAAATACCTGCTGATTCGTTCGCCATGCGCATGCGTTCGATCATGCGGCGAACGTGAGCCTCGGCGCGCTCGGCGCGCTCCAGCGCTTCGCGCAGCCCCGAGGTCTCGTCGCGTGAGCGCGCCGCCTCGGCGAGGGCGAGCGCTTCGTTGTGGGACTTGCGCAGAATCGCCTGGCTGAACAAGCCGGACACGAGAATGGCGAAGACGGCCGTGGGGTGCAGCTGCACGTACGTCCACGCCGCAGCGGGAGAGGCCAAGGCGGGCGCCAGCACCAGCAGCACAGCGCTCGCGCACGAGAGCGCCGTCACGTGCCATCTGCGGTTCGACCACAGCGAGAGCATGACGGCGAGCACGTAACCGACGCCGGCCCAGGCGCCGAGCACGCCGCAGGCGTGAGCCACGAAAACGGCGGCGCACAGGCCGAGCAGCCAGGGCAGAAGGTTGCGGCGCTGGCGCTGCGCATCGTGCAGCAGCGCCAGAACGGCGCCGACAGGCGGCCGTCCGGCCACCGCACTGAGCAGACTTCTCGACTTCATCGCTCCGCTAGACCCCATCAGCTGCGACGCGTCGGCACTCTGCTGAGTCCGGACGGTGAAACCCCGGAACTGGATCTCGTGGATTGGACTAATCGCGCGGCGGATGCGAGAGCTGCGAACGGGATCTCACTTGATCTGCGCTGCGATCGTCAGATCTGCGGCGAGTTCAGCCGTGCTTCCCGGCGGCTCATGCATCCCGTCGCAGCGCAGCAATGGCCTCGAGCACACGCGTCGTCGCATGCGGCTCGCGGGTGTCGACGCGTACGAGGAACCCTAGTTCCTCTTCATTGAAGGGCTGCATTGTCGCGAGCTGGCGTTCAAGCACTGCGATCGTGGCGTCGGACGGATCGTTGCGCGCGCGTCGGCGTTCCTCGATGCGCGCCGCGAGCGTCGCCTGATCGGCGCCGCAGGAGACGATTGCGAAGCGGGCGCCGCAAGCGTGGGCGAGCGCGGCGAACTCGCGGCGCTCGTTCGAATCGAGAAAGGCGGCGTCCACGATCACGCTGAGCGACCCGCTCAGAGCGGCGCGTGCACAGGCGAGCAGTCGCGCGTAGGTGCGCTCGTTGAACTCGCGCGAATAAAGATCGACTTCGTGAGGCCCGGCGCCGGGCGCCAACGGATCCATTCCGGCGAGCCGCTTGCGCTCGACGTCGGAGCGCACGCGCACGGCCGGCAGAAGCGGCGCCAGGCGCGCGCTGAGCCAGGATTTCCCGGAGCCGGAGGCGCCGTGCATGATCACGAGAGTTGCTGCGCTCGTGCGCGTGAACGCTTGCGCGGCGGCCACTCGCGACCGGGCCCGGTCGCGTGATGCGCTGTCGCGCCGATTCTGCTGCGCCGCGATCAGGTCCACCTTGGCGCGCACCAGCGCGCGGTACACGAGATAGCAGGACAACAGATCGAGCCCGAGGTAATCCCCTGTCCGCTCGAGGTATGCGTTGAGCGTCGTGTACGCCAGATCCGTGCGGCCGCGATGGATCAGATCCATCACCAGGAATGCGAGATCGTTCAGCACATCGATGAATCGCAGCGCCGGATCGAACTCGATGCAATCGAACGGCGTGAGCTTGCCTCGCCAGCGCACGATGTTTCGCGAATGCAGGTCGCCATGGCATTCGCGCACGCGACCCGTACGTTCGCGCTCGCCGAGCCGCTCGCCGAGGCGTTCGAGAGTTCGATTGGTCCAGCGCTCCAGGGTCCGCACCTGATCGACGGCGTCGATGCTCGCGGCCCGCTCGAGAACGGCCGCTGCATTCTCGCGCGCGAAGCGGGCGAAAGCTTCGCTGCACGGGAAGCCGGCCGCAGCGCCGGCCGGTGCGGCGCGCCCGTGGAAGTCGGCGAGCGTGACGGCCAGTTCGACCAGCTCCGCGCTGCGCACGTCGCCGGCGGCGAGCAGCGCCTGCAGCTCCTGCGAGGGATCGAACTGCCGCATGCGCACTGCGTACTCGATGGGTTCGCCCGGGGCGTCGAAGCATAGGCGGCCATTGCGACGTACGATCGGCACTACGTCCAGGTACAGATCCGGCGCTGTGCGCCGATTCAGGCGCAGCTCTTCTTCACACAAGGCGCGCCGTCGCTCAAGCGTGCTCGAGTCGATGAAGTCCAGCCGCAGGCTCTTCTTGATCTTGTAGGCGAACTCGCCAGTGAGCGCCACGAGAGAGATGTGCGTCTCGCGCACTGTGATCGCGCTCACCGGGTGGCGAAACGACGCCGAGAGCAGCTCTTCGGGTTCGATCTGCGCCGTTTCGCGCTGCATCAAGTTCCCCTTTATCCGCGGCATCGGTCAGAATGTCGGGGTGAGCGAGACGCCGCCCGCCGACCTGCTGGCCGAGTGGACCACGCGCATCCCTGCACGCAGCGGCGAGATGCTGTGCGTTCGGCCGCTGCGCCCAGACGATCGGGCGCGTGAGGCCGCATTCATCAACTCGCTGTCAGAGCACACGCGCTTCCTCCGGCTGATGACGCCGCTGCGCTTTTTGCCGCAGCACCTGCTCGAGCAGCTCATGGACGTCGATTATGACCGCCGCATGGCGTTTGTCGCGACCATCGAGAAAGACGGCGTCGAGGAGTTCGTCGCGATCGCACGCTACGGACCGACCGACCAACCGCAGGTGGTGGAAATCGGCGTCACGGTGGCGGACGCCTGGCAGGGGCGCGGCGTTGCGCGAGTGGTCCTCGAGCGGCTGCTCGAGTACGCCGCGGCGCGCGGTTTCGAGCGCGCCTGCGGGTATGTGCTGCCGGAGAATCAGCGCATGCTCGCGCTGGCGCGCGCCGCCGGGTTCGTCGTCCGGTTCAACCCAGAGCAGCGCGTGATGCATGTCGAGCGCGAGTTGCACGGCCGTTGTGCAGCACGCGGCGTGGAGCAGTGCTCGTGACGAACGAGATTTCGATTCGACTTGCCAAATTGGGCGACGCCCCGCGCATCGCGCGCATGTCGCGCACGCTCGTGGAGGCGGGGCTGCCGTGGACCTGGACCGCGCGGCGGGTCGCCGAGCACATGAAGCAGCGCGAAAATCTCGCCGTGATCGCCGCCGCTGGGGGTGAGCTCGCTGGTTTCGCCATGGCGCAATTCGGCTCGCAGCGCGTGCACCTCGCGCTGCTCTGCGTGGCGGAGCATCGTCGCCGCCAGGGGCTCGGCCGGCGGCTGGTCCATTGGGTGGAGGAGACGGCCGTCACTGCCGGACTGTTCGAGCTGCGTCTCGAAGTGCGCGAATCGAATCGGGCTGCGCAGCGCTTCTACGCTTCATTGGGATACAAACCCTCCGGCGCGGCCGCGCTGTACTACAGCGGGATCGAGAATGCGATCCGATACACGCGGGACTTGAGCTGCACCGCCAGCAGGGATCATTGAACCGGTCAGCTGCGTTCGGCGGCGCGTCCGGGCGGCAGCACCACCCATTCGGGCTCCTCGAACTCGCCGAGAACCGTGATGTCACAGTACTGCCCTGCAGCGCGGATGATGTCCTCCACATCTGGATCGCGCTGGTGCGAGGCGTCACGGGCCGCCTTCGAGTCCCATTCAGCGATGGCGAGCAGCACGCTGGGATCGCCGATCTTGCGATGCAGTCGTGTGCCGCGTGCGCCGGGCGCGCGCTGGATCAGCTCGCTGGCGCGAACCCAGGCGTCTGCATATTGCTCCGCCCGATAGCCCGGGCGAATACGAACTTCGAAGAGATACTTCATTGGGCTTGAGAGAGGGCGGAAAGAACAGAGGACGAGTTCCGTCGCCCTGATGTTCCGTCCTGCCGTCCTGATCCGGTTCGTCTCCGACGCTT
>JAVEVD010000029.1:6401-9430 GCA_034005205.1 Steroidobacteraceae bacterium | reverse complement strand
GCCTGCCCAGTTCGCCTGTTCAGGTCGTACGGCTCAGTCGAGCGCCGTGGCGCCGATCGCCTCGCAGTTCGCCAGATCGCTGGCCGGCGCGACTTCGAGCTGGCGCGAGCAGCGGCGCAGGGCCGTGCGCAGGCCTTCCTCGAACACCGGATGATAGAAGGGCGTGCGAAGCATATCGTGCACTGTCATGCGCCGGCTGATGGCGAGCGCCAACAGGTGTGCGAGATGCTCGCCGCGAGGCGCGCACATCTCGGCGCCGAGCAGCAGGCCGTCTCTTCTGTGTGCGTAGATGCGCAACACGCCGCGGTTCTCGGCGGCGATGCGCGCGCGGCCCTGGTCGGCGAAATCGACGCCTGCGATCGCGGTCTTCGCCAGGTCCAGCTCACGGTAACGCTGACCGACCACGGCGATGTTCGGATCGGTGAACACCACGGCGAGAGGCGTGCGACGTTGGAAACATTCGTGTTCCGCGAGCGGTGCGTTGTAGCCGCTTATGTAGCCGTCGTCGTTCGCCTCGTGCAGCACCGGCCATTGGCCGTTCACGTCTCCCGCGAAGTAGATGCGCGTGCCGGAGATTTGCACGGACGTCCTATCGAATGGCGGCATGCCGTTTTCGTCCAGCGGAACCCCGATGCGGTCCAGGCCAAGGTTTTCCACGTTCGGGCGGCGCCCGAGCGCGGCCATCACGCAGTCCACCAGGACGCTTTGGTCCGCAGCACGGATGCGGATGCGGCCCTCGCATGCGGAGAGCTCTGCGCGCGCGCCGAGGTGCAAGGGGAATTCAGCGTTGAGGAGCGTGACGGCGCAGCGGACGACCTCCGGATCCTGCAAGCCCGCGACCGCATCCCCGGCGCCGAAAGCCGTGACGGCGACGCCCAGTCGCGAGAGCGCCTGCGCGATCTCGCAGCCGATCACGCCCAGGCCGACGACCGCCATCGAGGCAGGGAGCGATTGCTGCTCGAACAGCGTGTCGCTGGTGAGCACGCGCGAGCCTAGCTCCGCCCAGCTCGGCGGCAGGATCGGCCGCGACCCGGCGGCGATGATGATGCGCTGCGCGCGGATCCGCCGTCCGTCGACGTCGATTTCCTCGCGCGAGACGAATCGCGCGCGCCCCGCAATGCTCCGCTCGCCGAGTTCATCCGTGATGCGCAACGTACCGGCGACGAATCTGTCGCGCAGCGCACGCACACGGCGCAGCACGGCTGGAATGTCGGCGTGCAGCGCCTCTGCGCCGTGCACCCCCAGCTCCTGCAATTGCTTGCGTCTGTGGAAAGCGTTGGCCGATTCGATCAGCGCTTTGGACGGCATGCAGCCGACTCGGGCGCATGTCGTGCCGTAGGGGCCGTCGTTGATGATGACGAAGTTGTCGGTGGCTTTGCGCACTTCGCGCAGCGCCGAGAGGCCGGCGGTGCCGGCGCCGATGATGGCGACGTCGTACATGCGTAGGCTCGACTGTTCTGACTGCGGCTAGACGACATTAACACCTGTGAAGGGCTCACGGGACCGCGCAGCCGCCCACGCACGACGGTTCCGGCGACCCTGGCGCAGAGAAATGTGCAGCGCGGCGAAAGCCCGCCGGGCCGGGACCGAAGCTCGCATCATCCGTTCGGAACCTGTCGGCGCCCTCGTCAGTATTAGACGGACACGAACGGCGCCGCCGCCCAGGGGGACGATTCCGACATGAAAACCATACTCGCGCTCGGCGGCGTCTCCTTGCTCGCGTTCGCCTCGACGGCGCAAGGGCTCGAATGGCGAATCGGCATGGCGTACGCGAGCGGCGTCGACGAGGTCGCCGATCTCTACGAGAACAACCTGCGGCTCGAAGGATTCGAGGCCGATGTGGATCTGAAGCTGCCGATCGGTTTGACCGCGGGAGTCATGTACGACTGGGCGTCCGGCGTGCGCGGCGACCTGGGACTCGGGCCGGCGTTCTTCATCGGCGGCGACGTGGATCATTTCGAGCTGCCGCTTTCGGCGACCGTCGGTTACAACTTTCTGCGGGACGCCGACGCGTCTCCGTACGTGCGCGCCGGAGTGGTCTATCACTTCGCGAGCGGCGACTACTACTCGAGCTCCGATCCCGGCCTGTTCGCTGCGGTGGGGTTAGACTTCCGGCGCTTCTCGCTGGAGGTGTCGCTCGACAGTTCGGAGGTGGAGTTGGACACGTTCGCTTGCGCCGCCCCGGGCGCGGCCTGCGCGTCGGACCTGACGCAGCTGCGCACGTACGATGTGGTCGCCAGCTTCTTCTGGAGATTCCGCACCTATCGCGATCCGCGCCGGCGCTAGCGACGTCGCTCAGTGCGTCATCGCGTAAAGAATGTAGTTGATGGCGTACTTGTAGGCGCGGGTCGTGTAGAGAAGCGAGTACTCCGGGAAGTCGGCGTGCTCCCACGCATCGCCCAGATCCATGTTGAAGTTGATCACGACCATGAGCCGCCCGTCGTCGTCGTAAACGCCGCGCCAGTGCGCCGTGAAGCCGTCACGTTCGTAATTCTGGCCACTGTATACCGACTGGATGCCTGGGATCTGCACGTGCTCGTTCAGCTCGTAGGCGACGTGAAACACCGGGTCGTCCGGCGGGATGTCGACGATCGCGCGGTCAGGGAAGATCTTGTACATGCCTTGTGCGAACACCGCCCATTCGCGCGTGCCGTGAAAATCGTCCACCACCAGGAATCCGCCGCGCAGCAGGTAATCGCGCAATCGCGCGGCCTCTTCATCGCTCAGAATCCAGCGACCGACCTCCACTGCGTAGAGCCACGGGTAATCGAACAGGCTGTCGTCCATGATGGAGACGTAGTGACCCTGTTCGGCCGCGTCGATGCGGGTGAGGCGGCGCACGCCGCCCAGCAGATGACGCTCGGCGTCCGGCCAGTCCGTAAGCCAGTGCTCGCGACCGCCGAAGCTCAGGCCGTTGTCGGAGTAGATGAGACGCACGAAATGGAACTCGGCCGGCCGCAGAGGCCGCTGTTGCTGCGAGGAGCCCGAGGCGTGCAGCATCGCGCCGCACATGGTGATCGCTGCGGCGC
>JAVEVD010000029.1:0-6301 GCA_034005205.1 Steroidobacteraceae bacterium | reverse complement strand
GCGCGCTTGCCGCGCCGGCGGCAGGCCGGCAATGTGGCGGCCCCTGCAGGAGCATTCCTCGCGTGAGCGTATCCAGCCCGACCGCTTCGACCCATTCACCCGGCGCAGAGCGCTCGACGCCGCGCTGGCGCACACCGCTCGAGTTGTCGGTGCTCGGCGCCATCTGGGGCGCCTCGTTCCTGTTCATGCGCGTTGCGGCGGACGACTTTGGCCCGATCCCGTTGGTCGAAATGCGGCTCGCGCTAGGCGCCCTGATGCTTTCGCCGTTCCTGTGGTGCGCGAGAAAAGTGTTCACCGCCGCCCAGTGGCTGAAGATCGTCGGCGTCGCCTTGATCAACGCGGCCATCCCGTTCGTCTTGTTCGCGTGGGCGGCGCAGCGCGCGCCGGCGGGTGTGGCCGCGATCGCCAATGCGACCACCGTGATGTTCACGGTGGTCGTGGCGTTTGCGCTGTACGGCGAGCGCATCGGAAGGCGTCGTGCGGTCGGCGTGTTGGTCGGCTTCATCGGCGCGGTCGTTTTGGCGAGCGGCAAGACGCAGGGCGACGTCGTGTGGCAGGCGGCGCTCGCGGCCACGTTTGGCGCAGCCTTGTACGGCTTCGGCGCCAACCTCATCCGCCATCATCTGACGAATCTGCCGCCGAGCGCAGTGGCGGCCGCCACGCTCATGACCGCCAGCCTGGTCACTGCGCCGCTCGCGGCGCTGGCTTGGCCAGCCGCCCCGATCCCGGCGGCCTCGTGGATGAGCGCCATCGCGCTGGGATTGCTCTGCACCGGCGCGGCGTACTTGGTGTATTACCGCCTGCTGTATCGCATCGGTCCGTCCAGCGCCTCGACGGTCACCTACCTCGTGCCCGTGTTCGGCGTGTTGTGGGCCTGGGTGCTGCTTGACGAGCCCGTCACGCTGGCGATGGCCGTCGCCGGTATGCTGATTCTGGGCGGCGTCGCGCTCAGTCAGCGCGCCGGCTAATGAAGCGCCCGCAGCGCAATCTCTTCGTCATCATGGCGGCCATGGCGGCGGTGTATTCGATCATGACGCGGCTGCCATGGCAGGCCGCTGCGGCGCTGGGCGGCGCTGCGCTTCTTGCGCTGGCGGGCCTGGCGCTCTGGGGACGCGACTACCTGGTCGCCAGGCGCCGGCTGCGTCGGCGTGAATGGCTGGAGGCTGTCGAGGGTTTTCAGCGTTTCGAACGGAAGGCGTCCAAAGGCGGTTGGCGCTGGGCCAGCGTGCTGCTGCACCTGAGCATCTACAGCTTCGATGGGGTGGCGATCGCCAGGAACGGAGTAGGGCAAGCGTTGATCGGCGCCGGCCAACTTGACCGCGCCGTGACGTGGCTGCGCTCGGCTTTGCAACGCGATCCGCAGTATCCCGTCCCTTATGTGAATCTGGCCGTAGTGGCCGCCATGCGCCGCGATGAGACTAATGCACGCCGCGAATTGTCGCGGGCGGTGGAGCTCGGCTACAGCGCCGCCGACGCGCGGCGGATCCTGCATCGGGCGCTCCTCGAGGCCAAAACGGATCAAGGCGGGCGCAACGACTGAACGGATCGATTGATTGTCGAGAGCCGCCTCCGCCAAGGGCTATTGCACGCCGCGCAGATTCGCGACTCCGACTTCGTCGTCTATGTGCAGGCCGAGCGTGTCAAGCAGCGTGTCGCGCCGCTCGACGAGGGCTCTGCCCAGCGATACGAGATTGACGCCCGAGGCGCGCAATTGCGCGAAGATGTGGGTCTCCTCCTCGCGGATATGCTGCGCCGTCTGCTCGCGCAACAGCGCGACGGCGTCGCGGAACTCCGCGTGGTCGGAGGTCATGGATTCGACGCGCGCGATCGTGCGCTCGAGCTCCTCGTGCTCGCGCTGCGCTTCGTCGATCAGGATGTCGTCCTGAATCGCGCGACGCGTGACGGGATAGAAGATCTCTTCTTCGATCTGTGCGTGCACCCTCAAAAGCTTGCACAGGCGCCGCGCCAGCGGATCGAGCTGTTGTTCGGCGGCCTGTTCGAAGGCTGCGAACAATCCCTGCGCAAGATGGTGATCGCGGGTCAGCAAATCGAGGGCGTCCCCGACGGCGTCGTCGGAATCCCGGGAAGTGCTGCTGTCGTCTGCGCGGGCCATGGCGGCGTCCTGTGGCGTTCGGCCGTTGGATTGAATCGGAGGCTTGCGAAGTGAGCGCTGATCAAGTCCGCCAGACCACCGAGCGAACAGGATGGTGGTCCGTAAGATGACCGAAGGAAATCCAGACGAACAAAGGGCTTGCCGGGCCGCGGTTCTCACCGGATGGCGCCTTTTCAGCGTTACCTAAGCGTGCAGAGCCGCGCCGGGTTCCCGCGCCGCGCAGGCGCGCTGTGTCGGCGCTCGCTGCAAGCGCAGAGGGCGACACACTCTGACTGAACGCCAAGGAAGCTCTGATCAACCTACTGCCCTGACGATTCAGCCCAAAGAAATGCCCGCAATGCAAGGCGCTTGAGCGGCTCGAGATCACAGAAACAGAGCAAATCAGAGATTCCTAACCGCCAACCGACGACGCATTGTGCAAGGAACGAGTCTGGCCGACGGTGCGTTGGCCGGGGGGAGGTGCGCAATGTTCCTGCGCGGCATTCCTTTGCTCATCCTTGCTCTGTTCGCTGCGGATGTGGCGTTATCGGCGGCGCCGCTCATCGATCAGCTGGCGGGAAGCCCGTTCAACCGTCTGCGCAATTTCATCGACGTCAGCAGGGAGGCGTCGCTGCCAACTTGGTATTCCTCGATGCAGTGGTTCTGCGCCGGCGTGCTGTTCGCGCTGGCGCCGCTGTATGCGTGGCGGCGCCGATTGCCGGGCATGGCGGCGCTCGCAGGCTTGGCGCTCGTGTGTCTAGTATTCTCGGCGGACGAGGTCGCCGGCATGCACGAGTGGCTGGGCAAACGCAGCGACGTGCTGCTCCCTGGCGGCGAACGCGCCGGCACGGTCTTCTGGCGCACCGGCCCGTGGCCCTTCGTGATCGGCGTCCCGGTGATCGCGCTGCTCGCCGTGATGATCTACCGGGCGCGCAAGGCGTTCGCGCCCGCGCCGCGGTCGCTGCGCCTGCTGGCGCTGGGCTTCGGCGTGATGTTCGCTGGCGCCCTGGTCGTCGAGCTCGCCATGAATCTCATCGAGGAGGGGGCGCAGGAACGGACGCTGTTGTTGTTGCAGAACGTGACCGAAGAATTCCTCGAGATGCTGGGTGTAAGCATCATCGTATGGTCCGCCTATGAGCTGCTGCGCGCCTACGGTTTCGAGCTGCGTGCGCCGCATGCGCTGAGCGCGCCCGCATCAGCGGAGCTGGGGTCGCAAGGCGCCGCTGAGGCGCCGAATTCCGTAACCGAAGGGGTCATGCCCGAAACGCTGAAGGGGCAATGCGGCTCGCGCATCGCCCGATGAGCGCCGAGATCCGATGTTTATGAGCACGTCGCAGTGCTGGGCCGACGGGCTGTGGGCATAATCTGCACACACTTGGCCTGGGCGAAGGCGACGAATGAACAACGGCGCGATTGGGCCGCAGCAGACGTCTGCTGCGGCCACGACTCCTGTTGTGCGGCGGCGGTTGGTGCGATGGTGGGGATGGCTGCTGCTGATCACGCTGGTCGGGGAGTTGCTCATCGCCCAACGCTACTACGGGGTCGGGGACTTCAACGCCCCGTTCGGGGCGTTGGCGTTTCGGGGGGCGATGCTCGTGGCTCACTTCGCCACGCTGTCCGCGTTGCTGCTGGCGCCGGTTCTCGCAGCGATTTGGCTGCGTGTGCGGCCCTCGGTCATATTGGGCTTGGGCGTCATAGCCTCGACCACGGTGCTGTGCCTGCTGCTCCTGGATACGCAGGTCTATCAGCTCTATCGGTTCCATATCAACGCGGGCGTGCTGAACCTGTTGTTCGGGGGAGCGGCCGCGGCCACATTCGTGTTCCCAGCGGTCATGTACCTGCAAGCGCTGGCGTTGGCCGCCGCGCTCGCGATGGGCGTCGCCGCAGCGGCCTGGCTGGCGTGGCGAGCTGTCCTGCGCGGACCGGGCGATCGCCGGCGAGCCAGGGCGATCGTCGCCGGGCTGTTGGCTTGCGTCGTTGCGTTCCACATTACGCACATATGGGCGGACGCCGTGGCGCACGATGTGATCGTCAAGCAGACAGACGTCTTACCAGTTCGCTACGCCGCCACGGCCAAGCGCGCCCTGCGCAAGCTTGGCGTGCAGGTGCGCACCAAGCCGCTGTTCGCGTCGCGCGCACATGGCGACGGCAGCGTGCTCGCCTACCCGCTCGAGCCGGTGCAGTGTCGCGCAGCCGAGGCGCCGCTCAATATCGTGGTCCTGCTGCTCGATTCCTGGCGTTATGACGCCCTGACGCCGCGTGCGACGCCGTACCTGCACGCCTTCGCGCAACGGGGCATGCGCTTCACGAACCATTACAGCGGCGGCAACGCCACGCGCGTCGGCGTTTTCTCGCTGTTCTATTCCCTGCCTGGCACTTACTGGCGGCAGATGCTCGCAGAGCGTCGGGGGCCGGTGTTCATGGACAAGTTGTTGCAGCAGAACTATGACGTGCGTGTGTTCCGCAGTACGCCTCTGTACAGCCCCGAATTCGACCGCACGGTGTTCGCGGATTTGCCGAACTTACGCATGCGCTCGGACGGCGCCGGACCGGCGGAATGGGATGAGGACCTGACGCGCGACTTCCTGCGGTTCCTCGGGGAGCGGGACCGCAGCCGCCCGTTCTTCGCGCTGCTGTTCTACGATTCGCCGCACGCCTTCCAGTATCCACCGGACCACCCCGCGCCGTTCTCGCCGAGCGCCGCCCACGTCAACTATCTTCAGATCGACGAGCGCACTCCCGTGCAGCCGCTGCTCAACCGCTACCTGAACGCGGTGCACTATGTCGACAGTCTGGCGAACCAAGCCTTGCGGCGCATGGAGGAGGAGGGGCTGCTCGAGAACACCGTGGTGGTCGTCACCGGCGATCACGGCCAGGAGTTCAACGACAACGGACGCAACTACTGGGGGCACAACAGCAACTTCACCCGGCACCAGACCGGAGTGCCCTTCGTGCTGTATGCGCCCAATCTCACGCCCGGCGTGCATGAGCATCGCACGACGCATTTCGACGTGGCGCCGACGCTCATGCAGCGGTATCTGCGCTGCGACACGCCGTTCGAGCGCTATAGCGTCGGCCGATCGCTGTTCGAGCCGGGCGGACGCGAGCCGCTGTTGATGAGCGAGTACGACAGTTTCGCCATCGTGCAGAGCGACTTGATCGCCGTGGTGCATAATCACCGCCTGGATCTGCGCGCCGCGAACTACGCCCAGCTCGAGGGCGCCGTCATCGACCCGCATGTGGTGCGCGCCGCACTCGAGCAGCGCAGCCGGTTCCTCAAGCCGCTGACCGCCGCCGCCAGGACACGCTGAAGACCGCCACATGACCGACGAAACCATAGAACGGCTGGAGCTCAAGATCGCCTACCTGGAGCGCGCCAACCAGGATCTGAGCGATGTCCTGTATCGCCAGCAGCGTGAGCTGGAAGAGCTGAGGTCGCGGCTGGCGTTGCTCGCGAGCCGCGTCGATTCGCTCAAATCGCAGGAGCCGGCGTATACGCCCGAGCAGGAACGCCCGCCGCACTATTGAAGAAGCGGATAGCGGCTGGTTCAGAAAATAAGGAGAGGCGCTGTCCCTTAACGGTTGCGGATTGCTCGACCATGCCTGCGCGGTCCAGTCTCCTCATTGCAGGTCGCGATGTCTCTGCACGACGCGCGAGACGATGCCGTACTCGATGGCTTCCGCAGCGCTCATCCAGAAGTCGCGCTCCATGTCGGCGAGCACCTTCTCGAACTTTTGTCCCGTCTGCTGGGCCGTGACCCGCGCAAGCCGCTCACGAGTGCGCAGGATTTCCTTTGCCTGAATTTCGATATCGGTGGCCGGCCCGCCGGCGCCGCCCGCGGGCTGGTGGATCATGAAGCGGGTGTTCGGCAGGCAGACGCGCCGCGCCTTCTCGGCGGCGAGGAACACGTGCGTGCCGGCGCTGGCCACCCATCCCGTCCCAATGGCGGTGACCGGCGCGTTGATGAAGCGGATCACGTCGTGGATCGCATCTCCCGACTCGACGTGGCCGCCCGGCGAGGAGACCAGCATGCTGATCGGCGCGTCGGACTGCTGCGCCAGCGCGATCAGGCGCTCGCACGTGGCGCGGGCGACCGTGTGATTGATTTCACCGAACAGCAGCACGAAGCGTGACTTGAACGAGAGCTGTTCGACGAGGTTCTCGAGTCGCTCTGACTTGTTCTGCTTGTCGTCGTCGATCTGCAGCGA
>JAVEVD010000099.1:0-9404 GCA_034005205.1 Steroidobacteraceae bacterium | reverse complement strand
GCCCTGGTCTCGCAGCCTTCGATCGGACGCAGCCTGCTCGGCGAGGCCGAGTTCCAGAGCGTCTCGCGCATGCTCCAGCCAGGACAGCACGCCATACTGGTTGCGGGCGAGGGCCTCTACTCGTTCAAGGGCTCCGGCTACGTGCGCGGCGGCATCTTCGATCGCATCCAGCTCATCCAGGGTGCGGAGACCATCCACTTTCGCGATCGCGAGCACCGCCGCATCGCCGCCCTGGCGGCCGACGGCGCCCCGGCCTTCAAGGAAATCGCCGTCTTCATCGTGCCGGCCGGCATGGAGTTCGATCCGACCGCATCGTGGCGGCTGCAGCTGCTCGTCCAGCGTGCGATCGGTGCGCTCGAGAAGACCTTCGTAACCTTCGAGCTGCCCTACGAGCTGCCGGCGCAGTACACGCAGACCGTCACACCCGATGGCAAGCCCGTGGCGCCCGCTTCCGCCGCCGGATCTGCCCCTGCCGCGCAGGCGACGGACATCCTCCCGACCCAGCCCCTATGGCAGCGCCTGTGGTACAGCAAGGCCGCCTCCATCGGCGTCCTCGCCCTGATGCTGATCGCACTCACGCTGATCTTCTTTTTCCAGGATATCCTGGTGAAGCGCGAGCGGCTGTACGATCGGATCCGGCTCGTATATCTGGCCATCACGCTCATCTGGCTCGGCTGGGTCGCGCAGGCGCAGCTCTCTGTAGTCAACGTGCTCACCTTCACGACCTCGCTGCGCGAAGGTTTCGAGTGGAAGTCGTTCCTGGTCGATCCGCTGATCTTCATCCTGTGGTCGTCGGTCGCGGCGGCGCTGCTCTTCTGGGGACGCGGCCCCTTCTGCGGCTGGTTGTGCCCGTTCGGCGCGTTGCAGGAACTGTCGAATCGGGCCGCGCGCAAGCTCAAGGTTCCGCAGCTCAAGATTCCCTGGCGCGTGCACGAGCGTCTATGGCCGATCAAGTACGTGATCTTCCTCGTTCTATTCGGTGTGTCGCTCGGGTCGCTCGCCTACGCCGAGCTGCTCTCGGAGATCGAGCCGTTCAAGACCGCGATCGTGCTGCGCTTCGTGCGCGAGTGGTGGTTCGTCGCTTTCGCCGTTGCGCTGCTAGTGGCCGGCCTGTTCATCGAGCGGTTCTTCTGTCGCTACCTGTGCCCGCTGGGCGCGGCGCTCGCCATTCCGGGGCGCCTGCGCATGTTCGACTGGCTGAAGCGATATCGCGAGTGCGGCAATCCCTGCATGCGCTGTTTCAAGGAGTGTCCGGTCGAGGCGATCCATCCGGAGGGGCACATCAATCCCAACGAGTGCATCTCTTGCCTGCACTGCCAAGTGCTGTATCACCATGAGCAGAAATGCCCGGTGCTCATCCAGCGCAGGCTCAAGCGGCAGCGACGCTCAGCGACCGCGGCGTCGCCGCTGACCGATGCGCCGTTGGGCGCTGCAAAGGCGGCCCATTCCGCCGCGGTCAATGGCGGAACGCACGCCGAGTAGACAGGGCGGTCATCTCTCGTTCTCTCGAAAAGGAACTCGTCTGGTATGCGATGAGTTTCGTGGCGATCGATCGAATGAAGAAGGAGGCGAGATGGACAAGAAGATTGCAGAGGGGCCAGCCGATCCAAGCCGGCGTGCGGTCCTGGGACGCGGCGCCAGGGTGATGACGGTTGCGGCGAGCGCCGGCCTGCTTGCCGGCTGCGACCGTGCGGAAAGGCCGACGCAACCCGCAGGCGAAACCGCGAACGCCAAGGTGCATGTCGGGCCCGGCGAGCTCGACGAGTACTACGTGTTCTTCTCCAGCGGCCAGACCGGGGAGCTGCGCATCATGGGCCTGCCCTCGATGCGCGAACTGATGCGCATACCGGTCTTCAACCGATGCAGCGCCACCGGCTGGGGCCAGACCAACGAGAGCCGCAAGATTCTCACCGAGGGACTCACGCCCGCAACGCGCAAGTACCTGGAATCACGCGGCGGATGCTACGTCAACGGCGACCTGCATCACCCCCACATGTCTTTCACCAACGGCACCTATGACGGCCGCTATCTGTTCATGAACGACAAAGCGAACACGCGCGTGGCGCGCGTTCGCTGCGACGTAATGAAGTGCGACAAGATCATCGAGCTGCCCAACCAGCACACGGTGCACGGCCTGCGCTTGCAGAAGTATCCGAAGACGGGCTACGTGTTCTGCAACGGCGAGGACGAGACGCCCATTCCGAACGATGGCCGCAACCTCCACGATCCGAAGCAGTACCGGGCCGTCTTCACCGCGGTGGACGGCGACACCATGCAGGTTGCATGGCAGGTGATCGTGGACGGCAATCTCGACAACGTGGACGCCGACTATCAGGGTAAGTACGTGTTCTCGACCTGCTACAACTCCGAGGGCGGCGTGACGTTGGCGGAGATGACGGCGGCCGAGCAGGACTGGATCGTCGTGTTCAACATCAGGCGCATCGAAGAGGCGGTGAAGAACAAGGAGTACGAGACGATCGGCGGCGTCCCGGTGCTCAACGGCAAGCACGGCTCGCCATACACGCGCTACATTCCTGTCCCCAACAGCCCGCACGGCATCAACACCGCGCCCGACGGCGTCCACGTGGTGGCCAATGGAAAGCTATCGCCCACCTGCACGGTGTTCGACGTGCGCAAGTTCGACGACCTGTTCGACGACAAGATCGAACCTCGAGACACCGTCGTGGCCGAACCGGAGCTCGGCCTCGGACCGCTGCACACGGCGTTCGACGGGCGCGGCAACGCCTACACCACGCTGTTCATCGACAGCCAGATCTGCAAGTGGTCGATCGAGCGCGCCATCGAGAAGTTCCAGGGCAAGGACGTCGACCCCATCATCCAGAAGCTCGACGTGCACTACCAGCCGGGACACAACCACAGCTCGATGGGGCAGACCAACGAGGCCGACGGAAAATGGCTTCTGTCGCTCAACAAGTTCTCGAAGGATCGCTTCTTGAACGTGGGTCCGCTGAAGCCGGAGTGCGACCAGCTGATCGACATCTCAGGCGAGGAGATGGTGCTAGTGCACGACTCGCCCACCTTCGCCGAGCCGCACGATGCGACCATCATCCACCGCTCCAAGGTCAATCCGATCAGCATCTGGAAGCGCGACGATCCAATGTGGGAGGACGCTCGCAAGCAGGCCCAGGCCGACGGCGTCGAGCTCGAATCCACGAGCAAAGTCGTGCGCGACGGCGACAAGGTGCGCGTGTACATGATTTCGGTCGCGCCCACATTCAGCATCACCGACTTCACCGTCCGGCAGGGCGATGAGGTGACTGTCTACGTGACCAACCTCGACACGGTGGAGGATCTGACCCACGGCTTCACGATCGTCAACTACGGCGTGGCGATGGAGATCGGCCCGCAGGCGACGTCTTCGGTCACCTTCGTCGCCGATCGACCCGGCGTCTATTGGTACTACTGCCAGTGGTTCTGCCATGCGCTGCACATGGAGATGAAAGGGCGCATGCTCGTGGAGCCCCGTAAGGCCTGACGATGCATGCCGCCCGGCGCACCGTGGCTTTGGCGCTGGCGACGGCCTGGACGGCGTTCTCTGCTGCGGAAAGCGCGCACGCACGTGAGGGAGAAACGCGAAACGCCGCCGCAGGCGGCGAGCGTCGCGTGGCGCCCGGCGAGAATCTGCAGTCGCTGATCGATGCTGCCCGGCCCGGCGCCGTGCTGCGGCTCGCGCCTGGCCGGCACGCCGGCCCCGTGCACATCACCCGACCGCTTGCCCTGGTGGGCGAATCGGGCGCCGCCCTCGCCGGTTCCGGCGAGGGCAGCGTCATCCTGGTCGAAGCGCCCGACGTGCGCATCGAGAATCTGACGATCACCGGCTCGGGCGTCGACGTGCCGGGCATGGACTCAGCGATCCTGCTGCGCCAGAGCGCCGAGCGCGCGCTGGTGCGGTCCAATCACCTGCACGGCAACCTTTTCGGGGTCTACATCCACGGCGCGGCCGCTTCGCTGGTCGAGAACAACACCATCGTCGGGCGCGACGATCTGCGGCTCGCCGAAGCCGGCGACGGCGTGTCGATCTGGAACGCGCCCGGCGCCGCCGTCGTGAACAACACCATCCGTCACGGGCGCGACGGTATTTTCGTGAAGATCAGCCGGGCGAATGTGTTCGAGCGCAACCGCTTCTCAGGCCTGCGCTTCGCCATCCACTACATGTGGACGCACGACACCCGCATCGTCGGCAATCGCTCGCAGGGCAACCACGTCGCCTGGGCCATCATGTACTCGGACCGGCTGGAGATACGCGACAACGTGTCCGATGGCGACCGCGATCATGGCCTCCTGCTCAATTCCGCCAACGATTCGCGCGTGATCGCCAACGTCGTGCGACACGGGGGCGAGAAGTGCGTGTTCGTCTACAACGCCAACCGCAACCTGCTGTACGACAACTGGTTCGAAAGTTGTCCGATCGGTATTCACTTCACGGCCGGTTCGGAGGGCAACATTCTGAGCGGCAACGCTTTCATCAACAATCGCATCCAGGTGAAGTACGTCGGCGCGCGCTTCGTCGACTGGTCTCATGAAGGCCGTGGCAACTACTGGAGCGACAACCCGGCCTTCGACCTCGACGGCGACGGCGTCGCGGACCGCCCTTATCGGCCCAACGACGTCATGGACCTCGTGCTCTGGACGCTGCCGGCCGCCAAGGCGCTGACGAGCAGCCCCGCGGTGCAGATGGTTCGCTGGGCGCAGGCGCGCTTTCCGGCGCTGTATCCAGGCGGCGTCGTCGACAGCGCGCCGCTCATGCGCCCCGCGATGACGCCGCCATCGCCTGCGCCATGACCCCGGTGGCCGAATGGCGTGCGGCTACGAAGCGCTATCGCGACGTGACCGCGGTCGAGCAGGTTTCGCTTCGGCTCGAGGCGGGTGAAGCGACCGCACTGGTGGGCCATAACGGCGCGGGCAAGACGACATTGATCAAGATGCTGCTCGGATTGATCCGTCCTAGCGAAGGCAGCGTGGTCATCGGCGGCGCCGATCCAGCAGGCGCCCAGGGTGCGCCAGCGCGCCGCAAGATTGGTTTCTTGCCGGAGAACGTCGCTTTTCACGGCGCCATGACAGGCAACGAGTTGATGGCCTTCTATGCTCGGCTGAAGGGCGAATCGCGCCGGCGCAACGCTGAGTTGCTGGCGCGGGTCGGCATCGCCCATGCAGCCGATCGCCGCGTCGCGACCTATTCAAAAGGGATGCGACAACGCCTCGGCATCGCCCAGGCGCTGATCGGCGAGCCGCGCCTGCTGCTCTTCGACGAGCCGACCAGCGGGCTCGATCCCGACTCCCGCCGCGAGGTCTACGAGATGATCGACCGGCTGCGCGAGAACGGAGCGACGGTGCTGATCTCCACTCACGCGCTGAGCGAAATCGAGCCGCGCGTGGATCGCATCGCCATCGTGCATCGGGGCCGTCTGCTCGCCGCCGGAACGCTCGCCGCGCTGCGCAGTCGTCTCGCCGCCGACGCCCGCATGCGCGTGCGCGCGCGGCGGTGCTCGACCGGCAAGCTGCTCGCCATGCTCCCGCAAGCGGTGCGCTGCGAGGAGCGAAGCGACAGCGCGCTCACGCTCACCGTCCCGTCGCACGCCAAGATGCTGGCGTTGCGCGCCATCGTCGAGGCTGGCGAGTTGGTCGACGATATCGAGATCTCTGCACCGGGCTTGCAGGAGCTCTACACGCAGCTGACCGGCGCCGCGGAGGAGAATGAGTCGTGCAAGCGCTGATCATCGCGGCTCAGGAGATCCGCGTCGGTCTGCGCAACCGTTGGGTGCTCGCCACCACGTTGATCATGGCCGCGCTTGCGCTGTCGCTCGCCCTGCTCGGCAGCGCGCCGACCGGCGCGGTGAAGGCCGATCCGCTGGCTGTGGTGGTGGTCAGCCTCGCGAGCCTCACCATTTTTCTCGTGCCGCTGATCGCGCTGCTGCTCTCGTTCGACGCCATCGTAGGCGAGCAGGAGCGCGGCACGCTGATGCTCCTGCTCTCCTACCCTGTGTCGCGCTGGCAGGTCGTCCTCGGCAAGGGGCTCGGGCACGTCGCGATACTCGCGATCGCCACCGTACTCGGCTACAGCGCAGCCGCGATCGCACTGTCGCTCAAGGGTGGAGTCGGCGCAGCCGCCTGGCAAGCCTACGCCGCGATGGTGCTCACCTCGGTCATGCTCGGCGCGGCGTTCGTCGCCATGGGCTGTCTCGCAAGCGCGCTGGTGCGCGAACGCGCGACCGCCGCGGGCCTCGCCGTGGGCGTCTGGCTCTTTTTCGTGCTGCTCTACGACACGGCGCTGCTCGGCGTGCTGGTCGCCGACCAAGGCCGGATCCTCGGCCAGGCGCAGCTCGATGCGCTGCTGTTCCTCAATCCTACGGACGTCTACCGCCTCTTCAACATGACCGCGAGCGAAAGCGTTTCGGTCTACAGCGGCATGGCGGGTCCCGGCGACCCAACCGCATCGCCGCCGGCCGCGTATATCGGGGCGCTCGCGTTGTGGATCATCGTACCGCTGGCGGCCGCGATCGTCGCATTCCGCAGGAGGGCTTTGTGATGCGACCGTTCTCGCTGGCGCTGGCCACTTTGCTCGGCGCAGCCTTGATCGGCGGCTGCACGCAGGAGCCTCCCAAGCCGCCTCCGCCGCCGGCGGAAGTCGATTCCGAGGCGACCGGGCATTATTGCGGGATGCTGCTCGTCGACCACGAAGGCCCCAAGGGGCAGATTCATCTCGCCAGTCGCAGCCAACCCATCTGGTTCTCCTCGGTGCGCGACACGATCGCCTTCACGCGCTTGCCAGAGGAGCCGCGCGACATCACGGCGATCTACGTAAACGACATGGCGCGCGCCACGCAATGGGAACAACCGGAGCCGGGCGCCTGGGTCGATGCACGTGAAGCGTGGTTCGTGATCGAGAGCGAAATGCGCGGCGGGATGGGCGCGCCTGAAGCGGCGCCGTTCTCCGATAAGGGCGCCGCCGAGGCGTTTCGCGCCAAGCACAGCGGACGCGTCGTCCGGCTCGCGGAGATTCCCGATCGCTACGTGCTCGGACCGGTGGATTCGTCCGTCGAATCGGCGCCAACCTCTCATTGAGAGATTCTCATGACCACTCGCCGCCGCTTCCTTGCACTGGTCGCCGCCTGCAGCGGCTCGCTCCCGTTGTCACGCCTGCATGCGGGACAGGCGCCGGAAAAGGTCGTGTGGAGAGGTACGGTCCTCGGCGCACCCGCATCGATGACACTGGTGCACGCGGACCGTGCTCTTGCGCGCGCCGCGATCGACGACTGCGTCGAGGAAATCGCGCGACTCGAAACGATCTTCAGTCTCTATCGCGCGAACTCGGCGATCACACGGCTCAATGCACGCGGCGAGCTGCACGCGCCGCCGCACGAGCTGGTCGAGCTGCTGTCGTTCGCGCTCGCGCTTTCGGTTCAAAGTCGCGGCGCGTTCGATCCGACCGTGCAGCCGCTGTATCGCCTATACGCCGAGCACTTCGCCAACGCGGAAGCGGCCGCCAGCGGACCGTCGTCGGACAAGATCGCGCAGGCGCTGGGCAGCGTCGACTACACCGCAGTCGAGACGCGCCCCGATCGCATCCGGCTGCGTCGACCGAATATGGGGATCACGCTGAACGGCGTTGCGCAAGGCTATATCACCGACCGCGTAACCGACCGGCTGCGCGCCGCCGGCTTCGACGACGTACTGATCGATCTGGGCGAGGCGCGCGCCCTGGGCCGACGCGCCGATGGTCGTGCTTGGCGCGCCGCGGTGCGCGATCCGCGCGATGCGACTCGCACGCTGTTCGAGCTGCCGCTCGGCGGCGCACGTGGCGCAGCGTCCGCGCTGGCGACCTCGGCCGGGCAAGGGACGCAGTTCGGCGCGGATCCACGCATCCATCATCTGTTCGATCCGCGCACTGGGCGCAGCGCAAATTACTATCTCTCAGTTTCCGTTATCGCGCCGCGGGCGACGATCGCCGACGGGCTCTCGACGGCGCTCTCGGTGACGCAGCCTGCGGCTGCGCAAGCGCTGTTCGCCGCCTACCCGTCTGTACGAGCGTATCTGCTGGCGCCGGACGGCGGCCTGCGGACGCACGCTGGGGACATGGCGCTTGACGACGCCGCACGGTTTGGAGGGTGAATTCAGGTTCCGCAACGCTCGAAAGACGCTGCAAACGAAGCGCTCGACCTGCTCAGGTCGGATGGCGCCGCTGGCGATCGAGTCAGCGTTGGCCGCTGCGGGGCTCTTCAGCAGATGTCGGCAACCCCAGATCCCCGGGTCGCCTCAGGCGAGCGCGCCTCGGACGAGGCGGCGGCATGGTGCAAGTCGATGAATTAAATGGTGGAGCCGAGGAGGATCGAACTCCTGACCTTCTCATTGCGAACGAGACGCTCTCCCAGCTGAGCTACGGCCCCACCGACGGGAGGGCGCGCATTGTAAGCGCGGGATCCGGGCCCGGCAAGCCATCGCCTCGGACCTGGCGCTCACAGGCTGGCGATGCTCACGACCACCTGACGGTCATGCGCGTCCGCCCGATGCTCCCACACGTAGACGCCCTGCCACGTTCCGAGCATGAGTCGGCCGTCCTGCACGGGAATCGTGAGCGACACGCCGGCGAGCGTCGAACGGATGTGCGACGGCATGTCGTCGGGGCCCTCGGCGTCGTGCTCGTACTGCGGGGCGCCGTCGGGCGCCACGCGCTGCATGAAGCGCTCCAGATCCCGCTGCACCGACGGATCGGCGTTCTCGCAGATCAGAATGGACGCGCTGGTATGGCGCAGAAAGACGTGGCACAAGCCGGTGCGAACGTTTGAGCTCTGTACGATGCTCTGCACCTGGGCGGTGATGTCCTCGAAGGTGCGCGGCCGCGTCCGCACCGTGAACGACTGCTGAGGAGTAGATTGCCCCACCATTGTTTCGAACAACTTGCGTCGCACGGGAGCTGCGACCCGATCGTCCTCAATACCGCACCCGCACGACGCGCGCCTTGGAAATCTGCGGCGCGAACACTATGAACATCGCGTCGTATTCATCTTCGCGCAGCGTCACTTCGACGCCGCTCAACGCTTTGACCAACGTCGGAACGGTGCTGAGGTTCCCGGCCACCAGCACGTACTCCCCACGATGCTCGCGCAGAATGCGCCGGGCAAGCTCATCCCAGGCGCCCGAGGGCACAAGATTGATCGGCAACGCGAGCGTCTCCGACAGCGGCGTCACGGTCTGATGCGTGCGCCGCAATTCGGAGGCGAAGATCGCGTCCATGCCGCGCACGGGCTGCGCTTGCGACAGCATGCGCGCCAGCCTCGCAGCCCGCTCACGCCCGTCCACGCTCAGGTTCGGATCGGGATCGGCGCCCGTCTCGGTCTCGGCGTGCCGCACGACGAACACCACGGTGGTCGCCCGCGCATCGAACA
>JAVEVD010000028.1:0-44139 GCA_034005205.1 Steroidobacteraceae bacterium | reverse complement strand
GTATCGGATTTGGCGCGCACGCGACATGCCGCGCCGTTGTCGGAGACGCAGAAGATTTCGCTATCGCCATCGAGCAGGGTGACGAACGCGCGAGCATCGAAACGCACGCCGATGTGATCGGTGATCGGAATGTGCAGACCTGCTCCCACGGTGAAAGAGAACTCGGTTTCATTATTCATGCCGGCAGCTTCCGGGCTGAAGCGCGTGGCGCCGACGGTAATCCCAAAGTAGGGAATGGCGCGCTCGGCCATCGGATGACTCACGATGCCGCCGATCTGCAGGTACTCGACGTCCATATCGAACGGCGCCGGGCCGTCCACCTTCGCACCTTGATTGCTGTACAGCAGCTCGTACCGCCGCCAGTGATCCGCTGCGACGTTGAAGATCACCCCGAGGTTCGTATCCGCATCCAGATCAAGGTCGGCGCCGCCAGACTCCTCGAACTCGCCGCCCGCCATGTAGCCGACGTACGGCGTGATCTCGAACGTATTGAAAGAAGACGGCGGCTCGGCTGCACCGGCAAGCGGCGCGGCGAGCAACCCGATCACGGCCGCGAGGGCGCACGGCCACAGCCCGGCGAGCGAGAACCTGGTACGCATTGCATTCTCCTGGACGTGCGCACGCCGCGAGGCGCCAGCACGATTGGCGCCGGCGAGTCGACGTGCGGCGCGTACGTTACCATGTCGCCCGTGAATTGCCCGCCGTCGCTGATCCGCAGCAACCGCCGCCGATGAAACGCTCCGCAGTGTGGTCGGGCTTGGCGATCGCCGTCGCCTTCGCCGCGTTGACGTACGGCGGCTGGGCCTGGCTCAACCGCCCCACGGTCGAGCCGCCGTGGCCGCAGCGCGTCCAGGGCATGGGCTTCTCGCCATTCCATGCCGGGCAGGATCCCGCCTACCGTACGCTGCCGAGCGAGGCGCAGATCGACGCCGACCTGGCGCTGCTCGAAGGCAGGGTGAGCGCAGTGCGCAGCTATTCCTCGCTGAACACGCTCGGTCTGACGCCGCAGATCGCGGCGCGCCGTCAGATCCGGGTCGCGGTCGGCGCATGGCTGGATCGCGACCGGGCGACCAACGAGCGCGAGATCGAAGCGGCCATCGAGCTAGCGAACACGCACCCGAACGTGATCCGACTGGTCATCGGCAACGAGTCCCTGCTGCGCAACGATCTCACGCTCCCGGAACTCGCAACACACCTCGAACGGGTGCGCGCTTCGGTCTCGCAACCGGTCAGCACTGCCGAGCCATGGCACGTCTGGCTCGAACATCCTCAGCTCGCACAGCACGTCGACTACATCGCCGTGCATCTGCTGCCTTACTGGGAAGGAATTCACGTCGAACAGGCGGTGGATTACCTGGACATGCGCATGCGCCAGCTGCAAGAGGCGTTTCCCGGCAAGCGCATCGTGATCGCCGAGGTGGGTTGGCCATCCGACGGACGCACGCGCGGCGCGGCGGTCGCGTCCGCCAGCAACCAGGCGCTGTTCCTGCGGCGCTTCCTGCAACGCGCCCGCGAGAAGGGCTACGTCTATTACATCATGGAGGCCTTCGACCAACCCTGGAAAGCCAGGTACGAAGGCGCCGTGGGCGCGTACTGGGGCGTGTACGACGTACACCGTCGTCCGAAGTTCGATCTCACCGCCCCGATCGTGCGCATTCCCCAGTGGCAGACGCTGGCGGCGCTTTCGGTCACGATCGCCGCGCTGCTGCTCGCCATGTTCTACGTGCACAGTCGCACGCTCGGGCTGCGCGGACGAAGTCTGCTCGCGCTGGTCGTGTACGCTGCCGCGACGGCGCTGGTCTGGGTGGTCCACGACTATTCACAGAAATACCTGACCTTTGCGAGCGTGCTCATCGGGGCCGTGCTCCTCATGTGCATGCTGTTCGTCATCGCCCTGCTGCTGGCCGAGGCCCTGGAGTGGGCCGAGGCGCACTGGTTCGTGGCGCGGCGTCGCACATTCAGCGCCCCGAGCGCGATTCGGCCGGCGCAGGCGCCGAAGGTGTCGATCCACGTGCCGGCTTACAACGAGCCGCCGCAGATGCTGATCGAGACGCTCGACGCTTTGGCGCGTCTGGATTACCCGAACTTCGAAGTCGTAGTCATCGACAACAACACGCCGGATGAGACCGTATGGCGCCCGGTTGCAGAGCACTGCCGAAGGCTTGGCCAACGCTTCCGCTTCCTCCATGTGGCGCCGCTCGCGGGGTTCAAGGCGGGCGCACTGAACTACGCACTCGCTCACAGCGCCGCCGACGCCGAAATCATCGCAGTGATCGACAGCGACTACCAGGTCGAGCCTTCCTGGCTACGCGATCTCACGCCGGCGTTCGCGGACCCCAAAGTGGCGATCGTGCAGGCGCCGCAGGACTACCGCGACGGCGCCGAAAGCCTCTTCAAAGCCGTCTGCTATGCGGAGTATCGCGGCTTCTTCCATATCGGCATGGTCACCCGCAATGAACGTAACGCCATCATTCAGCACGGCACCATGACGCTGGTGCGGCGCTCGGCCCTCGAGCAGATGGGCGGCTGGGCGCAGTGGTCGATCACCGAGGACGCCGAACTGGGACTTCGGCTTTTCGAACACGGTTATGAAGCGTGGTATCAGCCGGCCACGTACGGCCGAGGATTGATGCCCGAGCGCTTCGAGGACTACAAGAAGCAGCGCTTCAGATGGGCTTACGGCGCGGTTCAGATCCTGCGCGCGCACGCCCGCGCGCTTCTGTCTCGCAGCACACGCCTCACTGCGGGCCAGCGCTATCATTTCGTCGCCGGTTGGGCGCCATGGCTCGCCGACGGCGTGAACCTGCTGTTCAACGTCGCAGCGCTCGGATGGTCCGCGGCGATGATCGTTGCGCCGCACCGCTTCGATCCGCCCCTCATCATGTTTTCGGTGCTGCCCATCGCGCTGTTCACGTTCAAGCTCATCAAACTGACGCACCTGTACGTCTCGCGCATCGGCGCAAACCTTCGCCAGACGTTCGCCGCCGCGCTCGCCGGACTCGCCCTGTCGCACACCATCGGGGTCGCGGTGGTCAAGGCCGCGTTCACGCGCAATGAGCCGTTCTGGCGCACGCCCAAGTTCGGAGGACCGAAGTTCCTCGGTAAAGCGCTGGCCGCCGCCCGGCAGGAAGCGCTGATGCTGACCCTTCTGTTGCTCGCTGCAACCGGACTCACCGTACAAGTGCGGATCGGCGGCGTCCTGCTCGGCGTTCCCGAGGAATTCAAGGGTCCTGACTCATCCTTGTGGGTAGCCGTGCTGCTGATCCAATCGACGCCATACGCCTGCGCGCTGCTCGTTTCGTTGATCAGCGCGCTGCCGGCGCCTGCGCGCTGGCTTGGCCTGACCCGCGACGCCGCAGCCGCCGCATTGAGACGTCCAGAAGGCGCGTAGCCGCTGCTGCAAGGGCCTCATCGTTGCGGCGTCGGGCGCCGCGAGAGACTCATGGCCTGTAAAAGGCGCCGGTCCGTGTAATTCATCCTCGGTCCTTTCCGCAATTGTGGGCTGCGACAGGCGCACAGAAAATTCGCGCCATGACCGACGCTTTGCTGTTGTCTCGAATCCAGTTCGGATTCGTCGTCAGCTTTCACATCATCTTCCCGGCTTTCACGATCGGCCTGGCGAGCTGGCTGGCGTTTCTTGCGGGCGTTTATCTGAAGACCAAGCAGACGATATGGCGCGAGCTGTACCTGTTCTGGCTGAAGATCTTCGCGGTCTCCTTTGCGCTCGGCGTCGTCTCCGGCATCGTGATGAGCTTTCAGTTCGGCTCCAACTGGGCGGAACTGTCTGCGCGCGCCGGCAATGTGCTCGGACCGCTGCTCGCGTACGAGGTGCTCACAGCCTTCTTTCTTGAGGCGACCTTCCTCGGCGTGATGTTGTTCGGCTGGCGGCGCATCTCGCCGCAGGTGCATTTCTTCGCCACGCTCATGGTGGCGCTCGGCACGCTCATCTCCACCTTTTGGATCATCTCGGCGAACAGCTGGATGCACACGCCCGCTGGCCACGAGATCGTCGACGGTGTGTACGAAGTGCGCGACTGGTGGCGCGTGATCTTCAATCCCTCCTTCCCGATTCGGCTCGCGCACATGGTGCTGGCCGCCTACATCACAACGTGCTTCGTAATCGGCGGCGTCAGCGCGGCTTATCTACTGGCCAATCGCCATCGAAAATCCGCGAGTCTCATGTTGAAGCTTGCAGTCGCCTTCGGCGTGATCGCCGTACCGGCCCAGGTCGTCATCGGCGACATCCATGGCCTCGCCGTGCACGAGCACCAGCCGGTGAAGCTGGCGGCGATCGAAGGGATATGGGAAACGGAACGCGGCGCGCCGCTGTTGCTGTTCGCATGGCCGGACGAGGAGCAGGAGGCCAACCGGTATGCGGTAGGCGTACCGAATATGGGCAGCCTCATCGTCACTCACGATCCGAACGGGGAGATCGCCGGACTGAAGGCGGTTGCGCCCAGCGAGCGTCCGCCGGTGGCGCCGGTGTTCTTCTCGTTCCGCGTCATGGTTGGGATCGGGGTGCTCATGCTGTTGCTGGTGATCGCATCGGCGGTTCAGTGGCGGCGCGGTCGTCTCACGGAATCGCGCGGCCTGCTACGCGCCTGGAAGTGGATGACGCCAGCTGGGTTCATCGCCGTCCTGGCCGGCTGGTACACCACTGAGATCGGTCGCCAGCCTTACGTCATCCAAGGAGAGATGCGCACGGAAGAGGCGCTGAGCGCCGTCGGCGCGGGCAGCGTCCTGACCTCGCTGCTGGTGTTCGTCACCGTCTATTTCTTCGTGTTCATCGCCGGCGCGTACTACCTGCTGCAGATCCTGCGCAGAGGCCCGCAGCCCGCAGACCAAGCCATGCTGCATCCGGAGGACAAACGCGCCGCCCGGCCGCTGTCGGCCTCGGAGGAACCGTTGGAAGCGTGAAGACGAAGCGGTTGGCGGTTAGCGGCTGGCGGTTAGTTCGGAGGCTCTGCGGGCCTGGACGACCACGACGCCTTTCTGACTATCCGCTATCCGCTTCTAAGTCCGCCATCTTCTAGCTGAATCGCCGCCATGGAATCCGCGTTGCCAGTCATCTGGTTCTTGATCATCGGCTTCGGCGTCCTGATGTATGTGCTGTTGGACGGCTTCGTGCTCGGCATCGGCGTGCTGGCGCCGTTTGCCGAGACGCCGGACCAACTCGATCACATGATGAATACCGCAGCGCCGATCTGGGACGGCAACGAAACCTGGCTGGTGCTCGGCGGGGCCGGCCTGCTTGCGGCGTTTCCACTCGCGTACGCGATCATCCTGTCAGGACTCTATCTGCCGGTGCTGCTCATGCTGGTGGCGCTGGTCCTGCGGGGCGTCTCATTCGAATTCCGCTTCAAGGCGCGAACCTCCAAGCGGATCTGGGGCGCCTGCTTTGCGTTCGGCTCGATCGCCGCAGCGTTCGCCCAGGGTCTGATGCTGGGCGCGATCGTCGAAGGCATGCCGCTCGAGAACAATCGCTACATCGGCGGCGCATTCGCATGGTTCGGCCCGTTCCCGATCCTCACCGGCGTCGCGCTGGTGTTCGGCTATGCCCTGCTCGGCAGCACCTGGCTGATCATGAAGACGCACGGGCCGACGCAAGATCTCGCGTTCACGCTCACGCGCCCCCTGGTGGTCGTGGTCGTCGCATTCATGGCGATAGTGAGCGCCTGGCTGCCGTTCCTGAGCAGCCAGATCATGGCTCGCTGGTTCGACAGCGGCAATTTCCTCTGGTTGTCGCCCGTGCCGCTGCTCGCTCTCATCAACGCCGTGCTGCTGTGGTTCGCCGTGCTGCGGCGCGCCGATCATGCACCATTCGTCCTGGCGCTGACGTTTTTCGCGCTCGGTTTCCTTGGGCTGGTGATCGGCGTGTGGCCCAACATCGTGCCGCCCGACCTGAGCATCGTGGAAGCCGCCGCGGCGCCATCCTCGCAGGCTTTCGTCCTGATCGGAACGATCATCATCCTGCCGGCCGTGCTCGGCTATACATGGTGGTCGTATTCAGTGTTCCGCGGCAAGATAGCGGCGGACGCTGGCTATCACGACTGATCCGCCGATCGCATCGCGCTCCCGCAGAGCGGCCGAGCATTCAGAATCGCAGCGCGCCAGAGTAAGCTGCGCCGTTCGGCGGCGATCAATTCACGGTTTACGAAAATGCCAAAGACTCAGCGGCCGCAGGGCGGCGTACGCCTGCAAAAGGCCATGGCCGACGCCGGCGTCGGCGCGCGGCGCGACTGTGAGGAGATGATCGCAGCCGGCCGGGTCAAGGTGAACGGTCGAGTCGTGCGGTCGCTGCCCTGCTTCATCGACCCGCTGCGCGACGTCGTAGAGCTCGACGATAAAACGCTCGACCTGAGCGGCGCGCGAACGGCGAGAAGCGCCGGCGACGGAAAGCCGCGCGCTTTCATCTATCTGCTCGTCAACAAGCCAAAAGGCGTGATCACCACCACGCGCGATCCCGAGGGGCGACGCAACGTGCTGGATTTCGCGCCGCTGTCGCTGCGACGCACGGAACGGCTGTTCCCGGTGGGTCGGCTCGACGGCGACTCGACGGGACTGCTGCTGATCACCAACGACGGCGATCTAGCCTATCAGCTCACGCATCCCAAGTTCGGCGTGACCAAAGAGTATCGCGTGCTGTGCACGGGCCTGGCGACCGACGAGCAGCTCCGGCGCCTGCGTGAAGGCATGTATCTGATCACGCCGACGCAAGCTGGCGAGAAGTCGGCGAAGAAGGCTTCGATGGAGTCAGTGCGCGTCCTCAAGCGCTACGTAGACCGCAACCGCGGCGATCGCACACTGCTCAGCGTCACGCTGCGCGAGGGACAGAACCGCGAGATCCGACGCATGCTGGCGCGGGTCGGCTTGAAGGTCCGCGAGCTCGAGCGCGTGGCGATTGGTCCGCTCAGGATCGGCGATCTCAAACCCGGTCAGTCCAAACTACTGGGCAAGAAGGACGTCGAGCGCCTGCGCTCGGCGGTGATGGAGAGGAGCGGTTAGCGGTTGCTTGCAGACGAATCGTGACCGACCGCTCCGTCAATCTCCCAATCGACGACGTACTGCCGGCGCTGCGCGAGGCGTTCGGCGCCCACCGCAACGTCGTGCTGCAGGCGCCCCCTGGCGCCGGCAAGTCGACCGGTGCGCCGCTCGCGCTGCTGCACGAGCCGTGGCTTGGCGAGCGCAAGATCGTAATGCTGGAGCCGCGTCGGTTGGCCGCACGCGCAGTGGCGCGCCGCATGGCTTGGCTGCTCGGAGAGCCGGTAGGCGCCACTGTCGGTTATCGCACGCGCCTGGAATCGAAGGTCGGGCGGGAGACGCGGATCGAGGTTGTCACCGAAGGCATTCTGACGCGACGCCTGCAGCGAGATCCGGCGCTGGAAGATGTCGCGCTCGTCATCTTCGATGAGTTCCACGAGCGCAGTCTCAACGCTGATCTCGGCCTGGCGCTGTGTCTGGATGCACAGGGTGCGCTGCGCGAGGACCTCAGGATACTGGTGATGTCCGCCACGATCGACGGCGCCGGCGTCGCGAGCCTGCTGGGAGATGCGCCGCTACTGAGCGCACCGGGTCGCGCGTTCGAAGTCGAGACGCGCTGGTATGAGCCGCCGGGCGGTCGCAGCTCCAGCGCGGCGAGCCAGGGACTGCGCCCGGAACAGATCGCCGAACGCCGCATGCTGAGTGCGCTGCGGCGTGCGCTCGAAGAAGAGCCCGGCGATGTGCTGGCCTTCCTGCCAGGTCAGGGAGAGATCCGCAGGCTGCAGCGCATGCTCGAGGAACAGGGCCTACCGCGCGGCGTACGCGTGGCGCCGCTTTACGGGGAGCTCGCGGGCGACGACCAGGACGCAGCCATTCGCCCGAGCGCGCCGGGCGAGCGCAAGATCGTGCTCGCCACCAACATCGCCGAAACCAGCCTCACGATCGAAGGCGTGCGCGTCGTCATCGATGCGGGACTCGCTCGCCGCTCGCGGTTCGATCCAGCGTCGGGCATGAGTCGACTCGAGACCGTTCGCATCTCGCGAGCTTCCGCAGACCAACGGCGTGGCCGCGCCGGGCGCATCGCCGCCGGCGTGTGCTACCGCCTTTGGACCGAAAGCGAGCATGCGGCGCTCGCCGCGCAGGCGCCGCCCGAGATCGTCGAAGCGGATCTCGCGCCGCTCGCGCTCGAGCTGGCGAACTGGGGCGTAAGCGACCCGCGCATGCTGCGTTGGCTCGATCTTCCGCCGGCTGCGACGTTCGCCCAGGCGCGCGATCTCCTGCGGGCGCTCGAGGCGCTGGACGACGCCGGACGCATCACCGACCACGGCAAGGCGATTGCACGCATTGGCGCGCATCCAAGGCTCGCCCACATGATCGTGCGCGCGGCGCAGTCCGGGATCGCCCGCCACGCGCTCGATATCGCGGCCGTGCTGGGCGAGCGCGACCTGCTGCGCTTTGCCGCAACGGAACGCCATGTCGATCTGCGCTCACGCATCGACGTGCTGCGCGGCGGGTCGCCGCCAACCGGAGCGCAAGTCGACGCCGCCGCTCGCCAGCGCGCTTTGCGCGCGGCGGACTTGCTCGGCCGACAGATCGAGCATTCGAATCAGCGCGGCGCCGCGGCGGCCAGCGCGGACGTCGGGCGCCTGCTCGCGCTCGCCTACCCGGATCGACTGGCGCAGAACCGGGGCGGGGGGCGCTTCCTGTTGTCGAGCGGCCGCGGCGCGCAGCTTCCCGCGGGTCAGAGCCTGGCCAGCGAGCAGTTCCTGGTCGTAGCGGATCTCGAGGCGGGCGCGCGCGACGCAACGATCCGCCTCGCGGCGCCGATCGAGCGTGCTGCGCTCGAAACGCAATTCGCCGATCGGATAGAGCATCGCCAGAGACTCGAGTGGGATTCACGCTCGCAGGCGGTTCTCGCTCAGGACGAGCGCTGGCTCGGCGCACTGCTGCTTGGCGAGCGCCGCATCGAGCGGCCGGACAGCGCCCGCGCCGTCGCTGCGATGCTCACAGGGGTTCGCGAGCTGGGCTTGAGCGTGCTGCCCTGGACGAAGGAGGCGCGCGCGCTCCAGGCGCGCATCGAGTTCGCCCGTCGCAGCGGCGTGCGCGCTGCTGCGCCCTGGCCGGACGTGAGCGATGCGACGCTGCAGGACCAGTTGGAGCGATGGCTCGCGCCGTATCTTGGCGACATGAGTCGCCGTGATCATCTTGCACGTCTGGACATGCACGGCATCCTGCTCGCCATGCTCGATTGGGGCCAACAGCAGCGGCTGAACGAAGCGGCGCCGACTCACTTCACCGCGCCGAGCGGCTCGCGCATCCCGATCGACTATTGCGCGGAACAGCCCACGGCCGCCGTGCGCCTGCAGGAGATGTTCGGCCTGCAGCGCACGCCGATGGTGGGCGACGGGCGCACGCCCGTCATACTGCACCTGCTCTCGCCCGCGCATCGCCCCGTACAAGTCACGCAGGATCTCGCGAGCTTCTGGGCGCGCGCCTACGCGGACGTCAAGAAGGAGCTCAAGGGCCGCTATCCCAAGCACCACTGGCCGGACGATCCGCTCACTGCAATCCCGACGGCGCGCGCCAAGCGTCGCGGCCGCTGAATCAAGGACGCGATGGCCTACTCCGCCGAAGCCGTGCAGAATGAGACTCATCGCTTTCGGAGTATGTTTCATGCTCGCCTCGTGCGTGGAAAATTCCCACGGGCGACGCGCCCCGCCCGCGCCGCCGCTGCGTGCGGATCTTCCTTATCGACCGCCCGAGCTCGAAGCCGCGGCGCTGAAGCCAGCTCGGCGGCCGCCCACCCCCGGACCGAGGAAAATGGATAAAGAACTTCGCGATCAACTTGCCACCCTGCACGCGGAGCTGGCGCGCGCCCGCTCAGTGGACCCACAGTCACGCGAGCTGCTGATCACGCTGCTCAACGACATCACTCGTCTGCTCGGCGGCGGCGCCGCCGAGCAGACCCAGGGAGACCGCTCGCCGCGCGAACGCCTCGGAGAGTTCGCAGTGCAGTTCGAGGCCGAACATCCGGCGCTAGGCACGGCCCTGCGACAGGTGGTCGACACGCTTGCGAAAGCAGGCATCTGAAGCCGAACGGGCGGATCGCGCTGCGCGCGACCGCTCAGCCAACCGTCTTCGTCAGCCCAGGAGGACGCCCGAGATGTCCCATGCCGATCGCTATGATCCGAACAACGTGTTCGCCCGAATCCTGCGCGGCGAGATTCCTGCATTCAAGGTGTACGAGAGCGACACCGCCCTCGCCTTCATGGACGCGATGCCGCAATCAGACGGCCACACGTTGGTGATCCCAAAGGTGAGCGCCCGCAGCCTCTTCGACATCGAGCCTGATGCGCTGGCCGAGCTGATCAAGACCACACAGCGCGTGGCGCTCGCAGTGCGCCGGGCGTTCCGCCCTGACGGCATGCGGCTCATGCAGTTCAACGAGGCGGCCGCCGGGCAAACGGTTTTCCACATTCACTTCCACATCATTCCGTGTTACGCCGGCGTCGAGCTCAAAGGCCACAGCCGCGAATTCGCCGACCAGAGCGTGCTCCAGCAGCATGCCGAGCGCGTCCGACAGGCGCTCGCGCAGGACTGACCGGCAGATCAGTCTGGCCGCGCCTGCGCAAGACTTGGGTTTTGCGCTAGGCTCAACCCGTTCGGACCGTCAAGACGGATGCGCCATGAGCCAGAAGATCTACAAGGTTGCCGAAGATTTCGCCGCGCTCGCCCACCTGCGCAGCGCCGATTATGCGCGGCTCTATCAGGAATCGGTGCGTGATCCGGCCGGCTTCTGGGGTCGGATCGGCCGTCGGCTCGACTGGCTGCACCCGTACTCGAAGGTGAAGGACACCAGCTTCGACGAGCGCGATTTCCGCATCCGCTGGTTCTACGACGGCCGCCTGAACGTCGCGGCCAACTGCCTGGACCGACATCTGACGAAGCGCGCCGACAAGACGGCCATCATCTGGGAGGGCGACGATCCGAAGCTCTCCGAGCACATCACCTATCGCCAGCTACATGAGCGCGTATGCCAATGCGCAAACGCACTCAAGGCGCTGGGCGTCGGCAAGGGCGACCGCGTCACGATCTACCTGCCCATGATCCCGGAAGCGGCGATCGCGATGCTGGCGTGCGCCCGCATCGGCGCAATCCATTCGGTGGTGTTCGGCGGCTTCTCCTCCGATTCGCTCGCCGGGCGCATCGCCGATTGCGGCTCGAGCGTGGTGATCACCGCGGACGAGGGCATTCGCGGCGGGCGACGCATTCCGCTCAAGAGCAACGTCGATCTCGCGCTCTCCGGCCGCGATACAGAGTGCGTCAAGCACGTGCTGGTGGTGCGCCGCACGGGAACCCGAGTACCGATGTACACACCGCGCGACCAATGGTACGAAGACGTGGTCGCAAGCCAGTCCACCGAGTGCGCCCCCGAAGCAATGGACGCTGAGGACCCGCTGTTCATCCTTTACACGAGCGGCTCCACGGGCAAGCCCAAAGGCGTGCTGCACACGAGCGGCGGCTACCTCGTGTTCGCCGCCGTGACGCATGAGCTGGTGTTCGACGTGCGCGAAGAAGACATCTTCTGGTGCACGGCCGATGTCGGCTGGGTGACAGGCCACAGCTACGTGGTCTACGGTCCGCTCGCGAACGGCGCCACCACAGTGATGTTCGAAGGCGTGCCGAACTATCCGGACGCCGGCCGTTTCTGGCAGGTCGTGGACAAGCACCAGGTCTCGCTCTTCTACACGGCCCCGACCGCGATCCGTGCGTTGATGCGCGAAGGCGAGCAGCCGGTAAAGCACTGGTCGCGCGCCTCGCTGCGCCTGCTCGGATCGGTGGGCGAACCCATCAACCCGGAGGCCTGGGAGTGGTACCACCGTGTGGTGGGCGATGGGCGCTGCCCGGTGGTCGACACCTGGTGGCAAACAGAGACCGGCGGCATCCTCATCACGCCGCTGCCCGGCGCCATCGACCAGAAACCGGGCTCGGCCACGCTGCCGTTCTTCGGCGTGCAGCCGGTGATCGTCAACAACGAAGGCGCGGTGCTCGAAGGCGCCTGCGAGGGCAATCTCGCCATCGCCGACAGCTGGCCAGGACAGATGCGAACCGTGTACGGCGACCACCAGCGCTTCATCGATACGTACTTCAAGACCTTTCCGGGGCTGTACTTCACCGGCGACGGCGCTCGCCGCGATGAGGACGGTTACTACTGGATCACGGGCCGCGTCGACGACGTACTGAACGTCGCGGGCCACCGCCTCGGCACCGCGGAAATCGAAAGCGCGCTGGTGGCGCACCCGAAAGTCGCCGAAGCGGCGGTCGTCGGCTGCCCACACGAGGTCAAAGGCCAGGGCATCTACGTCTACGTCACGCTGATCGCGGGCGTAGAGCCGAACGAAGCGCTGCGCGCGGAGCTGCGCGAATGGGTAAGGCGCGACATCGGCGCCATCGCCACGCCCGACTTCATCCAGTGGGCGCCAAGCCTGCCAAAGACGCGCTCCGGCAAGATCATGCGCCGCATCCTGCGCAAAATCGCCGCCAACGAGCACGACCAGCTCGGCGACACGTCCACGCTCGCCGACCCGGGCGTGGTGGAGAGCCTGGTAAGCGAGCGCATGAATCGGGGATAGAGAAGGTAAAGAAGAAGCGGTTAGCGGTTAGCGGTTAGTGAAGAAGATGCTCGTGGCGCGCGGTCAATATCCCACAGGCTGAACGGCGCACACGTCAGCGATCAGTGAAGAAGGCGCTCGTGGCGGGCAGCGGCTCCGGCGGCGGCCGGCGGGCGCGGCAGACGCACAGGGCTGGCGGCGCTTACTCTGACTAACCGCTAACCGCTTCTCGTCCGCTAACCGCTATCCGCTTCGAATCTTCCCGCGCCCACCATCCGCGGCCGATAGAACTCATCGTCGAGCGGGCGCAGCTCCACCGAGCGGCCTGTTTGCGGAGCGTGGATGAAACGGCCTTCGCCCGTGTAGATGGCCACGTGCGACACGCGCCGGCCGCCAATCCTGAAAAAGAGCAGATCACCGGGCGCGAGCTCGTCGAGGGGGATGCGCTGCGCGGCGGCGAACTGCTGGGCCGCCGTGCGCGGCGTCGCGATCCCGAGCTGGCGGTGCACGTAGCTCACCAGCCCACTGCAATCGAAACCGGCGGGAGTGTCGCCGCCGTATCGATACGGCGTTCCGAGCAGCGCCATCGCCCTCAGTGCGATTTCGTTGCCCGTGAGAGCTGGCGGCGCACCGTCGAGCGGCGGCGGCCTGACAAGCGTCGTGGAGCACCCTTGCAGCAGAACGCCGCAGAGCAGGCACGCGGCCCAGAGCAGCCGAGCAGTCGAGTTTTTCATCGTGATCGCATCCTTCAGCAAGCCAGGGTCCGATCATCCGCGTCGAGAGCATGCCGTGATCGAAGCCTGGGCGTCACGTCATGAACATATTGTGAACCTGGACGGCGACATATGTGTTGTACGCAATGCGCGTGGTAGTGTGACCGCATGACTCCGCGACAGAGCATCGGACTGACAACCACACTCCTCGGTTGCCTGCTCGCTATGGCGGCGCGCGCCGAGCGCGCACCCTGGGACGGCGTGAGAGCCGACGCCATTCGCGGTCATGTCGAGTTCCTCGCGAGCGACCTGCTCGAGGGCCGCGCCGCAGCGACGCGCGGCTACGATATCGCCGCCGCTTACGTGGCGGCGCAGTTCCGCCAGGCCGGCCTGGAGCCGGGCGGCGATGAGGGAGACTACCTGCAGAACGTGCCGCTGCTGGAAGCCACGCCCGTGCTGCCCGGTTCCGGCGTGCAGTTGGTCCGCGAAGGCGAAGCGTACGCATTCGAGTACGGCACGCATTATCTGCCGTTCGCGGATTTTACTTCGGCCAGCTCCACGTTGACGGCGCCCCTGGTGTTCGTCGGCTTCGGCGTGCAGGCGCCGGAACTCGAGTATGACGACTACGCGGGCGTAGATGCTCAGGGCCGCATCGCCGTAGCGCTGAGCGGCGCGCCCGAGCATTTTCCCGCCCACCAGCGCGCCTATCACTCCTGGAGCCATCGGAAGTGGAGCAAGCTGATCGAACACGGCGCGGTCGGCCTGGTCATGGTGGACTCACTGGTGGACGCACAGCGCGTTCCATGGGAGCGGAAGGTGGCCATGAGTTGGACGCCGCAGATGCGCTGGCTGAGCGAGGACAACGCGCCGCAGAACGCCTATCCCGAGCTCAAGTTGCGCTTCCTGTTCAACCATGAGGCCGCCGCCAGGTTGTTCGCCGGCGCACCGCTCGACCTCGAGCAGGCGCTCGCCAACGCTCAGGCCGGAACGGCCCAAGGATTCGAATTGCCGGGGATGCTTACGTTGACGGCCACCACGGGTCTGCGCCGCACACAGAGCGCCAACGTGCTCGGCCTGCTGCCTGGCGCCGATCCACAGCTCAGAGACGAATACGTCGTGCTCACTGCGCATCTGGATCATCTCGGCCGCGGCGCGGCCGTCGACGGCGACACCGTCTACAACGGAGCGCATGACAATGCGCTCGGCGTCGGCGTCCTGCTGGAAACGGCGCGCGCGCTGGCGGGCGGTCCACGCCCGCGCCGCTCGATCCTGTTTGCGGCGCTCACCGCAGAGGAAAAGGGGCTGCTCGGCTCGGACTACCTGGCGCATCGCGCGCAGCAAGACGGGCGACGGGTGGCCGCCAACGTGAACGTGGACATGCCGCTGATTTTCGCTCCGGTGCGCGATTTCATGGCGCTCGGCGCCGAGCATTCCTCGCTCGGCGCGCTCGCACGCAGCGCGCTGTCGGCGGAGGGTTACCGGATGAGCCGCGACCCGGCGCCAGAGGAAATCGCGTTCATCCGCAGCGATCAGTTCTCCTTCGTCAAACGCGGCGCGCCCGCCATCGCCCTGAAGAGCGGGCTGCAATCCCGCAACGAAGCAATCGACATAGCGGAGCTGCAAAGGACCTACCGACGCACGCACTATCACCAACCGAGCGACGACCTGTCGTTGCCGATCGATTATCCGACCGCCGCCGATCTCGCGCGCGTCGCCGTGCGCATTACGCTGCAGGCGGCCAACGGCCCGCGCCCGCGCTGGAATCGGGGAGATTTCTTCGGCGAGCGCTTTTCAGCGAATTGACGGCTTGCCGCGCTCCGTGACGTGCGTCACGCTTTACGGCGGCGCGTTCGATTCGCGCGCTCCATGAGCATAGATTCGGCGCCGGACCGACAGCCGAACGACACATCGGAGCCACGCCCGGGAGGCGCTCCATGCACATGACTGCGGTAGAACTTGCAGAGCTGCGTCGCTCGTTCGACGCGTGCGACGACGATGGCGACGGCTGGATCACCGGCGCGGAGTTCGCCAAAGTCCTCCAGGCGCTCGACTCCGATCTCTCGGTCGACGAATGTCTGCTCGCCTTCGAGGCGACCGATGAAGACGGCGATGGACGAATCAGCTTCAAGGAGTTCTGCGATTGGTGGTCGCAGTAAGCCTAAGGAGCCGAACTCTCCTCATTCCGACTCGCCCCGCAGAAGACATAAGCAAGCCGCGTTCGTGATCCGGCGCGCAAATTCCTGCATCCACGCAACGATTGCGATTTTCCCCTAGCTGTCGAGCCCCGCCTCGCCGCCTACGCTTGCCCGACTCCGCGCCGATGAAGCCATGCAGGAGGCACAAGAGGCATGAGCGAGCAGAACCTTTCTGGAGGGCCGACGCCCGGGCTGCGGCTGGGTGATCCCGTGAAGCTGAAGGAAAGCGGAGTGGACCTGCGCGGCGACGTCTGGCGACTGTGCGCCGGACGCTACGTGGTCGTACGTTGGGCCGACGACTGCCGCACGACGCATTGCGAGCACGCTCTCGAATACGACAACTCGCGCGGCCGCGCGGACTGGGCGAGACACTTGGCGCATGAAGACAGATGCGAATAGGCAATAAGGGGATGCGGATACTTCAGAGGCAGCTGCGCCATTCATCAGCGGCTTGGCGGGTCTGACGCTGAATGCGCCGCGAGCCCTCTGACTATCCGCTATCCGCTATCCGCTTCCATCTTCCCCGCCATCCGCCTCTGTCTTCAATGCATATAGCTCCCGCCGTTGATATGGATGAACTGGCCATTGATGTACGAAGCGTCCTTCGAGGCCAGAAACACGTAGGCCGGCGCGATCTCGGACGGCTGCGCCGGGCGCTTCATGGGATTGTCGGCGCCGAATTCCGCCACTTCCTCCGCCGTGAAGCTCGCCGGAATGAGCGGCGTCCACACCGGCCCGGGCGCCACCCCATTGACGCGGATGCCGCGCTCGATGAGCTGCTGGGCCAGTGAGTACGTGAGCGACTGGATCGCGCCCTTGGTCGCCGAGTAGTCCGCCAGCTTCTTGGCGCCGCGTACAGCGGTGATCGACCCGGTGTTGATGATGCATCCGTTCTCGCCCATGTGCTCGAGCGTCGCCTGCGCGAGGAACATGTAGCCGAAGACGTTCACGCGGAAGGTCTGCTCGAGCTGTTCCTCCGAAATATCCTCCGGGGCCTGCTGCTCGTACTGCTGGCCCGCATTGTTCACGAGAATGTCGATCGCTCCGAAGCGGCCGGTCGCCTCCTTGACCGCCCCCCTGCAGAACTGCGCGTCCGAGACATCGCCGCGGATCAGCAGGCACTCGGCGCCTTCGGTTTCGACCAGGCGCTGCGTGTGCTTGGCGTCCCCGTCCTCATCGAGATAGATGATCGCGACCGACGCGCCCTCCCGCGCGAAATGCACGGCCACGGCCCGACCGATGCCGCTGTCGCCGCCGCTGATGATCGCCACCTTGCCCTCGAGCTTGCCGCTGCCGCGATAGTCGTCGCGGATCGACACAGGCTCGGGGGTCATTGCGGACTGCACGCCCGGCTGTCGCCCTTGCTGTTGCCCGGGCTGCGGAGTTCGTTGCTGGTTCGCCATGAGGCGCCTCGAATGCGCTGAACAACTCAGCGAACGCAAGCAGGCGCGACAAAGTTCGTCGACCTTGCCGCCCAGCGCGACCGCGCCGCGACCTTCCGACGCGACGTAGGCGCGAGCGGACGATCGCGCCCGCGTGGGCGGCGCGCGACTCAGGAACCTCCGAGGCGACCAAGCGCTTCCAGCCCAAGGAGGATCGGCCAGCCGTACTTCCGAGGCGCTCGCAATCGACGGAGAACATCCATGGCGTACGATTACCCGTCGCACCCTTCACGCAGCCGCGAGCGCGAGCGTCGCGAGCGCATGCGACGCGGAGAAGACCGCGATCCCTACGTGAGCGGGTCCGAGCGACGTTACTTTGCTGATCGCAACGGTCCTGCGGCGCGCGCCTTCGAGGGAGCGCGCTCCTATCCGCACGGCGGCTATCCGGAAGAGACGGGCTACCAACACGAACGGCGGCCCGATGAGAACGACGATCGACGCGCGACGCGCGAGGCCTACGAACAGGGACGCGGAAGCGGCCGTTACGCAGCGTTCTACCGCCGCTGGGGCGAACAATCGCGCCACCCTGACTACTTCGGCGCCGGCGTGTATTACGGCGGCGGCGGCTTCGGCGCGGCGCCGGGCGCCTACATGAGCGGCGCCGGAACCTGGGGCGCGCCAGGCTGCGCCGGCATGGACGTATTCAGCAGTCGGCGCGAGCGGCTGCCCGAAGGCGGCCGCATACCGTCGGGCCGGCCTTCATATCGCGGGCTTGGACCGAAGGGCTACGAACGTTCCGGCGAGCGGCTCAGAGAAATCATCTGCGAGCGACTGACCGACGATCCCCGCATCGACGCCAGCCAAGTCAGCGTGGAAGTCGACGCCAAGACCGTGAAACTGACCGGAGAGGCGCCGGATCGCCGCTCCAAATACGCGATCGAGGAACTCGTCGAGCGCTGCGGGGCGCAGGACGTCGACAATCAATTGCGAGTGCGCGCACGCGCGCTGCATGGCGCGCCGTAGGCGGTTGGAAGCCTTCGGCAGGCGCCAGCCGCGCGCTGGTCGCCGCTCGAGTCATGGGCGCAAGTCGCCAAAAAAAGGCCGCGCCTCGCGGCGCGGCCTCAAGTGCGCATCCCCCAACATGGCGTGCGATGGGTTCTCAGCGGGCGCCCCATCGTCCTGGGGAGGTCCATGCGAGGCGGTGCGCAGTGTGGTCGCTCAGCTCTGCTGACGGTGCTACTCCACCAGTTGATTACGCACGGCGTACGCGGCGATCTCCGCGTTGCTGCGCATTCCCATCTTCTCGAGGATGCGCGCCCGATACGTGCTGACGGTTTTCACGCTGAGCCCCAGCTCGTTAGCCATCACCGCCGGCGAGACGCCGCGTGCGATGCGCGTGAACACTTGCAGCTCGCGCTCGGACAGCCGGTTGTGCAGCGGGCCTTCTTCGTCCGCCGCACACTCCGACGCGAGCAGCTCGGCGACCAGCGGCGTGATGTAGCGCCGTCCGGCGCCCACCGCCTTCACCGCTTTCACCAGCTCCTCGGGCACGATCATCTTGGGCACGTAGCCGTTTGCGCCGGCGCGCATCAGGCGCACGGCGAAGCTGCGCTCGGGATGCATGCTCAACACCAGGATGGCGAGCTCCGGCCGGTCGCGCTTGAGCTGCTTGAGCAGGTCGATGCCGCTCTGGCCGGGCAGCGTGATATCCAGCACCACCACGTCCACTTCCAGCCCGGCGTCGAGCTGTTCGAGCGCCTCTTCGGCCGAGCCGGCTTCGCCGACCACCTTCAGCTCCGGCTCCTCCGACAACATTTCGCGCACGCCGGCGCGCAGGATGGCGTGATCATCGACGATCAGGACGCGAACCGGCGTATGCACCGCTGGCGCGTTCTCGCGGTTTTCGCTTTCACGAACTTCCAACATCATTGACTCTCCCGGAGATTGTCCCCGAGCCGTGCGCCCGCACGCGGGGCGATGTGCTCGCCAAGCCCCTCGTCGCCCTCATCTCCTCCGAAACTGCGCGTCTGCTCGCGTCCATCGCGGTGCTCGCCGCCCACGGCGTACTCGTAATCCATGGTCAGGCCCTGCGCGCGATAGGCGTTCAGTCGGTTGTAGAGGGTCTTGAGACTCACGCCCAGCAATGCCGCCGCCCGCGTCTTGTTTCCGCCGCATTTCTGCAGCGTAGCGAAGATCATCCAGCGTTCCACGTCGGCAAGATTGCAGCCCACCGGTATGCGCAGCGACTCGATGCGCTGCATCTCCACCGCCGGCTGAGACGCACGCTCTCGCTCAGCCTGGTCGGCGGACAGCTCCTGCGGGGGAACGGATGGGGACTCCCGGCCGTAGGTGGCGCGCGGGTCGCCGGGCTGCGCTGCGTTGCTCACTGGCTGATTCTCCATACGTGCCCCCGAACTACGTTCTTGAGGTGAGTCCCATCGGGCCGGCCGCTCGGGCGACTGACTCATTTACAGGCTAGAGAGCAGAAAACCGCACGGCGCAGGGCAAAAGTTCCCGGCACGCCGGACTTTTTCCGTCGGCGCTGCGCTGCGGCGTCAGCCCGTCAGTAGGATCGTTCCCACACCGCCCGACGCGGGCGGCGGCTTCGCGGCCGTCTGCTCTGCGTCTTTCGGCGCTTCGTTCGGGATGAACGCCTCGACCTGCGTGCCCAGACCCTGCGGCGCGCTGGTTATGGTGAGCCTTCCGCCGACTTGGCGCATGCGCTCGCGCATCCCGATCAGGCCGTGGGACTTGGGTTTGGAGAGGTCCTCCTGGTGCACGCCCACGCCGTCGTCCGCGACGCGCAGCCTCACGCCCTCCGGCGTGCGCGCCAGCTCGATCTGCACGCGCGTCGCCCGGGCGTGCTTGCTGATGTTGGTGAGCGCCTCCTGCACGATGCGGTACAACGCTATCGACCACGCAGGATCGAGGTCGTCGAAATCCTCGACCACGTCCAGCTCGCACGGAATGCCCGTGCGGCGGGTGAATTCCTTGCAGTGCGACTGCACTGCGAAGGCGAGGCCGAGATTGTCGAGGAGGCTGGGCCGCAGCCCTTCGATGACCTGGTGCTTGAGCTCCACCGTCTCGGCCAGCAACTGGATAACGCGCTGCAGCCGCTCGCGCACCTCTCGCGGCGCATCCCCAGGCAGACGGCGCTGCAGCCAGTTCAGATCCATGTTGATGGCGGTGAGATTGCTGCCGAGCGTGTCGTGCAGCTCGCGTGCGAGTGAAGCCTTCTCCTCTTCGGACACGCGAATCAGATGCTGTGACAGCTCGCGCAGCTCCGCGGTGCGCTGCTCCACCAGATCGTTGAGGTCCTGATTGCTCTTGAGCAGCGCGATCTCCGCATCGCGGCGCTCGCGCCCGTAGCGCTGCAGCAACTTATTCAGCCAGATCAGCACGGCCGCCGTCACGATCGTCGCCAGGAGCGCAACTCCTACCGCCACCCATAAGTCGAACAGCACCTCTCGCCGCAGCGATTCGATGCGCGCGTCCTCCTCGGCGGTGATCCGTTCTACGATGCCGCGCACGCGGTCCATGGTGATCGCAGCGCGGTCGGAGGCTGCGACGTCGGCGCCGCCATCCGGACCCGGATGAGGACTGCGCTCGATGGTCTGTTCAAGGCGGGCGATGGCGGCGGCGGTCAGCTTCTCGACCTCCGCGATGTCGGCCTGTCGTTCCGGGTTATCGCCGATGAGCGCGCGCAGTCGCTCGATCTCCTGACGCCAGCTGCGCATGGCGCGGTGGTATGGCTCGAGATACCCGGTCTGGCCGGTGAGCAGATAGCCGCGCTGACCGGATTCGGCGGCGGTCAGGACCGACTGAAACGTGTTCAGTGCGCGCTTGATCTCATAAGCGCGTGCGTACTGCGCGTGCGAGGCCATGGTGGCGCCGGAATTCACGATCAGCAACGAAGCGTTGACCGCCAGCAGCCCGATCGACAGCACGATCGCCGCTATGACGCGGAAGGGAACTCCGCTGACCGGCGCCGGCGGCGCTTCATTCGTGCGAATAGCCTGGTTCATTGCGGTTGGCGCAGTGCGTCGGAATACAACGCCTGCAAGCAATTTTCGGTTCCGTTGTAGGCGTTCCAACCGACGAAGCGCAACGCGGAACCGCCCGCGGCGGGCGCGGGTTTCTTCGTGAGCGAACATCAGCAGAGGACGTCACCGATGAAGGGCAACTTACTTTGGATCGCCGTCGCCGCCCTAGCCATGGCGGGGTGCAATCAAGCCGAATCCCCGGCGCAGGTGCAGGAAGACGTGGCCGACGCGCGCGCCGACGCACAACGTGACATCGCCGACGCCCAGGCAGACGCCCAGGAGCGTATGGCGGAGGAACGCACGGACGCCGAAAGCGAATGGGGCCAGCAGCCCGGCGAAGACCTCGGCGAGAACGCCGGCGAGGCGGCCGCCGACAGCAGTTACAAGGTGGCCGTGGCGCAGGCGGAAGCCACGCATCGCATCGCGATGGAGAAATGCGAAGGCCTGAGCGGCGACGCGCAAGCCGACTGCAAGGAGCGCGCCGACAATGAGCTGGAGAGAGCCAAGCGCGACGCCGAAATGCGCCGTGATGGGGCTGGCTAAGTCGCTCCCGGCGCAAAGCGGAGCGTGAGGCGGCGTGCGATTCGCTTCCATGACTGAAGCGCACAGGCGCGCCTCCTCGATTCGAGCGGCCCCAGGGCTGTCGCTGCTGTTAGCGGCGGCGGTCCTGGGGGCTGCGCTGGCCGGGTGCGCGCCGACGCCGACGCAGCAGCCTGCGGAAGAGGCCATCGAGGACGGCGTCTTGACCGCCAAAGTGAAAATTGCGCTCGCGGACGACCCGCTCACGAGCGCTCAGCAGATCAGCGTCAGTACTCACAAGGGGGAAGTGCAGCTCAGCGGGCTGGTGCATACACAAGAAGCGCGCAACCGCGCCCTGAGACTGGCGCGCGATGTGCACGGCGTCAGGCGGGTGCGGGATGCGTTGCAGGTGAGCAGCGGCGGCGATCTCTAGGGAATCTCTGATTTGCTCTGTTTCTGTGATCTCGAGCCGCTCGAAACGCCTTGCATTGCGGGCATTTCTTTGGGCTGAGCCGTCAGGGTAGTAGGTTAATCAGAGCTTCCCTAGATCGACGCAGCCGCCCGCTCTGCGTCGTGGCGACTGATATCATCCTCGGGCCTTTACCGACGACGCGCAGCCGCGCGAGGCGAGCACGATGCGGCGCGTCGCCCGGAGGAGTTCATGAAGCTCTACACGTTCTTCCGCAGCTCCGCCGCGTATCGCGTACGCATAGCGCTCAATCTGAAAGGTCTCGAGTACGAGCCAATCGCCAAGACCTTCGCGAAGAAGGAGCACCGCGCGGCCGACTACCTGGCGCTGAATCCACAGGGATTGATCCCGGCGCTCGAAGTCGAGGGCGCGACATTGGCGCAATCGCTGGCGATTATCGAGTATCTGGATGAGAAGCATCGCGGGCGGCGGCCGCTGCTCCCTGACGACCCGCTGGGGCGAGCGCGCGTGCGCTCGATGGCGCTTGCGATTGCGTGCGACATTCACCCGCTCAACAACCTGCGCGTACTGAACTACCTGCGCAAGGAGCTGCAGCAGGACGATGCGAGTGTGAACGCCTGGTACCGGCATTGGATACACGTGGGGTTCGAAGGCCTGGAGGCGCAGGTCAGTGCATACTCCGCCAGCCAGCGATACTGCTACGGCGACGACGTCAGCCTGGCCGACGTCTGTCTCGTTCCGCAGATGTACAACGCGCGCCGGTTCGAAACCGATCTGACGCCCTTTCCCAGATTGTGCGCCATCAGTGCGCATCTCGAATCGCTGCCCGCCTTCGCCGCTGCACGACCAGAAATGCAGCCGGACGCAAGATAACGGCGACTTCTTTCCTCGCCCATTAACCTACCGCCCTGACGGTTCAGCCAAAGAAAGCCCGTAATGCAAGGCGTTCTCGAGCAGCTCCAGATCACAGAAGCAGAGTAGATCAGAGATTCCTCGAACCGTCGTGGGTTGCGGTGGATCACGCCCCGGCCCTGCGCCGCGTGTGAACTCGCTCGCCGCGCCTGCGCCCTGCTTCTCCTCCCCGACATGGTCCGGCGTCTCATCGGGAAACCACTGAACGCCGTAGCGGTGTTCGCCTGCAGCGCCGAGCGCCATTTCGCGCAGGCCCTGATCGGCGTGCATACGCATTCAAGAAGCGCGTGCGCCTACCGATATAACCGTACGCAGCCGCTGAAACCGCGCACCCCTAACCGATGATGAAGCAAGCGTACGCAGCGGCGCACGCCGTGCATCTGCACATGAAACGAAACTCGCAATAAGAGAGCGCGACGAGGCGGCCATGGGCCTGATCAAGAACATGCGTATACGCACCAAGCTCCTGGCTATGCTGGCGCTGCCGGCGCTTTCGTTGCTGTACTTTTCGATGGCGGGCGTCGCCGAGAAGAACCGAGTCAATCTCGAGCTGGAGCGCCTGCAGTCGATGATGGGCGTGTCGGTGCGCATCGGCGCGCTGGTTCACGAGTTGCAGAAGGAACGCGGCATGACGGCGGGCTTCATCGGCAGCAACGGCGTGAAGTTCTCCGCCGAGCTGCAGGCCCAGGCCTCGAATTCCGAACGCGCCGTCGCAGAATACGAGAGCAGCCAGGCGGCGCTCGATTTCGAGCTGCTCGGCGCCGCGTTTCGCTCGAAGACCGATCGGGTCCGCGATCGTCTGCAGACCTTGCGCGGCACGCGACAGGCGGTTGCAGCAAAATCCATCACGGCTGCGGAAGCAGTGGCGTCCTACTCGACGGCGATCGCCGAGCTGATGGCGTTGACAGGTCAGATCGCCACGCTTTCGAGCCAGGCTGAGATCAACCGCGCAGCAACCGCGTACGCCAATCTGCTGCAGGCCAAAGAGCGGGCCGGAATAGAGCGCGCGCTGTTGACTGATGCGTTCGCAGGAGATCGCTTCACGCCGAAGGCCTATGCTTCTTACCTGGGAAACGCAGCGGCTCACGACACGTATCTGACCGTGTTCGAGTCCTTCGCAGCGCCACAGCAGATCGCCTTGCTGCGCAGCAAGGCGAGCGGCCAGATCGCGCAGGAGGTCGCTGGATTCAAGCAACTCGCGGAGGATCGCGCGCAACAGGCGAGCCTCGGAAAAATAGACGCCGACCGCTGGTTCGCCAGCGCAACGGCGCGCATCAACGCATTGAAGGAGGTCGAAGACCAGGTAGCAGGCGACCTGCAGGCGCTGACCAGCGCGACGCGCAGCCAGGCAAGAGCGGCGGCGATGCTCTATATCGCACTGTCCGCGTTCGGCGTATGCACCACGCTGCTGATCTCCTATCTGATCGTGCGCGACATCACCCGCTCACTCGGTCAGGCCGTAGAAGCGGCGGATCGACTCGCGCAGGGCGACCTGACGACGCGTATCGACGTTCGCTCCGGCGACGAGACCGGTCAGCTGCTCTCGGCCATGAAGCGCATGATGGAGAAGCTTTCGCAGGTCATCGGCGAAGTGCGCGGCGCAGCGGACCTGCTCAGCTCGGCCTCCGAGCAGGTCAGCGCGACGGCGCAGACGCTGTCGAGCGCCGCCTCGGAACAGGCAGCCGGCGTCGAGGAGACCTCTGCATCCGTGGAGCAGATGTCGGCTTCCATCAATCAGAACACCGACAACGCCAAAGTCACCGACGCCATCGCGGCCAAGGCGGCTCGAGACGCTGCGGAAGGCGGCGAAGCGGTCAGTGAAACCGTCGCCGCGATGCAGCGTATCGCGGAGCGCATCTCCATCATCGACGACATCGCTTATCAGACCAACCTTCTTGCACTGAATGCGGCCATCGAGGCGGCGCGGGCCGGCGAGCATGGTCAAGGCTTCGCCGTAGTCGCCGCAGAGGTTCGCAAGTTGGCCGAGCGCAGTCAGGTGGCCGCTCAAGAAATCGGCGAGGTAGCCTCTTCGTCAGTGCAGCTGGCCGAGAAGACAGGAGCGCTGCTCACGGAGATCGTTCCCTCCATTCGCAAGACCGCGGAGCTGGTGCAGGAGATCGCGTCGAGCTCGCAGGAGCAGGCTCGCGGCGTTGCGCAGATCAACACGGCCATGAGTCAGCTCGACCAGACCACCCAGCAGAACGCCTCCTCGAGCGAAGAACTGGCCGCAACGGCGGAAGAGATGAGCGCGCAGGCGCAGCAGCTTCAAGCCGCCATGAGCTTCTTCAAACTCACGTCCTCGCCACGCGCTGAGCGAGCCGCCGTTGCGGCGTCGCCGAGCCGACGGCATCCTTCGACGAGGGCGCTTCCCAGGTTGCCGCTGGGAGCAGTCGCATCGGCCTGAGCGGCTCACATAGGGCCGCGGCGAGAAACCGCGGTCTTGCTCGCTCCGACGAGCGAAGACAAGCATGCCGCGCGCCGGCGCGCCTCGATGAGCAGCGGCGCCGATGGATCCATCTGGGAGTCTGGCGTGCGTCGGGCTTGAGACGCCGCCCGATTCGCACACCACCCCGCGGCAGGCGCTCGCGCATCCTGTTCATCACGCGGTGGCCCACCGCATGACGTGTCGGCAAATGCATGCAGTCGCCCGGGGAACTGCTGCTGCAGTCCGGCGATTTCTGCAACGCGCCTGCACCACAACGCGGAACCGCGAACCAAGCGGTCTCGAGGGGCCCACTCAATGCCAGATCAGTACGGAACAAAGCAGTCCGTCCATTTGCTGTGGACCGGCGGATGGGATTCGACTTTTCGCCTGTTGACGCTGCTTCTGGTCCAGGGGCGTTGCGTTCAGCCGTACTACATTCTAGATGACGCCCAGCGCCGCGCCGTACCCGCCGAACGTGCAGCCATGCAGCGCATCCGCAACCTCATCGAGCAACGGCGCCCTGAAGCCGCCGCGCGGTTGCTGAGCACGACAGAGCAAAGACGCGACGCAGTCGCGCCCGACCCGACGATCGCCGTACATTACGAAAACTGTCTGCGCCACACGGTCATCGGCGGCCAGTACGAGTGGCTCGCCCGCTTCTGCAAGCAGCGCGGTCTCGACGGCCTGGAGCTGTCGATCCACCGCGACGACAAGGCTCGCCGCCTGCTGGCGAGTCTGATGGGCGCAGACCGGTATACGCTGGATCCTCGCCACGAGGGAGACAGCCGCTACGAGCTGTTCAAGTATTTCCGCTACCCGCTGTTCGATGAGACCAAGATCGATATGCGCGAGCGCACACGCGAACTCGGGTTCGATGAATTCATGCAGCTCACCTGGTTCTGTCACACGCCGCGCCGAGGCCGGCCTTGCGGCGCTTGCAATCCGTGCATCTTCACGATCGAGGAAGGGCTCGGCGAGCGGGTCCCGGCCGTCGGCCGGCTGCGCTACAGGGTGCGCGTGATTCCGCGACTGCGCGCTTGGCTCGCGCAGTCACCGAGGCTCTATCTGGGCGTGCGGGCGCTGTACAGGAGGCTGCGGGGTGGAAGCAGCGGGGGATTGAAGCGGATAGCGGATAGCGGCGGTTAGCGCGCTACCCGTTATTCCGCTTCAGCAACTCATCAGCAGCCGCCAGCAGCACGCACAAGGCCACGCCGTCTGCCGCCGCAGCGATTTCCGCAGCCTCCGGGAAGCTCGGTGCGATGCGGATCGTGCGGTCGTGCGGATCGCGCCGCAGCGGATGCGTCGCGCCCGCGGGCGTGAGCTCCACTCCCGCTGCTTTCGCCAGCTTCACGACCTGCTGCGCGCACCCGTCCAGCACGTCCAGGGTGATGAAGTAGCCGCCCTTCGGCTTCGTCCAGCGCGCCACGCCCGAAGCGCCGAGATGCTCGGCGAACCGCTCGAGCACTTTGTCGAACTTGGGAGCGAGAATCTGACGATGGCGGTCCATGAGCGCGTCGATTCCGGCGGCGTTCCTGAGCAGCCGCACGTGGCGGAGCTGGTTCAACTTGTCGCCGCCGATAGTGCGCTTCTCCATGCGCGCGAGATACCAGGCGACATTGTCCGCCGAGCTCGCGAACAGACCGACGCCGGCGCCGGCGAACGTGATCTTGGAGGTCGAACCGAAGATGTACGGGCGGTTCGGACGGCCATGGCGCGCGCACGCCTCGCTGATGTCGGCGATTGCGATCCGCTCGGGCGTGAGGTGATGAACGACGTAGGCGTTGTCCCAGAAGATGCGGAAATCGCGCGCAGCGGCCGGCATGGCGGCCAGCCGCTCGATGGTCTCGTTGGAGTAGACGGCGCCCGTCGGATTGCTGTACTTCGGCACGCACCACATGCCCTTGATCTGCTCGTCCGCCGCGACCAGGCGCTCGACCTCGTCCATGTCCGGGCCGTGCTCGCCGAGCGATACGGGAATCATCTCGACGCCGAGCTCCTGGCAGATCGAGAAATGCCGGTCGTACCCCGGGACAGGACAGAGGAACGCGATGCGATTCTCCTTCGACCAGGGACGCTCGCTGTCGCACGTTCCCTTGAGCATCGCGTACACGAGCGCGTCATGCATCAGGGCCAGACTGGCGTTGTCGCCGATGACCACGCGCTCCGGCGTGACGCCGAACACCGGCGCCAGCAATGCGCGCAGCTCGGGCAGCCCTTGCAGCTCGCCGTAGTTGCGGCAATCCACGCCGCCGGCCATGTAGTCGTTTACACCCGGCAGCGCCAGCAGGTCGTTGCACAAGTCGAGCTGCCTGGGCGAGGGCTTGCCGCGCGTGAGATTCAGTTTCAGCCCACGAGCGGCGAACGCTTGGTAGCGCTCGTGCACTTGGGCGCGAAAAGCGCGCAGATCATCGGCCTGCAGTCGGGTCAGGTCAGGCGTGGCCATACTCGGTCGGTCGGTGGGGCGGGGATGGAAGGAAGAAGATCGAGTGCGAATGGTACCGGCTCACGCGCCCGGAACCTACGTGGCGTTCTCACGTCAGCAGTCATTGGAGGAGCGCGCCCGAGCCGACGACCATCGCCGGTCAACCGCCGGGCGTCGGCGAGCGCGCTCTCAGATCGTGCGAGCTTGCAAGCTGACGCCTGGCGCTACCCGCCTGCCGCTTCCTTCTTCCTCCCTTTCGGCGGCTGGCGCACCGCGTGCAGCACGTTGTCCGCAACGCGCGACATCCAGCCTCCCGAGTACAGCATCATCTTCAGGCAATGCAGCAGGACTTGGCCCGGCCCCTCCACGCCGAGGCGACAATCCTCCTCGATCCGGCAGTTCTGCATTTCGAACAAGCCATTGCCCTCGATCACCAGGTGCGAGTCCTTGAAGTGACAGTCCACGAACACCCTGTTGTCGAGCACCACGCGCTGACCAGCAAACGTCTTGCCGCGTATCGTCTTCATCTGAGGATCACATCGCCACGGAAGGGGCGGCATTTCAGCATGGTTCAGGGGGAGGGGGAAGGATGTGGAGGAAGAAGCGGATAGCGGCCGCCGCCCGCTGTCCGCTATCCGCTTCTTTGTCACCGCCTCCGGTCACTTCTTACGCGCGGTCTTGCCGCGGGCCGCGCTCCTGCGACCGGGAGCCTTGCCGCGGGCTCCAACCTTGGCCTTGGTTGCGCTGCGCTTGCTGGCGGCCTTGCGGCCTGCGGCTTTCCTGGTCGACTTCTTGGCCGTTCCGGCCGCTTTCGCCGTCGACCTGCTCGCGGAGGACTTCTTGGCTGATTTCTTCTTGGCCGACTTTTTCTTGGCGGCTGTTTTTCGGGCGGTCCGGCTAGACGCCTTGCGCTGCGCGGCGGGGGTCTTCGTCCTGGCGGCGGCCCGGCCCCGACGGGGCGCTTTGCGCTTCGCGGGCGCGGCGCCTTCCTCAGCGGGCGCCGCCTCCTCTTCGAGCGGTCGCCCTGCGGGCTTGCGCGGAGCAGCGCCGGCCTTGGGTTTGCCGGCGCCTGGCGCAGTCTGTTCCTGTTCGCGCGGCGGCGCGCCGGACGTCTTTACGTCCGCGGCGACCGCATGCGCGGCGAACATCGCGCCGTAGGGATCGAGGAACTGCGCGATCCAGTCCCCACCTGGCACTTCCATCGGTCCGTTGATCAGCGAACCACGCGCCGCCTTCACTTTCTCCAGGGTCCTGTCGAGATCCTTCACGCGCACGTAGCCGAGCCACATCGGATCGCCTCCCATCCCGGCCGGCTTGTCGAACATCCCGCCCTTCTGCTGGCCGTCCCAGCCGAAGAGCAAATAGGCGCCCATCGGCCCCATGTCGTGCTCGGCGATGCGCTCCCAACCGAACAGCTTCGAGTAGAAATCGAACGCGGCGCGCCAATCGGTGGCGGCGAGCTCGTTCCAGGAGAATTCGCCGGGCTTCGCGACGTCCTGCTGGGCGGAGGCGCCGTTCGCCGCCGTGTAGACGCCGAACCGAGCGCCTTGCGGGTCGATGAGGACCGCGTAGGTCCCGCCGTTCGGCATGTCCGTGCGCTCCTTGACTACCGTGGCGCCCATTGCACGCGCCTCCTCCACGGTCGCGGCGACGTCGTCCGTCGAGATAAACGGCAGCCAGCCGGGCGGCTGCGTCGTCTCCTGCACCGATCCGCCGAGCGGTCCGGACGGTCCGACGAACATGCTGTAGGAGGGATCTTGATCCCAGCTCTGCGTCTTCCAGCCGAGCGCCTTGGAATAGAACATGTGCGCTCCTGCGACATCCGGCGTGCTCAGCTCGCGCCAGACGAATCGTCCGCGGACACTTCGATCGGCCATCGTCGTCTCCCTCGATGAATTGATTGTTGAACGGTCAGGAAGCGTCGGCGATCGAGCATACTCCTCCACAGGCGGTCAACGGTCGACGTGGCCGTGCTCACGCCTCGAGACGACGCTCCGGCGCACATTGCCGGCGTCCTGTTGTGAACGGGCCGCCCGCACGCCGCTGACCACTCAACGACCGTCGACTTTCGGGAGTCCCATCTGTGGATCGCTGCACGTCGCCGCCAACGTCGACATTGACGCGCACGCTTCCCGAATGTTCCGGGCCGACGGAGCCCTGCATCCGGCGACAATGGACCCGGCCCGGCAAGCGTCGATGACGCACCACCCCGAGGCGAGCCGCAAGGCGCCATGGCGAACAGCATTGCGGTGGAAGCGCCAGCGCCCCGCGCAGCCGCTTCTTCCAAATGTGCGTCGCGATGAGGTACAACACCGCGCAGCATTCGATCCGCTAACAGCGTGCTCGACGCGACAAACATGAAAAAAAATCGGGGACCGCAGCTCTCACGTCGCACTTTGTTCGGTACGGCCGGAGCGCTGCTGCTGGCGGCGACCCTCCCGAGCGCAGCGCCGGCGCACACTACGGCCGCCGCGCAGCGCTTGCAGATCTGGTTTATCCGGCGCGCCGAGAGTGAGATCGACGCGCCGCACGCTCGCCGAACGATTCCGCACGACGGCGTGAGCCGCCCGCTTACGCTGGAGGGCATGCAGCAGGCCAAGGCGCTGGCCGCCTCGCTCGAGACCGCGCCGCTCCTCGCGATCTACTCGAGCCCGCGCCTGCCTGCGATCCAGACTGCGGACGCCATCGCATTTCAGCGCGGCATGACGGTTGCGCTCGCGCCCGAGGCCGTGGAGATCGATTTGGGGCTGCGCGAGGGGGAGGACGTGCAGACGGTGTACGGCGCTCTGACGCACCAATGGACCGTCGAAAGGAACATCGATGCGCGCCACGCCGACGGCGAGAGCTTCGCGGACGCACAGCGGCGCTTCCTGCCGTTCGTGCGCGAGCTCATGAATCGCCACGCGCTCGATTCCGGAGTCATCGCGATCGTCGCCCACGGCGCCACGCTGGAATTGCTGGTCCCGGTGCTGACGACCAACGTACCGGCGGACTTCGCCCTGCGACGACCCCTGCCGCACGGCGGGATCATCAAGACTGAGCTGCGCGACAGTAAGCTCTACTGCACGGAATGGGCCGGCCTGGCCAGCAGAGAGTTCGAGCGGGGCAAGTAAACTGGCGCCGCCGCGGCATAGCCTGCAGGCGCATCCAAGCAGACGCTCAACAAGTGTTATCCATGAGAACCGCAGCCGCGCAAGCCTTTGTCTTACGACCAGTTCCCTTCCGCCCGGTCAGCGCCCTACGGGCTTGATCGGCGCTTCCTCAGTTTCGATCAGGCGAAATCATGCGAAAAGCTTTCTGGATCGCCGTTGCGCTGATCGGCGGCTTCGCCGTCGGCGGCGTCGCCCTGCTCCGCGGCGAAACGATCAATGCGATGTGGATCGTAGCGGCTGCGGTATGCGTATACGCGCTCGGCTACCGCTTCTATAGCGCCTGGGTTGCGGCGCGGGTGCTCGCGGTGGACGAGCTACGGGCCACCCCTGCCGTGCGGCTCAACAACGGGCGCGACTTCGTACCGACTCACCGCTGGATCGTGTTCGGCCACCACTTCGCGGCGATCGCCGGACCCGGGCCGCTGATCGGGCCTACGCTTGCGGCGCAGTTCGGCTATCTGCCGGGCACGCTGTGGATCCTGGCGGGCGCCGTGCTCGGCGGCTGCGTGCAGGACATGACGATCCTGTTCATGTCCACGCGGCGCAACGGGCGCAGCCTCGGCCAGATGGCGCGCGATGAGCTCGGACCGGTAGGCGGATTCGCGGCGATCCTGGGCACGCTCACCATCATGATCATTTTGATCGCGGTGCTCGGGCTGGTCGTGGTCAACGCCATGAAGCACAGCCCGTGGGCGACCTCCACGGTATTCGCCACGATTCCGATCGCGGTGCTGATCGGACTGTATCTGAGAAACCTGCGGCCCGGCCGCGTGCTGGAGGCTTCGCTGATCGGCCTCGCGCTGCTGTTGCTCGCGGTGGCTGGCGGCGGGCTGCTCAACGAGCACGAGACGCTGAGGGCATGGTTCGATTTCGACGGACCGGCGCTCGCCTGGTTCGTGATCGGCTACGGCTTCATCGCGGCGGTGCTGCCGGTATGGCTGCTGCTTGCGCCGCGCGACTATCTCTCGACGTTTCTCAAGCTCGGCACGGTGCTGCTGTTGGCCATTGCGGTCGTGTTGATGCGGCCGGAGCTGAAGATGCCCGCCGTCACACAGTTCATCGACGGGACCGGGCCGATCTTCGGCGGGTCGCTCTTTCCGTTCGTATTCATCACCATCGCCTGCGGGGCGGTCTCCGGCTTCCATGCGCTGGTGGCGAGCGGCACGACGCCGAAGCTGATCGGCAACGAGGCGGACGTACGGCTGATCGGCTATGGCAGCATGATGCTCGAATCGGGCGTAGCCGTGATGGCCATGATCGCTGCGACGCTTCTCGACCCGGGCGTGTTCTTCGCCATCAATAGCGCGCCTGGCGTGGTCGGCGCCACGGCCGAAGCGGCCGTCGAAACCATCTCCGGCTGGGGCTTTCCAGTGACCGTCGAACAGATGCAGGCGCTCGCCGCCAGCATGGGCGAATCCACCCTGTTCGCGCGCACCGGCGGAGCGCCTTCCCTGGCGGTCGGCATGGCGAGCATCTTCGCCGGCGTGTTCGGCGAGAGTCTGCTGGCGCTCTGGTACCACTTCGCAATCATGTTCGAAGCGGTGTTCATCCTCACCACGCTGGACGCCGGCACGCGCGTCGGGCGCTTCATGCTGCAGGATGCGCTGAGCCACGTGTGGAAGCCGTTCGGCGAGACCTCCTGGTACCCATCGGTGCTGATCACGAGCGGGCTGGTGGTGGCCGGCTGGGGGTACTTCCTCTACATCGGCGTGGTCGACCCAAACGGCGGCATCAACATTCTGTGGCCGCTGTTCGGCATCGCCAACCAGTTGCTCGCCGGCATCGCGCTGTGCGTCGCCACCGGCATCCTCGTGAAGCAGGGGAAGCTGCGCTACGCCTGGGTCACTGGCGCACCGCTCGCCTGGCTCGCCGTGATCACCACGAGCGCGACGTGGGAGAAGGTGCTGTCCAGCGACGTGCGCGTCGGGTTCCTGGCGGCGGCGGATCAAATGGCGCAGCGCCTGGCGGACAGCGCGCTCACGCCCGAGCAGGCGACCGTCGCCCCGCAGCTCATCTTCAACCAGCGGCTCGATGCGGCGCTGGCGCTGCTGTTGACCGCGATCTTGTGGATCGTGATCGCCGACATGCTGCGGGTGAGTTGGCGCGTGGTGAAGGGCCTGCCCGTGCCGCCGAGCTCGGAGGCGCCTGCCGTGCGCGTCGCGGAGGTTCAGACATGAGGCCGACCGCGGCGCTGAAGAACGCGATCGCGCAAGCCTGGCGAGCGCTGCGTGCACTCAGCGCGGACGACGCATACGACCGCTATCTGGCCCACCATGTACGCCAGCATGCAGACCGCCCGCCTATGACGCGCAGGGAGTTCTACGTGAGCGAGCAGCAGCGCAAGTGGACGGGGGTGTCGCGGTGCTGCTGATTTGAGAAGCGGAAGCGGGATAGCGGATGGTCAGATCGCGCTCGTCGGCGCGTCGTCGTGCGGACGCCGTCTGGCGGCCCGCCCCCCCGCTACCCGCTTCTTTCCGCCCGTTATTCATGATTCGCCGGCAGCGTTGAATTTCTTCTTGCAACGCAATGTCTACGGGGTATTCCCATTGTTTTACAAGGTATTACTGCTATCCTGCATCGCAAGAAAGAAATCGCAGATGGGCTGCGAAGTGACGTCGGCGCCGCGAGGCGGAGGAGGTTTTATGATCGGCATCGGAATCGTGTTTCTGGTGAGCACGATCGTATTGATGACGCTCAGCACGATGGAAGGTTGAGCTTGTTTCTTGTCACCCGCCGCAAGGCTCACGCGTCCCCCGCGTCGTCCAAGAGCCTTGTCGGCGGCCCCGGGGCGCACACAAGCGTGGTCCGCCTCCAGTCCATTTCATAGTCCGCCTGATCTCGAACGCTTGCCTGTCGTCGCTCGACGACGCCGAGTGTCGGAATGTTTGACACTCCTTCGGCCCCTGTGTAATTAGCGCTGCACGCATTCAACGCAGCCACGCAGAGGAGAGTCGCAATGGCGCTGTGGAAAGATCAGTTCAGCAAGGACCGTGAGCAGCCAGCCGCCGCAGAAGCGGCTCCCGAGAAGAAGCCCGCGCCGGCTCCCGCAGCGCCGGTCAATCTGGAATCCACACGCCAGCCCGCCGCGCCCGCCGCATCCCCGACACGCACCGAGGCCAAGGAATCCCTGCTGTCCGCGGGTCTGGCCATCGAGGGCAAGATCGAAGGCGCGGGGCACGTGCGCATCGCCGGCGTCTTCAAGGGCGACGTGCACGTGGAGGGCAACCTTACAATCGAGCCCGGCGCGAAAGTGACCGGCGGCGTACGCGCCAACACCGTAGTGATCGGCGGCGAGCTCGAGGGCAACATCGACGCGGCCGCTCGGGTGGAGCTGCTGCAGACCGGCGTGCTCAACGGCGACCTCAAGGCAGGCTCGCTGACCGTCGCCGCCGGCTCGCGTATGCGCGGCCGCGCGGAATTCGGCTGGGACGAAAAGAGCGCCAAGCCGAAGGCATGAGAACGGCCTATGACCCGGCCTGTGTGAGTCCGCGCGTGGAGCAGTCGTGATGAGCGCAGTACGGGCCCGGTCGATCGGCAGGACCAGGGTCTGTCCGCACTGCAAAGCGACGATTCTCGAAAGCGCCAGCGTCTGCCCGGCTTGCCAGCATCACCTGCGATTCGATCCTCGAGCGATCGCCGAGCGCCAGGCGATCGCTTCGTTCTCGCCGCTGCGCGTCGAGGGCCTGTTCCGCAATCCCGAGGGCGGGCAAGGCTGGGAGTACTCCGTGACAGTCTCCATCCGCAACGAGCGCGGCGAGGAGCTCGGACGCAAGGTGGTCGGCGTCGGCGCACTGCAACCCGGGGAAGCGCGCACGGTGACGCTCTCCGTCGATGTATTCACGCCCGGGAAATAACGTCCTTTCCGCCTGAGGCGCCGCGGCGCGCTGACACACCAGGCCACGCCAGAGCGGGGGTCGTCAACAGTCCAGCGCCGCGAGCGCTGCTTCGAGGCGCTGCATTTGACTGCCGCTGATCATCCCTCCCAGCAGTCTCTGGAAATGCGGATGCCGGACGCCTGAACCGATGTACTGCCAGCGATATGCACGCAGAACCGTACGGCGGATCTCCTGCTGCTCCTCAGCGTTGAAGCCGCGCTCGCAGAGCCTCAAGAAATAGGCGGCGTCCGCCGCGGACTGCGACCGCAGCACGTCGTCCAGCAGCTCCAGCAGCTCGATCAACTCGTCCAGCGCGTGCTCGCGCTCCTGCGGGCTCAGCTTGCGGTCCTCACGGCTCCACTCGATCTCGTCCATGATCGCGTGCTGACACTCCTCCACCCAATGGAACCGAAAGACGTCGCGATACAGGTCGGACAGCTCCTCATCGGGCTCGATGCTCTCGCGGTAATGGATCTGCGTGAACAGCTCCACCTGGCAGTTCAGCGCCAGCACCGCCCAGGTCGACTTATCGAGCACCGCGCGCGCGAACTCGTTCGGGTCCGTGGTCGGCGCGTAACCGCCCGGCATGTGTTGGGCAATAGCCGCCTCGATGCGACGGAACAGCTCTTGATGCTTGAGTTCCTCGTCGCTGAAGCGCACCAATCCCTCGAGCGCCATCTGATCGCCGAGGCCATGTGAGCAGGCCAGCTGCAGCGTCTTGGCTGCAATGAAACGCTCCACCAGACCGAATATGCTGGCGTAAGTGCGGCCCTGCACGTGGCTCATGCTGCGCTGCTCCTCGGGCGTGAGAAACGGCAGCTCGTTCACCTTCGTCAGGCTGTCCGGCAGAAACTTGCGGCGAAAGTCGAACGTGCGCCCACGGAATACATCCGCATCGATGTCCCAGCGCACTCTGCGGGAGGCCTTGATGCAGCGCGCGTAACGGGCGCGGTCGCTGTTCTCCTGAAAGAGTCGTTCGTTCAGTGGAGAAACGATCATGTCCAAGGCGGCGTTCATGGCGGTTCAGCCCGATTGCTGCGAATAGATTCGGTGCAGGAAATGTTGCGCGAATTTCCGGCCAAGCGCATGAGGCAGGAGACTCAGATTGAGCGGCGCAGCCGGGACAAATGTCCCGGTGGAAACGGTTAGCGGTTGGTTCGGAGCAATTGTACGAAGCAGGCCGAGGCGCCTCTGACTAACCCTGAGCGCCTCCTTCACACCAATCCCCGATCCCGCGCCAGCACGATGGCCCGGGCGCGCGAGTCTACGCCGAGCTTCTCGAAGATGCTTGTCAGATGATTGCGCACCGTTTTCTCGCTGATGAACAGACGGCTGGCGATCTCCATGTTCCCTTCACCCTGCGCCACCAATCGCAGGATGGCGGTCTCGCGCGCGGTGAGTCCGGGCAGAACGCCCGCCGGAGCGGTCTCGCCCGAGTGCGCCGATGCTGCATCGCGCCGTTCTCCCGCGCCAAGAAACTGTTCGAGCGCGCCGCGAAAGCGCGCCCAGGACGGCTCGCTTTCCATGAGGATGTGATTGCGGCTTTCGAGCGCCACGAACTGCGCGCCGGGAATTTCCGCGGCGAGCATCCGGCCCTGATCGAACGGGATGCGGCCGTCGTCGCGCGCGTGCAGCACCAGCGTCGGCGCCCTGATCTTTTTCAGCAGCGGGCGCACATTGATCTGGCCGAACGCTTCGATGATGCGCGCGGCGATCGCCGGCTGCGTCGTGATGCGCATGATGTCGCTGAACCAGCGCACCTGCTCGGCCGTCGCGTCTGGAATGAACAGCGAAGCAAACAACTGGCGAAATGCAGGATTCTCCTGCCCCCATCCCTGACGGATGAGCTCGACCAGCGCTTCGCCTTGTCGGCGCGACTCCTCGTCGCGCTGCGCCCAGCCCTGCGCATAGCAGCCGTACAGCACCAGGTGCGTCACCCGCTCAGGGCGCCGCACTGCGTACTCGATGCACGCAGCGCCGCCCTGCGAAATGCCGAGCAAAGCGAAGCGCTCGAGGCCGCAGGCGTCGACGATCGCCTCCAGGTCCGCAACCTGAGCGGCGTGCGACAGATCCTGAGCGTCCCAATCGGACAGACCACAGCCGCGTGGGTCGAAACGAATCAGCTTCCGACCGGCCGACAGGAAGCGATACCAATGCCGCCATACTGGGCTTTGCCAATCGAACTCCAGATGGGACATCCAGTTCGCAGCCTTGACCAGCGGCGACCCTGAGCCGGAAGTCGCCACCGCTAGCCGAACGCCGTCAGGCGCCTTCACGAAGCGAATCGTTTGCTGCATTGAACCAGGGCCGGCGGCGCCAGGGAGGCGCCGAGCGACAGTGAGCATAAGAGGTGAGCCGCTTCCGAGCCAGCGTCCTCGGACGCGAAAGCGGCTCAGCGGCGACGCTGCAGGACCTCGCCCCGCAGCGCAGCGCGTCATCGCCTCCACCGCTCGCTTCGCTCGGCGAGCGAGGTCCTACTCGGGCGTGCTCAACCGGGCCGGCCGTAAGGCCTTCCTGGTGAGATGGGTCACTTCAGCATGCCGGCGCCCATGAACGCGGCGACGTAATCCGCCTGGCTGCGGCGGACCGCCTCGAACGCTTCCTCGCGCCCGTACACATGCGTGATTTCCACGTGGTGTTCCGGCGAGCCCGGCGCGTGCTTGTACGTAAGGAAGTAGTGGCTCAGGCGCTCGATGACCTCCGGCGGGCACTGCGCGATGTCCGTGAAGCGCCCATAGAGCGCGTCGCCCCGCATCACAGCGATGATTTTGTCGTCCGCCTCGTTCTCATCGACCATGCGCAACCCGCCGATCGGGATGGCCTGCACCAGCAGATCGCCGTGGCCGATGGATTTCTCGGTGAGCACGCAGACGTCCATTGGATCGCCGTCGCCGATGATCCCGCTGCGACCAGTGCGCTCCTGGCAGTACTCCGCGACGCGATCGGCGCACAGGGTGCGCGGCAGAAAGCCGTACAGGGATGGGCAGACGTTCGAGAAGCGCTGCGGCCGATCCACCTTCAGCAGCCCCGTGCTCTTGTCGATCTCGTACTTGACCGTATCGGTCGGCACGATTTCGATGTAGGCGGTCACGACGGCCGGGGCTTCGGGGCCCAACTCCACCCCGTGCCAGGGATGTGCGCGAAATGCGGAAGGGAAAAGCGTCGGCATGAAAAGGGATCTGTTGCGGCGAATACGGGATGGAAGAGCGCGCAGTCTATCAGGGAGGGCGGCGGTTCTTGCCGCGCAGTGCGCGGGGGGCCTCGACACACCGCGGACCGCTTCTGCCGGCAAACCGCCGCACCCGGAACTGCCGCAAACAGCTCGACGTTTCGCCGCCATGCCGCGAACCGCCACGCTGCACGGCTCCGCACCGGACGAGCATCCCTACGCCCTCCTCATCCTGGACCTCATCTCGGACTTCCGCTTCGAGAACGGTCCGCGGCTGGTCAAGACGGCCCTGCCCGCAGCGCGGCGGATCGCACGCCTCAAGGCGCGAGCGCGCATCGCCGGGGCGCCTAGCATCTACATCAACGACAACCACGGCAGGTGGCGCTCGGACCGCGCGCAGCTCATCGCGCACTGCCTGAACGATCAGACGCCAGGCCGGCCCGTCGTCGAACTGCTCGAGCCGCAGCCGGACGACTACTTCATCTTCAAGCCCAAGCATTCAGGCTTCTTCGCCACGCCGCTGCACGCGCTGCTGCGCCATCTCGGGTCGCAGAAGCTCATCATTACCGGCGTGACCATCGAGCAGTGCGTTCTGTTCACCGCTATGGACGCCTACTTGCGCGATTTCGAGCTGTTCGTGCCGCGCGACTGCGTCGCCGGACTCATGCAGCAGCGCTACGCCCTGGCCCACCTGGCGAAGGTGCTCAAGGCTGACACTACGCCCTCCGAGCGGTTGCGCTTGCGGCGCGGTGGACGAGCGCGGCAAGGCGCCTGAGAGGGTTCGACGCCTCTACGCGCGCGCGGAGCGCCGCAGGCAAGCGCAGATTCTCTGGCGGAACCATGGGACGCGCATGATGGCGAGCAGAAAACTTCCTGTGAACCTCATCCGCGCACTTGGCGGCCGCAGCCGACACCGTGGGCCCGATCGAGCGGGCGCCGCCCGCCTGTCGCCGATTTGCGAACGGGCGCGCGCCGTAAGACATCCGATATAGTCGCCGGCGCCGCGGCGAGCCCGGCCGATACAGAACTGAATCACAGGACAACGTTGCCGATGCGCAAGATTTTGCCGGCGCTGCTCGGGGTGTGCATGATCGCCCAGGCCAGCGCCGCCACGCTGTACATTTCCGACGAGCTTGCCGTCCCGTTGCGCCGCGGACCCTCCAACGGCCATCGCATTCTGCATGCCGGCCTGCCGAGCGGCATGCCGCTCGAAGTGCTCGGCGAGGACAAGCAGGCGGGCTTCACCCACGTGCGCACGCCGAGCGGACTGGAAGGGTGGGCGCCGACCCAATACCTCACTGCGCAACCGATCGCCCGGGATCGACTGGCGGTCGCGAACGAGCGCATCAAGTCGCTCGAAGCGCAGCTCAAATCGGTGCGCGAGAATTATCAGGAGGCGCGCGGCGAGCGCAGCGACCTGCAGGCGCGCGAACAGCAGCTGCAACGTCAAAACGAGCAGCTTCAGACAGAGATCGCCGAGATCCGCCGCGTGTCTGCGACCGCCATCGCACACTACGAAGAAAACAATCAGCTCAAGGCCGCCAATCAGGCGCTCGCCAAGCAAGCGGCGCAGCTCGAAGAGCGCGTCCGCCAGCTCGAGCGCAGCATGATGCTGCGCTCGGCGCTGGCCGGCGGCGGCCTCGTCATCGCCGGCGTCCTGCTCGGCGTCTGGCTCAAGTCTCGCCGCAAGCGCAGCGTCTGGTCCTGATTTCGCCCCCGCCCGCCTGGCCGCGTGCAAAGCCGCCTCTGCGGCGACATCGTCGCTGACGGGCGCCGCCAGGCGGGCGCCGCGCCTCGCCTCACCGTCGCACTGGCCTTCTGCCGGCGCCCCGAATAGGGGGACGCCCTACTAAATACCTCTCGTCGCACGCCGTTACTCGGACAGGTAGCCAGACTCTGTCTACCGGCGGACTGCGCGCATCGCGCGGTGTTTCTAATTGATTCACGACGAGCATGGCGCAACAACCACCACATTCCGCGGCTACGCTGCAGATCAGCGGCGAAATGACCATCTATCGCGCAGGCGAGCTGACCGCGCGGCTCGCCGCCGCGCTCGCCGAGCAGCCGCAGGAATTGCACCTCGACCTGCACGAGGTCAGCGAGTTCGACACGGCTGGCCTGCAGATCCTGCTGGCCGCCCGTCGCCACATGCACGCCGCCGGCGGCGTATTCACGGCCGCTCGCGCCAGCGAGTGCGTCCTCGACGTGCTCGAGCTGTGCAACCTCACGGATCTCGTCTGCGGCGAGAACACGAGCGCACGCCAATGAACCTCGATCCGGCGCTGTCCACCTTCGTGAGCGAAAGTCGTGAGCTGCTCCGCGAGATGGAGGCGGAACTGCTCGCGTGCGAACACGGCGAGGCCGGCGCCGAGTCGATCAATGCGATCTTCCGGGCGGCGCACACGATCAAAGGCTCCTCCGGCCTGTTCGGGCTGAACGCCATCGTCGAATTCACGCACGTAGTGGAAGGCGTGCTCGACCGGGTTCGCGCACGCACGCTCGAGCTCGACAACGAGCTGGCGGCTCTGCTGATCGAATGCCGCGATCACATGCAGGCGATGATCGATTGCGTCGCGCAACGCGGCGAGGTCGACAGCGAACAACTCGACGCCGACGGCGCTCGCTTGCTGCAGCGGCTCGAAGCGTTCGGCGGATCGCGGCGGACCGCAACGCCCGCCGCGCCGCCAACGGCCGCCGCGGACTCGACGAAGCCTCAGACGCAACCGCAGCCCGACGCCTGGCGCGCACTGACCGACTGCTGGCACATCTCGGTGCGCTTCGGCCCCGATGTGCTGACCAACGGCATGGATCCGCTTTCGTTCCTGCGCTATCTCACCACCTTCGGCGAAATCGCCGGACTGCAGGTCGTCGACGACGGGATGCCGCCGTTCGAGCAATTCGATCCTGAAGTCTGCTGGCTAGGCTACGAGATCGGACTGCGCACCGACGCCGGCAAGGATCGCATCGAGGCGGCGTTCGAATTCGTTCGCGACGACTGCACGCTGCGCATCCTGCCGCCGCGCTCTCAGGTGGCCGAATACGTGGCGCTGATCCGCGACTTGCCCGAGGCGGACGACCGGCTGGGAGAGCTGCTCGTGCGCTGCGGAACGCTCACCCGGCAGGAGCTGAACGATTGTCTGGACATGCAGGCCGCGCAGAGCGAGACCACGGGCGGCGCAGCAATGCTCGGCGAAGTCATGGTGCGCGAGCGCGTGGTGCAGCCCGCAGTCGTCGAAGCGGCGTTGCGGAGGCAGCGAGAGGCTCGCACCGAGACGAAGAAATCCGACGGCTTGCTGCGCATCGACAGCGAGAAGCTCGATCGCCTGATCGACCTGATCGGCGAACTCGTCACGGCCGGCGCCGCCACGAGCATCGCCGCGCGCGTAGTGGGCGGCTCGGAGCTCAACGAGTCGACGCTGCGCCTGTCGCGCCTGGTCGAGGAAGTGCGCGATCAGGCGCTCAAGCTGCGCATGGTGCAGATCGGCCCGACATTCGCGCGCTTCAAGCGAGTGGTGCGCGACGTCGCCCGCGAAGTCGGCAAGCAGATCCGCCTCGAAATGAGCGGCGGGGAGACCGAGCTCGACAAGACGCTGATCGAGAGCATCGTCGATCCACTCACGCACCTGGTGCGCAATGCGATCGACCATGGCGTCGAAGCGCCGCAGGAACGGCTGGCCCGCGGCAAGAGCGCCGAGGGCCTGCTGCGCCTGAACGCCCGCCATGACGCGGGCTCGATCGTGATCGAGGTGCAGGATGATGGAGCAGGTCTGAACCGCGAGCGCATCGTGCGCCGCGCGCTCGAGCGCGGCCTGATCGAAGACGCCAGCGTGCTGAGCGATGCGCAGGTGCACGCGTTGATCTTCGAGCCGGGCTTCTCGACCGCCCAGCAAGTCACCAATCTTTCCGGACGCGGCGTCGGCATGGACGTCGTCAAACGCAACGTCGCCGCGCAACGCGGCACGATCGAGATCGAAAGCCGCGAGGGAGTGGGAACGCTGGTGCGAATTCGCCTGCCGCTCACACTAGCCATCATCGACGGCTTTCTGGTGCGCGTCGGACGCTCCTCGTTCGTCCTGCCGCTCGAGACCGTCGAGGAATGCGTCGAGCTCGAGGCCGGTCAGCGCGTCGCTGACGACGGCCACAGCTACATCAATCTGCGCGGCTCAGTACTGCCGTTCATCAGGCTGCGCGAGCTGTTGGGCGTGGACGGCGCCCGCGGCAAACGCGAAAGCGTCGTGGTGGTCCGCTGGGGCGGCAAACGCGCCGGCGTAGTCGTCGATGAGTTGCTCGGCGAGCTGCAGACCGTCATCAAGCCCGTTTCGCGACTCTTCAGCCGCCTTCAGGGCGTCAGCGGCTCCACGATCCTCGGCAGCGGGGAAGTGGCGCTGATCCTCGATGTGGGGGGACTCGTAGAGCGCTGCCTGGGCGGCGCCGAAGCTCGCCCGCCGCAGTCGAGGAACGAAGAGCCCAACGCTCATCTGGTCGTATTGTGAAGAGTTTCTTTTGCGGAGATCCCTCATGTTGAAAAACCTCAAGGTGGGCGTACGCCTCAGCATCGCCTTTACGCTGGTGCTGCTGTTGCTCGGAGCGGTCGCCCTGCTGTCGCTGGCTCGTCTGAACGACATGAAAGCGACCACCGACCAGATCGCACATGAACGCTATCCGAAAATCGCGGCGCTCGATGAGATCAACACGAACCTGAATCTCATCGGGATCGCCATACGAGATGCGCTCCTGGCCCACAGCGCCGCCGACTTGGCGAACTACATGGCCGCCATTCGCGAGCGCAGCGAAGCCAACGGTAAACGGCTGGAACAGTTCGCCGCTACCCTGCAGGTCGCCGAGGACAAAGAGATGTTCAAGGAGATCGAGGCGGCTCGCAACGTCTACGTGGAGAAGCGTCGCCAGGTGCTCGAAACGGCGCAGGCCGGAAAGCGCGAGGAAGCGATCCGGCTGGCCCAGCAGGAACTGCGCCCCACTCTCAACGCGTACTCCGCCGCCGTCGAGCGTCTGGCCGATCGACAGGAGAACCGAATGGCCATGGACGTGAGCGCAGCCGCAGCGACCTACGAGGAATCTCGCGAGGTTGTACTCGCGTTGTCCGCTCTGGCGGCGCTGCTCGCCCTGGCGTCCGCATTCCTGGTCACGCGCTCCATCACCGGTCCGCTGGCCGAGGCGGTCGACGCGGCCAAGCGCATGGCCGACGGCGATCTCACCGTTCGCGTGGTCAGCACTTCCAAGGATGAGCCCGGCATGCTGCTCGCCGCGATGGGCGCCATGATCGAAAGGCTCTCGCAAGTGATCGGCGAAGTGCGCTCCGCGGCAGACAGTCTGTCTTCTGCGTCCGAAGAAGTCTCGGCCACCGCGCAGTCGCTCTCGCAGGCTTCCACCGAGCAGTCATCGAGCGTCGAGGAGACATCGGCCTCGGTGGAGCAGATGACCGCGTCCATCGGCCAGAACACCGAGAACTCGAAGGTCACAGATCAGATGGCGACCAAGGCCGCCACCGAGGCGATCGAAGGAGGCGCCGCGGTCGAGCAGACGGTCGAGGCCATGAAGCAGATCGCGCACAAGATCTCGATCATCGACGACATCGCCTATCAGACGAACCTGCTCGCCCTGAACGCGGCCATCGAGGCGGCGCGCGCCGGCGAGCACGGCAAGGGCTTCGCAGTGGTCGCCGCCGAAGTGCGCAAGCTGGCCGAGCGCTCGCAAATCGCCGCCCAGGAGATCGGTGAAACCGCCACCTCGTCCGTGCAGCTCGCCGAAAAGGCGGGCAAGCTGCTCACCGACATGGTGCCCTCGATCAAGAAGACTGCCGAGCTCGTGCAGGAAATCACCGCCGCCAGCCAGGAGCAGTCCTCCGGCGTGGGACAGATCAACAGTGCGATGAATCAGCTCTCTCAGCTCACGCAACAGAACGCATCCTCCAGCGAACAGCTGGCGGCGACGGCCGAGGAAATGAGCAGCCAGGCGCAGGAGCTGCAAGCTTCCATGAGCTTCTTCAAGGTCGACGCATCGAACGTCGTGCAGCATGCCGACGCAAGCAGGCCGGCCGGCGCGCAGGCGCGGCCGCACGATCGCATTCAACTGCACGTTGCGCAGCCGCAGTTCGCTGCGGCCGCCCACGGCGCGGACGGCGGCAAGCCGCACGGCGCCGCCAATGGTCATGCGAGCGGGTACGCCAACGGCCATGCGAACGGGCGCGCCAACGGCCATGTGAACGGCGTAGCCGAGCACAACTTCGTACGCTTCTAGGCGATGCGGAACGAACGCCGCCGATGACTCATGTGTTACGAAAACTTCCAT
>JAVEVD010000027.1:0-44531 GCA_034005205.1 Steroidobacteraceae bacterium | reverse complement strand
TACGCGCGCACGCTCTCCACGATGTTCGCCGCCGGCGTCCCACTCGTCGAAGCGCTAACGTCTGTCGCGGGCGCCACAGGCAACATCGTGTACGAGGAAGCCACGCTGCGCATCCGTGACGAAGTCGCAACCGGTCAGCGCCTGCAGCGCTCGATGGAGTCAACCAATCTCTTCCCGAACATGGTCATCCAGATGATCGCCGTAGGCGAAGAATCCGGCTCCCTCGACGCGATGGCCGCCAAGGTCGCCGATTTCTACGAAGCCGACGTCGACGCCGCCGTCGATGCAATGAGCAGCCTGCTCGAGCCGCTGATCATGGCGATCCTCGGCGTGCTGGTCGGCGGCCTGGTCGTCGCAATGTACCTGCCTATCTTCAAACTCGGCGCGGCGATCTGAGGAAGCTCGGATTACAAAGACACACGGTGGCATGGGGAGGAAGACGCCGCGCACTGCGCGGCGTCTTCTTATAAGGCTGCCGCAGTCGGCGGCCACCTGAGGACGACGCACTCATATGCAGGACATCGTTGCCCTTCTGACCGCACACCCCACGCTGTGGGTGGCGCTCGTGTTCGTCTTCAGTCTGCTGGTCGGCAGCTTCCTGAACGTCGTCATCCATCGTCTGCCGATCATTCTGGAACGTGAGTGGCGCGCGCAGGCCGACCAGATCCTTAACGAAGACGCGGCGGCGGGCGTGAGCACGTCTTCCGCGGAACAAGCCCCGAAGCCGCCGAAGTACAACCTTCTCGTCCCGCGCTCCGCCTGCCCGAAGTGCGGCGCGATGATCACGGCCGCGCAGAACATCCCGCTCCTCAGCTACCTGCTCCTGAAAGGCAAGTGCGCGAAATGCGGCGCCCGAATCTCGGCGCGTTACCCGATCGTCGAACTCGGCACGGCCATTCTCTCCGCCCTCGTCGCTGCGAAATTCGGGCCTACCTGGTACGCGGGCGCTGCGCTGGTGCTCACGTGGGCGCTGGTCGGGCTCAGTGGGATTGATTTCGACACTCAGCTGCTACCGGACAACATCACGCTGCCGCTGCTATGGCTGGGCTTGCTGCTCAGCCTTGCGCCCGGCGATCCGCAGTTCGCGACGCCCGTCGATCCGCGATCCAGCATCATTGGCGCAGTCGCCGGCTATCTGAGCCTGTGGAGCGTATATCACGTCTTCCGGCAGCTCACCGGCAAGGAAGGCATGGGCTATGGAGACTTCAAACTGTTCGCGGCGCTAGGCGCCTGGATGGGTTGGCAGATGCTGCCGCTGATCATCCTGATCTCCGCGTTCACCGGCGCCGTGGTCGGGATCGCGCTCATCGCCTTCCGTGGGCGCGATCGCAATATCCCGATTCCGTTCGGGCCGTATCTGGCGGCGGCCGGCTGGATTGCGCTCATGTGGGGAGATCGGTTGGTCGGCTCCTATCTGGCCTTGAGCGGTTTGCGCTGAAGGATGTACGGCCCTCGCCTGGCGAAGCTCTGATTAACCTACCGCCCTGGCGGTTCAGCCCAAAGAAACGCCCGCAACGCAAGGCGTTCGATCGGCTCGAGATCACAGAGACAGAGTAGATCAGAGATTCCTAGTGGGTTGACGCTGCGCCGGGTTCCGATACGCTTCTGTCGCAGAAGGAACTCATGGAGCTCGCCGGCGGCATGTCCTGTCCGACGAGCTTCTCCTGGCCACGCATGAGCTTGCCGCGCCCGCAAGGAATGCGTTGGCCGACAGCTCACCTACGTTGATCGGTTCGTGAACTCCCAGCAGCACCGACATCCCTTCCTGATCGCCCTCACCGGCGGCATCGCCAGCGGCAAGACGGCGGCCGCGAACTTCTTTGCGCAGCTCGGCGTTCCCGTGCTGGATACGGACCAGATCGCCCGCGACGTGGTGGAGCCCGGCGCGCCGGCGCTCGCGCAGATTGTCGCGGAGTTCGGACCCGAAGTTCTCGACGCATCTGGCCGTCTCGATCGCGCGCGCATGCGCGAGCGCGTCTTTCGCAATCCCGCCGAGCGCAAGCGCCTGGAGGCGATCACGCATCCGGCGATTCGCGAAGCGCTGGCGCGGCGTTCGCGTGAGGCCGGCGGCAAGTACCAGATCCACGTCATTCCGCTGCTCGTCGAAGGCGGACGCGCCAACGCTTACGATCGAGTGCTCGTGGTGGATTGCCCTGAAGAAGATCAACTGCGCCGGCTGATGGCGCGCGATAGGGCGGATAAGGAACAGGCGCGGCGGATTCTGGCGGCGCAGGCTACCCGTGAGCAGCGACTGGCGGCGGCGGACGACGTGATTCTGAATACGGGCACGCTAGCGGAACTGCAGGAGCAAGTTCGGGCGTTGCATGAAAAATACGCGCGGCTGGCGACAGACGAGAAGGATTAAGCCGCACACGCTGGGCACAAACCCGGCTCGCCGATCGTTGCAGCGCTGCAGGTGCAACCATGGCGAAGATCTACATCGGCGTCTCCGGTTGGCGTTATGCCCCGTGGCGAGGCGTGTTCTACCCCAAGGAGCTGCCGCAGAGCCGCGAGCTGTGGTACGCCTCGCGCATCTTCTCGAGCATCGAGATCAACGGTTCTTTCTACTCGCTGCAGCGTCCGGAGTACTACGCTCAATGGCGCGATGAGACGCCGGATGATTTCCTCTTCGCGGTGAAGGGGCCAAGGTTCATCACGCACATGAAGAAGCTGCGCGAAGTACAAACTCCGCTCGCGAACTTCTTCGCCTCCGGCGTATTCAACTTGCGCGAGAAGCTCGGACCCATTCTTTGGCAACTGCCGCCGCAGCTCGCCTACGACCGTGGGCGCATCGGACCGTTTCTGGATCTGTTGCCGCACGACCTGAAAGGCGCCCTGAAGCTGGCGCGGCGGCATGACGAACGTCTGCAGAGCCGCGCTTGCCTTTCCATCGATGAGAACAGACCACTGCGACACGCCATGGAGATTCGCCATCCGAGTTTCCTGGACGAGGCGTTCGTCTCGCAGCTGCGCGATCGCAACGTGTCGCTCGTCGTGGCGGAAACGGCCGGCAAATGGCCCCTCACGCATGATGTCACGGCCGACTTCGTCTACTTGCGCCTGCACGGCGACAAGTCGCTGTACACGAGCGGCTACAGCGACCGCTCGCTGGCCCGGTGGGCGAAGCGCATCGAAGCCTGGCACAAAGGACGCGAGCCGGCGGACGCTCAGAAGATATCGAAGCGGAAGGCTCCAGCCACGAAGCCGCGCGACGTCTACTGCTACTTCGACAACACCGACGTAAAGCTGAGGGCGCCTGTCGATGCGCAAAGCTTGATGCGCAAACTCGGCCTGCAGCAGCAGGCGCGCCGCGAGATTGTGCGGCTGGCGAGAAAGCCTCGTTCACGCCAGCCTTCTGCTTTCGCCGGCGGGACGGCGGCGCGGCGCCGGTGAACAGGCGCCTGTTCAGACGAACCGCGCACCCGCTGGAACGCCTGATGCGCCGCACGGCGGCTTGCCCGCACGACCGCCGCCAACAGGGGGAGAGCACACTCGCCTACGGCGTGTTCGCTGCACTCAAGGCCGGAGCACGACCTTGACGCAATCCTCCTCCTTGTTCTTGAAGATTTCGTATGCGTCGGGCGCATCGTCGAGATTGAGACGATGCGTGATGACGAACGAGGGGTCGATATCGCCCCGCTCGATGCGCTCGAGCAGCGGCCGCATGTACCGCTGCACGTGCGTCTGGCCGCTCTTGATGGTGATCGCCTTGTTCATCACCGCGCCGAAGGGCAGCTTGTCGATGAAGCCGCCATATACTCCGGGCACCGAGACGACGCCGCCTTTGCGACACGCCGTGATCGCCTGGCGCAACACGTTCGGACGGCCCGTCGAGAGTCGAATCACCTGCTTCGCGCGATCGTACGCCCCGACGGGGCCGTGCGCGTGCGCCTCCATGCCTACTGCATCGATGCATGCATCCGGGCCGCGTCCGCCGGTCATCTCCTTGAGGAGCGACAATACATCGCTCGACTCGTAGTTCACTGTCTCGGCGCCGATCGAGCGCGCCTTGCGCAGCCGCTCCGGAAAGCGATCAATGGCGATCACACGCTCGGCGCCGAGCAGCAGCGCGCTCTTGATCGAGAACAGGCCGACGGGCCCGCAACCCCACACTGCGATGGTGTCGCCCTCCTGGATGTTGCAGTTCTCGGCCGCCATGTAGCCGGTCGGAAGAATGTCCGAGAGGAACAACACCTGCTCGTCGCTCAAAGACTCGGGAACCTTGATGGGACCCACGTCGGCGAACGGCACGCGCACGTACTCCGCCTGGCCGCCGGCGTAGCCGCCGAGCATGTGCGAATAACCGAACAGACCGGCTGGCGAGTATCCCCAAAGCTTCTCGGCGACGGCCGCATTCGGATTTGAGTTCTCGCACAGCGAGTACATCTCGCGCTCGCAGAAATAGCAGCCGCCGCACGAGATCGGAAACGGAACGACCACACGATCGCCCACCGATAGATTGCTGATCCCGCGCCCGATCTCGACCACCTCGCCCATGAACTCATGGCCGAGAATGTCGCCGCGAAACATTCCCGGGATGTAGCCGTCGTAGAGATGGAGATCGGAGCCGCAGATCGCCGTCGCCGTCACCCTCACGATCGCATCGCGCGGATTGAGGATCGAAGGCTCGGGCACGTCCTCCACGCCGACGTCATGCACGCCATGCCAGCAAACCGCTCTCATTGGAGCCTCCGACCGAGCGCCACCCGACCGATCAGCGAACGCCGGCCCGCAGGCTGCCCCAGCGTGGTGGCCACTTCGCCTGTTTCGATGAGCTGCTTGAGACGGCGCAAATCGTCGTTGATCTGTTTGCGCGGCTCCTCACCGAGCAGCGAGCTGAGCGCAGCGCCTAAACGCCCCGCCGGCGGCTGATAGAACAACTCGCAGTGAACGATCGAGCCTCGCCCGCCCGCGCCGCGCACGAAGCTCACGGCGCCCTCGTGACGAATCTCCGAATCCGGCAGTGTGCGCCACCCGAGCCGCGCGTTCGGCTGGTCGTCGATGATCTCCGCGTCCCACTCGATGGTCGCCCCGGCCGGCGCCTTGGCCACCCAGTGGGAGATCCGGTCATTCGTCCGCGACACCGACTGCACGTGCTGCATGAAGCGCGGCAGATTGTCGAGCTTCTTCCAGAACGTATACAGCTCCTCCGGCGAAGCATTGATGGAGACGACTTCGCTGACACGCACCTGCGGCGGCGATATCTCGCGGCGCATCAAACGCTGGCCGGCGTAGACGTCGAGCGCCGCCGCCCCAAGTACGACTGCGCCAGCCACGGCGATGCGCTCAGCCTGCGCCTTGGGCGCCCGCAGCGCCGCGCCCAGCAGCGTCAGATCCATCGCATCGCCTGCGACTCGCGACCAAGCCCACACGGCCGGCGAGCGCCCTGAAAGCAGGCACGCGCCGCTGACGAGCTCCCGTACGCCGAGCATGCGGAAAACCGCCGGATGGTCGCCCACGCCGATCGCGCGACCGAGCGCGCGTGGGGCAAGCAGTTCGGTGAGGCCGATTCCGATGCTGAACCAGCCGAGCGCCTGGGTCAGGCGCTGGTCGTCCAGCCACCGGTGCTCCGACGGCTCATAGGCGTATTCCTCGTGCCAGTGCGGCTCGTGCGACGCCTCCGCCGGGTGAGCCCACGGCTCGGGCCGACGCGGTCTGACCGCCGACTGACCGTAGGTTTCCATAACCATGTAGGACACCTCGAGAACGAACCGGGACTGACCACCGCATACGCCGCTCGCGCGACAGTTTTCGCATGGTCGGTTCGTAAGCGCGCGCGCTTCGAGGGAGTTCCCCACAGGCTCGCCGCACGAGCTGCGCCTGCTTCGCGAGATGAACCTGGAGAGTCGTGAAATTTGCAGGGCGCGGAGCGCCGGGGAATTTCCGCCACGTACTACAGCTCAGGACCCGCGTCTCCAAGCTGCAAACGTGCTCCCTCCGCACACGAGAAAGCCCCGCGAAATCGCGGGGCTTTCGGGCGCATCCTTGCGCTGCAGTCGCCCCACCTCCTCCCCTTTGCGGGGAGGAGGCGCATGAGCGAGGGCGGAGCCCAGGCTCACGCGCCGGGGAGCGAAGGGCTCCTTACATACCCATGTCGCCCATGCCGCCCATGCCGCCCATGCCCGGGCCGCCGTGAGCGTGCTCCGCTTCTTCCTTCGGAGCCTCGGCGACCATCACCTCGGTGGTGAGCAGCAGGCCCGCAACCGACGCGGCGTTCTGCAGCGCCAGGCGCGTGACCTTGGTCGGATCGAGGATGCCGAGCTCAAGCATGTCGCCGTATTCACCGGTGGCGGCGTTGTAGCCGAAGGTGCCTTTGCCCTCTCGGACCTTGGCGAGCACGACGGCGGCGTCTTCACCCGCATTGGTGACGATCTGACGCAGCGGCTCTTCGATGGCGCGCGACAGGATGCGGATGCCGTACGCCTGGTCCTCGTTCGGATTTTCCAGCTTCTCGACAGCCTTCTTGGCGCGGATCAGCGCTACGCCGCCGCCCGGCACCACGCCTTCCTCGACGGCCGCACGAGTGGCGTGCAGCGCGTCCTCGACGCGAGCCTTCTTCTCCTTCATCTCGATCTCGGTGGCGGCGCCGACCTTGATCACGGCCACACCGCCGGACAGCTTGGCGACGCGCTCCTGCAGCTTCTCCTTGTCGTAGTCGCTGGTGGCGTCTTCGATCTGCTTGCGGATCTGCTCGACGCGCGCCTTGATGTCGGCGTTCTTGCCCTTGCCGTCGATGATCGTGGTGTTCTCCTTCTCCACCAAGATCTTCTTGGCTTCGCCGAGGTCGTTCAGCGACGCCTTCTCGAGCGACAGGCCGACCTCTTCGGAGATCACCTGACCGCCAGTCAGGATCGCGATGTCCTGCAGCATGGCCTTGCGACGATCGCCGAAGCCGGGCGCCTTGACGGCGGCGACCTTGACGATGCCGCGGATCGTGTTGACCACCAGGGTCGCCAGCGCCTCGCCCTCGACGTCCTCGGCGATGACCAGCAGCGGACGGCCGGCCTTCGCGATGCTTTCGAGCAGCGGCAGCATTTCACGAACGTTGGAGATCTTCTTCTCGTACAGCAGGACGTACGGATTCTCGAGCTCCGCAGTCTGGTTCTGCTGGTTGTTGATGAAGTACGGCGACAGATAGCCGCGGTCGAACTGCATGCCCTCGACTACCTCGAGTTCATTCTGCAGGCCCGAGCCTTCCTCAACCGTGATCACGCCTTCCTTGCCGACCTTCTCCATCGCATCGGCGATCGTCTTGCCGATCGACTCATCGGAGTTCGCGGAGATCGTGCCGACCTGCGCGATGGCCTTCTGGTCCTTGCAGGGCTTGGACAGGCGCTTGAGCTCTTCGACAGCCGTTTCGACGGCCTTGTCGATGCCGCGCTTCAGGTCCATCGGGTTGGCTCCGGCGGCTACCGCCTTCAGACCCTCGCGCACGATCGCCTGGGCGAGCACGGTGGCGGTGGTCGTGCCGTCGCCGGCCTCATCGGAGGTGTTGGACGCAACTTCCTTCACCATCTGTGCGCCCATGTTCTCGAACTTGTCCTTCAGCTCGATTTCCTTCGCGACCGAAACGCCGTCCTTCGTCACGGTCGGCGCGCCGAAGCTCTTCTCGAGCACGGCGTTGCGGCCCTTCGGGCCGAGCGTGGCCTTGACCGCGTTCGCCAGGACGTTCACGCCCCGGAGCATGCGGGTGCGAGCGTCGTCGCTGAAACGTACATCTTTAGCTGCCATGTGAGTTCAACCTCTATATAAATTTGCGTCACGGCGCGGACTTCAGTCCGCCCCTGCGATTCATTCACTGTCGCTGGAACAGGAAATCTGTCCCTGGAGGCAGATCCGAGCGCTTACTTCTCGATGACGGCCATCACGTCTTCTTCGCGCATCACGAGCAGTTCTTCACCGTCGACCTTCACCTCGGTGCCGCTGTACTTGCCGAACAGGACGTGGTCGCCCGTCTTCACGTCGAGCGGACGCACCTCACCGTTCTCGAGGATCTTGCCCTTGCCCACGGCGATGACCGTGCCCTTGATGGGCTTCTCAGTCGCCGAATCCGGGATCACGATGCCGCCCGGCGAGGTGCGCTCCTCTTCCAGGCGCTTGATGATCACGCGATCGTGCAACGGACGAATTTTCAGTTTGTCAGCCATAGATCGAACCTCGCCAATGAGTCGATGTGAGTTGTTCGGGAGTGGGAAATCGAAGAGATTTCGGGCCGACGCCGAGCGCCGCCTGGAGGTCCGCGGCGGCGTTAGCACTCAACCCGATCGGCTGCTAATAATAGGCGGCGCGCATGTGAATTCAAGTGTCACCGGGAGCAGTCACCCGCACGACCGGCGACCCCGGGACATATCTGCTGTCTTATAGTTCTAGTTCGACCCCACAGCACAGGCCGTCTGTGCACCGCCGCAAAGCCATGCCTGACGAAGTCATCATCGTCCTGTCCACCTGCCCGGACGAGGCCACGGCCGCCCGAATCGCGCAGGCGCTGGTCAGCGAGCGCTTGGCCGCCTGCGTCAACCAGGTGGGCGGCGTGCGCTCGTGCTACATGTGGAACGGCGAGCTGCAGCAGGACGAGGAGCTTCTGTTGATCGTCAAGACGACCGCCCGCGCCCTGCCTCGCCTGCAGACCCGGCTGGAAGCGCTACACCCCTACGAGCTGCCCGAGCTGGTCGCGTTGCCGGCGACAGACGGGAACGAACGCTATCTAGAATGGGTCCGAAGGTGCGTCGAACCGGACGGCTCGCCGCCTGAATGATCCCATCACACGTTCCCTCCCTGCCCACCCGCCGTAGGCCTGACTTGGACCACCCACCTGGACAGCCAACAACCATGCCCGTCTGGATAGCCATCGTTCTCCTCGCCCTGGCCTGGCCCGCCGCCGGCCTCGCCAAGCAGGAGTTCCTGCCGCCGGAGCAGGCCTACCGGTATTCGGTGCACGCGGAGGGCGAACGGCTGGTGGTGCGCTGGCAGATCGAGCCTGGCTACTACCTCTACAAGGCCAAAATGGGGCTCGCCTCCCCTCAACCGGATGTGCGCATCGGTCCGCCGGCGTGGCCGGCTGGTGAGGCCCATACGGATGAGTTTTTCGGAACTCAGGAGATCTATCGCGGCGCGGTCGAGGTGTCCGCGCCTCTCGAGTTCAACGGCGCTCGCCCCCGGACCCTGGCCATCGATTTGAAGCTTCAGGGCTGCGCCGACGCCGGCCTGTGTTATCCGCCGCTCACCTGGAAAACCGAAGCGCCGCTGCCGGTCACAGCGTCAGGCGGCTTTCGCGACCTGCTGAGGTCGTCCAAGCAGGATGATCTCCTGCATCCGGATAAAGCCTTCAGATTCGGCGCAAGCGTGCTGGACGCCGGCGCGATCGCACTCACCTGGATCATTGCGGACGGTTATTACCTCTACAGGGATCAGGTGCGGGTGGAAACGTCCACGCCTGACGTGCAGGTGGGCGCACCGGTGTTGCCCCAGGGGACACCCCAGCACGACGAGTACTTCGGCGACACCGTGGTGTACTACGACGCGCTCGAGGCCACCGTACCGGTGGCGCGCCCCGCGGGAGACGCCCGCCTGCTGAATCTGGTCGTGACTTACCAGGGCTGCGCCGTAGACGGCCTCTGCTACAACCCTGTCACTCGGAACGTTTCCCTCGAGCTGCCGCCCTCCGCAACCGCCACTCTATTGCCCATGGCGCCGGCGCGCAGCGCGCCGCCGCCCGCAGGGTCCGCCCGCGGCGCGGTGGCCGAGCAGGATCGGCTTGCGAGCGTCATCCGCGACGGTAACTTGTTCGTGGTGCTGGCGACCTTCTTCGGCATCGGCCTTCTGCTCTCGTTGACGCCCTGCGTGCTGCCGATGATCCCGATCCTCTCAGGCATCATCGTCGGGCAAGGCGAACGCGTCACGCCGCTGCGCGGCTTCTCGCTTGCGTTCACGTATGTGCAGGGAATGGCGCTGACTTACGCAGCTGCTGGAGCGGCTTTCGTGCTGGCGTTCAAGCAAGCGCCCCAGGCCTTCTTCCAGCAACCATGGATCATCGCTCTGTTTGTCACGTTGTTCGTGGTGCTGGCTCTGGCCATGTTCGGCGTCTACAACCTGCAACTGCCGAGCGCATTGCAGACGCGACTCAGCAATGCCGGCGCCCGCCAGAGGTCCGGCACGTTCACCGGCACGTTCATCATGGGCGCGCTGTCCGCGCTGATCGTCACGGCGTGCGTGGCGCCGGCGATCATCGCCGCACTTTCGGTCATCAGCCAGACGAGAGAATTGGCGCGAGGCGCGGCGGCGCTGTACTTCACCGGACTTGGGATGGGTGCGCCGCTGCTCGTGGTGGGCGCCTCCGCCGGCTCGCTGCTGCCGAAGGTTGGACCATGGATGGAGACCATCAAGCAGCTCTTCGGCGTGTTGTTCCTGGGGGTCGCCATCTATCTCGCCGGGCCGCTGCTGCCGGACGCATTGGTGATGCTGTTGTGGTCGGCGCTGGCCGTCGTCTCCGGCTTCTGGGTGTTCTCGTTGAAATCGCGCGACGGCTCGCCCGTCGCCGCGCCGGTGCGCGCGACGGGGCTGATCGCTCTCGTTTACGGCGTGCTGCTGCTGATCGGCGCTGCATCGGGCGGCCGGGATCCACTGCAACCGCTCGATACGCTGCGTGCTGGCGCCGGCCCGGGCGTCCCCGTCGAGCAGCAGGGACTGGCCTTCCAGCGCATCAAGACGGTCGCCGACCTGGAAGACGCGCTGTCCAGCGCCAGAGCCGGGGGCAGGCCCGTCATGCTGGACTTCTACGCGGACTGGTGCGTCTCGTGTAAAGAAATGGAGCGATACACGTTTGCTGACCCGCGCGTGCAGGCGGCGCTCACGGGCGTCGTGCTGCTGCAGGCCGACGTGACCGCCAATGACGCCGAAGACCAGGCTTTGCTCCGACGGTTCGAGATCTTCGGGCCGCCGACGATCGCCTTCTTCGGTGCGGACGGCGTCGAACGCCGCGCGTACAGGCTGGTAGGATTCGCGCCCGCCGAACGTTTTCGCGAGCACGTGCGCTCGGCCCTGGCGGCCGGCGAGGCTGCGCAGTTCGCCGATCGCAGATAGCCGCCGGACGCGATTCGCAGGACAGACATGAGAACCTCCGCCTACGCACTCATCGCGCTCATCGCCGCGGCCGCAGGATTCGGCATTTATCGGTACGGCGTCGAACCGCAGCTGGTGAGCGCGCCGCAAGCGCCCTCACCGTTCGAGCCGCCGTCGGGCTCCGAGCCGCCCGAAATACTCCCCGATTTCACCTTGGCCGATCTCGAAGGAGCGCCCCGTTCGATTCGCAGCTGGCCGGGCAAGTCCATGATCGTGAACTTCTGGGCCACATGGTGCGCGCCGTGTCGGCGCGAGATCCCGCTGCTCAAGGAGATCCAGCACGAATACGGCGATGAGGGCTTCCAGCTCGTCGGCGTCGCGGTGGACTTCCGCGAGGATGTCGAGTCGTACCTCGCAGAGATCGGCGTCAACTACCCAGTGCTGGTCGGCGAACAAGACGGGCTGGAGGCGGTCAGCCAGTTCGGCCAGGGCTCGCTGGGGCTCCCCTTCACCGTCTTCACCGACAACCAGCACCGCATAGTCGCCTTACACCTGGGCGAGCTTCACCGGACGCAAACGGAGACGCTGCTCGAGGCGGTGCGCCGCGTGAATAGCGGGGAGCTCACACCCCTTGCCGCACGCACGGAGGCGGCCAGCGAATTGGCCAAGCTCCGGACCCCGGACGCGTAACGCGGCCTTGAAGCCGCGTCGCTCAGGCGCCGTCGAGCAGGGCCCCCGGGCCGCGACAGAGCACGCCCCCCGTGCGGGGGAATAGCCGGGCGGATGTGGCGCCAACGCCGGCGTTCGAATGCGGCGGGCCGGCGCGCCGCATGAGCGGCTAATAGTCGCAATCACTCGCAAAGTGTGGTTAAACTTGCCGCCATTTTCGCTGAACTGGAACTGGCCTGACCCGTATGGCCCACGTCTTGCTGCTCAATGGTCCGAACCTGAACCTGCTCGGCGTGCGCGAGCCCGGGCTGTATGGGTCCGTCACCTTAGAGCAGATCGTGGCCCGGCTGAACCTGTTGGCGGCCGAGGAGGGGCATCATCTCTCGGCGTTCCAGAGCAACGCCGAGGCCGAGCTGATCTCGCGAATCCACGAAGCCCCCGCCACGCATGTCGCCTTCATCATCTTCAACCCGGCGGCGTTCACGCACACGAGCATTGCGCTGCGCGATGCGTTGCTGGCGGTGAAAATCCCGTTCATCGAAGTGCACCTGAGCAACGTGCACGCGCGCGAGGCCTTCCGGCGTCAGTCTTATTTCTCCGACATCGCGCTCGGGACCATCACCGGGCTCGGCCCGGTAGGCTACGAGCTTGCGCTGCGCGCCGCGACGCAGCATCTGGCCGCTCGCAACTAGCGCGAGTATGAGCAGTCGCGCGGGACTTTTTTCAGAACACCTGCTTTCACCAGCATCGACTGCAGCGCCAGGCGACCCCCCTCGCCCAGCCTGGAGGGCGACGCCGCGGAGAAGAACAAGAGGATTCCCATGGATATTCGCAAAGTAAAGAAACTGATCGAACTGCTCGAGGAATCGGGAATCGCTGAAATCGAAATCAGCGAAGGCGAGGAGTCGGTGCGCATCAGCCGCTATCCGACCGGACACGCCGCCCCGCCGCCCGCAGTGCATTACGCCGCCCCGGCCCCGACGCCCCATGCGGCGGCCCCCATGCCGCCCCAGCCCGCACCCGCGCCCGCGGCGCCGTCCAAGACGGATCACACGGTCACTGCGCCTATGGTCGGCACGTTCTACGCCGCCCCTGCGCCCGGCGCCAAACCGTTCGTCGACATCGGCAGCGAAGTGAATGTCGGCGACACGCTGTGCATCATCGAAGCGATGAAGATGATGAATCAGATCGAATCCGACAAGGCTGGTCGGGTGACCGCGGTGCTGGTCAAGAACGGCGATCCGGTCGAATTCGGACAGCCGCTGTTCATCATCGAGTGAGCGACTGCGACCGTTGACTGGTGAACCGGCGCGGGCCATGGGCCGCCGAGCAGAGCCGCTCGACAGCAAATGCGCCGGCGGACTGGGAGCGAGCCACGCTGCGCCTTGAACATCGAGGCGAGCACGCCGCGGACCAGGCGCTGATCGGCGCCCAGTCACTGAACCCAAGTCAAGATTCACCTTCAGGCGCAGGACGCCGAGCCACAATCCCGCTCAAGAAACAAACATGCTCGAAAAAGTAGTCATCGCAAACCGCGGCGAGATCGCGCTGCGCATCCTGCGCGCCTGCCGCGAACTGGGCATCAAGACCGTGGCGGTGCACTCCACCGCCGACTTCAATCAAAAGCATGTGCTGCTCGCTGACGAGTCGGTGTGCATCGGACCGCCCTCCTCCAAGGACAGCTATCTCAACATGCCGGCGATCATCAGCGCAGCCGAGGTCACCGATTCGGTCGCCATCCATCCCGGCTACGGCTTCCTCTCCGAGAACGCCGATTTCGCCGAGCGCGTCGAGAAGAGCGGCTTCATCTTCGTCGGACCGAAAGCCGAGACGATTCGCCTGATGGGCGACAAGGTCTCGGCGATCAAGGTCATGAAAGCCGCCGGCGTGCCCTGCGTGCCCGGCTCGGACGGTCCGCTCAGCACGTCGTCGGAGGAAAACTTCCGCATCGCGCGCGAACTCGGCTATCCGGTCATCATCAAGGCGGCTGGCGGCGGCGGCGGGCGCGGCATGCGCGTCGTGCACTCGGATGCGACGCTGATCAACGCGATCAACGTCACGCAGGCGGAGGCGCTCGCAGCCTTCGGCAACGCCGAGGTGTACATGGAGAAGTTTCTGGAAAAGCCGCGCCACATCGAGATCCAGGTGCTCGCCGACCATTACGGCAACGTCGTGCATCTGGGGGAGCGCGACTGCTCTCTGCAGCGACGCCACCAGAAGGTGATCGAGGAGGCCCCGGCGCCGGGCATTACTCCCAAGCAGCGCAAAATGATCGGCGAGCGCTGCATCGCGGCGTGTCGCGAGGTCGGTTACCGCGGCGCCGGTACGCTCGAGTTTCTGTACCAGGACGGCGAGTTCTACTTCATCGAGATGAACACGCGCGTGCAGGTGGAGCATCCCGTCACCGAGCAGATCACCGGCATCGACATCGTCAAGGCTCAGCTGCGCATCGCCGGCGGCGAGCGGCTGCCAGTGAGCCAGAACGACATTCAGATCCGCGGCCACGCGATCGAATGCCGCATCAACGCCGAGGACCCGAAGGGCTTCGTGCCCTCGCCCGGCCCCGTGAAGCTTTTCCATGCGCCCGGCGGCCCCGGCATTCGAGTCGACACGCATCTGTACAGCGGTTACAACGTGCCGCCGTTCTACGACTCGATGATCGGCAAGGTGATCGCCTACGGCGAAGATCGCGACACCGCCATCGCGCGCATGAAGAACGCGCTTTCCGAGATGGTCATCGAAGGGATCAAGACCAATATCCCGCTGCATCAGGAAATCTTCAATCACGCCGCATTCAAGGCCGGCGGACTGGATATCCATTACCTGGAGCGGCGGCTCGGCATCAAGTAGGAGCTGGAAGCGGTTAGCGGTTGGCGGTTAGTTCGGAGAAACTGCACCATCAAGAAACCGCACCGTCACTTCGAGGCGGCGCATTCGGTCGTAGCGCCGCCCTCATGTACTAACCGCTAACCGCCAACCGCTAACCGCCTCCTTCCCAATGCCTTTCCTGCAGCTCACTCTCGCCGTCGGCGCCGCGGACCCGGAAGCGTACGAGGATGCGCTGCTCGAGGCGGGAGCGCAGTCGATCACGCTGGAGGACGCAGCGGACGATCCCGTGCTCGAACCGGCGCCTGGCGCCGCGCCGCTATGGCCGACGGTGAGAATCAAGGCGCTGTTCGACGCCGCCAGCTCGCCTGCGAGCATCCTCGAGACTCTGCGCGCACGAACGCCGGAGCCGCTGCCGCCGGCGAGCTTCGAGACGCTGGCGGATCGTGCGTGGGAGCGGGAATGGCTGAAGGATTTCCGCCCGATGCGCTTCGGGCGACGCCTGTGGGTCTGCCCCGGAGGCCAGCGGCCCGCTGCAGCAGAGATCGCCGCGGCGGGGGACTCGGCCGTGATCGTCGAGCTCGACCCGGGGCTCGCGTTCGGCACGGGCACGCATCCGACCACCGCGCTCTGCCTTGAATGGCTGGATGGCGCCGATCTCGCCGGAGCGCGGGTCATCGACTATGGCTGCGGCTCGGGGATTCTCGCCATTGCGGCTTTGAAGCTCGGCGCCGCACACGCGACGGCCGTCGACATCGATCCTCAAGCGCTAATCGCCACGCGGGAGAACGCCGAACGAAACGGCGTCGCCTCGCGCCTCTCGGTGCAGCTCGATTGCGCGCCCCTGGCAGGCGGCGTCGACGTTCTGCTCGCGAACATCCTTGCAGGCCCACTCGAGTCGCTGGCGCCGCGTTTCGCCGAACTGGTGCGCGGCGGCGGCGCGCTCGTGCTCAGCGGCGTCTTGAGCAGCCAGTTCGCAACGGTAGCAAGCAGCTATGCGCCGTGGTTTGATATCAGCCCCGCAACGCTTCGCGAAGACTGGGCCCGCCTGGAGGGCGTGCGCAGGCCGCCTTCGAACGTATGCTGACGCAGTGCCCTCATTGCCAAACCACATTCCGCGTCACCAGCGAGATTCTGCGGGTCGCCGACGGCCAGGTGCGCTGCGGACGCTGCCAGACGCAGTTCGACGGCTTCGAAAGGCTCATCGATGAGAACGACGCAACAGCGCACATCGAGTCTGGCCGCTTCCTGAGGCCGGGCCGCGCGACGAGCGAGCCTGCGCCGGACGACGACCTGGACGTCGAGGAGCCGCTGGCGCACGAGGAGATCACCCTCGAAGGCCGGCGCATCGAGATCAGCGGCGCCTACGAGCGGCTCGGTGCAGACGACGAGCCGCAGATCCGCGAAGAAGTCACCGAGGAATGGGTCGAGATCGACGACGTCGACGAGGCCGTGGCGACGTCGAATGAGCATGCAGGCGTCGAAGAGATCGTGCTCGAGGGCCCGCGGGAAGCCGCTTCAGAGCCCGAAATCGAGCCTGCGCCCAGCCGGCCGGCGCCCGCACCATCAAACGCGCCGCCGCCGGCGCGCAAGCCCTGGCATGAGCCCGCGCCGACCGAGCGCCACGAAGAACCCTCGGTCGATCTGGATCTGGCGCCTGCGACTTCGTCCAGGCGCTCACGCGCCTGGGCGTGGCTTGCACTGCCGCTCGCTGCGCTGCTCGCGTTGCAGCTGATCCATCACTATCGCTCGGCCCTGGCGCGCCATCCGCGAGTCGGCAAGCCGCTCATGAGCGCCTACGAGCGACTCGGCTTGCAACTCACACCCGACTGGAATCTGCACGGCTACCAGATCCGCCAATGGGGCGTGGTCTCTGATCCTGCGCGTCCAGGCACACTGCGGGTGCGCGCGACCATCACGAATCTCGCGAATTTTGCGCAACCATACCCGCTGCTGAAGCTCGTCCTGGAGAACCGCTGGGGAGAACAGGTGGGAGCACGCGAGTTTGAGCCGGCGGAGTATCTCGATCCTGCGGCGGCGCCCGAACGACTGCTCGCGCCGGCGCAGAAGGCCAACGCGACCATCGTCATCGTGGATCCCGGCCCCGACGCGGAAGGCTTCAGGTTCGATGTGTGCCTGCGGGGCCGTCGCGGCGCGGTATGCGCTGGCGATGTTCCGGGAGGCGGTTAGCGGTTAGCGGTTAGTTCCAGAATGATCGATACAACGCTCAGCATCGAATGCTGCTTCTCTGACTAACCGCTGTCCGCTAACCGCCAACCACTTCTCTCCCCATGCTTCGCATTGGCCCTTACCTGTCGTCCAGCAATCTCGCGCTCGCGCCCATGGCGGGCGTGACCGATCTGCCGTTTCGTTTGCTTTGCCGGCGCATGGGCGCAGGGCTAGCCGCCGGTGAAATGCTCACGAGCGACGTGCGCCTGTACGGCACGCGCAAGTCGCGCCGCAGAATGGACCACAGCGGCGAAGCGCCGCCTCGCATCGTGCAGATCGCAGGCGCCGAGCCGCGCATGATGGCCGAAGCGGCGCGGCGCAACGTGGAAGCGGGCGCGCAGATCATCGACATCAACATGGGCTGTCCGGCCAAGAAGGTGTGCAACATGGCCGCAGGCTCCGCGCTCATGAGGGACGAAGCGCTCGTGCGGCGCATTCTAGAAGCCGTAGTGAGCGCGGTGGATGCGCCGGTGACGCTCAAGATGCGCACCGGTTGGGATCCCGAACATCGCAACGGCGTAGCCATCGCGCGCATGGCGCAGGAAATCGGCGTACAGGCTCTGGCGGTCCACGGCCGGACGCGGGCATGCATGTTCCGCAACGCCGCGGAGTACGCAACGATCCGCGCCATCAAGGAAACCGTCTCGATTCCCGTTTTTGCCAATGGCGACATCGACTCGCCGCACAAAGCGAAGTACGTACTTGAAGAAACCGGCGCAGATGGATTGATGATCGGCCGCGGCGCACAGGGCCGACCGTGGATTTTTCGTCAGATCGCCTCGTTCCTGCGCGACGGCGCCGTGACCAAGGAACCTTCCGTCGAAGAAGTCCGTGATATCATGCTCGCTCATTTGCGCGATCTGTACGCTTTCTACGGGGAGGAGGCTGGAGTCAGGGTCGCGCGCAAGCACATCGACTGGTATGCGAAGACGCGTCCACCGGAGCAGTCCGCCGGACACGCTTTGCGGCGCGCCGTGATGCAGGCGCACGACGCAGCACTGCAGCTGGAACGCGCCCGGGAATATTTCGACGCGCTCGCCGTCTCGCGCAACGACATGCCGAGCGCCGCGTGACGCGCCGGCGCGCGTCCGGCGGATAACGGGGCGCCCGAACGAGGCTCATGAAACACGACGCAGGAAGATCCACCGACCACGCTCGCAACCGCACACGGAAACGCAGTATGGCGCCCAGAAAAAAAAACATGATTCGGCGCGATCCGCCGCCGCGGCCGTCCGGCGGCCCGATACCGCTGCGCGCCATGACCGCCGAGGCGCTCGACTCGTACTTCGCTGCATTGAACGGACACAAGCCCGGCCAGCTGTATGAGCTGGTGATCCGCGAAGTGGAGGAGCCGCTGTTCCGGGCTGTACTTGACTATGCGCAAGGCAACCAGAGCCGCGCCGCCGACATTCTCGGCATCAACCGCGGCACACTCCGAAAGAAACTGAAGACCTACGGACTCTCCTCGTGATCACACCGATTCGTCGCGCGCTGCTGAGCGTCTCCGACAAGGAAGGCCTCGCGCCATTCGCCCAGGCGCTGCACCGCCGGGGCGTGCAGATTCTCTCCACAGGCGGCACCGCAAAGCTTCTCGAAGATGCTGGCGTGCCGGTCACCCAGGTCTCAGCGCACACCGGCTTTCCGGAGATCATGGATGGACGCGTCAAGACGCTGCACCCGAAGATCCATGGCGGACTGTTGGGTCGCGCGGGCGTCGATGATCAAGTGATGCGCGAGCACGGCATCGATCCCATCGACCTGGTGGTCGTCAATCTCTACCCGTTCGAGGCCACGATCGCCCGTCCGGGCTGTGCTTACGAGGAGGCGATCGAGAACATTGATATCGGCGGGCCGGCGATGGTGCGCGCGGCCGCCAAGAATCATGAGCGGGTCGCGATCGTGGTCGACCCGAGCGATTACAGCCGAATCCTGGCGGAGCTCGAAGCAAATCAAGGAATCGGCGAGCAGACGCGCAGACGTCTGGCGGCAAAAGCGTACGCGCACACCGCGAGCTACGACGCGGCGGTTGCGAGCTATCTCGCGCGTGCGACCGAGGAGGCCGCCGACCCAAGCGCGCCGACTGGATATCCCGAGTCGCTGACGATCAACGTGCGCAAGCGGCTGGACTTGCGCTACGGCGAGAACCCGCATCAAACCGGCGCGTTCTACACCCTGCCTCAGGCGACAGGCGCCAGCATCGGCGCCGCTCGCCAGCTCCAGGGCAAGACGCTCTCCTACAACAACATCGCCGACGGCGACACTGCGCTCGAGTGCGTACGCCAATTCTCCGAACCGGCCTGCGTGATCGTCAAGCACGCCAACCCGTGCGGCGCGGCGGTTGCAGCGGATGCGCTGTCCGCGTACGAAAAGGCGTATCGCACCGATCCGACGTCCGCATTCGGCGGCATCATCGCCTTCAACAGACCGCTCACTGTGGACATCGCCCGCACTATTCTCGATCGTCAGTTCGTCGAGCTGATCATCGCGCCCGAGGTCGAACCCGAAGCGTTGCAGGTATGTGCGCGCAAAGAGAACGTGCGCATTCTCGAAACCGGTCCGCTCTCCCCGAGCGGCTTGAAACACGAGTATCGCAGCGTCAACGGCGGACTGCTGGTGCAGATGCGCGATGAAGGCATGGTCGCGATGCGCGACCTCAAAGTGGTCACCAAGCGCCAGCCCACGCTCGCGGAGTTCGACGATCTGCTGTTCGCCTGGCAGGTGTGCAAGTACGTGAAGTCGAACGCCATCATATACGCAAGAGAGCGCATGACCATCGGCGTGGGCGCCGGCCAAATGAGCCGCGTGGTCTCGAGCCGCATCGCCGCCATGAAAGCGCAGGACGAAGGGCTCGCCGTCGCGGGCGCCGTGATGGCTTCCGACGCCTTCTTCCCCTTCCGCGACGGCTTGGACGTCGCCGCCCAATTCGGCATTCGCGCCGTGATTCAGCCTGGCGGATCGATGCGCGACAGCGAAGTCATCGCCGCCGCAGACGAGCACGGCATGGCGATGGTGCTGACCGGAATGAGGCACTTCAGACATTAGAAGCGGTTAGCGGTTAGCGGTTAGCCAGAAGAGCGAAGCGGTTAGCGGTTAGCGGTTAGTAAGAAGCTCCGCACAGTTCTGAAATCTCAGTGGTCCTCTGACTACCCGCTATCCGCTTCAGATCCACTACGGCCGAAGGTTTATGCGAGTTCTCATCATCGGTTCCGGCGGCCGCGAGCACGCGCTCGCGTGGAAAGCGGCGCAGTCGCCGCGTGTGAGCACGGTGTACGTCGCGCCCGGCAATGCTGGCACGGCGCTCGAGCCGCACGTCAGCAACGTGGAGCTGCGCGCAGACGACATCGACGGGCTGATCAGCTTTGCGCAGCGCGAGCGCATCGATCTCACGATCGTAGGCCCCGAAGCGCCGCTCGTGCTCGGCGTCGTCGACGCGTTCGAGAGCGCCGGGCTGCGTTGCTTCGGCCCGCGCAAGCTCGCGGCGCGGCTGGAGGGCTCGAAGGCTTACACGAAGGATTTCCTGCGCCGCCACGGCGTGCCTACGGCGGCCTACGCGACGTTCACCAAAACGAGCTTCGACGCCGCATGGGTGCGGGCGCAGCGCGCGCCGCTGGTCGTCAAGGCGGATGGGCTCGCCGCGGGCAAGGGTGTAGTCATCTGCGAGACGGCCGATGAGGCGGTCGGCGCCGCCGAATCCATGTTCGACGGACGGTTCGGGGCGGCCGGCGAAACGGTCGTGGTCGAAGAGTTCCTCGAGGGCGAGGAAGCGAGCTTCATCGCCATCGTGAGCGGCGAGCATATCCTGCCGCTCGCGACTTCTCAGGATCACAAGCGCCTCGATGACGGCGACGCCGGTCCCAACACAGGCGGGATGGGCGCGTACTCACCGGCGCCCGTGGTCACCGACGCCATCCACCAGCGAATCATGCGCGAGGTGATGGAGCCGACCGTGCGTGGGTTGCTGAAGGACGGAACGCCGTACGTCGGTTTTCTTTATGCCGGGTTGATGATCGCACCCGATGGAACGCCGAACGTCCTCGAGTTCAACTGTCGCTTCGGCGATCCGGAAACGCAGCCCATCATGATGCGGCTGCAGTCCGATCTCATCGATCTCTGCGAAGCGGCGCTGGATGGCCGACTGAACCAGATGCAGGCTTCCTGGGATCCACGCGCCGCACTGGGGGTCGTACTTGCCGCCGCAGGCTACCCGGACTCCAGTGCGCGCGATGATGTGATTTCCGGTCTGGACGCAGCCGCCCGCCTGCCCGGCAAGATCTTCCACGCCGGCACGAAGCTGGTCGACGGCCAAGTGCTCACCAACGGCGGCCGCGTGCTATGCGCCGTTGGACTGGGCGCCGATGTGCGCGAGGCGCAGCGCGCCGCATACGCCTTGTGCGAGCAGGTGAGCTGGTCCGGAATGCGCTATCGGAAGGACATTGGCTATCGAGCCCTGCTGAGGACACGAAGCGGATAGCAGATAGTCAGAAGCTCCGCGCACCTCTGCGCTAGCCCTGAACTATCTGCTATCCGCTATCCGCTTCTAGCCCCGCTAACCGCTTCCTTCTTCAGATCCACCTCGAACGCCACCGCCACGCTCGCCCCGTTCGAAGCATCGAACGTTTGCTGCAGTCCTTCCTTGCGAGGCAGCGACTCGGCCAGCGCTTCGAGCTCGGCGCGCGGGATCGTCAGCCACACGCCGGTCGGATCTGTTTCGAGCGACCAATTCGACAGCGTCGTGGGGCGCACACTGAAGCGGAACACGTGATCGCGCGGCAGCGCCAGCTCCAGCTCCACCGCACGTCCTGCCAGCAGCCGATCCAGTTCGGAGCGACTCGTGCGACATCGCAACCCTTGATTGGAGAATCGAACGTTCATGCGCGCTCCTTGACGGCGAGAGCTCAGTGTACCGCCACGAGGCGCGGCGGCCATCACGCCGTGCGCACAGGCTCAATCGTCATCGATGATGATGACGGCGGCGTGCGCGCGCTCGCCGAGCTCGACGTCATCCTGCAGCGCACGAAGCTCGACGAAGAACATCTCGGTGTTCTCCACGATTGCGTCGGACACCAACGGAATGATCACCGTGGCCTCGCGTGCGCCCGCCGCCATGGTCTCTTGACCGGGGCCGATGGCGGCAAAGTCCGCGCCCGACTCCGCGGAGTTGCCGCGCAGAGACCATCCGAAAGAGGCCGCGCGACGCACCGAGCCGCTGCGTCGCACACGCAGTTGCACAGAGCCGTCGCTTTCGTTGACGACGTAAGTGTCCCTGTCGAACTCGAGCCGCGCCCGCGTGACCGGCGGCGGCGCGGACCGGGCCGCCACTTGCGGGCGCGCATCGCCTCCAACGTTCGGCGTCTCTGGCTGGGCTGCTGCAGATGCTTGCTCATCGCCAGTCCGGTTCGATTCGGTATCGGCCGCCAGCGGCGCGCTCGCCGTTGCAATCGGCTCCTCGGCGATCTCTTCGACGACTGCGGGGTCTTCCTCTGTCCGCTCCTGCACGCTCGCGCTCTGCTGCTCCGGCGCAGCGGGCGACGTCGAATCTGCGCCGTCCCCGCGCATGGCGTGCGCCGCGCTGCGCACCGCTGCAGGCATATCGGCGAATAGCGCGCTGACCAGCACTCTCGCCTGGGGCAGTTGCGGCGCCAGGAGCCACGCGCCCGCTGCGATCGCCGCCGCGATGAGCGCCAGGATCGCGAAGCGCAGCCAGCCGCCTTTCCGATCATCGTGAGCGAGAATCTCGACAGGCCTGGCCCGCTGAACGGCGCCTGGTCCGCACTCGAGCGCACCAAGCAGCTCGGCGACGCCGATGCGCCGCTTCCCGCGAGTCCACAGCAATGCCCGCTGCAGGGCCTGGGATTGTTTGCGATGCAATCCGCGAACGGAGCCCGGGCGGCGCCCATGCGCGCGTGCAAGCAGCGCCGAGCGACCGCCGAAAGGATGGCGACCGGACAGCAGCTCATAAGCGATGCAAGCGAAACTGTACACGTCGTCGCTGGGATCCGGCTCCGATCCGTTGACGCGCTCGGCGCTGGCGTAAGCGGGCGAGCCCGTCGATACGCCGTCCAGCGAGGCGCCTTGCAGCTCGAACGTGCGTCCTCTTCCGAAACCGAAGCCGAGCACACGGACCTCGCCGTCATGGGTGATCATGACGTGGCGCGGATCGAGGTCTCCATGTACGACGCCTCGCTCATGCGCATGCAGCAACGCCGCTCCAACTGCAGCGATGATTGTTCGAGCGTGCGCCCGCTTCATCGGCCGGCCGTTGCGCTCCCGCAGAATGTCGCGCAGCAGGCGACCCTGGAGCAGCTCCATGACGATGAAGTACGTGGACCCGTCGCGATCCAGATCGAACACTCTGGCGATGTTCGGATGAGAAAGGGATTGCGACTGGTGGAATCCGCGCTCGACCTCTGCGAGCGCGCCCGGCGGCTCGCAGCACTTCGGCTCGAGCACCTTGACCGCGACCGAGCGCGCCGCCTCGGACAGGTGCGCTCGATGTCGATCGACAGCGTGATAAACGGCGCCCGACGCGCCCCGCCCGAGAACGCCCACCAGTTCATAGCGCCCGCGCAACACCTCGCCGGAGCGCGTGCGCGCAGACGGCGCAGAGGTGGGAGAGATACGGTGAGCGGAATCGTCCGCGGGCCTGCGTTGCGCGATGATGGGAGCGCTCAGCTCCCGCCCGAGCACGGTGCGATCGACGAACGCCGTGCCGGGACGCGTGGATGACTGGTCACGCTCGGCGATCAACTTGCGCCAAGCGCCCTCGGCCGGTGTGGAGGACTCGGACTCCAGGTCGGTGGTTGCAGGATCGGGCGGCCGCGCATCGGCGCGCAGCGCGTCGCGGTCGTGGGTTAGCGCGCCGTCATGCGCCTGTCGCCCTGCGTGAATCTGGCCCGATCCGTCCGCCGGCGCGGCTCGCGACGGTTGCTCCCATGACGATCGGCTCGGCGCGCCGGCGCACGGCGCTCGGTCCTGCTGGTCCGTTTCGTGGGACCGCACGACGCGCCCTCGGGAAGACGTCTGCGAGCCGAACACGATGTTCTCGATCGCCGCCTTGAGCGACTGCGCAAGCTCGGGTGAAACCCGTCCGCGGCGACGGTATTGGTCGAGCAGCGCCAGAGCGTCCCACGAAGCTTCCGGCTCGCGACGGCAAAGCCCGAGAAACGACTCCTGCATCTGCTCGAGCTTGCACCGACCCTCGCTGTAGTCATCGAGCCAGCCGGCGAGCGCGTTGCGCGCCTGCTCGTCGCCCTCCGCCACATCTTCGTCGATCGACACGCTCATAGACTGTGGGAGTTTGCATTCGTTGCGCGCGAGCGGCGCATGTCGCAGGCGCCCGACGTCAGATCAGCGGCTTCTCCATGCGGAAATCGTCCATGACGAACCCTCCGCCGATATCCGTGACGACGTCGGCCGCGATCCGGAACCCCAGACGTTCGTAGGCGCGCACCGAGGGATTCCCCTTGTAGACCGTGAGCCACAGCAGGGCCAGGTCGCGGCTACGGGCGAGTCGCTCTATGAACTCCATACACGCCCGCCCGGTTCCCGAGCCGCGCGCGCGCTGGTGCACGTAGAACTTGCTGACGAACAAGGCCTGCTGCGCCGCTTGGACCCGCACGGCGAAGTAGCCGACCGGCTGCTCACCGCGCTGCACCAGGAAGTACTCGTAGCCCTCGTTGATCTGCGCACGGATGGCGGCGGGGCTCTGAAAGCTGCCCAGCATATAGTCCACCTGCGCGCGGCCGATGAGCGGCGCATAGAACTCCCCCCAGATCTCGCGTGCAAGGCTGGCGGTTGTCTCGACCTGCGGGTCGGTGGTGATAGGAACGAAATGGATGGGGGCGCTCATCCCGTTAAGGCTACTAGGAAAGAGCGGACAGCGGATGGTTCAGAGAAGCTGCGTCGCTTTGTATACCTCGCGACTCGCTGCTTGACGGGATGGAAAGCTGCACATTCCGCGGCCGGGGCGCCCGGAGGAATCGCGACCGAGAGAGCAAGCTGGAGGGCTAGTGAGGGAGCGCGAGCCTGCGGGCTCTATGGGCGCTTACTTAGCCGAGCGCGGCAAGGCTGGCTGGCGCAGAAGCGCCCGGTGAGCCGCCTATCCAGATGCGGCCTTCGCGCGCCTCGAAGCGCACGATGAGGCCGAGCGCGCGGCGGTATTCGCTGCATTCGACCGGCCGACGCGACTCGGCGAAGTACGCCTTCGCGAGATCGATGACGGTGGCCGCAGGCCCCTGCATCCCAGGGGCGTCCGGAATGTGGCCGTAGATGCTGACTCGCCAGCACTGCCTGCGCGCCCCCTCCGCGCGCAACTCCTTGCAGAATCGGTCCATCAACAGCAGGCCCGAGACCAGGGTGTTGTCGGTCAGGTCGAGCGGCTGATCGTTGCTCGTGGCGACATAGCGCAGGTGCAAGAGCCCGCCTACGCCCTGCGTGTCATCGTAAAGGCACACCGCCAGCGCGCCGTACAACTCGGCGCTCAGCAACGCCGGGCCGCGCGCCACTTGAAAGGCGTCCGGTTGAACGACGAGCTTCGGGATCGTATCCGCCATGGCGGCGCGATGATGCCGCGAGCGGCCGACGCGTCGATGGGCAGTGGATCACGGAATGAGTGAAGGGCGCCTGGAACCGACCTATCGCCAGTCGCCTTTGAGCAGTTCGAGCGCCGTCGCGTGCAGCCGCCGATTGGCGGCCACGACCATGCGCGTCGCCCGGTCGGCGCGTCCCCCTGACCAGTCCGTGATCACGCCGCCCGCCGCCTGCACGATGGGCGTCAGCGGCTGCACATCCCAAGGACCCAGCCCGCTCTCGATCACCAGGTCCGCACACCCGGCCGCCACCATGCAGGGCGTATAGCAGTCCCCGCCGTAGCGCACGGCGCGCGCCTGTGCAGCCACACGCTCGAAAGCCCGCCTCTCCTGGGGATCGACGAACATGGCTGGATCGGTGGCGCACAGAACGGCGTCCTCGATTCGCGATGCGCCACGCGCGCTGAGCGCGCGCGTCTGTCCGCCGCGCCGCAATTCCGCGCCGAGCTCCGAGCCCAGGAACGTCTCACCGGTGTACGGCTGATGCATCAGCCCGACGATGGGTCGCTCGCCGTCGCTGACCGCGATCAGCGTGCCCCAGTGCAACTGGCCGAGAATGAAGGCGCGCGTGCCATCGATGGGATCGATGACCCATGTGTAACGACTGGCGCCCTGCTCGAAGCCGTGTTCCTCGCCGAGAATCCCATGATCGGGATAGACCCGGTGAATCTCGCGACGTATGGCCGCTTCAGCGTCGCGATCGGCCGCCGTCACCGGATCGAAGCTCCCTGCGCCCGCCTTGTTGTCTACCCCGAGCGGCGCGCGAAAGCGCGGCAGGATCTGCGCACTGGCGAGATCCGCCAGGTGGACCGCAAAGTCGATCAGCTCTTGCACGGGAATCATTGCCTGCACCGCCCAGGTCGCCAGAAACGCGCAGCGTACCTGCGTTGCAGAAGGAAGCGGATAGCGGATGGCGGATAGTCAGAAAAGAGGCGCCCGCAGCGCTTTGGTCCCCGGTAAGCGCCTCGCGGCGCGCACCAAGCATTGCATCAAACTACTGAGCGGCTGACGCGGCGTAGTGCACCGCGCCCGCGCTTTCGAACCTTTCCATGCGCCCACGCAGTACGAGGTGCTCCAGGTGCGCCACCGTCTCGCCCAGCGCGAGAAACAAGTGTACGCCCTTGAGTTTGATGCGAAACAGGTGCGACAGCAGCTCCGCGGCCGGCCGTGGACGCTCACACAAAGCGAGCACACGCTCGAGTTGCTCCTCGTGGTGGCTCAGCAGGTCGTCGATGCGCTGCTGCAGGCCGTAGAACGGGAGCCCATGCGCGGGCAGCACGAGCGTGTCCTCAGGAAGCCGACGCAGTCTGCGCAAAGACTCGAGGTACGAGCCGAGCGGGTCGGGGTCCAAGGTGCGCCAGCCATAGCTGACGTTGGATGAGATCGAGGGCAGCACCTGGTCGCCGCTGATGAGCACGCCTGCAGATTCGTTCCATAGGCACAAGTGCCCCTCCGCATGGCCGTCGGTCTGCAGCGCTTTCCAACCCGGCGCGCAGTACAGGTCCTCCTCGTCGGCGACGAAGCGCTCGACCTCGGGCAGGCCGCTCGTCATGCGCGAAGACCGCTCCGGCCTGAACATCGGCAGCAGGTGCGCGGCGTCATCGCCGAGCCCGTGCCTGGCGAAGAACCGCTCGGCTTGCGCGAGCACTGCCTGCGTCGGCCCCTCCAGCATCGAGCTGGCCTGCTCGAACGTGCGGCGCGACATGGTCACCGGCGCGCCGTAGCGCTTCTGCAGCCACGCCGCAAGGCCCATGTGATCGGCGTGAACATGCGTGACGAACACCCCGCGCAGCGGCTTGTCCGCGAACACCTCGGCGCCAATGGCCTCCCACGCGTCCTTGCCCATGGACACAGCCATGCCGGTGTCCACCGCGATGCAGCCGCCCGGCGCATCAAGCAGCCACACGTTGATGCGGCTCAGGTCGATCGGCAGCGGAATGCGCCCCCACAGCACGCCAGACGCCGCGCGAGACACAGATCCGCGCGACGGCGCCGGGATCGCCGCATGGCGCAGCCGCGTCGGATCGGAGCGGAACGCCTCGCCCTCGGCGGTGACTGGTGGTGTGGAATGCGAGCGGCGCGGTCGTGTACGAGGATCGGGCATGTAAAGCTTGCGTGGCGGAGCATCGCCCTATGATGAGGCAGGGCGCCCGATCATGAAATTCTTTTGTGATCGCCGCGCCGGCGCCGACTTGGCCGCCTCAGTTGATCAGCTTGTTTATAGGCGGAAACTCGGGCTCAGTCTGCTGCTGCGCGACCGGCATGCTGAGATCCAGTATGTGGTCTCCGCTGCGCAGCACGAAGCTGTCGCCGAGCCTGCGCTTGGCGACCTGCTTCACATGGGCGAGCAGGTGCGCAATCGAATCCGGGCTGTCGGCGCCGAGCGTATCGGAATCGAGCGCCGCGACAGAAAGCGTGAGCAGGGGGAAATCGCGCTGCTCGCCTTCGCGATCGGCGGCGCGAATGAAACCGGCGGCCGCGTCCTCCTGCGAGTAGAAGGTCGCGACCGTCGCCCTGAACTTTTCCATGACGCGCACGACACGTTCGCGCCAATCGGCCGAGCGCATCACCACGACGAAATCATCGCCGCCCACGTGTGCGATGAAATCGAGCCGCGCCGAGAACGCGCCTTTCAGCAGTCCCGCCAGGTGCAGTATGACCTGATCGCCGTGCGCATAGCCGTAGACGTCGTTGTACGGCTTGAAGGCGTCGAAATCGAAGTAGGCGACCATGAACCGCTTGCGATTCTCTATCAAGCGGTCGATGCAGGCGCGCAGCGCGCCGTTGCCGGGCAATAGGGTCAGCGGATTGGAATGCTTCGCCGATTGCAGCTGCTGCTCGGTGATAAGCCGCAGCACGTCGATGGTCTGCCCGAGCCCGTGATATCTCCCGTCCTTGGTGATGATGAACTCCTCCGTGAGACGCGGCCGCCCCTTCTGCGTCACGAGACGGCTGACCTGCTCGAGGCGCAGCTGCCCGTCGATCATCAACGTGGGCGACTCCATCACTGCGCTCACGGGCTTCTTGTTGTAGATCTCCGGATGCAGCGGTTTTGCCAGCAGCGAGAACAATTGCTCGCGACGCACGACGCCCAATGGGCGACCGTCCTGTACGACGGCCAGCGTCAGCACCTCAGGATTGTCGCGCAGCAGATCGGCGACCTCGGTGACTCGCGTCTGCGGCGACACCGGCTGTACGTAGGTCGCGATGTGCTCGGCGCACAAGGCCGTGTGCGTCACGCTGGAGCGGTCGAGCGACTCGATCTGCTGCAGGACGGTCATCGGGGCCGGCCCCGGCCGGCCGAACAAGTGCCCCTGCAGCCGGTCGAGCCCCAGATCCACGAGCTCGCGACACTCCCGCTCGGTCTCCACGCCTTCGGCGATCACACGACAGCCCATCGCGCGGCCCATATCTAGCATCGAGCGCACGAACTCGAGCTTGGTCGGATCGGAGTCGATGCCGCTTACGAAGTATCGATCGATCTTCACGTAATCGGGTTTGAGCTCCGACCAAGTACGCAGCCCCGAGGAGCCAGCGCCCAGATCGTCGATCGCGATGGCGCAACCCGCCTCGCGCAGCCGCTGCATCGTCGAGCGCAGGCGCGCGTAATCCTCGAGCAGACTCTCCTCCGTAAGCTCGATGACGCAGCGGTCCGGCGCCATGCCGGCGATGCGAGCGTATTCGAGAAAGCGAGTCGCGAACTGCGGGTCTTCGTAGATGGTGTCCGGCGAGACATTGATGAACAGCTGGCCAGCCACGCGCGAGGACACGAAACGACGAAACGCGTTCTGGATGCACAAGAAATCGAGCTGCACCTTCACCCCGCCGCGCCTGGCGGCCTCGAAGAGGTTCTGCGGCGAGTGCAGCCAGCTGTCGGACGGCCCCCGGGTCAGCGCCTCGAAGCCGCATACTGCGCGCGAGCGCGGATCCACGATCGGCTGAAACAGGGTCGTAATGCGCCCTTCACGCACCAGCTCCGTGAGCTCGTGCGACGCGGCGTCGAGCCTGCGCAGGCGCAGGGTCGGCGAGTCTGGGCGTGGTTCGGACATGCACCCGGCAATCAGCGCGGAAACCTCTTGTTAAGTTAACCGCGTCTTTGACGGGTGGATTGAGAACCGGATCGCAACGTGGGGCCGCCCCTGACCCGGGGACGGGGAAAGGAGTACGAGGGTGTGACGGAGTTCTCGAAGCGGATAGCGGATAGATTCAGAAGGTCGGCGCGGTCCTGAGGGAACAGCCCTCCTGACTATCCGCTGTCCGCTTTTCTTTTTTTACCGCTTCATCGCCTCAAAAAACTCGGCGTTCGTCTTGGTCTCCTTCATCTTGTCGATGAGGAATTCGATCGCCGCCAACTCATCCATCGGATGCAGCAGCTTGCGCAGGATCCAGATCTTCTGCAGCTCCTCGGGCGAAGTGATCAGCTCCTCGCGCCGGGTGCCGGAGCGATTGATGTTGACCGCCGGGAACACACGTTTCTCCGATACGCGCCGGTCGAGGTGGATTTCAGAGTTGCCGGTGCCCTTGAACTCCTCGTAGATCACGTCGTCCATGCGCGATCCGGTGTCGATCAGCGCAGTGGCGAGGATGGTGAGTGAGCCGCCTTCCTCGATGTTGCGCGCCGCGCCGAAGAAGCGTTTCGGACGCTGCAGCGCGTTCGCGTCCACGCCGCCGGTGAGCACCTTGCCAGAGCTCGGCACGACGGTGTTGTACGCGCGCGCCAGGCGCGTGATCGAGTCGAGCAGGATCACCACGTCGCGCTTGTGCTCGACGAGGCGCTTGGCTTTCTCGATCACCATTTCGGCGACCTGCACGTGCCGCGTGGCGGGCTCATCGAACGTGGATGACACCACCTCGCCGCGCACAGTACGCGCCATCTCGGTGACTTCCTCTGGACGCTCGTCGATGAGCAGCACGATCAGATACACCTCGGGATGATTCGAGGTGATCGAGCTCGCGATGTTCTGCAGCAGCATCGTCTTGCCCGCCTTGGGCGGGGAGATGATCAGGCCGCGCTGACCTTTGCCGATCGGCGCCACCAGATCGATGATGCGCGCCGTCAGGTCCTCGCTCGAACCGTTGCCGCGCTCGAGCTTGAAGCGTCGCGTCGGATGGAGCGGGGTCAGATTCTCGAACAGCACCTTGTGCTTGGCGCCTTCGGGGGAATCGAAGTTGATCTCGCCGACCTTGAGCAGCGCGAAATAGCGCTCGCCGTCCTTCGGCGGACGGATCAGGCCGGAAATCGTATCGCCGGTGCGCAGATTGAAGCGGCGGATCTGGCTCGGGCTGACGTAGATGTCGTCGGGCCCGGCGAGATACGAGCTGTCGGCCGAACGCAGGAAGCCGAAGCCGTCCTGCAGGATCTCGAGCACGCCGTCGCCGTAGATATCCTCGCCGCTGCGGGCGTGCGCCTTGAGGATGGAGAAGATGATGTCCTGCTTGCGCGAGCGAGCCAGATTCTCCAGCCCCATCTTCTGCGCAATCTCCACCAGCTCCGACACAGGCTTGAGCTTGAGCTGCGTCAGGTTCATCGACTGACGCGAAGCCGCCAACTCCGCCGGAGAAATGACGCCGCCGTCTTCCGCGTCGAACGGATCATCCTGCGGCAGCTCGTCGCGCGGGTCCTGTCGGTTGCCGCGGTTGCCGCGATTGCCGTCGCCGCCCCTGGGTCGGCCGCCTTTGCCCGGTCGGTTACGGGCCTGATTACCGAGATAGCCTCTCACAGTTTGCCGTCCAGAAAAGCGACCAGGTCCGACTTGCGCAGCGCGCCGACTTTCATGCCTTCAACCTGGCCGTTCTTGAAGAGAATGAGTGTGGGAATACCGCGCACGTTGAAGCGCTGCGGCGCCTTGGGGTTGTCGTCGATGTTGAGCTTGGCGATGGTGAGCTTGCCGCGATACTCCTCGGCGACCTCCGCCAGCATCGGGGCGATCATCTTGCAGGGGCCGCACCACTCGGCCCAGAAATCCACCAGCACCGGCTGGGCGGCCTGGATCACGTCTTCTTCGAAACTCGCGTCCGTCACGTGCACAATCGCGTCGCTGCTCACCGTGAGACTACCTCTTGATGTTGAATCGGTTCGCGCCGCACGTGGGGCGGCGGGTTGTTGCGGAGAAATTTAAGAGTTGATGCTCGAGAAAAGCTCAAAAGCGAAGAGACTCGAAATCGAACTGGTACGGGCGCAGCTGGCGGTCGCGCCCGGTGCGCTCGAGCGCCCCTGCAGCGCGGTCCTCGAGAAACATGACCGAGTGACTTGGGCGGTCCCGGTCGGGCACAATGGCCGTCAGGGGGTCTTCAGCCTCCCGTTCAACTATCTTTGAAACACATTCGTGGGCGGAGCCATGCCCGATGTCGTAAGCTCCGTCCGCCTCGGTTGGTCCCGCCTCGATAGGCGTAACCCCCTCCGGCCCAGAGCCGGGCAAAGTCGGACTCACTCGGCCCGTGCAAACTTGGAGCGACGCCTCGACGGGGGTCTTGTTAACGAGAAGCGTGGAGCCGGTAATCCGGTCGAGGCGGGGCGGATGAATCCGCGTCAGTTGAGGCTATTTAAACCGGGCCCATTTCAATTTGCAAGCCTACTTCAACTCCGCGCCGCGACCTCTCGCCTCCTCTCACTCCTTACGCAGGTGACCCTCCAGCAATGGCCGAATCCCATCTAACCGAACTCTCCTTCTCGGCTCTGCATCTACCGGAATCAGTCGAGAAAGGCTTGGCCGACGCCTCCTTCGAACGCTGCACCCCGATCCAGGCGCAGACACTGCCGCAAGCGCTGGCGGGCCTGGACGTCGCCGGGCAGGCGCAGACCGGAACAGGGAAGACCGCCGCGTTCCTGGTGGCGATGTATGCGCGGCTGATCCGCGAACCCGCGCCAGCCACCCGGGCGGCCAACGCACCACGTGCGCTGATCATCGCTCCAACGCGCGAACTGGCCGTGCAGATCCACAGCGACGCCGAAGTACTCGGCTCGCACACCGGGCTGCGGCTCGGGCTGGCTTTCGGCGGCGTCGATTACGACAAGCAGCGCCGCCGGCTCGAGGAAGGCGTGGACGTGCTGATCGGCACCCCGGGACGCATCATCGATTTCGCCAAGCAGCGCGTGATCGACCTGCGTTCGGTGCAGGTGCTGGTGCTCGATGAGGCCGACCGGATGTTCGACCTGGGCTTCATCAGCGACATCCGCTACATCCTGCGCCGGCTGCCGCAGCCCGAACAGCGGCTCAACATGCTGTTCTCCGCCACTTTGTCGCAGCGCGTGCTCGAGCTGGCCTACGAGCACATGAACGATCCGGTTCTGGTGCGCATCGAGCCCGACAAGATGACGGTCGATCGCGTGCGGCAGGTGGTTTATTACCCATCGAACGAAGAGAAGCCGCGCCTGCTGGTCGGGCTGCTCAAGCACATGGACCCGCGTCGCAGCATGGTGTTCGTCAACACGCGCCGCGCGGCCGAGGAAATCGAGCAACTGCTGCGGGCCAACGGCGTGAACGCCGAAGCGATCTCAGGAGACGTGCCGCAGAAAAAGCGGCTGCGCATGCTGCGCGACTTCCACGAGGGCGCGCTTGCGGTGCTGATCGGCACGGACGTCGCCTCGCGCGGACTGCACATTCCCGACGTCAGCCATGTTTTCAATTACGACCTGCCCCAGGACCCCGAGGATTACGTACACCGCATCGGGCGCACGGCGCGCGCCGGCGCCGAAGGGGACGCCATCAGTTTCGGCTGCGAGGAGTACGTGATGTCGCTGCCGGACATCGAGGCCTATATCGGCCGCAAGCTCCCGGTTGCGCCGATACCGCTCGAGCTGTTGCCGGACATAGTCATTCCCACATCGACGCGCCGCGATCGCGGCCCATTTCGCGGCCACGGGAAGCGCGGCGGGCCGCGGCGCGACGACCGCCGCGGCGGCCGCAGCCGTCCCGCGCGCGAAGGCTCGCACGCCGCAGCTCAGCCGCGTCCGCAGAATGCGTCCGCATCTTCACAGACCCCGTCGACTACCGATCAGGAAACCCACGCATCTTCATCGCAGGAAAACTCGATCGGGCGTCCGCAGAGCGTCGGCGGCCGCCGTCGCCGCCGCGGGCGGCGCCCGGGCGGCTCGCAGTCGGCGAAACCCGAATCGACCCCGCCTGAGTCGGGCTGAAGATCCGCGACCGCGCTAACCGCGCGAATTCTTGTTCTTGCCGGGCGTCTCGAGCAAGGCGCCCAACAGCTCCTCGACCCGCCGCACGGTCGGAAACTCGGTAACGGTGCGGGCGTCCTGCGTCGTGTCCGGGTGACAGGCCGCGATGATGTGCGCCAGGCCATGGCGCCTCGCGGCGCGCAGCACAGGCAAGCTGTCGTCTATGAACAGCGTGCGCTGCGGATCGAAACTCAGCCGATCGGAAAGCATACGCCAGAAGGCGTCGTGCTCCTTTGGCGCGCCGAAGTCGTGTGAGCTGATCATCGTATCGAAGTAGCGCGCGAGGCCGGTCTGCCCTGCTTTGACGGCCAGCGCATCCCGATGCGCATTCGTGACCAGCACGGTGCGCCGGCCGCGATCGACCAACGCCTGCAGGAACTCTTCCGCGCCGGGCAGAAAGCACACGCGCTCGCGCATTTCGTGCTTCAGCGCACGGAGGTCGAGCGCCAGCTCGCTCGACCAGAAATCCGTGCAATACCACTCCAACGTACCTTGCCTCGCGGCGAATCGTGGAATGAGCTGCTCGCGTGCGGCCTCCAGCGTCAACTCATGCCGCTGCGCATAGCGCCGGGGCACGAGTTCAAGCCAGAAGTAGTTGTCAAAGCGCAGGTCCAGGAGCGTCCCGTCCATATCGAGCAGCACGGTGTCGATCTGCGTCCACGGCGGTCGCGCCGCCGGGCTCGAATCAAGGCTGCTGCCGAACGGCGCCGATGGAGCGTCTCTCATACGTAGCGGGCGGCGAAAAGCGAGGGCCGCGCAGTGCGGCGGCGGCATATGATAGGCGACATCCCCACAGCGAACGCGAGATCCGATGGAGCTTGGCTGGAGCGCTCTTGCGCTGATGTGCATGACCGCCGCACTGGTCTGGTTCTGGCAGGACAGTCTGGCGGCCCGCGAACAGGCCGCCGCCGCGGCCGCCGAGGCGTGCCGCCGACTCGGGCTGCAGTTCCTGGACGACGCCGTCGCGTTCGCACGCCTATCGCTGACGCGAAACGCCGATGGCAGGCTCGCGCTGCAGCGCACGTATGTATTCGACTACACGGCGAACAGCATCGAACGGCGGCAGGGCTTCGTGATCCTGACCGGTCGGCGCGTCGACTCGGTCGGCTACGCGCCGGAAGACGGCGGCCGCGGTCAGAGCCCCGGGCGCAGCGCCGCCGAGCCGCCGGCCCGGCGCGCCGACCCCGGCAATATCATTACGATCGAGGACTGGCGCTCGCGCACCCGCCCGCTGCATCAGCGGCCGATCAAGGGGCAGAGCCAAGATGGGGAGCGGGAGCAGCGTTAGGGGCGTCGGTTGGTCGTCCGTCAGGGCGCCCGCTCAAGAAACGACGCTCACCGGGCCCCGACCCATCGATCGCCAACCGCTAACCGCCTTTCATCACTTACCTTACCGAGCGCCGTTGGCTAAAGTACGGTGGGATGAGCGAAGCGCAGGACAACGTCGAAACAGAGACCTTCCGCCGGCTGGAGCGGCTGCGGGAGCTGCGCATCGAACATCGCGATCTGGACGACGTGATCAATCGCCTGCAGATGGATCTCTATGTGAACGAGGTCCAGCTAAGGCGCATGAAGAAGCGCAAGCTGCTGCTCAAGGACCAGATCGCACGACTGGAAAGCGAGCTGATCCCTGATCTGAACGCCTGATCGGAGCAGCGGCCGAAGCGAGCGGCTAACGCGCGATTTCGCGGTGGCGCGCGAGCGATCCGCGGCGTGCGGTTCACTGATTTCGTAGCTACGGACCCGACGTTCACATGCAGGAACTGCTGGAAAGCGCAGCCCGCCAGATTCAGGCCTTGCTCACGCCGACCACGCTGCTGCAGGTATCCCTGATTCTGCTTGGCGTGCTGCTCGCATTGTGGTTCGGCCGGCGCGTGCGCAACACGGAGCTCGCGCGCACGGCGCTCGTCGAGCCCGGCTTCCAGGCGCGGATCACCGAGGCGTTCAGCATCGTCAGCCCGCATCTGGCGGCGCTGGTGCTGATCGCCACCTTCGGCGGCGTATTGCATGCGCTCGAGGCGCCGAGCCGGTTCGTGGACTTGGCGATCTCGCTTTCCGGGCTGCTGCTGCTGATCCGCCTGGGCGTGTACATAGTGCGGGTCTCGCTTGGCAATCGCGCCAAGGGCTGGGGCAACCCGATCACCTTCGCGATCTGGGGCCTGCTGGCGCTGCACCTGCTCGGCTGGTTCGATCCGCTGGTCCAGGCGCTCGACAGCGTCGGCGTGCAGACCGCGCGCAGCCGCATCACGCTGTGGTCGATCCTGAAGATCCTGTTCACGGTCAGCGCATTCGTGCTGATCGCAGTCTGGCTGGCGCGTTGGATCGAACGCCGCCTCATGGCGATGCAGGGTCTCGCGCTCAGCATGCGCATCGGCATCGCCAAGTTCGCTCAGACGGTGCTGATCACGTTGTCGGTGCTCCTGGGACTGAACGCAACCGGCCTGGACCTGACCACGCTCACCGTGCTGACCGGCGCGATCGGCGTGGGCCTGGGCTTCGGCCTGCAGGCGATCGTCGCCAATTTCATCGCTGGTTTCGTGCTGCTGATGGATCGTTCGATCAAGCCGGGCGACGTCATCAGCTTCACCGGCATGACGGGCACGAGCACCGAGGGATTCGGTTGGGTGCAGGAGCTGCGCGGGCGCTATGTCGTGATCCGCGATCGCGACGGCGTCGAGACCCTGGTGCCGAACCACAACCTGATCACCAATCAGGTCATCAACTGGAGCTACACCGACCCGCGGGTGCGTCTGAAGCTGCCAGTGCGGGTGAGCTACAACGACGATCCAGAGCTCGCGCTCGCGCTGCTGCTCAAGGCCGCCGAGGGGCAAAAGCGCATCTTGCGCGATCCGCAGCCCGTTTCTCGCATGATCGGCTTCAACGAGTACGGCTTCGACCTGGAGCTGCGCTTCTGGATCGCCGATCCGCAGGAAGGCGTGAACAACGTGCGCTCGGATGTGAATCGCGAAATCTGGCGGCTCTTCCGCGAGCACGGCATCACGATCCCGGTGGCGCAGCGCCAGGTCGTGCTGCGGACCGAGCAGGAATGAAGCGGACAGCGGAAGGGAAGCGGGAAGCGGATAGCGGATAGTTCAGAGAGGGGCGCGTCGTCCGAGGCGGCAGTCCACCCTCTGACTATCCGCTATCCGCTTCCCGCTCCTTATTCCCTTCCATATCCTCACCCATGGCCTCTCTTCGCATCCCCGACGCTGCGCTCGAGCTGCGCTTCATCCGCGCCGGCGGCCCGGGAGGGCAGAACGTCAACAAGGTGGCCAGCGCCGTCCAGCTGCGCTGCGACCTGCGCGCCTGGCCGCAACTTCCGGAGCGGGTGCGCAACCGCTTGCGCACCCTCGCAGGAAGGCGCATCACGGACGACGACGTCATCGTCATCACGGCGCAGCGCCACCGCACGCAGGAGCAGAACCGTCGCGATGCGTTCGAACGTCTGGAGGCGCTGGTCGAGCAGGCCGCCGTAGAGCCGAAGATGCGACGCCCGACGAAGCCCACGCGATCTTCGAAAGAACGACGACTGCAGCACAAGCAGCAGCGCAGCGAGGTGAAGCGGGGCAGACGGAAAGTCGGAGGAGAAGCGGACAACGGATAGCGTGATTGGAAGCGGATGGCGGATAGTCAGAAGGGTGAGACTGGCGCCTCGAACGACACGCCCCTCTGTGAACTATCCGCTATCCGCTTCCTCACCGATGCGTCACCTGCAGCACGCTGTTGCGAATCTGCTCGTGCAACACCATCTGCGCATCGTCGGCCACTGCGGGCAGCATATCGGTGTAGGTCAGACGGCCTTCGGCGTTGACGCCGAGCACATTGCGTCGGCGCAGCAGGTCGATGAAGTTCTTGAACAGCGTCTTGTCGAAGAATTCAGGAGAGTTCAATTCGTACAGCAGCGACATGCGCTGCGCCATGAGCTGACACTGCGACTCGAGCGCATCCGGGGTGATGCGCCCGCTTCCTGACTTCAGCAGCACCGAGATCGCGAGGTAGTAGCGCTCTATGATCTGCACCGTGACATGCGCCAGCACCGAGAGCTGCACGGCCTCTGTGGAGCCCGTCGGTGGACGGCGCCATTGCGCCCCGCCCTCCACAGCTTCGATCAATCCGTGGTTGGCGAGGTGGTCGAGCGTCTCCCGCACCACCGCGCCGATCTCCTCCTCGCTCCAGCGCAGGAACAACTCGTCGCGCACGTAAGGATAAATGCGCCACATCAGCCGCTGGATATCTTCGGTGCGCATCGTGCGGTTATTCAGAAAGCAGCAAGCGATCAGCGAAGGCAGCGCGATCAGGTGCAGGACGTTGTTGCGGAAGTAGGTCAGCAGCACCGAATTCTCTTCCGTCATGTGCAGTACATCGCCTAGTGGATGGCGCAGTCTTTCGATCACCCCCATGCGCTCGCCGTGCCGCACCATGGAGGCGCCGTCCTCGGAGGTGACCCACGCCAGGGGCGAATACGGCGCCTGCCGCAGGAGCGAGGCGTACAGCTCAAGGTGACGAACGAGATCGCTTTCCAGCATCGCCTGCTTGGGCGTTGCAAGCAGCACCAGCGCCAAGAGGTTCATGGGGCCGGCGCACGCGGCGCTGTTGATGCTGGTCATTATGCGCTGCGCGAGATCGTCCACGGCGGCCCCGAGCCAGGGTGGGCGCTCGTCGCCGGGTCCGGCGGAGCGTCCTGGCGCATGCGCATCGAGAATGTGCTCGAGCCGGATCGGCGCCCCGAAGCTCACGTGAACCTTGCCGAAGTTCTTGCGCAGCGCAGGGAGCGTGCGCAGCATCCCGAACACGGACTCCTTTTCCTTCGGCTTACCCGACAGCTCGCCGACGTACGTCTTGCCTTCCACCAGACGCTCGTAACCGAAATAGACGGGCACGAACACGACCGGCCGGCGCGGATCGCGCAGGTAGCTGCGCAAGGTCATCGACAGCATGCCTGTTTTCGGCGGCAGGAGCCGACCGGTGCGACTACGCCCGCCCTCGATGAAGTACTCGATGGAATGGCCGCGCGCCATCATCAGCCCGAGATATTTCATGAAGACCATCGTGTACAGCCCGTTGGCGCGGAACGTGCGCCGGACGTAAAACGCGCCGCCTTTGCGCAGGAAGCGGCCCACGATCGGCATGTTCAGGTTCACGCCTGCGGCGATGTGCGGAATGGCGTAACCGCGGTAATAGATCACGTACGACAGCAGCAGATAGTCGATATGACTGCGGTGACACGGTGTGTAGACGATCTCGGCGCCCTCGGCGACGACCTTCTGCAATTCCTCGAAATTGTGCACTTCGACGCCGTCGTAGAGCTTGGTCCAAAGCCAGGTCAGCACACGCGCCATGACGGCGATGAACACGTGCGAGTAGTTGGCGGCGATCTCCTGCGCGTAAGCCTGCGCTTGACGCAACGCTTCACGCCGCGAGATCTTCTTGGTGCGCATCAGGTCCGCCATGGCGCGGCGCACGGCCGCCGTTCGCAGCACCTGAGTGACCATCGTGCGTCGATGGGAGAGATCCGGGCCGATCGCCGCGGCGCGTTGCCGTGAGAGCGCACTGCGCAGCGTGCGCGTCACGCGACGCACGGCGCGCGCCGAATCGGCGCCTTCCTCGATCAACGAGCGCAGCGCGATCGGCTCGCCGAACTGCACGAACAGGTTGCGGCCGTTGACGAGCACGGACAGCATCCGCCGCAGCCTCCCGGCGCGCTCCCAGTTCTCCGAAAGGACCATCCTCAGCCAGGAATCAGCCTTGTCGGGCGCGCGCCCCCACAAGATGGTTACCGGCGCCAGATCCACCTGAAGCTGCGGATCGGCGACGGCCGCGCTTACGAGTTGGCGCATCGGCGCCGAGATGCGGCGGTCGACCCGATCGCCCCAGAAGCCGGCGCGCTTCTCCAGGAACAGCGTCGAACGAGGCGGGAGCGGCCGCTTGAGGGTCTGCAGCGGCGGCGGCAGCCCGTGCGCCGCGCACACGTTCTCGAGCACCACCAAGTCAGCGGCCGCAAGCTGATTCAGCACATAGCAAACGGGCCGATCGAGCTTTGCATACCGCCGACGCAAATCGGCAGGCAGCACATGCGGGCGCGCCCACCACGACAGCGGCGCACGCAACAGGCCCAGCGCCAGCCGGTTGGAGCCGGAAAGATCCGCCATCAGCGTCGGTCGTCGCCTTCGCTCTCGCGCAGCGCCTCATCCAGCGCTCGCTTGTGCTGCATGGCCACGTCCTGCACTTCCTGCGCCTTGTCCATGGTCCGCGCCATCTCGCCGACGGCCTCCTCTATCGGCGGCGTGCGCTGCGGCTCGCGCGCACTCTGTCCGCACCCGGCGAGCAGCGCCGCACAGACGGCGCACAGGCACATTCGCTGAAGCATCTGCATGAGGGCGTCCCCCTTTCTTCTACTGCTGCGTCGGCGCGTGACGGCCGGACGGCGGCTCATGGTAGCGCATCCCCGCATGGCGCGACTTTGATCGAATCCACGCAGGCCGCACGGGCGCGCACGGGTTCGATTCGACCGTTGAGCGGCGGGCTCAGTCGAGCCGCTGCAGGAAATCGTCGAGCAAAGCACAGATCTCGGCGATGCTGGCCGTCAGCCGGTGATCCGAGTCGAGGATGTGCAAGGCGGCCTTGTACAGCCGCGCATAACGGATGCTGTTGTCGACCGGAACCACGTCATCGTTCCAGCCATGCACGATGGCGAGCGGCGCCTTTGCGGGAACGGGCGTGTACTCCTCGAGACCGGGCATGAAGAACGCGGGAGCAAGCAGGAACATGCCGCGCGTCGGCGCCTGCGTAGAGACGGCGGCGGAAACATGGCCGCCCATGCTCGAGCCCACCAGCACGACCGGCTGAGCAATCTCGCGGCACGTCTCGAGCAGGCGCTGGACGCGCTGCGCGGGATCCGGCATGCCGCGGTAGTCGACCGAATGAACCTGAAACGCGCGACGGCGTGCGACTTCGGCCATTGCGACGATCTTAGAGCCCCAGGGCTCACCGTCCTGGCCGTGCGAGAAAACGATGTGATCCGTCATGGTGTGCGCTCGTCTAGCGATGCATTCGGGAACTCAGGCTGTGCGCGCAGCGGGCGCTTCAACCGGGCTGGTCGGCTGTCCCGTCGCCGGCCTCCTCGCCGTCATGTGCGCGCAGCGAAGCGAAATCGTAAACCTCTGGATCGGCGAAGTGCGAGGGCGTCACGTTGCGCAGACTCGAGAAGATCGATTCGGTCCGGCCCGGATAACGCTGCTCCCACTCGCGCAGCATCTGCTTGATCTCGCGGCGCTGCATGTTGTCTTGCGAGCCGCATAGCGCGCACGGGATCAGCGGAAAGTCGCGCGCCCGAGCATAGCGCTCGATATCCCGCTCGGCCACGTAGGCGAGCGGCCGGATCACGATGTGGCGGCCGTCCTCGGAACGCAATTTTGGCGGCATCGCCTTGAGCCGACCGCCAAAGAACATGTTCAGGAACAGCGTCTCGACGATGTCCTCCCGATGGTGGCCGAGTGCGATCTTGGTGACGCCGTTCTCGGCGGCGTAGCGGTACAGCGCGCCGCGTCTCAAGCGCGAGCACAGGCCGCACATCGTCTTGCCTTCCGGGATGACGCGCTTGACGACTCCGTAGGTGTTCTGCTCGATGATATGAAAAGGCACGCCGAGCGCGGTCAGATAGTCCGGCAGCACGTGCTCAGGGAAGCCCGGCTGTTTCTGGTCCAGGTTCACGGCGATCAGCTCGAAGTCGACGGGCGCACTGCGCTTCAGCAACAGGAGAATGTCCAGCAGTGTGTAGGAGTCCTTTCCGCCCGAGAGGCACACCATGACCTTGTCGCCTGCCTCGATCATGCGGAAATCTTCGATGGCTTTGCCGACGAGCCCGCGCAGGCGGCCTTGCAGGCGCTTGAAGTTGTTGGATGGTTGGGGGTGGGCGAGAGCGGACATGCCTGAGGAAGCGGTTAGCGGTTGGCGGTTGGCGGTTAGTGGGTTGAGGCTAGCGATTGGCGGTCGTAAGCGGCCGCCGGCGTTGGCGACTGCGGCGTAGCGCGAGCCGGCCCATGCGCCAGACGCTCATACTAACCGCTAACCGCCTACCGCTATCCGCTTCTACTCCGACAGGTACTTCGCCTCCACATACCTGAGCCACGCTCCCGCGCCCAGCGCCTTCCCCGTCGCGCGCTCGATGATCTCAGGCGCCCCGATGCTCGATGCAAGCGAATGCACGTGCTCGCGCAGCCAGGAGAATAGGCCCTGAAAATCTCCCGCCGCGAGTTCTTCGTCGAGTTCGGGCCGATCGGCGCGCAAACTCTCGTAGAGCTGTGCGGCGATCACCGCGCCGATCGTGTACGAGGGGAAGTAGCCGAAAGAGCCGACCGCCCAGTGCACGTCCTGCAGGCAACCCTCGGCGTCGTTGGTGGGACGCACGCCCAGACGGTCGTGCAGCCGTGCATTCCATGCCTCGGGCAGGTCGCGGATGCTCAGCTCGCCGTCCAGGATCTGCCGCTCGAGCTCGTAGCGCAGCATGATATGAACTGGATAGGTCGCCTCATCCGCATCGACGCGGACCAGACTGCGCTGCACGCGCGTCAACAGCCTGTAGAGATTCTCCGGCGCCCACTGCGGACCGCTCACGCCGAAGGTCTGCTGCAGGAGCGGCGCAAGGTACGCCAGGAACGGGCGGCTGCGGCACACCATCATCTCGAGCAGCAACGCCTGGCTCTCATGCATGGCTATACCGCGGTCCCGTCCCACCGGCTGCCCTCGCCATGCCTGTGGAAGCCCGACGTCGTACATGGCGTGCCCGGTCTCGTGCAGCACGCCCAACAAGCCGGTGAACGGGTCGATCAGGCTGAAACGAGTCGTGATGCGGATGTCGCCGGGCGCGCCGCCGGTGAACGGATGCTCGCTTTCGTCGAGCCGGCCTCGGTCGAACGGGAATCCCATGGCTTTCATCAGCTCCAGCGCCAGCTGGCGCTGTTTGGCCGGCGCGAAACGCCCCGTGATCTCGAGCGGCGGACGCGGCGCCTGCAGCTCGATAGCCTGCTGAATCAACCCCGGCAGACGCCGTCCCAGCGTAGTGAATATGGCTTCGATCTGTGCGCTCGTCAGGCCGGGGCTGAACTCGTCCAACAGCGCGTCGTAGGGCTCCAAGTTGAGCGCTTTGCCGAGCAGCGAAGCCTTGTCGCGCACCAGGCTGACCACCTCTTCGAGGTGCGGCGCGAACAGCGAAAAATCGCTCTTCTGTTTGGCGTCCACCCAATGCAACTCGGCCCGCGAAGTGGCGCGCGCCAGCCGCGACACCAGGCTCCGCGGCGTGGCGATCGCCTGGTCGCGCTCCCGGCGCATCTCGCGCAGGTTGGCCCGCTGCCAGGCTGCAAGACCCCTTTGGTTCGCCTCGGCGCGATCCAGCAGGCGCGACATGCGCGGGGAGGTAAGCAACGCGTGGCGCTCGGTCTCGAGCGCCGCGAGCTGCTCACCGCGCACATCGGAACTCTCTCGCGGCATCATCACTGCGGAATCCCATCGCAGCACGCTCGCAGCGCTGCTAAGGGCGTGCAAATGACTGAATTCCTGTTCGAGCTGCTGGTACGGGGTCAGGGCCATGAAACTGTGATTCAGGCGCCGCCGATGCGAACGCCGAGGCGCAAGAAGCGATGAAGCGCCGGAATTCTACCAACCCCGCAGCGCCTGCCGGGCGCACCGGCCCGCCGCGCCCGCCTCCAAGCGAGGCCGACGGGCCAGTACAAACCATAGGGGCGACAAGCAGCGATGACGATCAGCGCAACGATAAGTTTTTTTGATAAGAATCAGGGATTCACCCAGGGGAAATCCCACCGACGCTGAATAAACACTTCACGACGGGCGGAACCTCCGGCGACCCCGCGCTGTCACATGAACGGTCCTCCTGCGAGAGCGTTCAGTCAACGAACGCTTGGGGCCAGAAGCCGGCGGCGCCCCTGCGCGTTCGCCGGCTTTCTTTACTGCCAGCCGCTGTCTTCACAGCGGCTCTGCGTCCGAAGCCTCCGCGACCCCCTCGAACAACGGCGTGGACAGGTACCGCTCGCCGGTGTCGGGAAGCATGGCGAGGATCACCGCGCCCTCGGGCGCCTTCTGCGCGACCTTGAGCGCCGCTGCGAATGTGCCGCCCGAAGAGATGCCACAGAAGATTCCTTCGTTCGACGCCAGTGCGCGCGCCGATTGAATGGCTTCCTCATCGCTCACGGTCACGATCTCGTCCGGCACCGAACGGTTGAGAACCGCGGGTACGAAATCCGGCGTCCAGCCCTGGATCTTGTGCGGCTTGAACTCTGCACCCGTCAGGAGGGAGGCCTCGGCGGGCTCGGCGGCCACGATGCGCGTCTCGGGCCGCGCCTTGCGGATCATCTCTCCGGCGCCGGTGAGCGTGCCGCCGGTGCCCCAGCCGCTGACCCACACGTCGAGCCGGCGGCTGGCGAAGTCGCTCAGGATCTCCGGACCAGTCGTGTTGCGGTGGTATTCAGGATTGGCGGGATTCTCGAACTGCCTGGCGAGGAACCAGCCGTGCCGGCTGGCGAGCTCAGCGGCCTTGCGCACCATGCCCGTGCCCCGCTCGGCGGCCGGCGTCAGGATCACCTTGGCGCCAAGCAGACGCATGATCTTGCGCCTCTCCACCGAGAACGTCTCGGCCATCACTGCGACGAACGGATAGCCCTTCGCGGCGCACACCATCGCGAGCGCGATGCCGGTGTTGCCGGAAGTGGCCTCCACGACGGTCTGGCCGGGCTTGAGCGCCCCACGGCGCTCGGCGTCCTCGATGATGGCGATCGCCAGACGATCCTTCACCGACGAGAGCGGATTGAAGAATTCACATTTCACGTACATCGTGACGTGCGCCGGGGCAAGCCGGTTGATGCGCACGATCGGCGTACGGCCGATCGTCCCGAGAATGTTGTCGTAGATCATGAGAGCACTCGGACCTGGAACCTGGAAGGAACTGGGTTGAAGCGGGGTCGCACCCGAAATTG
>JAVEVD010000098.1:0-10041 GCA_034005205.1 Steroidobacteraceae bacterium | reverse complement strand
GATCTTCTGCCCTTGTGCAGGCACGTTCAGCTTGAGTGCTGTCGACATCGAGGAACTCCGTAGACGCAGAAACGAGGATTTTGGGGGGCGGATGCTAACACAGGGGGGCAGCGGATAGCGGATAGCTGTCGGGAAGCGGATGGCGGATAGCCAAACGGGAAGCGGATAGGGGATAGCAGATAGTTCAGAGGAGCGGCGTCTGAGGGGCCCAGCCAGGAGGGAAGTACTGGCGGCCTTCTGATTATCCGCTATCTGCTATCCGCTATCCGCTTCTCCTCCTTGCCATTTGATTCGCGCCGTCACGCCCTCTGAAGTATTTTCAAGGCGAATCGCCCAGCCATAGCGCTCGCAGATCCGCCGCACGATATACAGCCCCATGCCGTACCCGCCTGGATGCGTGGTGAAGCGGCCCGGAGATTGAGGCAGCTTGGTCGCGGGCAGCGCGCCTGCATTGCGTACGATCAATTCTCGATCGCGCGACCGGCACAGCACTTCCGTCCCGTCGCCGTGCTGCATGGCGTTGCGCACGAGATTGCCGATAGTCATGGCCACCATGCTCTCAGGCGCAGCGACGCTCGGCGGGCGAGCCGGGTCGATGTCGAGAACGATGCGTTTGCCAGGCGCGACGCTGCGCTGATCGTCGATGACGCGCGCCAGTACGGCGTTCACGTCGCAATACGGCTCGGCGGGCCCGTCGGCGAGTTGCTCGCGCGACAATGCGAGCAGGGCGTCGGTGAACTCGGTCATCTCGCGCACTGCGCGCTGTATGCGCTCGACCGCTTTGCTCGCGCCGGGGCGGTCGGCGAGCTGCGTTTCCAGCAGCTCCACTGCGCCGCGCACCACCGCGAGCGGCGTGCGCAACTCGTGGCTCGCGGTCGCGGTGAACGACTGCTCGCGCTCGACGAAGCCGTCCAGCCGCTCCATGAAGGCGTCCACCGAGCGCGCGATCGGCTCGAGCTCGGCGCCGGCGAACTGCGCCCCGATACGCACGTGACGCTCGCCCGGATCGATTTGCGTGAGCCGATCCGCCAGCGCGGTGATCGGTTTTACCAGGCGCCGCGAGATCGTCCGGGCCGCCACGCCTGCAATCGCCACGATCGCGATGACGCCGAGCGCAAGCACGACTATCGCGATCAATTCCTGGCGTGCGTGCGGGGTGACGTCGTACGTGATGTACAGGCGTCCGAAATCCGTGTCGCGCACCAGGATGTCGAGCATGCGGCCTTGTGATCGCACGCGATGCATGTGACCGGGCGGCAGCATGGCGATGTGACGCGGCAACTCGGCGATGTCCGTGGAGCGGTAAATGCGCAGTCGCGCCGAACGCAGCGGCTCCGCACCGCGGTCGATGCGCATGCGCTGCTCGAAATGCGTGAGCTCCTCGGAGAGCAGATCGAAAGTCACGCCGCGTTTGAGGCGCTCGTCCGCCATGTAGGCCCAGACGCTGAGCACCACGCCCGCCACCGCCACGAGCGCGATCATCGTGCCTGCGATGCGCGCACGCAGGCTGAGACGGGCGAAGCGCTCGGTCAGCCTACGAACGTATCGGTTCCGCTGAAAGGCGATAGCCGACGCCATGGACCGTGTGGAGCAGTTTGACGGGAAAGTTCTTGTCGATGGCGGTGCGCAGCGCGTGCATGTGGGCGCGCAGGAAATCGCCCGGCGGCGGCTGCTCGCCCCATAGCTCGCGCTCCAACTCGGCCCGGGTGACGACGCGGTGCGAGTTTTTGAGCAGCACGATCAGGAGGCGGCGCGTGGTGGGGTTCAGCTTCAGGCGCTCGCCGCCGCGCTCGCCTTCCAGGGCGTCCAGATCGAACCGCAGGTCGCAGACGCTGAGCACCCGGGGCGACTCGGTGACGCGCGCGCGTCGTACGAGCGCCTTGAGGCGCACGTTAAGTTCCAGGAGAGAGAAGGGCTTCACGAGGTAGTCGTCCGCGCCGGCCTCGAAGCCCTCGACCTTGTCGGCCAGCAGATCTTTCGCGGTCAGCATCAGCACTGGGACCCGGGTGCGGCCCGCCTGACGCAGTCGCCGGCATAGCGACAAGCCGTCCAGCCTCGGCAGCAGCAGATCAAGGATGATGGCGTCGTAATCGGCGCGGAGGGCTTCCTGCAGGCCTTGCGCACCGTCGCTCATGTGGACGACGGCGTCGCCTTTGGCCGCAAAGTACTCGGCGATATTGGCGGCGATGTCGGCGTGGTCTTCGATCAGCAGCAGGCGCATGCGCTGATTGTATAAGGAGAGGCAGGGCGGGTTGGCGAACAACCGCGATCGGCGCAGGTCGTGGCTTGGCGGCGTCCGCCGGCGCCGTCGCGTTGCACGGCTGGGTCGCGCTCTTGTAGCATTAAAGCACTACATGCCGGGCGCGGGTGGTTTCCCGTGCGGGACTGGTGAGCGTAACGGCCTTGCAAGCAACGCCCGCTCTGAATGCGTGTACGAGACGGAATTCGACGGTGAACGCAGCGACGGACCTAATGCTCCGCTTCTTTGAGCACTTCCCAAATGTGTGCTCCGAGCGCGCCGCAAATGCGCTCGAGCGTCTCGATGCGGACGTTCTTCAGCCCGCGCTCGATCGCCGAGTAATACGTGCGGTGCATGCCGATCAATTCGGCGAAGTCTTCCTGACTCACGCCGATCGCTTCCCTGCGCCGCCTCAGAACCTGGCCGATGCGTTGCGGCAGTGGTTGGCGTTTCATGGCGTCACCCTATCTTTTGCACTGCAATAGAACTACAGCATTAAAGTGCTACAGTCAGCAGGAGGCGTGTGGGACGCGACGAGGGCGTTGTTTCGGCGCCGCCAGCGCCGCCGAGACATGGACATGCAGCACTGAGGCTCTGTATTTTGATTGTACTGCGCGCCAATCGCATTCGGATCGGCGCCCCAAACAGTTGACTTGGGGGCGCCGGCAGGGGAACGTTCGGGCGCAGATCAGAAAAGGGGGGCGGTTCGACAGCGTTCCATGAGCATTGCAGCCCACATCGCCGAGACGATTGCGCAAGAGGCTCGGCATTCAGGAGGGATACGCGCATTCGAGCAGATGACGCCTGAGACGTACGCGAACCTGCGGCGCCTCGCTCATACTCTCATGCGCTACGAGCGCAGCGGTCACACACTACAGCCGACGGCCGTCGTGAACGAAGCCTTTTTGCGCCTCGCCCGCTCGCAGGTGCACGTCAACGACGCGCCGCACTTCTATCGCGTGGCCGCGCGCATCATGCGAAATCTTCTGGTCGATTACGCGCGCGAGCGTCGCAGGCTCAAACGCGAGGCGCCCACGGTTTCGGACATGATTGCAGCCAGCAGCGAGACGGATTCGCTGCACGAACCGCTGCCGATCATGGACGTGCTCGACATCGATGCCGCGCTCGACAAACTCGGACGGAAGGCGCCGCGCGCCGCAGAGATCCTCGAGTTGCGGTATTTCGCTGGCCTGGACGACGTGGAGATCAGCGCAATGTGCGGCGTCTCGCGCCGCACAGTCGAGCGCGAGTGCCGGTTCGCCAAAGCGTTCCTCGCCGCATACGGAAATGCCAAGCCGCTCGAGTAGCGAAGCGCCGGAAGCGCAGAACGGCGCCGATGCGCGAGGCGAACCTGGACTGATCGAGGACGCGAGGCGTCTTCGAAATCGATGCGCGGTGCGGCGGCGCCGGAACGCATCAGGCGCCGCCGCGTGAGCCCGTATCGCTCACTCCACCAACCGGGCGAACAGCTTCACGGGATCCACGTTCAACGCACGCGCCAGCTCGATGAACTCGACGACATCGACGCGCCGTTCGCCTCCTTCGATCTTGCCTACGTACGAGTGCGGCCGCTTCAGCATCTCCGATAGGCCCCGCTGAGTGAGATCCGCTTCGGTGCGTGCATCCGCGAGCACCTTGCACACCGTGCGATAAGCCCTGGCTCTTTCTTGAGTCATCGTTTCCCTCTTTTCCTTGTTCCCTGCTTCATGGCCGTTCCGCTCGCAAGAATTCGCTTGCCCCGATTATGGGGGCATGGCTACACTTGATCCCGCACATCGGAAGGTGCTTCGCGTTTCGAGGATCGTTTCTCTCGCGAACTGAGCTGAGCCGCCGATTGCAGTTTCACGGAAGCGGCGGCCGGCGGTGACTGCAACACCGCCGGCCGCCTGACCACAGCCGACCTGAGGAGAGGTATGACCATGGCCAGGCGACAGTCTACGTCGAAGAGTGGTGCGCGGCGAAGCCGGATCCAGGGTCGAACGTCGACTCGAACAGCCGCCCGTAGACAGTCGCAGCCACAGGGGAAACGCAGGTCGCCCACCTTGCTGGCCGGAGATTCCACCGCGCGCTCCCGCCGCTTCGCTTCGCTGCGTGAGACCGTCGAGCAGCAGCGCGGCCGGTTAGCCAGGGCCGAGTCGGTGCTGGGCGCGCTGCATGCAGCGTTGCTCTACGCGGAGGACGACAGGAACAGCCACGTCGATTTCGCCGATATGGCTGCAGTCGCCCGGGAGCTGGTGCGGGAGTCCGTCCATCGGCTCGATTCGGTGTACGTACGGCCGGTATTGGAGGCCTTGATGGAGGGCGTGCGAGCGCCGCGCGCTGGCAGGCAGTCGACGGCGCAGCAGTAGGGCGGCTGCACGCAACCGAAGGATCGGACCATGAGCGAACCCCGGCGTTTCGGCCATGAGTGGGCCTGCACCCTGCCGCGAACCGTGCTGGAGCAGTACCGCCGGCAGGTGTACCGATACTTCGCGCGCCGCGTGTCTTGTCCCTATCTGGCGGAAGACCTGGCGCAGGAGGTGTGCTGGCGAATGCTCTCCATGAAGAATCCCGACGCGGTTCGCAAGCCTCTCGCGTATTTCTACGGGATCGCATTCCATGTGCTCGCTGATTTCAAGGAAGCCCGGGCCCGAGAGCAGCAACATATTCATGTCGATAGCACGACTCTGGAGCGACTGGCCGATGACCCGAGCATGGCGATGGAGCGCGATATGGTCGAGATGCTGGCGACCGAACAGCGCGTGAGCTACGCGCTCTCCGTGCTGCCGCCGACTCACGCCGCCGTGCTGATCGCACACAAGATGCGCGGCTGCAGCCATGAAGAGGTCGCGCAGGAGCTTCGATTGAGCATACACACGGTGGAGAAATACGTCGTGCAGGCCAAGGCGCAGCTCCGCGGCGTACTCCGCAACAGCGAGCAGGAAGAAGACCAATTTTCGGAGGAAGTCACGTGATCGCTCACGCGCCTCGCACACTCTGAAAATCCCGTGGATGCTTTGAGAACGTAGGAGCCTCGTAGCAGGCCTTATGTGGATGTCAGGTCTTGTCTCATGTGGATGCCCCGCAGGTCTTATGTGGACCTCCGGAGCGCGGCGCGCCTCCCGCGCATCGTATACATCCATGCAGCGCATGAGCGCTGATATGTCGATCAACGGGAGTCTTCATGAATGTTCGTTTGACTTGCGTGGCGGCGCTTACGGCGCTGGCTGCAACGCCGGTCGTTCATGCACAAGATGCGGGTCGGTGGATCTGGCGCGCAGGGATGCATACTGTCCAGCCGAAGTCGCATAACCACAGCGTCGTGAACGTCGATAGCGCCGCAATGCTGACCTTCAGCGGCGCGTACAAGTTCACGCCTCACCTGGGCGTCGAGGTGCTCGGCGGGGCGCCGTTCAAGCATGACATCAATCTGAACGGCGGCGGACAAGTCGCTGAAACCAAGCATCTGCCGCCGACGGTGAGCCTGCAGTACTACGTGAATCCCAATAGCGCCGTGCGTCCGTATGTCGGCCTTGGGCTCAATTACACGCTGTTCTTCAGCGAGGAGACGACCGGCGCGCTCGCGGGATCCAAACTGGAGCTCGATCCTTCTTTCGGTCTGGCGGCGCAGGCCGGCGTCGATATCGCATTCGCCACGGATTGGTTCATCAATCTGGATGCGCGCTGGATCGATATCGATACCGATGCGAAGCTGGATGGCGCGCACATCGGAAGCGTTGAAATCGATCCATACGTGTTCGGTGTGAGCATCGGCCGCAGTTTCTAAGGAGGGCTGTATGACCGCGCCGAGGCGCCGACGCCCCGGCGCGGGACTCGTGCGGCCCGATCAAGCGTCCCGATGCCGGCCGCGTCTGGCCGTCCGGGGCGCGTGAACGGGGGGCGCTCACACTCCCTGGGCCCACGTCCGTTTCCTGGAGTCACCCCGTTCCTGGCCGCAGGCTCCGTTCCTGCGGCGCATTCCTGGCGCACTCGCACTGCGATCGCGGGCGCTTCAACATCGAGCGGCGGGCGCTGTCGCCACCTTACAAGCCGTCATTTCAATTCGTCGCGTCCTGAATTTACCGGCTCGATCAAACCGCGTCGCTCGCGCGTTAGCAGCATGTTCCGAGTGTCTGCGAGGAGAGGCGATGCACCTGCTTGCGAAGATCCTGGCCGCGTTGGCCGCCACGGCGCTGCTCGCCGCCTGCGACAACAATCGGAGCGCCGATAATCCGACACCGGAACAGCCCGGGCAATCCGAGCCGCCCCCGCCGCCAACCCGCGGCTCGCTGATAGTGAGTCCTCCCGAGCGCCTCGCGTCCTACACGCCGGATCAACTGCTCGCCGCAGTGCAGGCGGGCTCGGCGGCGGGGAAGCTGCTGGAGTTCATCGTCGATCCAGCATGCACGGTCGATGTGCATTATCTGCGCTACAACACCGTCGATCCTGTGGATGCGCCGACGACCGCGTCCGGGGCGCTCATGGTTCCGAACGGCGCCGATCCGGCATGCCAGGGCGGGCGGCCGATTCTTCTCTACGCGCACGGCGCCGTGATCGAGCGCTCATTCAACATCGCCAACATCACAGATCCGGCAAGCGCCGAGGGTCTGCTCGTGGCGCTCGCTTTCGCTGCGCGCGGCTACATTGTCGTAGCGCCCAATTACGCCGGTTTTGACGCTTCGACGCTCGATTACCACCCCTACCTGCACGCCGCGCAGCAGGCGAATGACGCAGTGGATGCGCTGATCGCCGCGCGCAGTGCGCTGCCCACGCGTTTCGCGCCGACGGTCACGGACGTCGGCAAGCTCTTCCTTACCGGCTACTCGCAAGGCGGCTTCGTGGCGATGGCGACGCATCGTCTGCTGCAGGAGAGGGGGGATCCGGTAACGGCTTCGGCGCCAATGTCCGGTCCGTATGCGCTCGGCGCATTCGGCGATGCGGTCTTCTATGGCCAGGTCATCGGCAGCGCGCCGCTGTTGGTCTCGTGGCTGCTGACGTCCTATCAACGCGCGTACGGTAATGTATACGCAACACCGGCTGATGCGTTCGACGCACGCTACGCGCCCGGTATAGAAGAACTGCTGCCGGCGGCCGGCAGTCGTTCCGACATATACGACCAGGGCTTGCTGCCGCGCGAACAGCTCTTCAGCAGTACGCCGCCCGCTCCCGCTTACGCGCCCTATACACCCGCCGCCTCGCCGCCCGATCTTGCGCACGTATTCGCGCGCGGATTCGGCCCGGAAGCGTTGATCCTGAACAGCTATCGACTGGCGTATCTGCAGGATGCCGAGTTGCGTCCCGACGGAGGATTTCCGAACGTGACCGACGGCCGCCCCGCCGAAGCGCCGCAGAACGGCTTGCGCGCGGCGTTCGTAGCCAACGATCTGCGCAACTGGGCGCCGAACGCGCCGGTGCTGATGTGCGGGGGTGTGGACGATCCGACCGTGCTCTACCTCAACACCGATCTGATGCAGCAGTACTGGAGCGCGAACGCCGCGCCCGGCCCCGTGGAGGTGCTCGATGTGGATGGCGATCCGGCGCTCGACGATTCGTACTTCGAGATCAAGGCGGGTTTTGCAACGGCGAAAGAAGCAGTTGAGTTGTCGGCCGTGGCGAACGGCGCGACCGACGGCGGCGCAGCGGCTGTGGCGGAGGCGTATCACACGGCGCTGGTTGCGCCGTTCTGTCTGGCCGCGACCGTATCGTTTTTCAACAAGTATTAGGCAACACCTAGCGAGCACTGTCCGATAAGAATTCGAGCTTCGTAACCCCTGCTTGGGGGGATTCGAGACTATGCGGGTCGGCGTCGGCGCGCGGCCGCATCCTTGCATCGATCATGGCGTCGTGACTCGGGCGCACTCTTCGCAGCTCGATAGTCGAACGGAGCAGGAGATCCTGCGAAATCTCACCGAAGCGCCGAAGAACGGCGCGAAAAGACATTCCCGCTCGCCATCGCCAGTCAGAACTACCGGCTTCTGACGGAACTGTCCGACAACTTGTTACGGCAGGCGTCGTCCTGTGCGGCCGCATCTGCTGCGCGCACCGATTGTCGATCAACTGCCTGCTTATCGACGAAAGCGGGCCACAACACTGGGGATAACGGTGAGGGATGCGATGAAGAAGATTCCTTTTGCGTCAGGTTTCGTCCTGACGCTGTTCGCAACCATCGGCGGCGCCGAAGGAAATGAAACAGCGAAAGTGCTTACGCTGGATGAGGTGCTTGTGACTGGTACGCACATTCGTGGTGTGGAATCGGCGTCGCCGGTTGTGATCTACGACGCGCAGCATATCGAGCAGTCGGGTTACTCGAGCGTGCAGCAGTTCCTGGCCTCTATTCCTCAGAACTGGACGGGCGCGGCAAGCGATCAGGGCGCGAGCGCACAAGTGGCGACCACTGATCACAGCTTTCCGGGTGAGAGCAGCCCCAATATTCATGGCCTAGGCTCTGGAGCCACGCTGACGCTGGTCAACGGTCAGCGGCTTGCAGCCGCGGGTTATGGAATAAACGCCGACCTGAGCATGGTGCCTCTGAGCGCAATCGAGCGAATCGAGCTTGTCACGGATGGCGCATCAGCGTTGTACGGCTCAGATGCGATAGCGGGTGTGGTCAACATAGTACTGAAAGAAAGTCTTGCTGGCGCTGAAACAGTCGCTGAGTACGGTGGAGCGACGTCTGGCGGACATACGCGAATGAGAGTCGCTCAATCGCTGGGTCGCGACTGGAGCGGCGGTCATGGCCTCATATCCTACGAGTACAGCGGGCAATCAGCGCTCGAGGCGGAAGACAGGGAGTTTTCTCCTCCATCGATTGTTGGCGCCTACCTGGCGCCCGAGATGAAACGGCACAGCGGATTCGCCACCGTCCGGCAGGACGTTGGCGCGCATACTGAGCTATTTGGCAGCGTTCTGTACGCACACAAGAGAACCGATAGCTTGAACGTCCTCAGGTCGGCGTCAAGCAATACCGCCGATCAATACGCAGCAACCGGTGGGGTGCGCCGGAATCTGGCGAAAACCTGGACGCTGAGTATCTCCGGCTCGTTGGGCGACTCTCAGATGAGCGAGCTGAGTCGCTTTGGGGCGGCTATTAGCGGGGACGCCGTCGTAGACGCCGGTCACTGGTCTGCGAGTGCGCTGCTTCAGGGGGAGTTGCTCCCTCTGCCAGGTGGAGCCATCAAGCTTGCAGCGGGCAGCGAGTATCGTGAGGAGCGATTGCGTAAGTTCAACAGAGCGGCGGGCGTGCGGAGCATGGATGAGCGTCGGACTGTCGAAGCTGGATTCGCGGAGTTGAATATTCCATTGTTTGGAGGAGAGAACAGGCGTCAGCTACTGCATGAGCTTACGTTTTCAGCAGCGGCGCGCTTTGAGCGATACAGCGATTTTGGCGATACGTCGAACGAGAAGCTCGGTATTCGTTGGCGAGCCACGCCATCCGTCCTTCTGCGAGGTACGACAGGAACGGCTTTCAATGCGCCTTCGCTGTTGACGATGGCGACTCCTACGCAGGCGGTGGTCTTCCCGCTTCAGGACCCGCTGGCGACGCCGGGACCGACGACCCCAAGCCTGCTCCTCCTGGGCGCGGAGAGAGAGCTCGACGCGGAAACAGGACGATCGACTACGGTAGGCCTGGACATCCGACCGGCCGGCGTCCCTTCTTTGCAGCTCTCGCTTACGTATTTCGAGACTCGCTACTCGGGCAGGATTCAGGCCCCGGCGCCAACGTTCATAGGGATGCTCATCAATGAGCACGACTATGCAGACCTCATCACCAGGGATCCATCGCTTGATGTCGTGAATGCGCTGATAGCGGGCAGCGACTCATT
>JAVEVD010000097.1:0-10215 GCA_034005205.1 Steroidobacteraceae bacterium | reverse complement strand
GAGGCGATGCCGTAGGCGATGGAGCGTTCCGTCGCGAGACCGACGATCAGGGCGCGTTTACCTGCAAGAAATCCCATTGGGGGCTCCGGAGAGAAGCGGTGGTTAGAAGCGGTTAGCGGTTAGCGGTAGTGTGGAGGTGGTTGTCGCCACCGTGCACCAAGCTGCCATTGTAAGTCGCGCCGCACCAGTCGGCACCCTAAACTAACCGCTAACGGCTTCTCTCTTGCCAACCGCCAACCGTTTCTGTCTCCCTAACCGCCAACCGCTTCTCTCTTACTAACCGCTAACCGCCAACCGCTAACCGCTTCTCTCTTCTGACCGCTAACCGCTTCTCTCTTTCAGATTCCCGCCCGCCGATCTTCCATATACATCACCAGGCGCTGTCCGGGCCGGATGATGCTGCGCTTGGACAGGTTGTTCCAGGCGAGCAGGTCCTGCAAGCGGACGCTGAAGCGCTGCGCGATACGTGAGAGCGTGTCGCCCGAGCGTACCGTGTAGCTGGTCGATCGCCCGCTGACGGGATTCGCGGAAGCGAGCTTCGTTGTTCCGGGAATCGACAGGACCTGGCCGACGGCGAGCGTGCCGTTCGCGTTCAGGCCGTTGCTGCTCGCGAGGTAGTTGACGGTGACGCCGTGGGTGCGGGCGATGCTCCACAAGGTGTCGCCGCGACGGACGACATGCCTGCCGCCGGATGATCGGCGTGCGGCGGGCGTCGAGTCGGCGCGCGCCAGTGCAGCGTACTCCATGCCGCGCGGCGCCGCTGTGATGAGCAAGTCCTGTCCCGGATGAATCAGCGAGCCGCGTATCTTGTTCGCCGTACGGATTGCAGCGACGGAGACGCCGTAGCGGCCGGCGATCGCGCCCAGCGTGTCGCCGCGTTGCACGCGGTGATAGACGACACGCACGCGCTCCTCGGGAGGCAGCGCCGCGACGGCCTGGGCGAAGCGCTCCTTGCGATCCACCGGCACGAGCAAGTGGTGCGGCCCGTCAGGATCCGTCACCCAGTGATTGAACGCCGGATTGAGCGCCAGCAACTCCTCCTTCGAGAGCTCGGCCAGTTCGGCCGCCACATGCAGGTCGATCTGGCCAGCGACGTCCACCTTGGTGAAATACGGCGTATTGGCTATGGGCGCGAACTCCAGTCCGTGCGCGGCCGGATCGGCCACGAGGCGGCGCATCGCCAGCAGCTTCGGCACGTAGGCGCGAGTTTCGCGCGGCAGTCGCAGGCTGAAGAAGTCAGTCGGTTTGCCCGCCTCGAGATTACTGCGGATGGCGCGCGCCACGTTCGCTTCGCCCGTGTTATATGCCGCGACTGCAAGCAGCCAGTCGCCCTCGAACTCGCTCGCGAGGAATTCGAGGTAGTCGAGGGCGGCCCGGGTCGCCTCCAGCACATCGCGACGCCCGTCGTAGTACCAGTTCTGCTTGAGTCCGTAGCGCACGCCCGTGCCCGGGATGAACTGCCATAGCCCCGAGGCCCGCGCCCGCGAATAGGCGACCGGGTTGAAGGCGCTCTCCACGACCGGCAGCAGCGCGATCTCGAGCGGCATTTTGCGCGCTTCGATCTCGTTGACGATGTGGTAGAGGTAACGCTCGCCGCGCTTGAAGGTGCGGTCCAGGTATTCCGGGTGACGTGCGAACCACTTGGCTTCGGCGTCCACGCTCGGGTGGTCGACGTCGGCCAGCGCGAAGCCGCGGCGGATGCGCTCGAACAGGTCGTCAGGATCGGCGTCACGGGCGCCGATCGCGCCGAGCTCGCCGACCAGGTTCGGGCGCGAGCGGGTCTGCTCGTCCAGCGTCTCGATGGCGTCCTCGATCTGCTCGGGACCGGCGACGCCGACGCCCGCCTCGTCGATCTTGCTGATGCGCGGATCGAGCTCGACCGGCTCGACCGGATCCTCCGCGTGGCGCGAGGTCGTACTGCAGCCCGAAAGAACCAGCGCGAGCGCTGCGGTAAACGTCAGGAACGGGGCCCGCAGGCGTGACTTCTGGCTCATTCGACCTCTCCACGCCGGCCGAGTGGGCCCACGCGCTCGCATCAGTGACGTTCGGCGAGCGCCCGTGGGGCGCCCGCCCATTCATGCATTCAACCCCGGAAGGCGTCCTTCCACTGTCGAATCACAGCAAATACTTCAGTTTGGTTCTGTAACCTGCGGCCAGCTCTAGCTTCCGCGGCTTGCTTCACAGTCTCTCGATCACAACGCAGGAACGGATTTACTTTCCTCTCCCGCCTCATGGTCGATGGAATCGTCGGCTCGTCCCGTTCGCGCTTCGCGCGGCACTCGTCGAGATACTGCTGCGCTTCGGCGTTCTCGGGCTCTACGGTCACCGCAAAGCGCAGATTGGAGATTGTGTACTCGTGCGCGCAGTAGACCTGCGTGTCGTCCTCGAGCCGGGCCAACTTGGCCAGCGAGTCCGACATCTGCTGGGGCGTGCCTTCGAACAGCCGGCCGCAGCCGGCGCTGAACAGCGTATCCCCACAGAAGACCGCCCCATGACCCACATAGGCGATATGGCCGGCGGTGTGGCCTGGCGTGTCCAGCACGCTGAAGCTCAGCTCCAGCTCGGGAAACTCCGCCCGTTGGCCTTCTTGCAGACGCCGCGGCTCGCCCGGCGTGCTCTCGCGGGCGGGGCCGAAGACCGGCACATCGCGCTGCTGCACCAGGGCGCTCACGCCGCCGACATGATCTCGATGATGGTGCGTGATCAGTACGCCCGAAAGCTCGACGCGCTGTTCACGCAGCGTTCGCTCCACCGGGGCGGCGTCACCTGGATCGACCGCAACCACGCGCGCTGCATCGCGCGGCGAATGGATCAGCCAGATGTAGTTGTCGGTGAATGCCCGTACCGGGGTGACCTGCAGCATCGTTCCGGACCCCAGCGGGGCAATGCGAATGCAGCCGGTATTAAACATGCCGACCCGCTGAGCGGCAAGCGATAGAAGGGAAGCGGATAGCGGATAGCCGATAGCGGATAGCGGATAGCGGATAGCGGATAGTCAGAGCGTCGCCTTCATGCGACGCACCCGACCTGGGAAGCGTCACAGCGCCTCTGTAACTATCCGCTATCCGCTATCCGCTATCCGCTTCTTTCTTCCAACTCGCGCTATGCTAGATCGAGCGTGGATCGTGCTTTCGTTCGCGCCCGGGGGCGCAGGAAGCGCCTGACGAGCGTACCCAATCACTCGGACGAGGCCCCGATGTCAGAGCCCACGAAGCCTGATGTACATGCCTGGTTGCGCTCCCCGCTGGGCCAGCGTGTGTATGCGCTCGAGCGCAAGCTTGCGGCCGAGTCGCTCGCGCAGGTGTTCGGGTGGCAAATGCTACAAATCGGGCTGTGGGGCGATGACGACGGCCTGATCGCCGAGGCGCGCACGCAACGACGCAGCGTGCTCGCCTGGCGGGGCGAGCGCCGTATGGCCCGTTCGCCGACCATCCGCTCGCGCACCGACTCCCTGGCCATCGCATCCGACTCGGTCGATGCCGTGGTGCTGCCGCACACGCTCGAGTACGAGCCGGAGCCGCACGAGATTCTGCGCGAGGTCGAGCGGATCCTGTCGGGCGAGGGCCATCTGATCGTCTTCGGGTTCCGGCCGGTGTCGAGCTGGGGGCTTCGGCACCTGTTCGCGAGCGACGGATTCCCGCCGGGGCTCGAGCGCCATATCACCGAGGGGCGTTTGCGTGATTGGCTGAAGCTGCTCGGTTTCGAGATCCTCGATACGCGACGTTATCTGTTCTCGCTGCCGTGGGGCGCCGCGGAGCCGGCGTCGCACAGCTTCATCGAACGCGCCGGGCGGCGCCTGTGGCCGCTGTTCGCCGGCGCCTATGTCATCAAGGCGCGCAAGCGCGTCTATACGCTCACCCCGGTCCGCCCGCGGTGGAAGAGGCTGCGACCGAAAGTGGTCGGCGGCCTGATCGAGCCGACCACGCGACGGGTCCGCGGCGGCGAGCTGCGAAAGTAGGCGCTACGCAAGGATCGCGCTCGTCCGACCCCACCCTGTTCCTTGCCGCTCCGCGGGGGTGTGTTCAGGTCGCCGCCTTGCGTGTGTTTCTTCGCCGGCGAGAAGCAGACAAGGTGGAGACACACCCAAGTCGCAGAACATTCGCGCCTGTAACGCAGGCACAATGCCCGCAGTCGCCACTTACCAGTCACCAGTCGTCTCCGTGACAGTCACCATCTACACCGACGGCGCATGCCGAGGAAACCCCGGCCCGGGCGGCTGGGGCGCCGTGCTCAGCTATGGCGAGCACGAAAAAGAGCTGAGCGGCGCCGAGGCGGTCACCACGAACAATCGCATGGAGCTCACCGCCGCCATCCGCGCCCTGGCGGCGCTCAAACGACCCTGCAAGATCGAGCTGTACACGGATTCTCAGTACGTGCGCAAAGGCATCACGGAGTGGCTGCCGCAGTGGAAAGCCCGCAACTGGCGCACGGCCGACCGCAAGCCCGTCAAGAACGTGGATTTATGGCAGGCGCTCGAGCGGGAGATCGAGCGCCACCAGATCGAGTGGCATTGGGTGCAGGGCCATGCCGGCGTGCCGGGCAACGAGCGCGCGGATCGACTTGCGAACGAGGCGATCGACGAGATGAAGAAGCGGTTAGCGGTTAGCGGTTAGCGGTTGGTCCAGAAGGCCGCGGCGTGGCCGTTGTGCGACGCGAGCGAGAGCAAGATACCGCGCGGCGGCGCTGTCTCTTACACTAGCCACGAACCGAACGCTAGCCGCCAACCACGAACGCAAAGCGCCAACCGGTAACTACTAACCGCTAACCGCCAACCGCCAACCGCCAACCGCTTCTCCATGGACTTCATCGACCTCAAAAGCCAATACCGCCGCATCCAGGAGTCCGTGAACGCGCGGATTCAGAACGTGCTGAATCACGGGCAGTACATCCTCGGAGCGGAGACGGTCGAGCTCGAGAAGAAGCTGGCGGAGTACGTTGGCGTCAAGCATTGCCTGGCCGCATCCAGCGGCACAGACACCCTGCTCATTGCGCTCATGGCTTACGGGATCGGTCCGGGCGATGAAGTCATCACCTCGCCGTTCACGTTCATCGCCACAGGGGAGATGATCGCCCTGGCGGGCGCGAAGCCTGTGTACGTCGATATCGACGCGCGCACGTACAACATAGATCCCGCCTTGATCGAGCGGGCGATCACGCCGCGCACCAAGGCGATCATGCCTGTGTCGCTCTACGGGCAGTGCGCAGATTTCGCCGCGATCAACGCGATCGCCCGCAAGCACAACCTGCCGGTGATCGAGGATGGCGCGCAGAGCTTCGGCGCGCTGTACCGCGGGCGACGCTCCTGCGGGCTGAGCGAAGTGGGCTCGACTTCGTTCTTCCCGTCGAAGCCTCTCGGCGCCTATGGCGACGGCGGTGCGCTGTTCACCGACGACGACGCGCTCGCCAAGGCGTTCGCCGAGATTCGGGTGCACGGGCAGGAGCGCCGCTATTACCACCCGCGCCTGGGCGTCAACGGTCGCCTGGATACGCTGCAGGCGGCGGTGCTGCTCGCCAAGCTCGAGATTTTCGACGAGGAAGTCGCAGCACGAGCGCGCATCGGCGCGCGATATACCGAGATGATCGAAGCCGCGTTCGCCGGCGAAAGCGATCCGGCGCGGCGCGTCACGACGCCTTATATCGCCCCCGACTGCACGAGCGTTTACGCGCAGTACACGGTGGAGGTCCCGGATCGCCCGAAAGTCGAGGCGGGCATGAAGGCGCGCGGCGTGCCGACCGCGGTGCACTACCCGGCGCCGTTGCATATGCAGCCGGTGTTTGCTTACCTCGGACAAGGCGCAGGAAGCTTTCCGGTCGCCGAAGCCGCGGGACGCCGGGTCATCAGCTTGCCGATGCATCCGTATCTGACGGAAAAGCAGCAGGAGAAGGTGGTGACGGCGTTGAAGGAGTCGGTTTGGAAGCGGCTAGGGGATAGCGGATAGCGGATAGTCAGAAGGGGGCAGGTCCTCTGAACTATCCGCTAACCGCCATCCGCCATCCGCTTCTCTTCCTCAATGCGCCAAATCGTTCTCGACACCGAAACCACTGGCCTCGAGCCCGAGCAGGGGCACCGAATCATCGAGATCGGCTGTGTGGAGCTGGTGAAGCGCCGCAAGACCGGGCGCACGTTCCATCGCTACCTGCGACCCGATCGGCCGATCGATCGCGGCGCGCAGCAGGTGCACGGCATCACGGATGAGTTTCTGGCGCAGCAGCCCCGCTTCTCGGACGTCGTCGACGAGCTGCTGGAGTTCATCGGCGGCGCCGAGCTGATCATCCACAACGCCGCCTTCGACCTCGCGTTCCTGGACGCCGAGCTGAAGCGGCTCCCGGGGGTGCGCCGCCAGATCCGCGATCTCTGCTCGGTGATCGACACCCTGCCGCTCGCCCGCCAGATGCACCCGGGACAGCGCAACAGCCTCGATGCGCTCTGCAAGCGCTACGGCGTGGACAACTCGCATCGCGAGCTGCATGGGGCGCTCTTGGACGCGCAGATCCTGCTCGACGTCTATCTCGCCATGACCGGCGGACAGACGGCTCTGATCCTCGGCGAGAGCGTCGATACACAAGCCGCCTCGGCGTTCGAGCCGGCGCCTGTCGCTGTACGTCCGGCCGGCGTTCTGCGCGTCGTGCGCGCAAGCGAACACGAGCTCGCCGCCCACGAGCGCGCGCTCGAGCTCATCGACAAAGTCAGCGGCGGCAAGACGATCTGGAAGCGACTCGCGGGAGCAGAGGCGGGTTATAGCGGCGGGAAAGAAGCGGTTGGCGCCGGGAAAGAAGCGGTTAGCGGTTAGCGGAAAGGAGAAGCGGTTAGCGGTTAGTAAGGCGCGGCGGCGGGTGTCAGGTTGCGAAGCTTGCGTCCGCGGCAGTGGCAAAAGGCTCTGCAGGGCGCCGGGCGTCAAGGTCGCACCTCTGCACCTGCGGGGCGCAGCGTTCAACCCGGACCCCCCGCCGATCTCACGACGCACACTAACCGCTAACCGCTAACCGCTTCTTTCCCGCCCGCTATCCGCTTCTCTCCCAGTGATGCAGATCTCTATTTCCGCAAGGCTTCTATGGCATTCTTGCCGCCCTGTGCCGACGGGCGGCCCACTTGCTCGGCGCGCAAGAAACCTGGGGAGGGTCACCGAATCGGCCGTGGCGCACAGCAGCGCGCCCGGAGCGCTGCGCTCTGACCAACGCTAACCGTCAACCGCCAACCGCTTCTCACTATGGATCTGAACAACTGCAAGATCGGCGTCATCGGCCTGGGCTACGTCGGCCTGCCGCTGGCGGTGGAGTTCGGCAAGGTCTTCAAGACCGTCGGCTTCGACATCAAGGCCGCGCGCGTGGCCGAGCTGAAGAAGGGCAGGGACAGCACCCTGGAAGTCGAGCCGAAGGAGCTGCGCGAGGCGCGCAAGCTCAAGTACACGACCAGCCTGAAGGACCTGAAGCCCTGCCAGGTGTTCATCGTCACGGTGCCCACCCCGATCGACGGCTACAAGCGACCGGATTTGCAGCCGATTGAAGCCGCGAGCCAGCTCATCGGTCAGGTGCTGAAGAAGGGCGATATCGTGGTATTCGAGTCCACGGTCTACCCGGGCTGCACCGAGGAGGTGGCGGTGCCGATTCTCGAGAAGCTCTCGCGCCTGAAATTCAACCGTGATTTCTTCGCCGGCTACAGCCCCGAGCGCATCAATCCGGGCGACAAGGAGCATCGGCTCACCACGATCAAGAAGATCACCTCCGGCTCAACGCCCGAAGTAGCCGATTTCGTCGATTCGCTGTACGCGACGATCGTGAAAGCGGGCACGCACAAGGCTTCCAGCATCCGTGTAGCCGAGGCGGCCAAAGTGATCGAGAACACCCAGCGCGACGTGAACATCGCGCTGATCAACGAGCTCGCGCTGATCTTCAACCGTCTCGGCATCGACACCGAGGAGGTGCTGCTCGCGGCGGGCACGAAGTGGAACTTCCTGCCGTTTCGGCCTGGACTGGTCGGCGGTCACTGCATCGGCGTGGATCCGTATTACCTGACGCACAAGGCGCAGGAGATCGGCTACCACCCCGAGATGATCCTCGCCGGCCGTCGCATCAACGACAACATGTCGATCTACGTGGCCGAGCGCATCACGCAGCTCATGATCCGCAAGCGCATCCACGTCAAGGGCGCCCGCATCCTCGTGATGGGGCTGACGTTCAAGGAGAACTGCCCCGACATCCGCAACTCCAAGGTCGTGGACGTGATCCGAGAGCTGCAGAAGTTCGGCGCCAAGGTCGACGTGTACGATCCTTGGGTCGACGCAAAGGAAGCCGAGCACGAGTACGGCATCAAGCCGATCCGCGCCCCAAGCAAGGGCAAGTACGACGCGATCGTGCTCGCGGTCGGCCACCAGCAATTCCGCGACATGGGCATCAGCGCCATCCGAGCCCTGGCAAGGAAGCCGCATGTGCTTTACGACATCAAGTACGTGTTTCCGGCGGACAAGGTGGACGGAAGGCTGTAAGAAGCGGTTAGCGGTTAGCGGTTAGCGGTTAGTCGGCCGGGACATCTCGGCGCCGTTCTCACAAGCCTTGGCGTGAGCAAGCCTGCTCGCCGCACTGAGCCGAGTTATCAGGCCGTTCAATAGTCGGCCGGTCTCAGCGATGTCGCAAAGCGGAGATTCGCCGCATTCCAGGAGCTTCTGGTCCAGGGCTATCATCATCTGAGTCTCAAGTTCTGCGAGCGACCCGCGCGCTATGTGAAGGAATTGAATGAATTCCCCACGGTTCTTGCGCGCCGATCCTTCGGCAATGTTGCTGGCGATTGAGACCGCCGCCCTGCGCAGCTGCTGAGTCAGGCCGAAGCGCTCCTCGCTGGGCAGCGCCCGCGTCAAAGCGTAGACTTTGCTCGCGAGGACGACGGATTTCTGCCAGACAATGAGGTCCTTATGGCTGCTTATCTCTCGCATGAAACATGCCCGCGGCAATAGTTCGGCGCCATTCTCCCGCCGTGCTCGCGGCCGCGCGGGCGGGAAATATGGGCATTCGCGTGAAATTCGCCTTCCGAACCAACCGCTAACCGCTAACCGCTAACCGCTTCTTCATGAAACTCCTCGTCACTGGCGCTGCCGGCTTCATCGGCTTCCACACCGCCCAGCTCCTGCTCGAGCGCGGCGATGAAGTCGTGGGTCTGGACAACCTGAACGACTACTACGACGTTTCGTTGAAAGAGGCGCGCCTCGCGATTCTGCAGCGCCACCCCAACTTCCGCTTCGTGAAGCTGGATCTCGCGGAGCGCGAGGGAATGCGGACGCTGTTCGCGGACGAGAAGTTCGAGCGCGTGGTGCATCTGGCGGCGCAGGCGGGCGTGCGCTATTCGATCCAGAATCCGCTTGCGTACATCGACAGCAATGTCGTCGGGTTCGCGAACATTCTGGAGGGCTGTCGCCATAATGGCGTGCAGCACCTGGTGTACGCCTCCACCAGCTCTGTGTACGGCGCCAACACGAAGATGCCGTTCTCGGTGCATCAGAACGTGGATCATCCGCTGTCGTTCTACGCGGCCACCAAGAAGGCCAACGAGCTGATGGCGCACACGTATGCGCACCTGTACAACTTGCCGGTGACGGGGTTGCGGTTCTTCACCGTGTATGGGCCGTGGGGACGGCCGGACATGGCGCTGTTCCTGTTCACGAAGAACATTCTCGCCGGCAAGCCGATCGACGTTTTCAATTACGGCAATCACCGCCGCGATTTCACGTACATCGACGACATCGCCCAGGGCGTGGTGCGCTCGATGGATCGCATCGCCACAGGCGATCCGAACTGGAACAGCGACGAGCCGGATCCGGGCGCGAGCAAGGCGCCATACCGGCTCTATAACATCGGCAATAATCAGCCCATCGAGCTGATGCGCTACATCGAGTGCATCGAGAAGTCCCTCGGGAAAAAGGCGGAGAAGAATCTGCTGCCCCTGCAGCAGGGCGACGTACCGGACACCTACGCAGATGTCGATGATCTGGTACGTGACGTCGGCTACAAGCCCGCGACGCCGGTGGAGGAGGGTGTGCGCAAGTTTGTCGAGTGGTACGTCGGATATTATGGGAAGGAAGGCGGTTAGCGGTTAGCGGCGGGCCTATCTGACTTTTTGTGTGTGGGGTCATACCATGAGTGACGGAGGAAGGTATGACCGAGAAGAAGATCAAGCAAGAAGTCATTGACGAGCTGATGAAGGCGTACCGCGGCCCGGAGGACTTC
>JAVEVD010000096.1:0-10745 GCA_034005205.1 Steroidobacteraceae bacterium | reverse complement strand
GGTTAGCGGTTGGCGGTTAGTGAAAACCGCCGAACTCGAACGCTCCGCCTCGCCGAAACGAATCGCGAAAGGTTTCCGATTGCACATGCTTCTGACCAACCGCTAACCGCTAACCGCTAACCGCTAACCGCTTCTCAAACCTGGTTCGTAATGTGTTCGAGCATCCGATCCGTGGTCGCAATGGCCTTGGAGTTCATTTCGTAGGCGCGCTGCGTCTCGATCATATTCACCAGCTCCTCGACGACATTGACGTTGGAGCCTTCGAGCGATCCCTGCACCAATAGCCCGAGACCGTTCAAGCCGGGCGCGCCCGTTTGCGCCGGTCCGCTCGCCGCCGATTCGAGCAGCATGTTCTCGCCGCGCGGCTGCAGACCGGCGGGATTGACGAAGTCGACGAGTTGCAGCGCGCCCACCTGTACGGGCGCCGCCTGCCCCGCCACCTGCACCGTGATAACGCCGTCGGCGCCGATCGTCACGCTCTGCGCGCCTTCAGGGATGGTGACGCCCGGCTGCACCGCGAAGCCGCTCGAGGTCACCAGCTCCCCCTGCGCACTTACCTGGAAGCTGCCGTCGCGCGTATAGGCCATCACGCCGTCCGGCAGAAGAATCTGGAAGAAACCTCGGCCGCTGATCGCCACATCGAGCGCATTGCCGGTCTGCGTCAGGTTGCCCTGCGTGTACATCTTCTCCGTCGCGACCACGCGCACGCCCGTGCCCAGATGCAGACCGGAAGGCAGCTGCGTGTCCTGCGAGCTCGCCGCGCCCACCTGCCGCACATTCTGGTACAGCAGATCCTCGAACACCGCGCGCGACTTCTTGTAGCCGGTGGTGTTCGCGTTGGCGAGATTATTGGAGGTCACGGTCATGCGGGTCTGCTGCGCATCGAGACCGGTCTTGGCTGCCCAGAGTGCGGAGTTCATTGCGGAACCTCGAGAAGAAAGCGGTTGACGGTCAGCGGTTGGCGGTTAGTGAGGACCGCCGGCCGCGAACGCATCGCTTTGGTGAATGAATGCATCGATCGGATCAAGCTGCACATGCTTCTGACTGTCCCGCTGTCCGCTAACCGCTTCTCAACAACTGCGCCGCGACCTGAGCGTTCTCTTCCGCCGTGCGTATCGCCTTCACCTGCATATCGAAGCGGCGCGACAGCTCGATCATGGTGACCATCGCATCAGCCACGTTGACGTTGCTCGATTCGAGTACGCCGGAAGCGACGCGCACGGCGGCGTCCGCCGGCGCGTCGGCGCCGTCGATCGTGCGAAACAAGCCATCCTCGCCGCGCGTCAGCGTCTCAGCAGGCGGATTCACGAGTTTGATGCGTCCCACCACCGCGGTCGTCTCCGGCCCCTGGCCGAGCGGAACGATCGACACCGCGCCATCCGAGCCGATCACCAGCGACGCATGCGGCGGGACGCTGATCGGACCGCCTTCGCCCATCACAGGATGGCCGGCGCCGTTCTTCAGGAGGCCGCTTGGGTCGATACGCAGATCGCCTGCGCGCGTGTACGCCTCGCGCCCGTCAGGGCCCTGCACCGCGATCCAGCCCTCGCCCTGCACGCCGATATCCAAGTCGCGGCCGGTCGCGGCGAGCGCGCCCTGCGTCGCATCCCAGCCGGCGCCCTCGCTGGTCGCATATACACGCGAGGGGTGCCCCGCGCCGACGACAGCGCGACTCTGGAATGCGCTCAGATCGGCGCGAAAACCGGTCGTGCTCGCGTTGGCGAGATTGTGGTTGTTCGCCGTCTGCGCGCGCAGGGTCTCCTTCGCGCCGGACATGGAGATGTAGAGGAAGCGGTCCATAACGGTGAGAAGCGGTTAGCGGTTGGCGGTTGGCGGTTGGCGGAGCGCCGTAAGAAGAAGCGGATAGCGGATAGCCAGAAGGCTGCTCCACAATCGTTCAGCCGCATTACCGTCGTACATTCGCGCGCCTCATATGCTTGTTTCTATCCGCTATCCGCTTCCTGCCTATCGGATGTTGATGATCGTCTGGGTCACCTGATCCGCCGTCTGGATCATCTGCGCGTTCGCCTGGAAGTTGCGCTGCGCAGTGATCATGTTGACCAGCTGGGCGGTGATGTCGACGTTGGAAGCCTCGAGCGCCCCAGATTGAATCAAGCCGAAACCGGATGTGCCCGCCTGGCCAGCCAGCGCCTGGCCGGATGCGGCCGTCTCGGCCCAGTTGGTGTTGCCGAGCTGCTGCAAGCCCTGTGGATTGGCGAAGTTTGCGATCGCCACCTGTCCGAGCATCGTCGAGCGGCCGTTGGTGAAGCGCGCCAGCACGACGCCGGCGGCGTCCACATCGATGCCGATCAGCCTGCCGGTCGTGTAGCCGTCCTGACGCACCGAAGGCATGCTGAAGGCGTCGCCGTATTGCGTGGCGCCGCTCAGATCGAAGGTCAGCTCGATGGGCGCAGCGCCGGTCGCCAAACCCGCCGCCGCGTCGTAGGCAGGCATGGCCGCAAGGCCGTTCGCGGGCTGCAGCAATCGTCCGCCTGCCGAATACACCAGATGTTGCGAGCCGAGCGGATTGCCGTCGACCGAGACGTGCATGTCCCACTCGTTTGAGGCGGTCTTCACGAAATGCATGCTCGCGGTGTGCGCCGAGCCGAGCGAGTCGTAGATCGTGAACGAGCGGGCGAAGTTGTAGCTGGTCTCGTCCGCCGGGTCGAAGGTCGCGGAAACCGGGATCTCCGCGGCCGCCGGCACGTTGAATATCGTTTCCACCAGGGTGGTCGCGGCGGGAGGATTCTCGCTCGTGACCAGGCGCAGGTCGGTGAGCGTACTGGTGTTCGCGCCGTCTGCGCCCGCGGGTGGATACACTTGCAGACGCTGCTGCTGGCTGTTGACCACATAACCCGCCCTGTCGACCTGGAACGCGCCGGCGCGCGAGTACACATGGGCGCCGGAATCGCTCAGGATGAAGAAGCCCTGGCCGCTGATCGCCAGATCCAGGCTGTTGTTGGTCGTATTGATGTTGCCCTGCGTGAACTGCTGCGCCACCGCCGCGACTTTCGCGCCGTTGCCGAACTGCACGCTGCTGACGCCAACTGGCGAAACGGCGAACAGTTCGGCGAACTCGGAGCGTGACTGCTTGAAGCCGGTCGTTGCTGAGTTGGCGATGTTGTTCGCCGTGACGTTGAGGTCGGTCTGCGCGGCGTGCAGGCCGCTGAGCGCAATTCCGAAAGACATGTCGGTCGACTCCTAAGGTAAGCGCTGATCAAGCCCGCAGGCTGCCGGCGCACAATGGAAATGGTTGTAGAAAAAGTGATTGCGAAGCTGCGGCGCTCATCGGACGGCGCTTGTTCACCATTTTCCTAAAGGCCTGCAGCGAATTCCTAAGACCTGAAGCGACGGGCTACATCACGCGACGCACGTCCGCCATCGCCAACGCGCCGAGCGCAGTATTGAGCGTGAGGCTCGCGCCGCTCGGATCGATGCTCACGCTGTGCACGCGCGCGGACATGAGCACTTCGAGCGACTCGGCGGCGCCCGAGCCGACGCGCGCCAAAGCCTCGATCGAGTACTCGCCCGACGGCGCGACGACGCCGCCGTCGCCCAGCCCGTCCCACACGAAGTTGGCTGCGCCGTTGACGACCGGCGCCGTCACGCGGCGCACCAGTTCACCGCTCGCATCGCTGATGCGGATCTCGACCTCGGTAGCGCCCGCCGGCGCCTCGACCTCGCCGCTCGCTGCGGCGCCTTCGACGTGCCGGAACTCGCTCGTGGGCGCGAGGATCTGACGCCCGACCAGAGTCGCCCCGTTGAGCGCCTGCGTGGAGCGCAGCGAGGCGGCGAGCGTCTCCATAGAGGTCTGCATCTGCTGGATGCCGGACACCGCGCCGAACTGCGCGAGCTGCGCCACGAATTCCGTGCCGTCGAGCGGTTTCATCGGATCCTGATTCCTGAGTTGCGCCGTCATCAGCGTCAGGAAGTCGTTGATGCCGAGGCTTTCGGCCGACTTGTTGGCCTGGGCAGAGCTGACGCCGGACTGCGCCTGCGCAGCGTATGAAGCGATCGGATCAGTATTGGCGCTCATCGTCATCGCTCCTTCTATTATTGGCCCAGCCGCAGCGTGGCGAGCATCATTTCTTTCGCCGTGTTCATGACTTCGACGTTGTTCTGATAGGAGCGCGAGGCGGAGATCATGTCGACCATCTCCTCCACCACGTTCACGTTCGGCGAGTAGACATAGCCGTTGGCGTCGGCGAGCGGGTGCCCGGGTTCGTAGCGCGCGGTGGGCGGCGCCTGGTTCTCGACGACCCCACGCACCGCAACGCCGACGCTCGCCGAGTCAGCTCCCAATCCTGTGCGGATCGCTTCGAACAGCGGATGACGCGCGCGGTAAACCTTGGCCGGATCGCTGCTGACGCTGTCGGCGTTGGCGAGATTGCTGGCGGTAGCGTTGAGACGCACCGACTGGGCGCTCATGCCGCTGCCGGCGACGTCGAAAATCTTGAACGATGACATGGTTCAGCCGCTCCTCTCTTACTGCCCCGTAATCGCGGTCATCAGGCTGCGAAACTTCGACGTCAGAAAATGCAGCGTCGCCTGATAGCGCACGCTGTTCTCGGCGAAAGCCGCCTGCTCGAGCTGCGCGTCCACCGTGTTGCCGTCCAGCGAAGGCGCAAGCGGCGTGCGGTACTTCAGTTCCGGCGCGCCGGCGCCGTTGATCTCATTGGACCGGATGTGGGCTGCGCTGGTCGTCGCCAGTTGTACTCTCGATGTGGGACCAGCCGCCGCCGCCAGCGCGCTGCGAAAATCGACATCACGCGCGCGATAGCCGGGGGTGTCTGCGTTGGCCAGGTTCGCAGCCAGTACTTCGGCGCGTTGCTGTCGCAGCGGCAGCGCCGCGGCGTGCACTCCGAGATACTTGTCTATGTTCATCGGCCTGGCAGCCTCCGTCGGAATTCTGTCTGCAGAACCGATGAGCAAGGGCCGTGCCAGGATGGGCCAGAATGCGCGCCAGGGCGCGTGGAAGGTGACCTGCGTTCTACTTTGTCGTCGTCCGCGCGATGCTGAGCTCGCCCCGTATTGCGAAGCGCAATCGGCAAAGCAGGATGATCATCATGCCAAGCGGCAAGAACCTGCCGCACGGCAATGGCGGGCCGCTTGCCGCCGCAATCAGCGGCCGCGACGCCTCGCTCGCCAACCGCATCACAGTTTCGCAGTCCTGCGCATCGGATGATCGGCCCGTGGCGCCCTGCTTGCTGCCACTTCGGCGGCGTCAAGAAAACGATTGCTCCCTCTCGTGGCGAACAACACTCCTTTAATAAATGGACTGCTCGCAAGCCTGCTGGTTGCTGCTGGCGCGCTGCTCTCCTCGACGGCTCAGGCGGCCACGCAGCCGATCGCATCCATCCGCTCGGTCGCCGAGGCTTTCGTGCGCGCTCAACTGCCGCAAGGAGCTGAGAAACACCACGTGAGCGCAGCACAGCTCGATTCCCGGCTGCGGCTGCATGCGTGCGCCGCGCCGCTCGAGGCCTTTGTGCAAAACGCCGCGCCCGGCGGCGCGCGCCAGACCGTCGGCGTGCGCTGCACGGCGGACAATCCCTGGACGATCTACGTGCCAGTGACAGTGGAGGTCGAAATCCCGGTGCTGGCGTTGCGCCGTGCGCTGGGGCGCGGCGCGCGCATCGAGCCGACGGACGTGGAGCCGCAGGTGCGACGCCTGCCCGGCGCCGCCGCAAACTTCATCAGCGACGCCTCTCATCTGCACAACCATCGTCTCAAACGCGCCCTGCCCGCCGGTGCGGCGCTGACCGTCGACGTTCTGACGCCCGACATCCTGGTGCGACGCGGCCAGCGCGTGACCTTGATCGCGGCGCTAGGCGGCGTGGAGATCCGCGCCCAGGGCGAGGCGCTGACGGACGGTGCGGCGCACCAGCGCGTGCGCGTGCAGAACGTGAGCTCGCTCAAGGTGGTGGAAGGCGTCGTGCAAGACGACGGCGCCGTACGCGTCGACCTGTGACGGGGAATTGACGCCATAGGGGAAACCCCAGACGCCAAGACGATCAGCATCAACCGAACGAGTCGACAACGCTGGTTTTGAGCGATGCTCGCAAGACGACTCAGGCAGAACCCCTGCAGCAGCGTCCGGGCTTAGACTGGCAAGCAGCTGAGGGAAGCTCACCAGAAAGCCCCTGCGGGGGCGCCTCAGGTGGTTGCTAAAGTTCTCAGATCGGCGGCCGTTACAGGAGGCAACCGGGCTTTGGAGCTCCATACGTGGACAGCAAGATCACTGGATTTCGGCCGCCGACGGCGACCCTCACGACCGACAAGGCGAGCCGCACACGGGAAACCTCGAGTGCAGGCGCGGCCGCGCAGACGCCTGCAGCGGAGAGCGGCTCGAGCCCGGTGCACATCACCGGTGAGGCGCGCCGGCTCGCGGCGCTCGAACAGGCCGTACATAGCGCGCCTGTGATCGACGAAGCGCGCGTGGCCGCAGTGCGCGAGGCGCTCGAAAACGGAAGCTACGAAATCTCGCCGCAGCGGATCGCCGCCGCGTTGTTGCGCATGGATCAGGAACTGAACTCTGCGGAGAAGTGATACGTGGATCCAGACGTCTGCCGCGAGCATCTCGAGAAATTGCTCGCCGATGAGGTGAGCGCACTGACCCGACTCGAAGGGTTGCTCGATCGCGAGCATGAGCATCTGCTCGCGAACGACGTGGATGAGCTCGATCGCACCGGCGCGGAGCGCCAGAGTTGCGTCGGCGAGCTGGTGCGTATCGAGGACGAGCGCCGCTCACTGTGCCGGATGATGAACCTGCCGCTCGACGCGAGCGGCGTGGACCGCCTTTTGAACTGGTGCGATCCCTCGCATGCGCTGAAGCGCCGCTGGGCGGACTGCGGCGCGCGCGCCGCGAACTGCCGTGAGCGCAACGACCGCAATGGTGCGCTGGTCACAGCAAGACTCAGGCGCGTGACGGGCATGCTCGAGGTGCTCACCGGGCGCGCCAATCAACCGAAGGTGTACGATCGCGGCGGCGCTTTCGAAAGCCCCCAGCCCTCAACCCGTGTGCTCGCCCGGGCGTAAGAATGTGAGCGCATCAGGCTGGAAAGTCACGAGGACGTGAATCGCAAGTCCCGACGTTTTCTGCTCCCGCCTTCCGGCCTCCCCGTCCTCACTGCTTCACATCCTCCAGCCCCTCCACGCCCATCTCGCGCAGCGCGCGCTCGATGGCCTTTGCATTCTGTTCCCGAGCCGCTGCGCCGCGAACGTCCTGCTGCACGATCTCATCGGCGCGCGCGAACAGCGGCGCGAAAAGTCCCAGCCGATCGACCGGGCCGCGCAGCGTGACCGAGCCACGCTCGGCGAATAGCCGCAGCCAGCGGTCGCGAACCTGGTTCCAGAATTCCCGCGTGCGCCGGTAATAGCGATCCGCAGCTGCGAAGTCATGATCGCGCAGGCGCTCGTAGCGCACGACGCCGTATTCGCGGGCCAGATATGGGCGATCGGGGTCGAGCCGCCGTTCGTCGGTCAACACGCCCTTCAGATTGTTCTCCTCCTGGAGCCAGCCTTGCGGCGTGATGGTGTGACGGTTTGAGCCGATCAACACGTGATAGTCGTTGCGCACGCTCCATTCACGCCGCGGCAGCGGGCGCCACGTATCCTCGCTCAGCCAGGTTGAGAACGACGCGTTGTGCTCCCATCGACCCGTGCTCGCGTAACGGGGCGACTCGTCCACTTGATAGACGCTCTGCAACCATACTCCCTGCGTCCGCATTGGCTCGAGTACGCGGCGCTCCCAGCGATCGCCGCCGCGATATTCCACGATGTGGGTCGGCTGGTAGCGCCAGTCCTGCCGCCAATGCTTCGTGACCATCGGTTCGCTCACGGAGCCGTCCGGGCTGACCGTGCGCATCTCCAGAATGTGCACCAGGCTGATCGCTTCGCCCTGGTCGCTGTCGACGTAGATCTTCTCCGTCGCCCAGGACTGGTACGGCGCCTGTCGCGGCGCATCGCCAAATGGCGTCGCCTCCAGAAAATCGAACGTGACGCGGTACTCGCCCGCCATCGCGAGAATCGCGCGGCGGTCGCGCTCGAATGGCGCAACGCCGTCCTCCTGCAAGCTGCGCCAGGCGGCTGAGGGCCGGCTATCCAGGATGACCTGCGGACCGCGCGTCGTTCCGCCCCGCGGCGCAGGCGCCTCGGCGTCGAGCGGCCAGGAGAACGTGTATCGTCCGGGCGATCGAGCGGCGTCTGCGTCGTCCGCCGCCCGCGCATCGGGCGCGAGCAACGCGGCCAGCAGCAACAGCAGCAACGCTCTGTAGATCATCGGCCCAAAGACTCCTGATTCCTCGATCATGCTGGCAAGCACGACCGCGAGGCGCCCGACGCCCTGCGCGGCTCGGGCGCGGGTCGGATCCATCCAGCGTCCCATGATGCGCTCCGTCGCCCCAGGGCGCGAGATGGCCCGCCCCGCATGGGGTCTGGACGCTCGATGACAGAAATCGAGCGACACGCAGCGCAGAGCGCGGTTCGCAGTGAGCGAAACCCGACGTCCGCCCCTTCTGCTCCGCCGAAGCGAACCGTAGGGGATCGAGTCGCGCCTCAAACGAACCAGGTCTGATGGTTCGGATAGGCGGCGCGCTGATCCACGTACTTCAGACCTTTCACGCAGCGCACGATCCACCAGACCGCCACCGCGAAGTACATGACGAAGCCGATGAGCACGACCACCAGCATGGTGCTTATCGCCATGTATAGAAGCGCAATCCAAAAGGTGCGGATCTGAAACTCGTAATGCGAGCGCAGCCAGGGCGCGGCGCCGTCACGGTAGATGTACGCCATCACGACGCCCACCACGGCGGTCACGCCGGAGATGAGCCCGATCAGGTAGAGCACGTATATGACCTTGGCGATATTCGTGTCGGTGTGGGTCTGGCTCGCGACTTCGCTCGTGACGGGTTCGTTCATCGTGGCCTTGCCTCATGTCGTTGCGGACGATCGTGCGCGCGGACCGCGCCGGGCTGTTCCTGCGCGGTCTGGATCGCTGCGCCATTGTCGTCGGCCGTGACGGCCGCCTCAACCGCATTCGCCGGCGTCCCGCCGGCGTCGGCCGCTGAGCATGGGAGGGCGGCTGGCGAGTGATGACGGATCATAAGCCGCGTCGTTACGTCACCCGAAGGTGAGTCTGCAAGCGCCTCGATCTCGGCTTGACGCCCGCCGGCTCACCAGGGACGAGCCGCTAGATCCAGTCACGAACACGGCGTCAGTCACGACCACGGCGCCGGTCGTCGCTCAGCGTCGTCAAGAACAGACGCTTTGTGATGGAACGCAACGCTGCGCCCGTGAGTCGTAAGTTGCATGGTTGAGGGGAGACGGACATGAAACTTGCCGACCGCGCGCCCAGGGCGCTTCCAACGGCGAAGACCAAGCAACCCGAAGCCGCGCGCGCGCTCGAAGAGGCATGGCAGCGCAAACGGCAAGAGTTTGCGGCCTGGCGGGCCAGCGCCGGCTGGCCTCCCGCCGCGCGCACCAGACTGAAACGGCATACCGCACGCTGAGCTCGATGCGGCGCACGCCCGCGCCGCGTCCGATCAACCCACCGGCGCCACGTCGAAGTCCATCTCGACTTCACGCGCCCAGGCGAGCAGCCCCCCTTCCAGATGCGCCACGTTCGCCACTCCGCCCCGTGACGCAAGCGCCGCCGCGGTGAGGCTGCGGGCGCCGCTGCGGCAGACGAACACGACGAGCTGCGCCTGCGGCAGGCGTGCGAGGTTCTGCTCGAGCGTTCCCACTGGCGAATTCACCGCCCCGGGCAGATGCGAATGTGCAAACTCGCAGGGCTCGCGCACATCAACCAGCGCAACCGCGCCGCTCGAACACGCAGCGCGCAGCTGCGCCGGCGTCAACCGACGGACATCGGCGAGCGCGGCGAGATCGCATGCTGCGTCGATATCCTGCGGCGCGAGAATCGTCGGCTGATCGCCGCACACCGCGCAGTCCGCGCGACGGCTGAAGCGGAATTCGTCGAATCGCAGCGCGAGCGCGTCATACGTCAGCAGGCGCCCGATCAGCAACTCGCCGATTCCAACGATCAGCTTGATGGCCTCGGTCGCCTGGATGGCGCCCAGCACGCCTGGCAGGACGCCCAGCACTCCGGCTTCGGCGCAGTTCGGCACGAGCCCGGCGGCGGGCGGGTCCGGAAAGAGGCATCGATAACAGGGTCCGCGTCCCGGCGCGTACGTCATCGCCTGCCCCTCGAAGCGATGGATCGCCGCGGACACCAGCGGCTTGCCGAGCAACACGCAGGCGTCGTTCGATAAATAGCGCGTCGGAAAGCGATCCGTGCCGTCGAGCACGAGATCGTAGCCGGCAAAGACGTCCAGCACATTGGCGGCGCGCAGTTCGATCTGGTGCTCGACGACCTGGATGTCGGGATTCAGCGCACGAAGACGGCGCGCGCCCGCCTCGACCTTCGGCTGTCCCACGCTTTGCTCGTCGTACAGCACCTGGCGCTGCAGATTCGACACATCCGTGCGGTCATGATCGACCAGGCCCAGCACGCCCACGCCTGCGGCGGCCAGATAGAGCGCCGAGGGTGAACCGAGACCGCCCGCGCCAAGGATCAACACCCGCGCGGCCTTGAGCTTCGCCTGTCCAGCCACGCCGATCTCGCGCAACGCAAGATGGCGGCTATAACGAGCGAGGTCGGCGGGCGTGAGCGTCATGGTGCGATCGGCTGTAGCGGACTGGCGATTCTACGCCTAAGGAAGCTCGGATTAACCTACTACCCTGAC
>JAVEVD010000095.1:0-10859 GCA_034005205.1 Steroidobacteraceae bacterium | reverse complement strand
ACAGATAGATTCTGATGGGATGCTGCTGCCCGCCGGCGTGCGCCTGGGCGTGCTGCTCTGGATAGGAGTCGCCTACGGCTCGGTCCATGGGAGTCTCCGCGAGCAAGAGAAGCGGTTAGCGGTCAGCGGTCGGCCCGGCGGCCTTTCGTGTTCACCACAGGTAGAAGAAGGCGAAGATGAACACCCAGACAAGGTCGACGAAGTGCCAGTACAGGCCCGCGACCTCGACGGTCTCGTAGGCGCCCTTGCGGTCGTAGAAGCCGCTCAGCACGCGCATCGCCACCACGATCAGATAGACGACGCCGGCCGAGACGTGCAGGCCGTGAAATCCCGTGATCATGAAGAAGGTGGAGCCGAACTGCGCCGCGCCCATCGGGTTGCCCCAGGGCCGCACGCCTTCCTCGACGATCAGCTTGGTCCACTCGAACGCCTGCATGCCGACGAACGTCAAGCCGAGCGCTGCGGTGGCGAACAAGAGCCTCGCAGTGCGCTTGCGGTCGCGCCGATAGCCGAAGTTCACCGCCATCGCCATCGTGCCGCTGCTGGTGATCAGCACGAAGGTCATGATCGCGATGAGCAGCAGCGGTATGTGCGCGCCGCCGACGGCGAGCGCGAAGACCTCGCTGGCGTTCGGCCACGGCTCGGTGGTCGAGATGCGCACGTTCATGTATGACGTGAGAAAGCACGTGAACACGAACGTGTCGCTGAGCAGGAAAATCCACATCATCGCCTTGCCCCAGGGCGCCGCAAAGGCCTGTTTGTCCGCAGACCAGTCGGCGACGACGCCGCGCAGCCCTGGGGTCGCGCCCGGGGCCGCGAGGGATGGATTTTCCGCAAGCGCGCTCTGATTCATGCGCGACTCCTCGTCTCGGGGCCATTCATCGGACCCACATCGAACCTGACTCTGCAGTTCGGCCGGCAGGAGCGTTCCGCGGCTCACGTAGACAGCAGCAACGCGAACAGCACCAGCCAGACGAACAGCAGGTAATGCCAATAGACCGTGCAGAGCTCGACGCTCATGCGTACGTCGATCGCCTCGGTGTTGCTGCGCGCACTGCGCGCCACGGTGCGCGTCCAGACGTACAAGCCGCCTAGCAGATGCGCGCCGTGCACCACGGTGAGCACATAGAAGAACGCCAGCGCCGGATTTTGCGGCGTGAAGAAGTCCGTCTGTCCGAGCTCCCGCCAGGCATGGAGCTGCCCGCCGAGAAACGCCAGAGTCAGCAATCCGCCGAGCAGCAGACCGTCGCGCGTGCTTCGCAGGTCTGCGCGCTGCACGCTGGCCTTCGCCCATTGCATTGCAAGGCTCGCCAGGATCAGCAGCGCTGAATTCAGCCACAGTACGCGCGGCTCGGCGATCGGCGACCAGTCGTGCGTCGGGCCGTGTCCGTGCCCCATGCGCATGTAATAGGCGGAGATGAACAGGGCGAACAGCGAGGTGATCACCGCCAAGAAGACCCATAGTCCGACCTTGGCCGATGGAACGTGCGGCTCGCTGGCTGCGACCGGAACCGGCCGCGCTTCCCACGGCCGCACGCGCAGCCGGCTCACGAGCAGCGCCCACACGAGCACGCCCGTAGCGAGCGCGATGTAGGCGGCCGTGAGGCTCATGCCTTCACTCCGTGGTCGCGGCCCTTCGGCGCATCTTCCATCGGCGGCGCATTCTGCGGGATGAAGTCCTCGGCCGCGCCCGGAACGTTGTAATCGTACGCCCAGCGGTGCACCACCGGCAGCTGCTTGCCCCAGTTGCCGTGCTTCGGCGGCGTATCGGGCGTCTGCCATTCGAGCGTGGTCGCGCGCCAGGGATTCGGCCCCGACGGAGCGCCGTGGCGCAGCGACCAGAACACGTTGAACAGGAACAGGAGCTGGGCCGCCGCCACGATCATCGCTGCGACCGAGATCCATTGGTTGAGCTCGGCGGCGCTCGCAGGAATGAAGTCGATGCTCTCGGGATAGGCATAGTAGCGCCTCGGCACGCCCATGATTCCGAGGTAGTGCATGGGCAGGAAAATCGCGTACGCGCCCAGGAAGGTGATCCAGAAGTGCGCCTTGCCGAGCGTCTCGTTCAGCATCCGCCCGGTGACCTTCGGGTACCAGTGATAAATGGCGCCGAACACCACCAGAACTGGCGAAACCCCCATCACCATATGGAAATGAGCCACTACGAAGTACGTGCCCGACAGCGGCACGTCGACGGTGACGTTGCCGAGAAACAGTCCCGTGAGGCCGCCGTTGATGAACGTGAAGATGAAGCCGATGGCGAACAGCATCGGCGTCGTCAGGTGCACGTCGCCGCGCCATATGGTGAGAATCCAGTTGTAGACCTTGATCGCGGTAGGCACTGCGATGATCAACGTCGTGGTCGCGAAGAAGAAGCCGAAATATGGGTTCATGCCGCTGATGTACATGTGGTGCGCCCAGACCACGAAGCTCAGGCAGCCGATCGCCAGGATCGCCCAGACCATCATCCGGTAACCGAAGATGTTCTTGCGGGCGTGCGTGCTCAGCAGATCCGAGACGACGCCAAACGCCGGCAAGGCGACGATGTACACCTCCGGATGGCCGAAGAACCAGAACAGATGCTGGAACAGCAGCGGGCTGCCGCCGCTGTAGTTCGTCTGTTCGCCCAGCGAAACGATCGCAGGCATGAAGAAGCTCGTGCCGACCACGTTGTCGAGCAGCATCATGATCGCCGAGACGAACAGCGCCGGAAACGCGAGCAGGCCGAGCACCGAGGCGGTGAAGATCCCCCAGACCGACAGCGGCATGCGCATCAGCGTCATGCCGCTGCAGCGCGCCTGCAGCACCGTGGTGACGTAGTTGAGGCCGCCCATGGTGAAAGCCACGATGAAGATGGCGAGCGAGACCAGCATCAGGATGACGCCCCAGGTCGCGCCCGGGGTTCCCGGCAGCACGGACTGGGGAGGATAGAGCGTCCAGCCCGCGCCCGTGGGCCCGCCGGGCGCGAACAGGCCCGCGAGCAGCACCAGCACGGCCAGCAGGTACACCCAGAAGCTCAGCATGTTCATGTACGGGAACACCATGTCCCGCGCCCCGCACATCAGCGGGATGAGCAAGTTGCCGAAGCCGCCGAGGAACAGGGCCGTCAGCAGATAGATCACCATGATCATGCCGTGCATGGTGATGAACTGGTAATAGCGCTCCGGCTCGATCAGCGAGAACGTATCGGGGAAACCGAGCTGCAGGCGCATCATCATCGACATGACGACGGCGAGCACGCCGATCGAGATGGCTACGGCCGCGTACTGGATAGCAATGACCTTGTGGTCCTGGCTCCATACGTACTTGCGAATGAAGCTCTGCGGCTCGTGAAGCACATGCTCTTGATCGCGATCGGCGATGGCAATGAAGGACATGGTTTGCTCCGGATCTGAAGCGGCAGCGATCCTCACTGCCCCAGCGTATGTATGTAATCCAGCACATCCGCTGCGGCCCGCTCATCGGCTAACGTCCTCGCTATCGAAGACATCTGGGCGCCGTAATAATCCTGTCGGTGCGAGCCGCGGATTCCCGCGCGGAAGTTTTCGAGCTGGCGCTGCATGTACCAGTCGCTCATGTTGGCGAGCCGCGGCGCATGGGTGGACCAAACGCCCTGAGCCGAGCCGCCGTGGCAAGTGGAGCAGGTCGTCTCGTAGATCCGCCGACCGCGCGCTGGATCGCCGAACACAGTCGATTCCGGTCGCTCGTCGGGCAGCGTGGCGATGTATGCGACTACGTTGCGGATATTGGCCTGGTCCGCGAGCATGGAGGCGAACGGGATCATCTGCTTGCCGTACACGTCGTCTTGGTGCGCGCCGCGCACGCCATTACGGAAATCGTTGAGCTGGCGCGCCAGATACCAGGCGGCCTGGCCGCTCAGCTTCGGCGCGTTGAGCTCGCGGTCGCCCTCGGCCTGAGCGCCGTGACAGTTCGTGCAGGGTGCGAATGACGTCCGCCCCGCGGCGGGATCGCCGGCGATCTCGGCGCGCGCGGCGCCGTAGGTCGGCTGCCCGGCGAGCCAAGTCTTGAACTCATCTTCCTCCTGCACGACCACGCGCCCGCGCATGGCGAAATGCGCCGTTCCGCATAACTGCTCGCACAGCGCATCGAACTCGCCGGTGCGCGTGGGCGTCAGCCAGAAGTACGTGACCATGCCGGGGACCAGATCCATCTTCATGCGGAACTGCGGCACGGCGAATTGATGGTTCACATCCTTCGAGCGCAACTCGAACTTGACGGGCTTGCCGACCGGGAGATGCAGCTCCGGGCTGGACACCAGGACGTCGTCCTCGCCGACGGGATCGTCCGGACTCATGCCGAAGGGATTGTCGACGCTGATCAGGCGTGTGTCGCTTTTGCCGAGTCGTCCATCGGCGCCGGGAAAGCGATAGCTCCAGCTCCATTGCTGGCCCAGCACTTCAACCAGCGATGCGTCCTCGGGCACGGTCACGAAGCGGGCCCACACGGCGAGTCCGGGAGCGAGCATGGCGGCGATGCCCACCGAGGTCGCGATCGTCAGGCCCCATTCGAGCTTGCGGTTCTCCGGCTCGTAGTGCGCCTTGAGGCCTTTGCGGTGGCGGTAGCGGACGATTGCGTACGCCAGGAAGAGATTGACCGACACGAAAACCACGCCGGTCACCCAGAAGGTCACGTGCATCGTCTCATCGATCGTGTCCCAGTTCGAGGCGATCGGCGTGAGCCACCAGGGGCTCAGGAAATGGAACAGCACCGTGCCGATGACCAGTAGGACCAACGCACCTGCCAACACCATCTGGCCGTCCCTCATCTCGCCGTTGACTACTCTCGAGGCGTCGCGTTCTTGCGTCCCTTGCGTCGTGGCCGTGCGCCCTTTGTCTCGACGGCAATATGGACCGGATCGTGCGCGTCGGACATAGGGAATTGCTGCACGACGTCGCTGGCGAGAGCTGCGCTTCACCAATTGCAGTTGCGAACGCAATGCAGCATGACTTATGAGCGACTTTGGCATTGAATAGTCAACAAAGTTCCAGCAGCGACATGCGCGCCGGGCGATTCGCCCGACCGGCGGGAGATCTCCCATGCCGACTTCAGAGCTGTTCGTTGACAACCTGCTGATGATCATTTGCCTGATCGCGCTCGCCGTAGCGCTCACGTTCGCCGTGTTCCACTGGCGCAAGTTCGAAGACGGCTACGAAAAGGGCGATGCGTCCGACCCTGAGAAGGTGGCGCGCGACAACCCGCCCGATGAATGGAGTCGCAGCCACTGGGTGAAGTAGCCCGTCCGGCGTCGCCCTACGATGAGGGCGTGCTCTGGCGGCGGACCGCAGATCGTCGGCATGACGCGCACTCACACGGAACAGCACCGCTCGCAACGCGTAGGTTGGCTCAGGGCCGCTGTGCTGGGCGCGAACGACGGCGTCATCTCGGTGGCGAGCCTCGTGGTGGGCGTCGCCAGCGCGGGCTCGGAGCCGAGGCAAGTGCTGCTGAGCGGCGTCGCCGGCCTGGCGGCCGGCGCGATGTCCATGGCCGCCGGGGAGTACGTGTCGGTCTCCTCACAGGCGGATGCGGAGCGCGCCGATCTTGCGCGCGAGAGACGCGAACTCGAGCGGGAGCCGGACAGGGAGTTGCTCGAGCTCACCGGCATTTACGTGAATCGCGGGCTGGATGAGTCACTGGCGCGGCGAGTCGCTCAGCAGCTCATGTCGAAGGATGCGCTGGCGGCTCACGCTCGCGATGAGCTCGGCATGACCGGCCGATCGCGCGCCAGGCCGCTGCAGGCCGCCATGGCTTCAGCCGCGGCGTTCTCGGTCGGCGGCTCCCTGCCGGTCGCGACGGCCTTGCTCTCGCCCGCGGCGTACGTGGCGCCAGTCGCCGCGGCGACCACGCTGTTCGCTCTGGCCGGTCTCGGCGCAACGGCGGCCTATGCGGGCGGCGCTCCGCTTGCCCGCGGCGCGGCGCGGGTGGTGTTCTGGGGTGCGCTCGCGATGGGTTTGACGGCGCTCATAGGCGGCGCCTTCGGGACCTTCGCCTGAGCTGATGCAGGATTCCTGATTCGCAGGGCTGGTGAAGCCTGGCGCGCGCGCTCAGCAAAGCGGCGCCGGCCGACTCCGCTCAGTCGGGCGCTCCAGCGCTCGTGCGCTCGCCGGGATGCGGCTGCGGATCTCGTTCGAAGCCGAGGTGCGCCGGCGCATCCGCGTAGTCGAGCCGGATCAGCGGCAGGGCGGCTCCTTCGATCTCCAGCGCCAGCGTGGTGAGCTCGCCGGACGGCGCAGCGAGGACGTCGGCGAGCTGCTCTTCATCGACCGGCTCGCCCGTCTTGCGCAGCCGCTGCAGCGCCCATTCGAGATCGGCGCCCAGCAGCTCGCCGGGGCCGTGTTCGGTAGCGAGCGTGATCGCGCCTTCCTCGTCGATGTAGGCGCTGCTGATTCGCTCGACCGGCAGGCCGTTGTGGGTCACGAGCGAGGCGCCCTCGGCTCTCAGCACGTACGGCGCGCCCGCGAGCGCCATATAGCCGCGCTGCGGGCCGTTCTGGAAGAACCAGCGCCCGTGCTCGTCGCCGGCGTAATTGCGATCGATGGTTGCGACGATGCGCGGATGCGTGATCCGCTCGCCGCGCACCAGCCAGCGCCCGCGCCGGTCGAGCGCCAGCCAACCGAATAGCGCCGGCACGTTCGGCCAGCGCTGCATGGCTCTTTGAACCCAGTCGTCCATAGGGGGATTGTAGAAGCGGTTAGCGCCTAGGGAAGCTCTGACTAACCTACCACCCTGGCGGTTCAGCCCAAAGAAAGGCTCGCAATCCATGGTGTTTCGAGCGGCGCGAGATCGCAGTAAGAATAAATGAGAGAGATTCCTTGCAGGTTGGCGGTTAGTTCGGCGGAACCGGCCCATTCATTCAAAGTTGAGCGTTCGCTTGCAGCGCCGGGCCCTCCCGCGCACCGCTTTTTGGCTAAGATACCCTGTCGCTCCGCCGCCGCGTATTGCGGGCGCGGCGTCGGGAAATTTCGGTTGTCGAGGTCGATTGGCATGAGCATGTCGTTGCGCGAACAGTTGCTGGCGGCCGGGTTGGGCACGAAGAAGCAGGCTCGCCAGGCCGAGCGCGAGCAGCATCGCGAGCGCCGGGACAAGCGCCCGGCTGCAAGCTCGGCGCAGCCGAGCGCCGCTCAGCAGGCGCAGGCGGCGAAGCAGGCGCGCGACCAGGAGCTCAATCGCAAGCGTCAGGAAAAGGCCGAGCGCAAGGCGAGGGCGGCCGAGGTTCGCCAGCTCATCGAGCAGCATCGTATGCCGCGCATCGAAAGCGACGAGTACTTCAACTTCATCGACGGTAAGAAGATTCACCGCATCGGCGTGAATCCGGAAACACGCGCCCGCATCCAGAGCGGTGAGCTCGCAGTGGTGCGTTATCTCGGCTTCCATGCGCTGGTGCCGGCCGCGATCGCCGAGAAGATCCGCGAGCGTGACGAGCACGCCGTCGTACGGCTCAATCTGCAGCAGGACGCGCCGAGCGAGGACGATCCATACAAGGATTACCAGGTGCCCGACGACCTGATGTGGTGAAGCGCGCCGCACAGAATGAAGCGCTCGCGCGTCGCACTGCGGGCGCGAAGTGGTGGCTGTATCTGCTCGCTTGCCGGGACGGACGTACGTACGCCGGTATTGCGCTGGACGTCGATGCGCGATTCGCCGCCCACCTCAGCGGCAAGGGCGCGCGCTTCACGCGCGCGAATCCGCCGCTGAAGGTGCTGGGCGCGCAGGCGTTCCCAACGAAATCGCAGGCGCTGCGCGCCGAATACGCGCTCAAGCAGCTCACGCCGGTTCAGAAGCTGCAGTGGGCGCGGCGTTGGCGGCGCGCGCCTTCCAGCGCGCCGATTGCGCCGGGGTGAGCCGTTCATGTCCTCGGATCCCGCCGACCCCGCTCTGGAAACGTTGTTCCTGCCTTTCATTTCAGAGCGCCTGCGCTGGCCCTCTGACGGGGCGTTGTTCCTGCGTGCGCGCACAGGCGCCGTGTTGCAGCGGCGCGCGTGGCCGGGCCTGGTTTGCGAGCAGACGTTCAAGCCCGAAGCCGACGCGCTGCGACGCGCAGGGTTCGAGGTGAACGATCAGGAAGATGCGCGCCGTTATCCGCTCGTGCTCTTGCTGCCGCCGCGCCAGCGCGACGAAGCGCGCGCCTTGATGGCGCGCGCGGTCGAACTTGCCGCACCCGGCGGCCGCGTGGCGGTCTGCGTCGGCAACAACGAGGGGGCGCGCTCGAGCGAGCGGGATCTCATGATGCTTGCCGGCGAGCTGGAAACGATCAGCAAGAACAAGTGCCGCGTATTCTGGAGCGCGCCGCTGCAGGGCGCTCTGAATGCGGCGCTCGCGCGGTCCTGGAGGGAGCTGGACGGCGTTCGCACGATCGCCGATGGACGCTTCGTCAGCCGACCCGGCGTGTTCGCGTGGGATCGCATCGATCCCGCCTCCGCGCTGCTGGCGTCCCACCTGCCCGAGAGTCTGCACGGTCGCGCCGCCGACTTGGGCGCAGGCTTCGGCTATCTGTCCGCGGAACTGCTCAGGCGCTGTCCGGGCGTCCATGCACTGGACGTCCATGAGGGCGAGAAGCGCGCGCTCGATCTGGCGCGTCGCAATCTTGCGGCGTTCGAGTCGCGAGTCGAGCTGCGCTATGAATGGCGCGATGTGACCGCAGGTCTACCGTCCCGCTACGACGTGATCGTGACCAACCCGCCCTTTCATGCGCAGAGCCGCGCCGAGCGGCCGGACGTCGGCCGGCGCTTCATCGCCGCAGCCGCCGCAGCGCTGCAACCCGGCGGGACGTTGTGGCTGGTCGCCAATCGACGCCTGCCTTATGAGGCGGCGCTGGATGCGAATTTCCAGCGCGTGCGCATCGTGGCGCAGCAGGACGGTTTCAAGATCGTCGAAGCCGCGAAGGAACCGTCGCAGGCCGCCGCGTTCGCCGGGCGAACGCGATGAAGCTCCTGAAGCTCATCGCCAACTTAGGTTACGGCAGTCGCAAGCAGGTGCTGGCGATGTTTCGCGAAGGCCGCATCACTGACGCGCAGGGCGGGGCGCTCCACCCCGACGATCGTACAGCGCATGACAACGTCCGCATCGACGGGCAGCCCCTCGATCCCGCGCCGGGGCTGGTGCTCATGCTGCACAAGCCGGTGGGCTACACCTGCTCGACGAGTGATCCGGGCGGCGTCGTCTACGACTTGCTGCCGCCGCGCTTCCTGCTGCGTTCGCCGCTCGTCTCGAGCGTCGGGCGTCTCGATCGCGACACCAGCGGTCTGTTGCTCATGACGGACGACGGCGCGCTGCTGCACAGGATCGTGCATCCGAAATCCAAGCTCCCGAAGGTTTACGAGGCGACGTTGGCGCGGGACCTGCGCGGCGATGAGGCCGAGATCTTCGCGAGCGGGACGCTGCAGCTCGAATCGGAGAAGACGCCGCTCGCGCCGGCCGCGATGGAGCCGCTCGGCCCGCGCGAGGCGCGCCTCATTCTTACGGAAGGCCGTTATCACCAGGTTCGACGCATGTTCGCCGCGGTCGGCAATCACGTGGACAAGCTGCATCGCAGCCGGATCGGCGGGCTCGATCTCGGCGAGCTGCAGGTGGGCGCTTGGCGCCTGCTCGACGCCGCGGATCTCGAGCGCTTGTTCCGGCAGCCGGCTATGCTTTGGGACCTACGTCCCTGAGTCGAGCGTGTCGCGCCCGACGAGCCGATGCGCTTGTCACGACGCCAAGCGCCGCTTCTCTTCCCGCCAACCGCCGACCGCCAACCACTTCACCTCTCATGATCCCGCTGCGCGACGATAATCCCTCGGGCATCGTTCCACTGGTCACCATCGCGTTCATCGTGCTGTGCGTGCTGGTGTTCCTCTGGCAGGTCTCGCTCGGTCCGGTGCAAGGGCAGCAGATTATCTATGCGCTTGGCGTCGTTCCGGCGGTGCTGCTTGGTGGGCGCGACCTGCCGCCCGAACTGGCGCTCGTGCCGCCGGCCATGACGACGCTCACATCGATGTTCATGCATGGCGGCTGGCTGCATCTGATCGGCAATATGCTGTATCTCTGGATCTTCGGCGACAACGTCGAGGACAGTATGGGGCACGCCCGCTTTGTCGTGTTTTACGTGCTGTGCGGTCTGGCGGCCGTGTTCGCGCAGGCGCTGCCGGAGCCGGAGTCCACCATCCCGATGGTGGGCGCGAGCGGCGCGATCTCCGGCGTGCTCGGCGCGTATCTGTTGCTGTATCCGCACGCGCGCGTGCTCGTGGCCGTGCCGTTCGGCTTCATATTGCACATGGTGCGCATCCCGGCGGGCGTGGTGCTCGCGCTGTGGTTCGGTATGCAACTGCTGAGCAACATGATGGCGACGGCCAGCGAGGGCGGCGTCGCGTTCCGCGCGCACATCGGCGGCTTCATCACGGGGATGGCGCTGATTCCGTTTTTCAAGCGGCGGCGCGGTAGGGGAGGTTATTAGAAGCGGTTAGCGGTTAGTGGTTGGAAGCGGTCAGCGGTTAGCGGTTAGAAGCGGTTAGCGGTTAGCGGTTAGCGGTTAGTTCGGAGAGGGGACAGCGCACTGCTGTATCCGCGGCGACGTTGCGGCGCCGTATCGCCGAATTGTGCAAAGGCTGCGCGAGCTTGCGGAGGGTGACTGATGGCCTCGAATTCCCAGAAGGACGGCGTGTGCGAGGCGACGCCGGTCGTCGGAGCATGTTCTGTCGCTGCGCCTAACACCCGACCTTGAAGGATGACGCCGTTCCTCCGAACTAACCGCTAACCGCTAACCGCTAACCGCTTCTTCTTTTCCCCCTCACAACCCTCCAAGTCCCACCCTTTTGTAGAACTTGTCCATCAGGAACAGCGGCCCGATGAGCAGGAAGACGAGG
>JAVEVD010000094.1:0-10891 GCA_034005205.1 Steroidobacteraceae bacterium | reverse complement strand
GCGCCAGCGGGCTATAGCTCGCTCCCTTCCAAAACCGCAGGCTCGACAAGTGCGCGAGCAACCGCGTCCGGACCCACATCAGCAGCAGGTCGAAATAGCGCGGATCGCGGGCGCAGAGCAGCATGCAAACGCCGTGAATCGGCAGCAGCATCAGCAGCACGAGGAGGTTCTTGGTCAGCAGGAACACTTCCATCGTGAACGCCGCGTTGAGCAGCAGCGCCGCATAAGTCACGCCGAAGCGCATCGGCGGACGTGTGGCGCCGACGAACAGCGGATCGGCGGTCACCCCAGCGTTGCGCGGTTCCATACGTCGGCCCTACACGCCGAACAACGCCCTGATCCACTCGACGATCTGCGGCGCGCCGAAGATCGCCGCGATGCCCACGAGTGCGCCGATGACCCAGCCCCAGGAGATCCGGCCCACTGCCGCGGCGATGGCAAGCGCGATCACGATCAGCACCGCGATCGGAGTGGCAATCGTCAGCGCAAAGTCGACCAGCGAGTTCGCACCGGTGTCGAACGGCGAGGCCTGCGCCCACGCCAGCGCAGGACTGAAGAGCGCAGCGAGAACGACCAAGAACCAGAGATTATCGCGGTTGCGGCTGGTGGGTTCGTGTGCGTACACCGGATGCCCCTAATTGTGCTTATTCGAGGTGCCATCGGAGCACGGCATCCCTGCGGTGCATCAGCGGAGGTTTCGGGGCCGATCTGCCCGAAACTCAACACGCTCAGGGCTGGCCTGGGGGCGCATCCTGCGGCCTGAAAAACACTTCCGGTGATTTCGTAGACAGGTCTGGTATATCGGTATACGATTTCACCGATGTCACTGTCCCCATCCAAGACCCCGCGCGCCGGCCTGCCGCCGGTATTCCGTTACAGCCAGGCGCGCGCCGCCGGCATCTCGACCGACCGGCTGCACTCCCTGCGGGCACGAGGGCTGGTCGAGCAGATCAGCCGTGGGCTCTATCGCTGGGCAGACGCCCCGGCGGCGGATACGGATTTACTCGAAATCGCCGCACGAGCCCCGCTCGGCACGCTCTGCCTGCTGTCCGCGCTCGCGCAGCACGGTTTGACGGACGCCATCCCGCCTCGGATCGACGTGGCGATACCGCGCGGCCAGCGTGTGCCGAGCGTCCAGGCACCGGTCCACTTCCATGTCTTCGCCGCGCCGACTTTCGGCCTAGGCCGGGAGGAACTGGATCTCGGTGCCGGAGCGACCATCGGCCTCTATTCCGCGGAACGCACGCTGGTCGACGTGATCCGGCTGCGGCACCGCGAAGGCGCCGAGACCGCCTGGGAAGCTCTGCGCCGCTGGCTACGGCGCAAGGGCAGCAAGCCCGCGACGCTGATCAGGATGGCAAGCCATTTCCACGGCGCCGAGCGTGCGATCCGGCAGGCGCTGGAAGTCGTGCTGTGACCCGTCCGACCCGCGAAACCATCGCGGGCCAACGCTATCTGGCGTTGCAGCGCGAGGCCAGACGAACGAACCGGCCGACCGACGAGTTGATCCAGATCTACGCGCTGGAGTGCTTTCTCGACCGGCTGGTGCGCTCGCGCTATGCGGATCAGTTCGTCCTCAAGGGCGGCATGCTGCTCGCTGCACTCGGTGCGCGCCGGCCGACGCGCGATATTGACTTCTCCGCCCACGCGGTGAACAACAATCTGGCGGAGGTGCTGCACATCGTCCGGGACATTGCCGCCTCGACGCTCGACGATGGTGTGGTATTCGATTCTGGCGCCGCCACGGCAGAGACTATCCGCGAGGAGGACGACTACAGCGGCGTGCGCACCACGCTTTCCGGCGCCCTGTCGCGTGCGAGCATTCGGCTGCATGTCGACGTGAACGTGGGCGATCCGGTGTGGCCCGAGGCGCAGAGCATCGAGGTGCCGCGCCTGCTCGACGGTGCGCTGCTCGTGCGAGGCTATCCGGTCGAAATGGTGCTGGCCGAGAAGCTTGTTACGGCAATCGTCCGCGGCACCGTCAATACCCGATGGCGCGATTTCCTCGACATCCACGCACTGGCCGCGTGCCACGCCATCTCGGGCGCGCGGCTGCACCAGTCGCTGGTGCGCGTCGCCGACCATCGAGCCGCGGTCCTCGCGTCGCTGGAAACGCTGCTTGCCGGATTCGGGTCGGTGGCTCAGCCCCGCTGGCGCGCGTGGGCTGACAAGCAGAGGCTGCCGGAGGACTCCGCGCCGCGTGACTTCGCAACCGTACTGCAGTCCGTCATCGCGTTCGCCGATCCGGTCATCGCCGGGGACGCAGGCTCGTGGGAGTGGGATCCGGCCACGCGCCAGTGGCGGTAATCGCCCGAGGCCAGCAGGTCGAACTGCCCCGCTTGCGCAATGATCTCGACGATCTCCGCACGCGAAAGGCCGGCGTGCGGCCGAAGATGCATTGCCGCCGGCGAATGCATGGCTTGTTTGCTTGCCCGCGCTTTGGGCGGCCACCTATCCGACGGTAGGTTCGCTGCTTCTGCGACACGTCTAACCTGCCCTCTGCATCGGCCGAACGCGTGATTGCGGCGGCTCTGCAGCGCCGCAATTGAAGTGGTTAGGCGGCGTCGCCACCTTTCGCGATGGATCCGTGGTGGGCCCCTGCATTTCGACGACTGGAGCACATCCATGATTCTGCAGCGGCCCGAGGACCATCGCCTGCACAAGGAAACGGTGTAGCGCTTTGTTGCAGACGAAATGCCAAAAGACTGGGCACGCGAACTCGAGCGCAAGGAGGGCGACTGCGGGGTTGACTCTGTTCGATTCTCGACCGGACAGCAGTGAGGCGTTATCCAAGTGCAATAATGGGGAGGGAATTGAAATGATCGAACTCTTTGGCGAAATACTTCGAATGTCCTCAAGGTTGTCATTCTTCTCGAAGAACTGGGCCTTGAGTACCACCATACCTATTTTGATGTTCTAAATAAGCAGGACGATCCGGATTTTCGCGCAATAAATCCCAACGGAAAAATACCGGCGATCATCGATTTCGAGGGGGTGGACGGCACGCCGATGCCGTTGGCAGAATCGGGCGCCATTCTTTTCTATCTAGCGGAAAAGCATCGGGCCTTTTTTCCGGCCGCCTTGAAGGATCGCTACGCGACGATGCAGTGGCTGATGTTTCAGATGTCGGGCATTGGGCCGATGTTCGGCCAGTATGTCTACTTCAGCCGCCGAGTGGAGAATCAACAGCACGGCCACGATCGCTACGCGACTGAAGTGCTGCGCCTTTACGATGTCGTCGAGAAGCGACTGGGCGAAAGTCGTTTCCTAGCCTGCGATGGATACACCATCGCGGACATAGCTACATATCCGAAGATCCAACACGTCAAAGTCACGGGGATGGACCGCGCAGATTATCCGAATATCGGCCGGTGGATGGCGGAAATCGCTGCGCGTCCAGCCGTACAACGCGCCGAAAAATCCGTCAGCGACAAGATTGATTTAGACCGTCCAATGAGCAGCTACCAGATGTCGGATGATCAGTGGGATCGCCTGTTCGGTCGTGGGAAGTATTCGCGGGCGGCCAGCCTCCGTAAGGCTTAAGCAAGCTTCCCTTGCAGAGCTTATCGTCAGAGCTCCTTCGGGACTTCGGCGGGCTCTGAGTGCCTTGATCTGTTTGGTGAGACGGTACTCGATTCCATTCTTCAGCACGGCCGGCGTGCGGCCGAATTCGCCTCGATCCAACCGACGGCGAGCCGGTAACGTTCCAGGTCGGCGGGAGTGTCGACGTCGAATTCCGCGGCTGGCAGCGGAACCCCCGAGATTTCCCCGGCCCGCGACCGCAGCAGCACGCCGGCACCTCGGTCGCCCGTGAGCGCGTTCAGGTCGTCGAACCACGAGCGCGGAAAGATCGCGGGCACGCCGGGTTGCGACCGGTAGAACGCCGCCGCAGGCTGCTGCGGGCGGACACGCCATTGCTCGATCAGCTGCCGGTAGTCGGTCGTGGTCAACGCCACCTGATCGGCCAGGCACAGCAGCACCGCTTCTGCCTGCCGGCCGACCTCGCGCAGCCCGACGCGGATCGACGACGCCAGCCCTTCGGCGGGAGCCGCGTTCCTGACGACCGTTGCGCCGGCGGACGGCAGGACCGGTAGATCGTTCGCAAAGCCCGGACCCACGACGACGATCAGGCGATGCATGCCCAGCGCTGCCAGTTGCTCGACGGCCCGTTCCAGCAGGGTCCTGCCGCCCGCCTCGGCCGCGAGCTTGGGCGACCCGAATCGACGCGACATCCCGGCCGCGAGCAACACGATGTCCGGCGCCGCCGCGCATCGCAGGCGCCGTTCATACACCGCTCGCCTCGCGTGCAGCGAAAAACATCTGCAGTTCGGCGGCAATCGACAATGCCACGCCGGCTTCGTCGCGGCTGCCGAGTTTGAGCCCGACGGGCGCGCGCAGACGCCCCTGCAGCCGTACTGCGGCGGCGCCAAGACGTTCGAGCACCGCATCGCGGCGCGCCGGAGGCCCGAGCAGGCCGACGAAAGGAATGGCCGAATGCGCGAGTCGCTCCAGCGCCGCGAGATCGACCGAGAGCCGATGATTCATCACGATCGCCGCATCGAAGTGCGCCGGCCCCAGCTCACCGCCGAGACCGGCGGCGCCGCCGCACACGAGCCGCGCCGACGCCATGAACCGCTCCGGCTGCACGAAGGCCGGTCGCGGGTCTGCGATCGTGACCGACCATCCCAGCATGTCAGCACAGGCTGCCAGCGGCACGACGTCGTCGCCGGCGCCGCACACGAGCAGGCTCGGCGGCGGATCGACCACGGTGACGAACATGGCCGGTCCCTGCGCCGGGCCGGAAAACGGCATCACGACGCTGCCGACCGGAGGCGACGCGGCGCCCGATTCGAGGATCAACCCGTAGCGGGCCTGGCGACGCTGCGCAATCGCCGCCTCCACCGACGCAAACGGCTCCCACTGCGTGGCCTCGCCGACCAGGCACAGCCACACGTCCATGGCGCCGGGACAGCCGGAATCGAGGCCCCACAGCGCATCGCGCTCGGACGTGCTGTCGTAGCGGACAAGTTGCGGCACGCCGTGCTCGAATACCGTGCGTGCGCGTTCCGCCATGTCCGCTTCGAGACAGCCGCCCGAGAGCATCCCGGCCGAGCTGCCATCTGCGGCGAACGACATCTGCGCCCCGGTCTTGCGGTAGGTCGAGCCGCGCGTGCCGACGATCGTCGCCAGCACGAGCGGCATTCCACCGGCGCGGGCGCGACGATACGCCGGTAGGAGCTTGTGAATCGTGGAATCCATGTCGAGGGCGATCGCTATGCGTCCCCGGCCGCTATCGGGCCATTCCATCGGGCCGGCGCAATTGCGCCAGCATGTCGCCGACCCATCGATCGTGCGCCGTCTCGCCCGGCACGGGGATCGCGATGCGATTGACCAGCCCGGCGTAGCTCAGACGCAGCGCGTCCGCCACCGCCTCGTCGGGCCCGGTCACGGGAAATTCGCCGAGCACCTCGTCGGCGAAGACGGTCGGCATTTCGTTCCAGCGCTTCTCGCGCGTCATTTGCTGCAGGTCTCGCCGAGTTGTCGCTGCCCCCGGCAGCTCGAAACTCGGCCAATAGGCGGACGTCGAGAACAGGAACACCCCTCCGAACCCTCGCGTCAGGACGACCGCCATCGCGCAATGACCTCAGCAATCGATGCCTCCTGCGGCTCGCCAGGAGCAGACGGCATATTCGTGATCCGCGGCGCAGGCGCCGGTTGAGTAATCAAGTTCCGTTCAATGAATGTCCGTCGAGCGCGATTGTGCGGATGCTTCGGCGCCTCCTCCATGGATAGCACCGGCGTCACGCACGCATCGGTATTGGCGAAGTACGCAGCCCACTCGTCTCGAGTGCGGGTCGCAAAGGCCGCGTCGAAATCAGCCGCCATGGCTGGCCAACCGCGCCGGTCGTTCTGATCATAACCGCGACCCTCGAGACCCAGGCCCCTCACCATTTCGGCAAAGAACTGCGGCTCGAGGCATCCGACCGCAACGTCGCGTCCATCCGCGCAGCGATAGCAGCGATAGAACGGTGCCCCGCCGTCCAGAAGATTTGACGCAGGCTCATCGCGCCAAGCCCCCTTCGGCAACCATGCGTAAAACAGACTCATCAGCGACGACACGCCGTCGGTAATGCATGCGTCCACCACTCCGCCCACGCCAGTACGATTTGCAGACAGTATTGCGGCAAGCAGCCCCGACACCAGGAACATCGCTCCGCCCCCGTAGTCGCCCACGAGATTGAGCGGAACCCCCGGCGGTCCGTCGACCCGTCCCATCGCGTGCAGCGCACCCGTAATCGCGACGTAGTTGATATCGTGACCAGCTCGGGGGGATAGCGGTCCGGACTGGCCCCAGCCGGTCATGCGTCCGTATGCGAGCCGCTGGTTCCGCGCCAGGCATACGTCCGGGCCCAGACCCAGCCGTTCCATGACACCGGGACGAAAGCCTTCCATCAGCGCATCGGCGTAACCGACGAGTTCCAGGAACTGCTCGCGGTCACGGCTGTCCTTCAGGTTGAGATATGCCATATCGCGACTGCGATGCAGTATGTCGCCTCCAACGTCGCTCCAGGCGCCAGAGCCAGCCTCAGGAGGGCGCACAATGCGAACAACGTTCGCACCCAGGTCTGCCAAAAGCATGGCTGCCAATGGCACGGGCCCGATCGCATCGAGCTCAACGATGCGAATGCCTGAAAGCGGTCCGCTTCGATCCAACATTGGCCGTCCAAGGTCTTCGCAGGAAGTACAGGTGCAACGTCGCCGGCGCGCACTCGATGTCGCCTGTCACGTCAAGGTGCGCTCATCCAGACCGAGGGACCGCCCGATGATCTCGCGCATGATCTCAGAGGTTCCGGCAAAAATGCGGCTGATGCGTGCGTCGGTGTACATGCGACTGATGCGATACTCATCCATGTAACCCGCGCCACCATGCAACTGCAGACACTCGTCCATCACCCGTCCCTCGAGTTCACTGGTGATGAGCTTGGCAGCTGCTGCGTCTTCGGAAGTCAGAGCACCCCTGTTCAGCAGCAGCACACACTGGTCGACGTAAGCCTGCGCCACGTCGAGTTCCGCCCGCAGCGAAGCCATCTTGAACCGCGTGTTCTGAAACGCGCCAATCGGCTTGCCAAACGCCCTGCGCTCCTTCACGAACCGAAGCGTCAGGTCAAACGCCGTCTGCGCGGTGGCCATGAAACCGATGCTGGCCACCAGTCTCTCCTGAGCGAGAAACCGGGCGAGATAGCCGAACCCTTTGTTGGCGTCTCCCAGTACGTTTTCCTTTGGCACTTTGACGTTGTCGAAGAACAGCTCGGTCGTGTCCTGCGACTTGAGCCCGATCTTCTCCAGCCTGCGTCCGCGCTCGAATCCCGGCATTCCCCTCTCGACGACGAAGAGACCCAGCCCGTGCCGACTGTCGGGATCCGTACGCGCAGCGACGACCACCAGGTCCGCCAGGATACCGTTGGAGATGAAAGTCTTGGCGCCATTGAGAACCCAGTGATCGCCCCTGCAGTCGGCGCGAGACTTCATGCCGGCGAGGTCGGAGCCCGTTGACGGCTCCGTCATTGCAACAGCGAGGATTGTTTCTCCCTTGATGATTCCGGGCATCCAGCGCGCCTTCTGCGCATCGGTACCAAGCTTGGCGATATACGGCGCCACGAGGTCACTGTGGAGATGGATATAGAAGCCGATGTCGCCGTGGCGCATGTTCTCTTCGATGATGATCTGCTCGTAGCGAAAATCATCGATACCCGCGCCGCCGAACTTCTCGTCGGCCCAGGTGCAAAGCAGGCCCTGCTCGCCAGCCTTGAGGAACAGGTCACGGTCCACCATGCCCTGTTGCCGGAAACGCTCGACATGGGGGGCCACCTCGGATTGCATGAAGCGGATGACCGTATCCCGGAACTGCTCATGGTCCGGCTCGAAAGTTAGGCGCTTCATGTCTCGTCCATCTCTCAGGGCACCGCCGCTTCAATACTGGCGGGCTGGCCCGGCTGGAGCCCGGTTGATGACCGGTGACTACTCCGGCCGGTCGCGAAGCGACTCTGGGATTTCCAGTGGCCGCACGTAAGAGGGATCAGTCCGGTCCCTTGTGCCGACACCGAGCGCGCTGAATCCCGTTAGTTGCACGGCATTGCACTCGACGGTCCACTCGATATGCACCAGCCGCAGCGCAATCTTCCATTCACCGCCCCGCTTCTCCATGCGGTCGGTATACCGCCCCCCTGTCAGAAACGTGGCGTCCTGCCCCTTCGTCTTCATCAACGCAAGGAAATAGCTTTCGACGTGCGCCATGTCGCCGTCGATATCGATCGACCCGTTCGTGACATAGTGTTGCGCCACTTCACGTTGCACCTGCGTCGGCACCCACCAGCCCAGGAACTCCCTTGGACTGCCACAGCGCCCCTTGGCATGGAAGTCAATGGCATCCGCGTGAAATGCTGACAGGATAAGTTCCTCATCGAGGCGATCGACGCCCCTCGCATAACGCAACAAGCACTGGTTGATCTTGTCGCGGTCGATCAGGTTCTGAAGCTCGAGGATCATTTCCGCGCTGATTGCCATCGTTTTGCCGTCCTGGTGATGCTCGTTTGACCGATCGCTGATTCGGCCACTCTCCGGATGCCATTATGTGGTTCTGGACGAGCGCCTGCTTCGGGCGTGAAATGCTTCGACATCGATTTTCCCGTTCGGGACAAATGCCTCGACCAGCTTGAACTTCTGGACCTTGGTCGCGCTCATCGGCCATTCGTCCACGAACCGGACGTAGCGCGGCACCTTATAGCTGGCGATCTGGTTCACGCAGTACTCGATGACCTCGGCCTCCGTCATGGTCTCGCCGGCCTTGAGTTCGATGTGCGCTGCAACGACTTCCGTCAGGCGCGGATCGGGCGCGGGGATCACGACTGCCATCTTCACCTTTGGATGCCGCGCAAGGAAGCTCTCGACTTCGACCGCAGCAACGTTTTCGCCGCCGATCTTGAGCATGTCCTTGTGCCGCCCTGCGAATGCCAACAGGCCGCCCTCGTCGATCCAGCCCAGGTCGCCGGAGCGTAGCCAGCCGCCCGGCGACATGACCTTAGCGGTCTCGATTTCATCCTTGAAATAGCCGGAAAAGCACGCCCCGGTGATGAGAATTTCTCCACGTTCTCCGACCGGTCGATCCTCGAGAGTTTCCGGGTCGACGATGCGAATTCTCTGATTTTGCAGCGGCCGCCCCACGCGCGAAACGCGTTGTTCGAGCGTGTCATTCGGACTCGACATGGTGCTGATCCCACCACCCTCCGTCAGACCGTAGCAACTGATCTGAGTCGCTTGCGGGATTGCCTGCGCAAATTTCCGCAGCATTTCTGGCGCTCCGATATTGACCATCAGTCGCAGCTCGGACAGATCCTTTGTCCTGAAATCCGGATGATCGATGATGGCGGCCGTGAGTGCGGGAAAGGCTGGATAGCAGATCGTCGCACGTACCCGCTCCATCTCTGCCAACGCGGGCGCCGCTTCGAAGCGACTCTGGCTCACGAACGCAGCGCCCACCTGACGACAGGCATTGAGCGGCAGATGCGATGACAGGTGATAGAACGGCAAGGGATCCCAAAAGACGTCCTCTGCGCGAATCTCGAGACGCTCGGCGATGTCGCCGGCCACGGACCCGAGCACCCTGTGGCTGACCATGCAAGCCTTGGGATGGGCTGTCGTTCCCGACGAGAAGATGATCATCGCAATGTCGTCCGGTGCGACGGCAGCCACGCGATCCGCAAGGTATTCGTCGCTAATCGTCTGCGCGGCCGCATCGAACGACGCTTCGGTGGGCCAATACGCTTCGTCCGGCGCATCGAAATGAAACACCTTGCGCAACTTCGGTGCATCCGCCACCGAGCAGGCTGCGCCATTGCGCCATTGCGCCAGTTCCGGAAACTGCTCGCACAGCAGAGCACGCAGGTCAAGATGCGGCCGTGCCCCGCCCGTCGTGAGCAACAGTGAGATCTCCGCATGCTGCAGGACGTACTTGAGGTCTTCCCCGCGGTAGCGTGCGTTGAGCACCACCGCACAGGCGCCGATCAGGTTGATCGCACCCGTCAGGATCGCATACGCCCAATTGTTCGGCATGAGAATGCCGACGTGGTCTCCAGGGCCGACGCCTTGGCCAAGCAAGCTGCGCGCACAGACGACGGTCTGCTCGGCGAATTCGGCATAAGTCGCCTTACGTTCGCCGAAAATGAACGCTGTCCGTTCAGGAAACCGCCGCGCGGCCTCTACAATGGAATGACCGATGGTGCCGGGCCTGGGAGCGAGTTGCAACGTTACCGCCACCGTCTCACTCCCGGGCCACGAAGATCGTGTCGCGATAGTCGAACTTCCACTCGCCATCTTCGACGACGAACCTGTCGACGTACTTGGCCACGAGGTACGGTGGATCGAGCTTTGGCAGTCCGGACGCGTTCCTGCCGACGCTGCGGCAGACAGTCACGTAAGAAGTGCCTTCGGCGGTCTGGAGGCCGGTTACGGTAACCAGCTGATTGCTGCCTGCGTGGATGTAGGGACCACTAGGCAATGCGTCGAAGAAGGCCCTGATGGCCGCACGGCCGCGGATCTCTCCGGTGTCGCTTCGATTCAACACACCATCCCTGGCGAACAGCGAGACCAGTCGATCGAACTGGCGTGAGTCAACACATTCGCAGTACTCGATCATCAGGCGCTGGCAGGCACGCTCTGCCAGAAGAGTATTCAGATCTGACATCGTCGCTTCATCCTTCCTTCGGGCTGTCGAGGCGTCTCACAGGTGCAGTCCGCCATCAGCCACGATCGTCTGCCCCGTGATGAAACTGGCCTCGGAGGAACAGAGGAACGCGACGGCGCCGGCGACGTCCTCGCCGGTACCGAAGCGACG
>JAVEVD010000026.1:38689-49404 GCA_034005205.1 Steroidobacteraceae bacterium | reverse complement strand
TACAGTTAGAAGCGGTTAGCGGTTTAGCGGTTGGTTCAGAGGACCTGGGGAATGAATGCGGCATCACCTCCGTGTCGCAGTCGCCGTCGCGATGTAGGGCGCCGCCTCTTCACTAACCGCTAACCGCTAACCGCTAACCGCTTCTATATATCCGCTATCCGCTTCTGTTCCGCCAGCTTCTCCCTCAGCAGCAGGCGTGAGAGCACGATGCCGATCTCGTACAGCAGATACATGGGTATGGCCATGAAGGACTGTGAGATCGCATCAGGCGGCGTGAGGAACGCCGCGACAACGAACACGCCGAGCAGAACATAGCCTCGGTTCTTGGCCATGACTTCGATGCTCACCAGTCCGGTCGAGGCGAGCAGCACGGTGGCCACGGGAATTTCGAACGCGACGCCGAAAGCGAAGAACAGCAGTACGACGAAATCGAGGTAGTTGGACATGTCGGTCATCACCTGCACGCCGAACGGCGCGGCGCCGGTGAGAAACGCGAACATCAAGGGAAAGACGACGAAGTAGGCGAATGTCGCGCCCGCGTAGAACAGCACGATGCTCGAGACGAGCAGCGGCAGAGCGAACCGCTTCTCGCGCCTGTAAAGACCGGGCGCCACGAACGCCCACGCTTGATACAGCACGTACGGCATCGCCAGGAACAACGCCACGAACAACGCGAGCTTGAGCGGCGCCATGACGGGCGCGACGACGCTGGTGGCGATCATCGAGGTCCCCTGCGGCATTCTCTCCATCAGGGGAGTCGCGATCAGCGTGAACAGCTCTTTCGAGAAGATGGCGCACGGAACGAACAATACGGCCACCGCGATCACCGCCCGCATCAATCGGCTGCGCAGCTCGAGCAGATGCGAGATCAGCGTCCCCTCGGCGAGCGTTTCTTCCTGGTCTTCGGCGCTCATGGGTTGGTCGTGGAGGTGCGTGCGGGTTTCTCGTCCGGCTCATTCGAGCCGCCGAGACCCTGTGCGGCCGCGTCGGGAGCGGTTGAGGCCGCGTCGTGATTTGGAGCCTGCGGCTGGACTGCTTGCGGCTCGGCGCCGGCCGGTTCGCGGGGCGGCGTCCGCTTAGACGAGGAGCGGGAAAGCTCTTCGAGGGTGACTTCGTGTTCCAGTTGCGTGCGCAACTGACGAGCCATGGCCCGTGCGCGGCCGGTCCAGCGCCCGATTTTCTGCACCAGGCCGGGCAGTCTCTCCGGCCCGAGCACCAGCAGCGCCAAGCCGAATATCAGGACGATTTCTTGGAAGCCGACTTCGAACATCCGCAGCAGTAGGAGCGGTGGCTAATACGTCACGCAGGCCGGCGCGCGGCGCAGCGACCCGAGCCGCGCACAGCCGCCGCCGCGATCGTGGAAATCTCAGGCCTGCGTGGACTTGCCGCCGGTCTTGCTCGACGACGGCGTCGAGTCGAAATCGGCGTCTTTCTCGCCGGGCGCCGAGATCTGCTTGTTCTCGGCTTCCTCGCCGTCCTCCATGGCCTTCCTGAATCCTTTCACGGCGCCGCCGAGATCCGAGCCGAGCGTGCGCAGACGCTTGGCGCCGAAAATCAGCAACGCGATCGCGAGGATAATCAGGAGCTCTTTGAAACCAATGCCCATCAGTGTCTCCGCGTCATAAGCCGCAGGATGATACGCCAAAAACAAGACTCGCTTGCGACTCCATGGTTGCCGCGCGGATTCGTTTCGCGCGACGGGAATCAGGCCTACATGTCGGCTCCGGCGGAATCCGAAGGAGCGACGCGCAACCAGAAGGTCACCGGCCCGTCGTTCGTCAGGCTCACCTGCATGTGTGCGCCGAACTCGCCGGTTTGGACATCCTTGCGGCGGCGTCGTGCGGCGGCGAGCAGGTATTCAAACAAGCGTCGTCCTTCCTCGGGCGCCGCCGCAGGGCTGAACCCAGGCCGCATCCCTTTACGCGTGTCGGCGGCCAGCGTGAACTGCGAGACGAGCAGCAGTCCGCCGTCGACGTCCTCCAGGCTGCGGTTCATTCGGCCTCCTTCGTCGGGAAAGACCCGATAACCGAGCAGGCGCTCCAGCAACCGGTCGGCCTGCGGCTCGGCGTCGCCGCGCTCCACGCCGACGAGAACCAGCAGCCCGCGACCGATTCTGCCCACCTCGCGGCCGTCAACGCTGACTGCGGCGTGGGTGACGCGTTGCAGCAGCCCGATCATGATCTAGCCCATGGGACTGAAACCCCCGGCCTTGCCGGAGGTATCTCCCACTTTGTCGCGAAAACGGCCTTGGATTTCGGCGGCAATGCACACCTCACTTGTTAACGGCCTTCAGATCTGTTTTTCGACGGTATATCGGCCAATGGTGGGATATTGTCTCAGATGGGCGGCGGTTTTCACGCAAGAGTGGGATGTGTCTGCGCTTGCGAGCGCGCGGCCAAGCCGACCGTTTCGCCTACAGAGAAGCTGATTTTCCGATCGCCCTGACGGTTTGAGTCGAAGAAGAGCCTCTTCTCCGAGCTGACCGCTAACCGCTCATTGCACTGCCAAGGTTACCGTACCGCGTCCGCGCGGGCTTGGGCCTCCATCGCTTCCGCAGTCCGCCCGCGCGCCCGGTACGACTCGGCGATGAGACCCCAGGCCTGAGCCTGCACTTTGGGGGTGGCGGCGCTCATCGCGACGGCCCGGCGCGCCATGTTCTCTGCCTGGACGTAGTTGCCCTCGGCTTGGCGTACTTTGCCGAGCTCGATCCATAGCAGTGGGTTGTCGGGTTCGATGCGGATCGCGCGCTCGATCGATGAGGCCGCCACGGCGAAGTTCTTCGACGCGAGCTGCGTCTGCGCTTGGCCGACGAGCGCACGTGATGCGGGACTCAAGACGGGCTCGCGAATCGTGGGAGGAAGGGGCTGGGGCTCTTCGACCGTAGTGGGCGGCGACCCGGGGCGGGTTTCGACCGGTGTTTGCGGCTGTGGCGGCGTCGGCGTTGGTTGCGGCGCCGGCGTTTGGCGCGGCTCCTGGATCGCACAGGCGCTCAGGGCCAGCGCCATGGTCGACAGCAAGACGATATGTGCGCGCATCGATCCGTCTTTCGTCATGAATGCGGCCGAACGCCGCCGCGGCATTCTAACGAGAGAACCCCCGCCACCAGCGCCGCGCACGCTCCCCGAGGCTGTCGAAAACGCCGACCTCGCAGCCCGGCGCCGCAGGAATCTGCGCCTGCTCAGGCGCCGCGATCGAAATCACGTCCACACCGCAATCCGGGCGGGCGGCGAGGCCCGTGGGAAATTCGATTGAGACTTCCTTCAGGCCCTCGGGCAACGGCGCACTCCAGGAGCTTGTTCCGATCGAGGCCATCAGCCGCGCCCATACGGCGAGCGAACCGGAAGAGCCGGTCAGGCCGGTAGGCGAGTTGTCGTCGTAGCCGATCCAGACGACGGCCAAATGGCTGCCCGAGAAGCCGGCGAACCAGCTATCGCGATAATCGGAGGAAGTGCCGGTCTTGCCGGCGACCGTCAGGCCCGGAGGCAACCAAGCGCGCGCCGGCCGACCTGAGCCGTGCTCCATCACCTCCAGCAGCATCCTGTTCACCTGGTACACCGCGGCCGGGTCGGACACCGGCGTGACTTCCAGCGCGAAGGATTTCAGCGGCTGGCCGTCGGCGTCGACCACCGAGCGCACCGCGCGCAGTGGTGTGCTGAATCCGCTGTTGGCGAACGGGGTGTAAAGCTGCGCCACCTCCAGCGGTGAAACGTCCACCGCGCCGAGCAGGACTGACGGGAGCTGCGGCGGCTCGCGCGGCAGGCCGAGCGCAACGAACTGGCGGGTTACCTTGTCGAGCCCCACCTCCAGGCCGAGCCGCACGGTCGCCAGGTTCATTGACTGCGCAAGCGCGCGCACCAGCGGCACCGGGCCGTAGTACTCGTGCGATATGTTCTGCGGGCGCCAAGTCTGGGCGTTCGAGAGTTTCACTTCCACCGGACCGTCCTCGACGATCGAGGCGGCGTGATAAAGGCCGCTTTCGATGGCGGCGAGATAAATCACCGGTTTCACCAGCGAGCCTATGGAACGCTTGGCGTCGAGCGCGCGGTTGAATCCGTTGTAGGACGCCTGACGTCCGCCAATCAGCGCCACCACCTCGCCGTTCTGCGGCGAGGCGACGACCACCACGCCTTCCAGCTTGCGCCCGGTCTTCGGCTCGCGCGCTTTGTCCAGGCGCTCGAGTTCCTGGGCGAGCGCCTGCTCAGCCTGGCTCTGCACGTATGGATTGAGCGTGGAGAAGATGCGCAAGCCGGCTTCGGTAAGGTCCTCCTCGCGGTAATCGCGGCGCAGCGTCCTGCGCACCAAGTCGAGAAACGCCGGGTAATAGCCGCCGGCGTTCGCGCCCGAGTTCACTACGCCGAGCGGTCGCTTGGCGGCTGCCGCAGCCGCCTTGGCGTCCAGCACGCCGTGCTGCTTCATCAAGTCGAGCACTAGATTGCGGCGCGCCTTGGCGCGATCGGGATGACGTCGCGGATCGTAATACGACGGACCGCGCACCATCGCCACCAGAAGCGCCTCTTCGTGCAGCTGCAGCTCGGCCAGCGGCTTGCCGAAGTAGAACTGACTCGCCAGCCCGAAGCCGTGAATCGCGCGGGCGCCGTCCTGGCCGAGGTAGATCTCGTTGATGTACGCGTTCATCAGGTCTTGCTTGCTGAAGTGCACCTCCAGCAGCATCGCCATGATCGCCTCCTCGATCTTGCGGCCGAAGGTGCGGCGATTGTCCAGGAAGTAGCTTTTCACGAGCTGCTGCGTGAGCGTCGAGCCGCCCTGTTCGATCTGTCCGGCGCGCAGGTTCACCCACGCCGCGCGGGCGATCGCGCTGAAATCGACGCCGATGTGCTCGTCGAAATCGCGGTCCTCGACCACCTTGAGCGCCGCCGGCAGAAGCTGCGAGACCTCATCGGGCGCCACCACGACGCGATCCTCGCCGTGAATGGGGAAGATGCTGCCGATGAGCAGCGGATCGAGCCGGAAGATCGGCACGTCTTCGCCGCGCCCGTTGCGCATGGTCTCGATCGCGTCGCCGCGGGTTGTGAGGATGAGCTCCTGCGGCGCTTGCAGCGCGTCCCAGAAGCGGAATCGTCGGGTGATGAGCTCGATGCGCTCGCCGTTGCGGCTGTAGCTGCCTGGCTGTCGCGGTGTGGAGACGCGCTGGTAGCCGAGGCGCTTGAGCTCGCGCTCCAGCGCATCTGCGCCGAACGCCTGTCCGACATAGAGCTCGGTCGGTTCGGCGTAGACCTGCGCCGGCAGCGTCCAGCGGCGGCCTTCGAACTGCGCGGTGATCTGCCGGTCGAGATAGAAGACCCAGGCCAGCAATCCGAGTACGGCGAGGCCCAGGATCAGCACGATGCCGGCGAAGATCTGCTTGCGGTATTTCCTCAGTCGACTTGATCGCTTGCGGTTCATCGCCCTGGTTCTATCAGCCGACCCTTGAGATTCTCGGCGGCAAGGACTTGGATCTTACGAGCATCAGATAATTTTGAGTCAGGGTAATTGAGCCGTCCGGCTTGCGGTGCAGCGTCTTGTATTCCGTTTCGGATGGTCTTGCGGGCATCAAGCGCCTCTGAGTCAGGGTAGTCGAGCTGTCCGGCTTGCGGTGCAGCGTCTTAGAATCGTAATGATTCGCACGGAGGATGGGGTGATGAATTGTGGCGCCCCCCGTTGCGGCCCACTCAGCGGCGCCAGAAGGTGGGAGAGATCAGCACCAGCAGCGGAAACACCTCCAGGCGGCCCAGCAGCATCGCAGCCACGCAGATCCACTTGCCTGCATCGGACAGGCTCGTGAAGTTCGAGGCGACTTCGCCGAGGCCGGAGCCGACGTTCGTCATACAGGCGCCGATGGCCGCGAAAGCGGTCACCTGATCCTCGCCCGTCGCGATCAGCGAGATCATCAGGACGCCGAATACCACGACGTACGCCGCGAAGAAGCCCCAGACCGCGTGCACTACGCGCATATCGATCGGCTTCTGTCCGAGCTTGACGGGCAACTGCGCGCTCGGGTGTACGAGCTGCGCGACTTCGCGCTGGCTCTGTTTCCACATGAGCAGCCAGCGCACCACTTTCATGCCGCCGGAAGTCGATCCGGCGCAGCCGCCGACGAACGCGCTCAGCAGCAACAGCAGCGGCAGCGCGCCCGGCCAGGCGGTGAAGTTCTCGTTCACGAAGCCCGAGGTCGTCTGCATGGCCACCGCATGGAACAACGCCAGGCGCAAGGCCTGCGCCGGCTCCTGCGCATACTCGCTCGCCCAGAGCACGAGCGTGTACAGAGCGATGCTGATCGCCAGCAGGCGCACGAACGTGCGGAATTCCGGGTCGCGGAAGTAGGCGCTCAGTCGGCGATAACGCCAGGCGAGGAAATGCAGCGAGAAGTTCACCCCGCCGATGAACATGAAGGCCGTCGCAATCAACTCGATCGCGACGCTGTCGTAATGGGCGAATCCCGCATCGTGCGTGGAGTTCCCGCCCGTGGACACGGTCGTGAAGCCATGGGCGACGGCGTCGAAACCGGACATCCCGGCCAGCCAGTATGCGAGTACGCAGCTGAGCGTGATCCCGACGTAGATGATCCACAGGTACTTGGCGGTTTCGGTGATGCGCGGTGTGAGCTTGGTGTCTTTCACCGGTCCCGGGGTCTCCGCGCGCAGCAGCTGCATGCCGCCGACCCCCAGCATGGGCAGCAGCGCGACCGCGAGCACGACGATTCCGATCCCGCCGAGCCATTCGACCTGCGCCCGGTAGTACTGCACTGATCGCGGCAGCGCGTCGATGCTGGGGAAAATGATGGCTCCGGTCGTCGTGAAGCCCGACACCGACTCGAACACGGCGTCGGTGACGGACAGGTCGAGCTGCCTCGACAGCAGCAGCGGCGCCGCGCCCGCGACGCCCAGCACCACCCAGAAGAGCGCCACGATCAGGAACCCGTCCCTGAGGCGCAGCTCGCGAACGGTCTTGCGCGCCGGCCACCATACGAGAGCCCCAAGTGCAAGCAGGCCGAAAAAGGCCTCTATGAAGGGCAGCCAGTTCCGGTCCTCGTAGTACAGTCCCACGGCTGCTGAAGGCAGCATGGTGAGGCTGAAAAGCATCAGCAGCTGGCCGAGAATGCGCTGCACGACCGCGAAATTCATGCCGCAGGGCTCACCGACCTCGTTTTCCGCGGGCGCCGAACAGCCGCTCCACCGCCTCGACGTGTCGGCGGTCGGTGAGAAACAGAATCACGTGATCGTTGCGGCGGATCACCGTATCGTGATGCGCGATGATCACTTCATCCTCGCGCACCACCGCGCCGATCGAGACGCCTTCCGGCAGCGGGATGTCCTCGATGCGCTGGCCGATCACGCGCCCTTCGCCCTGCACACCATGAGCCACGGCCTCCATCGCTTCGGCTGCGCCGCGCCGCAGGGAATGCACGCGCACCACATCGCCGCGCCGCACGTGGGCGAGCAGGGAGCCGATGGTGACCTGCTGGGGAGAGAGCGCGACGTCAATCGCGCCGCTTTCCATCAGCTCGGCGTAAGCCGGTCGATTGATCAACGCCACCACCTTGTTGCAGCCGAGCCGCTTGGCGAGCATCGCCGAGAGGATGTTGGCCTCCTCGGCGTTGGTCACGGCCACGAAAATGTCGGCGTCGTCGATGTTCTCTTCGAGCAGCAGCTCCTCGTCGGCGGCGTCGCCGTTCAGCACGATCGTAGCGGCTAGCTGTTCGGAGATGCGCCGCGCGCGGCGCTGATCGCGCTCGATCAGCTTCACCTGATGCTCCGTCTCGAGACGCTGCGCGAGCCGCAAGCCGATGTTGCCGCCGCCGGCGATCACCACTCGGCGTACTGGGTCCTCGAGCTTCTGCATCTCGTTCATCACCGTGCGGATGTTCTCGCGCGCGGCGATGAAGAAGACCTCGTCGTTGTGCTCGATGACTGTGTCGCCCGTCGGCCGGATGCTCTGGCCGTCGCGGTAGAGCGCCGCGACGCGCGCGTCGCGGCCCTTCATGTGCTTGGGCAGCTCCCTCAACTTGTGCCCGACGAGCGCGCCGCCGCGCAGCGCACGCACGCCGACCAGCCGCACACGGCCGTCGGCGAAGTCGAGCACCTGCAGCGCGCCGGGATGCTGGATCAGCCGCACCACATGCTCGGTGACCAGCTTCTCCGGGCTGATCGGCACGTCGACCGCGAAAGCCCGCTCGGGCTCCTCGAAGAGCTGCCGCCGGCGCGTGTAGTCGGCCGAGCGGATGCGAGCGATGCGCGTGGAATCCTTGTTGAACAGCTTCCACATGATCTGGCAGGCGACCATGTTGACTTCATCGCTGTTCGTGAGCGCGATGAAGATGTCCGCATGGCGCGCACCGGCTGCTTCCAGGATGCTGGGATAGGCGCCGCTGCCCGCCACCGTACGTATGTCGATGCGATCCTGGAGCTCGCGCAGCAACTCGTCGTTGATGTCGACGACCGTAACCTCGTTGGCCGGTTCGCGAGCAAGATGGTACGCCGCGGTGCGGCCCACCTGTCCGGCGCCGAGGATGATGATTCTCATACCGGTTCTAAATTGGCGTAGGCCAGCATCAGCCACTTAGCGCCCTGACGCTCGAAGTTCACGTGCACGCGCGCGTGACTGCCCTGGCCTTCCAGCTCGACGATCACGCCTTCGCCGAACTTGCCATGCCGCACGCGCTGCCCGAGACGCATGCCCCCGACCGCCGAGGCGTCTTCGAGTGTATGGCGTTGGGGCGCGTACACCGGCCGCGAAACATGAATGCGCGGGCGAATCTCCTCGATGAGCTCCGCGGGAATCTCACGGATGAAGCGCGACGGCGAGCCGTAGTTGTCTACGCCGTGCAGGCGGCGTTGTTCTGCGTATGTGAGATACAGCTGCTTCATGGCGCGCGTCGCTCCGACGTAGCAGAGCCGGCGTTCTTCCTCGAGCCCTTCCATATCGGTGATGGAGCGCTGATGCGGGAAGAGACCGTCCTCCATTCCGCACAGGAACACCACCGGGAACTCGAGGCCTTTGGCCGAGTGCAGCGTCATCATCTGCACGCTGTCTTCCCATGCGTCAGCCTGCTGCTCGCCGGATTCGAGCACCGCGTGCGCCAGAAAGCTCGCGAGCGGCGGCAGATCGCGATCGTCCTCCGGCTCGTAGTCGCGTGCGGCGCTGACCAACTCGTTCAGGTTCTCGACGCGCGCCTCGCCGCGGTCGCCCTTCTCCTGCTGGTAATGGGCCACCAGGCCGCTTACGTTGATGACATGATCGACCTGCTCGTGCAGCGACAAGGGGCGCAGCTCCTTGTCGAGCCGCTCGATCAGTGCGAGGAAGGCATGCAGGCTCTGCGCGCTGCGCGCGCCGAGCTCGGCGATGCAGGCGCCCGCCGCTTCCCACATCGAGCACGCATTCGCGCGCGCATAGTTGCGGACGGCGTCGAGCGTCTTGGCGCCCACGCCGCGCGCCGGAAGATTGACTACGCGTTCAAATGATGCGTCATCGGCGCGATTGAAGATCAAACGCAGATACGCGAGCGCATCCTTGATCTCGGCGCGCTCGAAGAATCTGAGACCGCCGTACACCCGATAAGGGATGCGCGCCGAGAGCAGCGCTTCCTCGAACGTACGCGACTGCGCGTTCGAACGATACAGAATGGCGCACTCGCTGCGTCGTCCGCCGCCCATGGTCCAACGACGGATGCAGTTGACGACGAAGTCGGCCTCGTCACGCTCGTTGAACGCCGCGTACAGGCGCACGGGATCGCCGCGCTCGCCGCTGGTCCACAGGTTCTTGCCGAGTCGGCCGGTGTTGTTGCTGATCAGGGCGTTGGCCGCATCGAGAATGGCGCCCGTCGAGCGATAGTTCTGTTCAAGCCGGAACAGCTGTGCGCCAGGGTAATCGCGGCGGAACTGATGCAGATTCTCCACGCGCGCGCCGCGCCAGCGGTAGATCGACTGGTCGTCGTCGCCGACGGCGAACGGCAGTCCCTCGGGGCCGGCGAGCAGCTTCAGCCAGGCGTACTGGATCGTGTTGGTGTCCTGGAACTCATCCACCAGCACGTGCCGGAAGCGCGCACGATAGTGCGCCAGCACATCGGGCCGATCGCGCCACAGCTCGTAGGCGCGCAGCAGCAATTCGGCGAAGTCCACCACACCAGTGCGGTCGCATTGTTCCTGATAGGCCGCGTAGATGCGTATGAACTGTCGCCGGGTGGGGTCGCCGTCGTCTTTGAGATCCTTGGCCCGCAGCCCCTCATCCTTGCGAGCGTTGATGAACCACATGATCTCCTTCGGCACCCAGCGCGCCTCGTCCAGGTTCAGAGCCTTCAGCAGCTTTCTGATCGCACGCAGCTGATCCTCCGAGTCCATGATCGCAAAGGATTGCGGCAGGTTCGTCTCGCGCCAGTGCAGGCGCAGCAGCCGATGGGCGACGCCGTGGAAGGTCCCGATCCACAACGGCGCAGTGGGCGTGTCCAGGAGCGACTCGATGCGACTGCGCATCTCGCCCGCGGCCTTGTTGGTGAACGTCACCGCCAGAATGCTGTGAGGGGACGCGTGCTCGACCTGAACGAGCCAGGCCACGCGATGCGTGAGCACCCGCGTCTTGCCGCTGCCGGCGCCGGCCAGCACCAGCGTGGGTCCGAGCGGCGCGGTTACTGCGGCTCGCTGCGCCTCGTTGAGCGGCGCCAGGATGGGAGAGATATCCATGAGATCGGGCATTCTATTAAGAAAGAAGCGGATAGCGGATAG
>JAVEVD010000026.1:17906-38589 GCA_034005205.1 Steroidobacteraceae bacterium | reverse complement strand
GCGATGCTGTATCGCAGCCTGCGGATTCGGGGCTCGCAATCAAGCGCGGCGTCCTGAAGTTGAGCGATAAGGGCGGCGCATTCACGCCGTGCGACTCGCAGAGCGAGCTGCTGCTGATCGATCAGTCGGACGGTGCGCTCGAGCAGGCTTTCCGCGGCGAGCGGTCCAACGGACGGGTCGCTCTGTATGTCGAAGCGTACGGCGAGCTCCTGCCTGCTTCGGAGGCGCCGCAGGCGAGCGGGTACGCCGGCGTATTCGTGTTGGAGCAGGCGCTGTACGCGGGGCTGCAGGATGAGGTGCGCGGCTGTGCGTCGCCCGCTCCCGATTACGTGGTCGTCGCGCACGGCGTGGAGCCGTTCTGGAGCGCGAAGATCAACGAGGACGGGATCGAATGGCTGCAGCCAGAGGCGCCCGCTCCGATTGTGCTGGGGGCGCCGGATACCGAGGTCGTAGAGGGCGTCGTGCGCTATGGCGCCAGCGACGGCGCACATGAGCTGGAAGTGCTGATCGATGCGCGTGCTTGCCAGGACCCGATGTCCGGTGAGTACTTCGCCTACTCGGCGCGGGCCGTGCTCGACGGCAGGGAATTCAACGGTTGCGCGCGCGTGGGGCGATAGCGTCGCCCGGGCGCCGCGAGCGACGCTGGTAGAGCCAGCGCAGCAGCAGCACTATCGCAACGGCCAGCAGCGGATCGGCGAGCGAAGCGTCCCGATGGGGCAGCCACGCCTGCAACACCTCGATCGCCAGCGCCAGCGCCGCCGCCACGGCGGCTGCGAGATCGATCGAAGCGCCCCACTCGTGCAGCACCCAGGTCAGCGCGGCGTACAGGAACAGGAGCCCCAGCGCTTCTTGCCAGTCGAATTGCGGCGCGCCTGATTCGCGGAAGCCATCCAGGAAGGGCCAAAGGTCGAAAGCCGCTGCGGAGGCGGTGAAGTCGAACGGCGCAAGACTTTCGATCAGCACTACGGCGACCACCGCCGCGGCCAGGGCCGTTCTACGCGGTTGCGGCGCCATGCGGTGCATGAATACGACGAGCGGCAACAGAGCAAGCAGCGCGATCAACTCGGAGGGCGCGAAGGTTTGATTGGCGACCAGCAGTCTGCCGACCAGCACCGCTGCTATCACGATGAGCAACACTTCGAGCCGGCGCGGACGGCTGACCAGCGCTGCGATCGCCTGGTTCACGACCAGCCAGCAAGTGAGATAGATGAACACGGAGGTCACATCGAAAGTCGGATCGACCAGCGGTTGCAGCGCCAGCTTCAGCTTGCCGAGATCGATCTGCGGCGTGAACGGAGCAAAGCGCCACAGCAGCCACAGTCCGACCAGCAACGCCGCGCCGGGGTCGCGCGAAGGCGCATCGCGCGAGGGCAGGTGCATCAGGCCGCTCATGCCGAGCCATACCAGGCCGCCTGCGGCGCCCAGCAACGCGCCGGTCGTGTTGAGTGCGAGGTCGGTCAGACTCGGCACTCGGCTCGAGATGTACACCTGGGCCACTTCGACGGCGAGCGACAGCAGCGCTCCGCATGCAACCGCCAGCGCCACCGCTTGACCTCGGGGGACGCGCCGCGCCAGCCACAACAGCAGACAGAAGCCGAGCGGCAGGTACAGGAGCACATTCGCGATGCGGTCCCCGCGGCCGGCGCGTTGCCATGAAAGGCGCGTCAGCGCGTGCAGCACGCCGCCTTCGATGGACGCCGGCTTGAAGTTGAACGGATAGAGCGAGCCGTAGACGATCAGCGCAAAGACGACGAGCAGCAGCCAGGGAACGAAGGAGCGCGCCGGCGGTCGCGTCATGACTCAGCCAGCCGCCGAAGATCACGCCGTAGCGTGCGCGCGCCCCGCAATCCCGAATTCCTCGTCTTTTGGCTCAGATCCTGCCTTCGAGCCTGAACATGAAGTAGTGATCGACCAGCAGCGCCGCGAACAGCAGCGCCAAGTACGTGATCGAGAACGCGAACGTGCGCATCGGCAGACGTTCGTCGCTGCGCATCTTGAGTTCGAGCGCGCGGTACAGGAAGAACCCGCCCAGCACCAGCGCGGCGGCCAGATAGATCAGCCCGCTCATTCCGGTGAGATAAGGCAGCAGGGTGACGATCACCAGCAGAATCGTATAGAGGAGGATATGCAGTCGCGTGAAATCAGACCCGTAGGCCACAGGCAGCATCGGGATGCCTGCCTGGGCGTATTCCTCGCGGCGCGCGATCGCGAGCGCCCAGAAGTGCGGCGGGGTCCAGGTGAAAATGATCAGGAACAGCAACAGCGCGTGCGGATCGACTTCGCCCGTGACGGCTGTCCAGCCAAGCACCGGCGGCGCAGCGCCGGCCGCCCCGCCAATTACGATGTTCTGCGGCGTTGCGTGCTTCAGCCACACCGTATAGACGACCGCATAGCCGATCAGGGAGAAGAACGTGAGCACGGCGGTGAGCGGATTCACGAGCAACCACAGCAGCAGCATGGATGCGACGCCCAGCATGACTGCATAGGTCAGCGCCTGTCGTTCGCTCAGATGGCCCGTCGGCAGAGGACGGTTGCGCGTGCGCGCCATCTGCACATCGAAACGGCGGTCGAGCACGTGATTGACCGCCGCCGCCGACGAGGACGCCAGGGCGATGCCGATCGTGCCGAAAACGAGCGCCGACACCGGCGGGAAGCCAGGCGTGGCCAGGAATATGCCCGCGATCGCCGTGAACATGATGAGCATCACGACGCGCGGCTTGCCGAGCTCGTAATAGTCGCGCCAGGTTGCTGAGGACCTATCCACGCTCAACACATCGGATGCAGGTCGGGTCTGGGTCATTCTAGCGGGAACCTCTGCGCTCATTGGGCGCGGCGCGCCGCGAAATTCAGCCGCACGGTTGCAAGCAGCAGGAGCGCCGCCACTGCATTGTGTGCTGTGGCGAGCGAGAGAGGCAGCGCCCGCATCACCATCACAGGGCCGAGAACGAGCTGCGCAATCAGCACGGCGCCCAGCAAGACGCCCGCCGTGCGCACGGCGCCGCCGGTGCGCCAGGCGAGCACGCTCGCCCAGCCGAGAATCAGCGCGGCGGCGAGAGCGCCCATCCGATGCGCGAAATGAATCGCCACGCGCGCCGGATGATCGAGAACGCCGCCCTCGTAATCGATGCCCAAGCCGCGCCACAGGATGAAGGCCTCGCTTGCGTCCATCTGCGGCCACCACTCGTTCTGGCAGGTGGGAAAATCCGGACAGGCGAGCGCTGCGTAGTTGCTGCTGGTCCAGCCGCCGAGCGCGATCTGCACGACCAGCACCGCCAGTCCCAGCGCCGCCCATCTCGCCAGCGGACGACGCTGGTCATTCTCGCCGCCGGCCGACGGCGCACGCGACGGCCGCATCGCCAGCCAGCACAGCAACGCGAAGGTCGTGAGACCGCCCAGCAGATGCAGTACGACGATCAGCGGCTTGAGCAGCAGCGTCACCGTCCACATGCCGAGCAGACCCTGGAGAATCACGATCGCCGTCAGCGCCAGCGGCAGGGCGACGGGTTGCCGCGGATCGCTGCGATTGGCCAGCGCGAGCCCCGCGAGGATCAGGATCAGGAAGCCCAGCGTCGAGGCGAAATAGCGGTGCACCATCTCCTTGAGCGCCTTGTGGTACTCGAAGGGCCGCTGAGGGAACGCCTGGTTCACCGCATCCACGTTGCGGGCGGCCTGATCAACGGTGAGGTGGCCGTAGCAGCCGGGCCAATCCGGACAGCCGAGGCCGGCGTCGCTGAGGCGCACCCAGGCGCCGAGCACGATCACCACCAGGGCGAGCGCAGCGGCGACCGTGGCCAAGCGTCGGAACCACATGAGATAGGAAGATTCGGTCATGAGCGGCGGTAGGTGGTTAGCGGTTGGTGGGAGGCGGACTGGATGAACGCTGGGGACGAATGCTATCCGATGAGAACCGAGGCTTCGCAAACTCTCGGCTTACGCTCGACAGCCTGCCGACTTGATCAGCGTTCACCCGGGCGTCTCTTCGGGCTGCAGTCGCCACGAAATCACCGTTCACCCTATGTGCGACAGTTTCAGCAATCGCGCCAGGTCCTCGAGCAAGCCCTTGTGCGGAACCTCGGGCGTATGGCTCATCATCAGGTTGCCGAGCGGGTCGACGATGTAGATTCTCCCCGATCCGCCATGCGCGGCGCCGGGAAAATTCTCAACAAGGGAGGCGCCCTCGGGCGAGTCAGCCCGCGCGACGATCAATCCTGGATGCTGGTCGTCGAGATAGCCGCGATCGCAGCACTCTCCTGTCGCCAGAAACACCCGCTGCACGCGCGTCATGTTCTCGTTCAGCGCGAGCCGTGTCTGGCGCATAAGAGTCAGCGCTTCGCGGCAGCGCTGATCGCAGTCGCCCGAGCCGATGTAGACCAGAGACCATTTGCCGCTCTGGAAATCGAACGCGAGCCTTTCGCCGTTCATCGACGGGAGTTCGAGGTCCGGGAGTGGACGCGCTGGTTCGATCAGCTCGCCATGGTTCGTACGCCCTGCGGGACGCCAGCCGGCGCCGCCGTAGTAGAGCAGAAAAGCGATCAGGAGCGGCGCGAAGAACACCGCAATCAGGATCCATAGCTGTGCGCGCGCACGGCGCGCGGGCGTGGGCCCATTCATGGTTCGGGGGATGCAGATCGAGGTCTGAAGCTCATCAGGATGTAAAGAATCAGCGCCAGCAGCGCGAAGACGAACCATTGCACAGCATACGAGATATGCCGGCCGGGCCCGACTCGAAACGGCGCCCGCCATGCGCGCTCGTAGCCATCCGGCTGCCTGTCGTCCAACAGCAGGATGCGCCGTGGCAACTCCAACCCGAGCGCGCTCTCGACCTGCTCGATTCGTGGGAAACTGAATGTACGCGGCCAACCGGCCCACTCTTCCTGCAGGCCGCCGCCCAGGCGAATGCCGGGTTCGGGCAGGCGATCCAGGGCCCCGATCACCGTGCGCGGGGTTTCGTCCACCTCGACGTTCGGCATGTCCGTGCGGGTTGCGCCCATGGGGATCCAGCCGCGATCCACGAGCAGCCAACCGCCGCTGTCCAACTGGAACGGCGTCAACACCCGGTAGCCGGGGCGCCCGTGTTCGGAAGGCATGTTCTCGAGCAGGATCTGGCGCCTGGAATCGTAGCGCCCGTGAGCGACTACACGCTGGTACCGCGGCAATGAATTCGCCGCTTCGAAGCTTACCGTCTTCGTGGCGCGCTGGCCGGTTTCGAACTGTGCGATCAGCGCTCGTTTGTCCTCGGCCCGCTCGAGCTGCCAAAGTCCAAGCCGCAGGAACAGCGCCGCACCCGCAAGCAGCAGGACCGTACCAAGAAGTGTGGGGGCGAAGCGGCGATTTCTGGATGCGAGGCTCAAGATATAAACTGCCCTGCCGCTCACACCCGTCGATTCCGTCTTCCGCCCGGGCGCCTTGCGGCAGGATCTTCGGTTGCAGAACCCTCAACTCACCGCTGTTCGCGGCCCTTTATGTCCCTGATCAAGGTCCTCATCATCGCCTGTCTGATCGCCATCGTGGCGAGCCTCGCTTCGGGGCTGTTTCACCTGGTCAATGACAAGGGCCAATCACGCAAGATGGTCAGGGCGCTCACGGTGCGTATCGCGCTGTCGGTCGCCCTGTTCATTCTCCTGTTCATCGCGTGGTCGCAGGGGTTGATCGAGCCGCACGGAGTGGGAAGGTGACCGGTCTTAGTCACCGCTCGCTTTACAGCCAGTACACGAACACGAACAGCCCCAGCCACACCACGTCGACGAAGTGCCAATACCAGGCCGCGGCCTCGAAAGCGAAGTGGCTGGTTGGCGTGAAGTGGCCCTTGAGGCAACGCAGCCACACCACTGTCAGCATGATCGCGCCGATCGTCACGTGCAGGCCGTGGAAGCCGGTGAGCATGAAGAACGTCGAGCCGTAGATCCCGGTCGACAGCTTCAGGTTGTAGTGCTGGTAGGCCTCGACGTACTCGTGCGCCTGCAGGTATACGAACAGGAATCCGAGCAGGAACGTCAGTCCCAGGAACACGTTGAGGATCGCACGCTGATTCGTCTTGAGTGCGTGATGGGCGATAGTGACCGTCACACCGGACGTCAGCAGGATGGCGGTGTTGACCGCCGGCAGGCCGAACGCCGGAATCACCTCGAAGTCGCCGCCCACGCCCGCTGGACCGTTGGTCGGCCAGACAGCCTCGTAGTCATCGCCGCGCAGCAGCTTGGTCAGAAGCTTCACGCCCTCCCCGCCGAGCCATGGCACGGAGTACTGCCGGGCGTACCACAACGCGCCGAAGAACGCCGCGAAGAACATGATCTCGGAGAAGATGAACCACATCATCCCCATGCGGAACGAGCGGCCGACCGCCTCGTTGTAGAGCTGGCCCTCGCTTTCGCCGATCACCGTGCTGAACCAGCCGCCGAACATGACGAGCAGCAGCGCGACGCCGAACGTCAGGACCCACGGCCCGGCGGAGGCGTGGTTGAGCCACATGGCCGCGCCCCCCACCGACAGGAACAGCGCCACGGAGCCGACGATCGGCCAAGGGCTGCCGTGAGGAACGTAATACTTGTCTGCAGGTGCGGGGTGGGTCTGTGCGTGAGCCATGAGCGGAATGTCCTGAATTACGTTTGCAAGCGGTTAGCGGTTAGCGAAGCTCTGATCCGCTAACCGCTCCCTCTCGCGTCATACATCGCGTACCCCAGCGTCAGCCGATCGATGTTGGCGGGCAACCTGGGATCGACGATGAAGCGCACCGTCAGCTCGCGCGTCTCGCGTGCGCCAAACGGCTGGGGGGTGAAGCAGAAACATTCGGTCTTCTGGAAATACTGCGTGGCCTGCAGCGGGGCGACGCTCGGAACGGCGGTCGCCGTGACCGCCTGCTCGCGCAGGTTGCTCGCCACGAAAGTGGCTTGATAGAGGCGACCGGGATGCACCTCGATGCTGCTTTTCTCGGAGCGCAGCCGCCATGCACCGACCGTGGGCGCAGTGGAGATGAACTCTACCGTCACGGTGCGGTTCTCATCGACGGCTTCCGTGACGTTCGCGGCCTCCACGAGTCGGCTGCGGTCGCCGTATCCCGTCACGTCGCACAGCACGTCATAGAGCGGCACGAGCGCAAAACCGAAGGCGAAGCTGCCGGCGGCGAACAGCCAGAGCTGGCGAACCAGCCGGCGGTTCGCGGCGCTCATGAACCGCTCCTCGCGATGCTGATCACTATGAATCCGACGTAGAACGCGATCGCGAGCAGCGCCAGCCAGAAGGCGGCGCGCCGCGCCGCTCGCCTGCGCTCGTCGAGGTTCATGTGCGCTGTCGTCCGAGTCGCCAAAGTGGTTTCACCTGCCGGTCACTTTACTTCCGGCGCCGTCTCGAAGCTGTGATACGGCGGCGGCGAGCTGAGCGTCCACTCCAGGCCGTGCGGCGCGCCGCCGTCCCAGACCTTGTCGGTCGCTTTGGCGCCGCCGCGGATCGTGCGGAAGACGATGTACGCGAACAGCAGCTGCGACAGGCCGAAGCCGAACGCGCCGATCGAGGACACCATGTTCCAGTCCGCAAACTGCGTGTTGTAGTCCGGGATGCGCCGCGGCATGCCGGCGAGTCCCAGGAAGTGCTGCGGGAAGAACAGCACGTTGACGAAGATCGTCGACAGCCAGAAGTGCCACTTCGCGAGCTTCATGTCGTACATGTGGCCGGTCCACTTCGGCAACCAGTAGTAGACGGCCGCCATGATGGCGAACACTGCGCCCGGCACCAGCACGTAGTGGAAGTGCGCGACCACGAAGTACGTGTCGTGGTACTGGAAGTCCGCCGGCACGATCGCGAGCATCAGACCCGAGAAACCGCCGATCGTGAACAGGAACAGGAACGAGAGCGCAAACAGCATCGGCGGTTCGAAGGAGATCGAGCCCTTGAACATGGTGGCGGTCCAGTTGAACACCTTCACGCCCGTCGGCACCGAGATCAGCATGGTCGCGAGCATGAAGAACATCTGTCCGGCGAGCGGCATGCCCACGGTGAACATGTGGTGCGCCCAGACGATGAAGGACAGGAAGGCGATGGCGGCGGTCGCGTACACCATCGCGTCGTAACCGAACAGCGGCTTGCGCGAGAACGTCGGGATGATCTCCGAGACGATGCCGAACGCCGGCAAGATCATGATGTAGACCTCGGGATGGCCGAAGAACCAGAAGATGTGCTGGTACATCACCGGGTCGCCGCCGCCGGCCGCCTCGAAGAACGTGGTGCCGAAAAAGTGGTCGGTCAGCAGCATGGTCACGGCGCCGGCCAACACCGGCATCACCGCAATCAGCAGGTACGCCGTGATCAGCCATGTCCAGGTGAACAGCGGCATCTTGAGCAGCGACATGCCCGGCGCCCGCATGTTCATGATCGTCACGATGACGTTGATCGCCCCCATGATCGAGGAGGCGCCCATCAAATGGATGGCGAAGATCATCATCGGGAAGGCGTCGCCGGTCTGCAGCACGAGCGGCGGATACATGGTCCAGCCGCCGGCCGGGCCGCCGCCCGGTACGAACAGCGTCGACAGCAGCAGTGTGAAGGCGAACGGCAGGATCCAGAAGCTGAAGTTGTTCATGCGCGGCAGCGCCATGTCGGGCGCGCCCACCTGCAGCGGCAGCATCCAGTTCGCCAAGCCGACGAAAGCCGGCATGACCGCGCCGAAGATCATGACCAGCGCATGCATCGTGGTCATGCTGTTGAAGAACATCGGATCGACGAGCTGCAGCCCGGGCTGGAACAGCTCGGCGCGGACGATCAGAGCCATTACGCCGCCGACGAAGAACATCGTCAGGCTGAACAGCAGATACATCGTGCCGATGTCTTTATGGTTGGTCGCGAAGACCCAGCGGCGCCAGCCCTTCTGCGGGCCGTGATAATCGTGATGCGCCTCGAGACGGCCGGCGGAGGTATGTGCGGTGCTCATGGAACTTCTTACTCCGGAAACTCTGGTGCGCGACGTCTACTGGGCGGCGGCCAGGGCGGTCGTTTGCGTTTCCGCACGACGGCTTTCGAGCCACGCGGCATACTCCGCCTGAGACTTCACTTCGACCACGACCGGCATGAATGCGTGATCGCGGCCGCACAGCTCGGCGCACTGGCCGCGGTATACGCCGACTTCGTCGGCGCGGAACCAAAGTTCGTTGATGAAGCCGGGGATCGCGTCCTTCTTCATGCCGAATTCGGGCACCCACCAGGAGTGGATGACGTCGGCGGCCGTGAGCAGTACGCGCACCTTGGCGCCTACCGGCACGACCATGCGGTTGTCGACTTCGAGCAGGTAGTTCTCGACGCTGCGCGGATCGATGCCGGAGCCGAGTTGGCGCGCTGCGTCGCTGCGTCGCTCGAGTGTGGAGAAGAAGCTGACGTCCTGATCGAGATAATCGTAGTGCCACTTCCACTGATAACCGGTCACCTTCACCGTCAGGTCCGAGTCGCGCGTGTCCTCGATCTTGATGAGCGTCTCGGCGGCCGGCGTCGCCAGGCCGACCAGGATGGCGATCGGGATCAGCGTCCAGATGACCTCTGCTTTGGTGCTGTGGTCGAAGTTGGCGGCGACCGCGCCTTTGGAGTGGCGGAATTTGACGATCGAGTAGATCAGCATGCCGAACACTGCGACGGCGATCAGCACGCACACCCACAAGATCAGCATGTGAAGACCGTGAATCTCGCGACTGAGCTCGGTCACGCCGACCGGCATGTTCAGTTCCCACGCCGCATGCGCCGCGGCTGCGGGCAGCGTTGCGGCCGCAATCGCTGCGGGCGCCTGGTTCACAATCTTCGACATGGGCGCTTTTGCTCCAAAGTACTTCAGCCGTCGCCCTCTAAGCGCTCCCGCTGTATGAGGGCTGCATTCATCCGCCCGGTCCCCGGGCGCGTTCTTTCGACTTACGACGCGCGGTCCGTTCCCCACGCCGGACGCCGCATCGTCCCCCGCCCCGAAGCCCAGGGCCGCACTTTAGCGCCGCGCCTCAACCCGCTGCAGCGAGTCCTCAAAGCGCGGGTGATTCGTTCACCTCGCCAACCAGTTGCTTGAGACGAACCGCGAGACGGCGGCGTTCGTCCTCTGTGAGAAACCGGCCCACCTCGCAGGCGCGGCCGTACGACTCGATCAGAAGCCGGCTTGGATGCAGCGCCGCGGCTGGCGCATCGAGTGTAACCCTCGACCAGTGGCGAGGAAATACCACGCGAGTTTCCCCTTCCAGGCCCCGATGAGCGATCGTGACGCTTTCCTGAGTGACAGTAATCGTTTCGCGACGCCGCCCGGAGCGCATCGAGGCGCGCAGCGCCCAGGTGAGCACCGCCAGCTCGAGCAGCGCAAAGACGAGGATTGGCCAGAAACCGCTGCGCGCGAACGGCGCGGCCACGGCCAGCGTCGTGATCGAAATGGTCGCCATGAACACGAGCGCCGAACGCGGCGTCAGCGAGCAGCGCGCCGCCAGCTCCAGCCGCCGCTCGACTGGGGCGGCGGCCAGTCCACACGCAGCAGGAGGCTTGGCGTCCATAGACAGTTAAGGAAAGCTGATGCGCACCGGCTTCAGTAGACCCTCGCTACCTCAGATCATAAAATTTGACTAACTCGTGCGTCGTTTCAGGACCGCCGCCGGCACCCTGAACTCTCCCGCGGGGCCACGCGGCGCGCGGACCTCGCCGGCCCAGGCATGTCCGTAAACAACCTCCACGCTCACCGGCAGCGCGCCGTCGCGCGCCGCCGCCCGGGCATGCCGCTCGAAGGCGCGCCAGCGATGCACCCCCGTCAGAGCGCGCCGTCGCCCGTGCGCGAGGTTGGCGGCGCCGCCGCTGCGCAGCTCCCGCAGCAGCGCGGACAGATCCGGGTAGGTGATGGTCAAACGTTCCACGTCCATCACGGGTTCGGCGAAACGGGCGCGGATCAGCGCATCGCCGAGATCGTGCATGTCGATGAAACGGTGAATGTGTACGCCGGAATCGACGCTGCGCCATGCCTCGCGCACTTCCTTGAGCGTGTCGGGCCCGAGCGTAGTGAAAGTGAACAGGCCGTTTGGCCGCAGCGTTCTGCGGACTTCCTTGAACACTGCATCAGGGCTTGCACACCATTCGAGCGCCAAGTTGCTGAAGGCCAGATCGACGCTGGCGTCGCGCAACGGGAGCCTCTGCGCGTCCGCGGCTACGCGGTGGAAGCGGCGGAACAGCCGCTGGCGCCGTGCGGCCGCGCGCAGCATGCGCTCGGAGATGTCGAGCGCGATCACGTTTGCGGACGGGTAGCGCTGTTTGAGCGCACGCGTCGCCGCTCCGTCGCCGGCGCCCAGGTCGAGCACGACCTTGGGTTCGAGCCGCACGACATCGAGCCGCTCGAGCAGGCGTGAGCGGATTTCGCCGGGCGCCGCGTCGGCCGCTTGGTACGTCGACGCCGCAGCGTCGAAGGCGCGCCTCACTGAGCGAGGATCCAGGTAATAGTCGTCTGGTTCAGCGGGCGGCATGGGCGGAGAAGCGGTTAGCGGTTAGGGAAGCTCTGATTAACCTACTACCCTGACGGCTCAGCCCAAAGAAATGCCCGCAATGCAAGGCGTTTCGAGCGGATCGAGATCACAGAAACAGAGCAAATCAGAGATTCCTTAGCGGCCGGGTGAGTGTACCCACCCGCTGGGCGACCTGCTCCGGCAAGCATGTTTGCCGCCGGGACGCCCGACTGGTCGCGAAGCCTCGCGAACCTTCCGGTTCGCCGGCCAACCTTCGGCGTAAACGATGTACCTGAAACTAATGCGCCTGGAGCGCGCCCGCCGGTTCCACGTTCGCTCCGGCGCAACGAAGAAAGTAGAAAGCGCCGCAGCGTCTCTGACTACCGTCCGCTGAATCCCTCGCCCGCTTCCACCCTTACGCCCAGCCGTTCGAACAGTTGTCGATCATGCCCCTCGTCCGGGTTCTCGGTGGTCAGCAGCCGCTCGCCGTAAAAGATGGAGTTGGCGCCGGCTGCGAAGCACAGCGCCTGCATTTCATCGCTCATCTGCGCACGGCCGGCCGACAGCCGCACATGCGAGCGCGGCATGAGCAGCCGGGCGGTCGCGATCACGCGCACGAAGTCGATCGGATCGGTCGGCGGCGCACCGTGCAGCGGCGTGCCGGGAACTTGCACGAGCTGGTTGATGGGCACGCTCTGCGGATGTTCGGGCAGGGTCGCCAGCGTGTGCAGCAGCTCGGCCCGGTCCTGTTGCGTCTCGCCCAGCCCCAAGATTCCGCCGCAGCACACTTTGACCCCCGCCTCGCGCACCGCGCGGAGCGTGTCCAGCCGATCCTGGTAGGTGCGCGTGGTGATGACCTTCTCGTAGTGCGAAGCCGACGTGTCCAGATTGTGGTTGTAGTAGTCGAGCCCGGCGTCCTTGAGCTGCTGCGCCTGCTCCCGGCTGAGCATGCCGAGCGTCACGCAGGTCTCCATTCCGAGCGCACGCACCTCTCTGACCATCGTCGCGATCTGCTCGAGCTGCTTCGGTTTAGGGCTGCGGTACGCCGCGCCCATGCAGAAGCGCGTCGCGCCGTTGCGTTTGGCGATGCGCGCTTTCTCGAGCACCGTTTCGAGGTTCATCAGCGGCTCGGCCTCGACGCCCGTGTCGAAGCGGATGCTCTGCGAGCAATACGCGCAATCTTCCGGGCAGGCGCCCGTCTTGATCGACAACAGCGTGCTCACCTGGATTTCGTTCGGGTCGAAGTACGCCCGGTGCACGCGCTGCGCGTGATAGAGCAAATCCGCGAACGGCAGCGCCAGCAGCTCGCGCACCTCCTCGAGCGTCCAGTCGTTGCGAACTTCGCCCAGCCGGGCGATTGGCGGGCGTTGCTCGAGAGCGGCGTGAGCGGACATTTCTCGACGGATCCTCAGGGTTATCGGCGGGCGCCCGCGCCAAGCGGACTGCAAAGTGACGTCGTGGGGCGCTCGGGCAGGAGTAATTCATGCAGTATTCGCAGCGGCTGCGCAGGTGTCAACCGAGCCTCGACAAGAAGGTTGACGCGAGTGAACCGCCGCGGCGTTTCGATTGGCTCTGGCCGGCCGTTTGCATCCTGTGCGGCCAGCGCAGTCGCCGCGCCGTAGATCTTTGCGCGCGTTGCGAAGCGGACTTGATTCTCAACGAGCCCGCCTGCGCTCGCTGCGCGCTGCCTTTGCCGCACGCCGACACGTCGAACGTCTTGTGCGGCGCCTGCCTGCGACGTCCACCGCATTTCCATGCGGCGTATGCGCCGTTTCGTTACGCTTACCCGATCGACCGTCTCGTTCAGCGGGCGAAGTACCAGCGCGATGCGCCGAGCGGACGCGTACTGGGTGAACTGCTTGCGGCCCGGTTGCGGCGGCGTCCGTCCGAAACCCTGCCTCAGTTGCTGATTCCCACGCCGTTGTCGGCCAGGCGCTTTCGCGAACGGGGCTTCAATCAGGCGTTCGAGATCGCCCTGCCGATCCACGCAGCGATCGGCGTCCCGCTGCGGCCCGACCTCGTTGAGCGTCGGCGCCACACCGCAGAACAATCCGGACTGGGCCGCGCCGAGCGGCGCCGCAACCTGCGCGGCGCATTCGCGCTGCTGGCGCCGCCGCCCGCAACGCATGTGGTCCTCGTGGACGACGTCATCACCACCGCAAGCACCGCGAACGAGTTGACGAAGGTGCTGCTGCGCGCCGGCGTGCGGAAGGTGGAGGTGTGGGCGGTGGCCAGGACGGTTGGAAGGGGATAGCGGATAGCGGTTCTGTTAGAAGCGGTTAGCGGTTAGCGGTTAGCGGTTAGTCAGAAGGGCGTAGCCGCTCTCGAATTGAGTGCTTCGCCTCTGAACTAACCGCTAACCGCTTCCAGAAAAAACGTACTCCAACGCAATCCCCACGAACACCGCCATCCCGAAATAGTTGTTGTTCAGGAACGCCCGGACGCATTCCTCGGGTTTGCGCTCGCGGATCAGGAATTGCTGGTAGAGCGCGAAGGCGGCCGCCGCAACGAGGCCCGCGCCATACCACGCCCCAAGCTGCAGCTCGCGTCCTGCGAGCCACAGCGCGAGCAGCGCCATGAGCTGCAGCACGCCGATGATGAAGCGGTCGGCGTCGCCGAACAGGATTGCGCTCGAGCGCACGCCCAGCTTGAGATCGTCTTCGCGATCGGCCATCGCATACATCGTGTCGTAAGCCATCGTCCAGAGAATCCCGGCGAGAAACAGCAGCCACGCTATGCGCGGCACGGCGCCGGTCTGCGCCGCGTACGCCATCGGCACGGACCATGTGAACGCAGCGCCCAGATAGAACTGCGGCAGCGGGAAGAAGCGCTTGAAGAACGGGTAGGTAACCACGAGCACGCCGCCGACCAGCGCCAGCAGCTTGGTCAGATGATTGAGCGTGAGCGCCAGGCCGAGAGCGATCATGCCGAGCCCGACGCACAGCGCGACGGCTTCGATCGGATCGACCTTGCCCGTGACCAGCGGGCGTTCGCGCGTACGGCGCACATGGCCGTCGAAGTTTCGGTCGGCGAAGTCGTTGATGGCGCAGCCCGCCGAGCGGGTCAGCACGACGCCGAGCACGAAGACCACGAACACATGCGGATCGGGCTTGCCCGCCGAGGACAGCCACAGCGCCCACAGCACCGGCCACAACAGCAGCCACACGCCGATCGGCCGGTCGAGACGGGTGAGCGCGACGTAGTTGCGCGCCTTGGCGGCCGCCGCCGGCAGGAACTCGGTCGCGAACGAACTGGCGGTGAAGCGATGCCCACACCAGCGCAGCCGATCGCGCAGTGCGAGCAAGGGATGGGAGTTCATGAGACGGGAAGCGCTGCTTTCCGCATGTCGCCTGCTGTGCATCCGCATCTTTCGCCCTTTCGTCCTCCCCCTCATACCTTGCCGAAACGCTCGCCGTGGCCAACCCAGCGCCGCAGCAACGCCGCTATGGTCGCTTGGTCCTCGGACAGCATCAATTCGGCGGCCTTCTGCACCTGCGGCAGCAGATCGGCGTCGCGCACCAGATCGGCGACGCGCATCTGCATCAGTCCCGTCTGGCGCGTGCCCAGCAGCTCGCCCGGGCCGCGCAGCTCCAGGTCGCGGCGCGATATCTCGAAGCCGTCGTTGGTCGCGCGCATCACCGCCAAGCGCTCGCGCGCGATCTGCGCGAGCGGCGCACGATACAGCAGCACGCACGTGCTGTGCGCCTCGCCGCGGCCTACTCGCCCGCGCAGCTGATGCAGTTGCGCAAGACCCATGCGCTCGGCGTTCTCGATGACCATGAGGCTGGCGTTCGGCACGTCCACGCCCACTTCGATCACGGTGGTTGCGACGAGCAGGTCGATCGCTCCTTCCTTGAAGCGAGTCATCACTGCGTCCTTCTCGCGCCCCGGCATGCGGCCGTGCACCAGGCCGATCGTCAGCTCCGGCAATGCCGCGACGAGCGCCGCGGCGGTTTCCTCGGCCGCCTGTGCGTTGAGTTGATCCGATTCCTCGACGAGCGGGCACACCCAGTAGGCCTGACGCTTGTTGCGGCAGGCATCGCGGATGCGCAGCACGACTTCGGCGCGGCGATTTTCCGGCAACGCGACGGTCGTGACCGGTGTGCGGCCCGGCGGCAGCTCGTCGATGATCGATACGTCCAGATCCGCATAGGCGGTCATGGCCAGCGTGCGGGGAATCGGCGTCGCGGTCATGATCAGTTGATGCGGGTAGCGCCCCGCGCCGGCGCCTTTTTCTCGCAGCAACAGTCGCTGATGCACGCCGAATCGATGCTGTTCGTCGACGATGACCAGTCCGAGGCGGTGGAACTGCACTCCTTCCTGGAACAGTGCGTGTGTGCCGATCGCAATGCGCGCCGCGCCGTTCGCCAGGTCGGCCTGCGCCTGCGTGCGCGCCGCTGCGCTGCGACGCCCCGTGATCAGCACGATGTTCACGCCGAGCGGCGCGAGCCACGAGCTGAAGTTGCGCGCATGTTGTTCGGCCAGCAGCTCGGTCGGCGCCATGACGGCGGCCTGGAAGCCGCATTCCACGGCGCGCAGCGCCGCCATCGCTGCAACCAGCGTCTTGCCGGAACCGACGTCGCCTTGCACCAATCGCAGCATCGGGTTGGGACGGGCGAGATCCTGTTCGATCTCGCGCCATACGCGCGACTGTGCGCGGGTGGGCGTGAAGGGCAGCGTCTGCAACAAACGCCTGACGAGCGGCGCTTCTGCGTGAGCGAGGCTCCAGCCCGGATCGCGCTGGATCTCCCGCCTGAGCAGGCGCAGGCTCAGTTGATGAGCGAGAAGCTCCTCGAACGCCAGCCGACGCTGTGCGGGATGACGGCCGTTCGCCAGCAACTCGAGGTTGGCGTTCGGCGGCGGGCGATGGATGTATTCGAGCGCCTCACGCAGCGTCGGCCAGCCCGCTTCTTCGAGAACCTCGCGCGGCAGCAGCTCACGCACGGAGCGTCCCTTGGTTTCCTGCAGCGCCGCGGCCGTAAGTTGGCGCAGACGCCCCTGCTGCACCCCTTCCGTGAGCGGATAAATCGGCGTGAGCGCCTCGGCGGCCGTCATCGGCGAATCGCCGCTGATGCGTCGGTACTCGGGATGCACGATTTCCGGGCCCGACGGCCCGCGGCGCACTTCGCCGAAACACCGCAGCCGCACGCCGCGCGTCAGGGTTTGCTGCTGGCTCGCGGAGAAATGGAAGAAGCGCAGCGTGATCGAGCCCGAACCGTCGGCGATGCGGCAAAGGAGCTGCCGCCGCCCGCGGAAGACCGCCTCGCAGAGCAGCACTTCTCCCTCGACGACTGCGCGCTCGCCGAGGCGCACGGATCCAATAGGCGTGACGCGCGTGCGATCCTCATAGCGCAACGGCAGCAGGAACAGCAGATCCTGCACCGTGCTTACGCCGAGCTTCGCCAGTCGGCTCGCGAGCGCCTCGCCGACGCCGCGCAATCCCGTGACCGGCCGCAGCTCGGGCGCCGGCCCCGGTGCGATCACTCCAGCTCGAGCACGCACTCCATTTCCACTTGCGCGCCTTTCGGCAGCGCCGCCGCCTGGATGGCCGCGCGCGCCGGATAGGGCTCGGTGAAGTACTCGGCCATGATCTGGTTGAGCAGCGCGAAGTGGCTGAGGTCGGTGAGGAATACGTTGACCTTGGCCACTTGCGCAAAGCTGCCGCCGGCGGCTTCTACGACCGCCTTGAGGTTGTCGAACACGCGGCGGATTTGCGCGTCCATCGGGCCCTGCACCATTTCCATCGTGCTCGGGTCGAGCGGAATCTGACCGGACACGTACACAGTCTTGCCGCACTTGACGGCTTGCGAATAGGCGCCGATGGCTTTCGGAGCGTTGGGGGTGTTGATGACGGTGCGTGACATGGGAAGCGGTTGGTTAGGATGCCGCAACGGTTGCGGCGTGTGCGATCTTACCAACCGCCAACCGTCGACCGCTAACCACTTCTCTTACGCCAGCATCCTTGTCACGCGCAGCACCTCAGGCATCTTGCGCAGGTTCTTGATGACATGCGCCAGGTGTTTGCGGTTGCGCACCTGCACGTCGAGCACCAACGTCGAGGCGTCGCCGGAGCGCTCGTCGATCGAGACATGCTCGATATTCGTCTCGGTGGAGGCGATGTTCGAGGCGATCGCCGCGAGCACGCCCATGCGATTGGCGACGTCGATGCGGATCTCCACGTTGAAGAGTCGGTCGACGTTCGGCTGCCAGGCGACCGACAGCCACTTGTCGGGCTGCTTGCGGTAGTTGCGCAGATTCCCGCAAGCCTCGCGATGGATCACCATGCCGCGTCCGCTCGACAGGTACGCCATCACCGGGTCGTTCGGAATCGGGTAGCAGCAGCGTGCATAGCTCACGACCATGCCTTCGGTCCCGGCGATCGCCAGTGGTCCGGCGTCGGATTTCGACTGGTCGGACGCAGGCTCATTCGGCGGCAGAAGCTTGCGGGCCACCAGCGGCGCGAGCCGCTCGCCGAGTCCGATCTTTTCGTACAGCTCCTGCGGGGTCTTGAGGTTGAGCTCCGCGGCGGTCGCGCGCAGCCGTTCTTCCGGGATCTTCTTGAGCGTGAGGGACAGTTCCGCAAGCGCCTGGTTGAGCAGGCGCTTGCCGAGCTCCACGGCTTCCGAGTGCTTCAAACCTTTCAGGTAATGGCGAATGGCCGCGCGCGCCTTGGCGGTCACGACGAAGTTGACCCACGCGGGATTCGGTGTGGCCCCCTTGGCGGTGATGATTTCCACGGTCTGTCCGTTGCGCAGCGGCGTACGCAGCGGCGCCAGCCGTCGATCGACCTTGGCGGCTACACAGTGATTGCCGATGTCGGTGTGCACCGAGTACGCGAAGTCGACGGCCGTTGCATTGCGCGGCAGGCGACGGATCTCGCCCCGAGGCGTAAACACGTACACCTTGTCGGGGAACAGGTCGACCTTGACGCTCTCCATGAATTCTTCGGAGTTGCCGCTGTGCGGCATCTCCATCAGCTGCTGCAGCCACTCGCTGGCGCGGTCGCGATACGCCTTGCCGACGTCCTCGCCGCTCTTGTACTGCCAATGCGCGGCGATGCCGGCCTCGGCGACCCGGTGCATCTCCTCGGTGCGGATCTGCACCTCGATCGGCATGCCGTTCGGGCCGAACAGCGTCGTGTGCAGCGACTGATAGCCGTTGATGCGTGGAATCGCGATGTAATCCTTGAAGCGCCCGGGCATCGGGCGATACAGGCCGTGCACGATCCCCAGCACGCGATAACAAGTGTCGACCGAGTCGACCACGATGCGGAAGCCGAACACGTCGACAATCGAGTTGAGCGGCGCGCGCTTGCGGCGCATCTTCTGGTAGACGCTGTAGAGATGCTTCTCGCGCCCCTCCACACGCCCCTGCACCCCCGCTTTGGCCAGCGCCCCGCGCAGATTGCCGAGAATTTTTCCGACGAACTGTTTCTGATTGCCGCGCGCCTTGCGCAGGGCCTTCTCGATGACCCGGTAGCGGTCCGGGTAGAGCGCTTTGAATCCGAGGTCCTCGAGCTCCGACTTGATCGTGTGGATGCCGAGACGATTGGCGATCGGAGCGTAAATCTCCAGCGTTTCGCGCGCCACGGTGCGCCGCTTGGCCGGCGGGACCGAGCCGAGCGTGCGCATGTTGTGGGTGCGGTCGGCAAGCTTGACCATGATGACGCGGATGTCGCGCACCATGGCGAGCAGCATCTTGCGGAAGCTTTCGGCCTGCGCCTCGGCGCGGCTGCGGAATTGAATGTGATCGAGCTTGGAGACGCCGTCGACCAGCTCCGCCACGTCCGCGCCGAAGCGTTCGGCGATTTCGTCCTTGGCGGTCGTGGTGTCCTCGATGACGTCGTGCAGAATCGCCGCGATGATCGTCGGAGCGTCCAGGTGCAGGTCGGCGAGAATATTCGCCACCGCGACCGGATGGGCGATGTACGGCTCGCCGCTCAGGCGCTTCTGACCCTCGTGGGCCGCGGCGGCGAAATCGTATGCGTCGCGAACGCGATCGACCTGCGCCGGCGGCAGGTACGTTTCGAGCTTATTGAGAAGCTGCGTGACGCCCGTCGAGCGTCTTCCCGTGGGCAACAAACTGAGCAGGGAAGACGCGTAATCCATACAGGGCGGCGGCGGAAATCGTTCGGGGCGGCGCTCCCCGTCAGTCGCCCAGGCCGAGATGCGGCGCGCGCAGCTCGCCGGACATCTCCACCTCAGGCATCATCTGGGGTTCGGGGCGCTCGACTTCGTCGAGGATCTCTGGACCGATATGGCCGGCGGCGATCTCGCGCAGCGCGACGACCGTCGGTTTGTCGTTCTCCCACTCCACCGTCGCCTCGGCGCCATTGGCGAGCCGGCGAGCGCGCTTGGCGGCCACCAGCACCAGCTGGAACAGGTTCGGGATGTTGTTCAGGCAGTCTTCGACAGTGATGCGGGCCATTAAAACCTCGACGCCGGGCGCGGAAAACGGGGATCGGGGAGTATACCCCGAGGCAAGGCGACTGGTGAGCAGCGGCTCGTGACTGACGCGGCGCCGCCGCTCGAGGTCCAGGCGCGCAATCCGGCGTCTGCATCGAAACCGGATCAGAACGAAGCAGGACTTGGCGAATGCGCCGGGCGCCGATCACTAGTCACTCGTCACTTCTGGCTCTACCATGGCCGCGCCCCATGCCGGCCGGGCTCCAGAAAATTTCTACACGCCGGCGATGCGAAGAGCGGAGGCTTGTCGATGATGCTTCGACCGAGCCGGTTTGCACCGGCCATGCTTCGATCGACCCTGGCGGGGCTCGGCGTCGGCCTATTTCTGAGCGCGGCGCCCGTCAGCGCTGACGCCAGCGAGGGGGTGCAGCGCGGCGAGGTGCTCGCCTACACCTGCCATGGCTGTCACGGCGTGCGCAACTACAAGAACGCCTATCCCAATTACAGCGTGCCGAAGCTGGGCGGGCAGAGCGCCGCCTATCTGGAAGCCGCGCTGCAGGCTTACGCCTCCGGCGATCGGCCGCACCAGACCATGCATTCGCAGGCGGTCACACTGAGCGTGTCGGAGCGCGCCGACGTGGCCGCATACCTGCAGGGCGGGCGGCAGGTGCAGCCGCGCAACGAGGTGGTGGGCACGCCGCCTCCGGCGACTCAGACCTGCGTCGCCTGCCACGGCGCCAGCGGCGCGAAGACCATCGCGCCGGATTACCCGATCCTGGCCGGCCAGCACGCGGACTACATCGTCCAGGCGCTCAGAGATTACAAGAGCGGCAAGCGGCGCAATCC
>JAVEVD010000026.1:0-17806 GCA_034005205.1 Steroidobacteraceae bacterium | reverse complement strand
CTCGATGAGTTTCAGTGCATGGCGCTGGGCACCGCCGGGTTCACGGCGGCCCTGGCGATTCATCGCATCGAGCAGAACGGCCAGCAGCCGCAGAATGGCGAGGTCGTGGTCACCGGCGCGAGCGGCGGCGTGGGCAGCCTTGCGACGGACATGCTGGCAGGGCGCGGCTATCAAGTTGTCGCGGTGAGCGGCAAGCGCTCCGCCGAAGAGTATCTGAAGGGGCTCGGCGCGGCTCGCGTGCTCATGCGCGATGAGATCTCCCTTGGGACGCGCCCGCTCGAAGAGGCGCAGTGGGCGGGCGCCATCGACAACGTCGGCGGCGAGTTGCTCGCCTGGCTGACGCGCACGACCAAGTTCTGGGGGAATATCGCCAGTGTGGGCATGGCCGCCGGCATTGACGTGCAGACGACGGTGCTGCCGTTCATCCTGCGCGGCGTGAGCTTGCTCGGCGTCAACTCAGTGTATGTATCCCGAGAGCTGCGCCTGGAAGTCTGGCGGCGGCTGGCGGGGGATCTCAAGCCGCGTCACCTCGGGCGCATCGCTTCCAGGACGATCGATTTCGATCAGCTCCCAGGGGCGTTCGACGACTACTTGAAGGCGGGCGTCATCGGGCGGACCGTCGTGCGCTTCTGACGTTTCGACTGCTTCTGCGGTACGGGTCTCGTCGCCGTCGCCGGGGTCGTCCATGAACCGTCGATACGACTTGCAGGCGCGTGCTTGGGCGTCAGTTCATGACGATGCAGCATCACGCCGTGATCGCGTTGATCTGCAACAACGGTGGAGACGTTGAGCGCAGACATTCATCGCAGTGTGTTGATGCAGGGCGCGACGCAGCTGGGCGTGACGCTGAGCGAGGAGCAGGCGAGCAAAATGATCCGGCTGCTCGATGAGCTGGACGTGTGGAATCAGCGGATGAACCTGACTGCGATTCGCGAACGCTCGCAGCAGATCACCAAGCATTTGCTCGATAGTCTCGCGGTGCAGCCGTACGTGCGCGGCGAGCGCATTGCAGATGTAGGGACCGGAGCGGGATTCCCGGGATTGCCGCTCGCGATCGCAAACCCCGCAGCGCAGTTCACCTTGATCGATTCGACTGCGAAGAAACTGAAGTTCGTGGAGCATGCGGCCGCGACGCTTGAATTGAGCAATGTCGTAACGGTGCATACGCGCGCCGAGGCTTATCGTCCGCGGGAACGTTTCGATCGTGTGCTGTCGCGCGCGGTGGGGCCGGTGCATAGATTCATCGCCTGGGCTGGACACCTGTGCGTGGGCGGGGGGCGGCTTCTGGCGATGAAAGGACGTCATCCAGCCGAGGAGTTGGCGAGCCTGCCGAGCGGCTGGAAAGTGGCGGCTGTGCATCGGCTCAGCGTTCCCGGTCTGGACGAGGAGCGGCATCTTGTGGAACTCTGCCGCAGTCACGACAGACTTTCCGACGATCAGGCGCACAGCGCCGCGCCGCCGATGTAGCCGCACGCGGCTCGCCGAAAGACGAACGGACAGACGAACCCGGACCGAGGGGTCGGTCGGAAGGCGCCGGGAAAACGATGATTTCGGGCCGACCAGCAGAGCCTTTGCAAGGGCCAGACGCCAGAGCCGAAGGGAGCCTCACAGGGCGCTTCATGCATCGCATTCTCGCCATCACCAACCAGAAAGGCGGCGTCGGCAAGACGACGACGAGCGTCAATCTGGCCGCTTCGCTGGCGGCGACCAAGCGGCGTGTGCTGCTGATCGACATCGACCCGCAGGGCAACGCCACGATGGGCTGCGGCGTCGACAAGCGGACCGTGGAGCGCTCCACGACCGACGTCCTGCTCGGAGAGGTCGACGCCGCAGCGGCGCTCGTGTCCGTGGAATACGCCGATTTCCGGCTGATGCCGGCGAATCAGGATCTGGTGGCCGCGGAAGTGGGCCTGACGGGCAAGCGGGGCGGCGAGTCGCGCCTGCGCGAAGCGTTGCGGCCGATCCGCGAGCAATTCGACATGGTGCTCATCGATTGCCCGCCGGCGCTGAACATGCTGACCGTGAATGCGCTGGTGGCGGCCGAAGCCGTGCTCATTCCCATGCAGTGCGAGTACTACGCGCTCGAGGGGCTCACCGCACTGATGGACACGATCCAGCAGATCAAGGCCGGACCCAACCCGCAGCTCGAGATCGCCGGCATCCTGCGCACCATGTTCGATCCGCGGAACAACCTCGCCAACGAGGTCTCCGCGCAGCTCATCGAGCACTTCCAGGACAAGGTTTTCCGCACCATCATTCCGCGCAACGTGCGCCTGGCGGAAGCCCCCAGTTACGGCAAGCCCGCCTTGCACTACGATCGCGACTCACGCGGCGCCCTCGCCTACCTGGCCCTGGCGGGAGAGATGATCCGTCGCGAGGAAGATCAATCGACGATCCCCGGCGCAGCCGGGGCGCTGGGCGCATAACGGATTGGAGCACCATTGCAGGACATGGCGACCAAACGACCCAGCCTCGGCCGTGGACTCGGCGCATTGCTCGGACAGCCTACGGCGGCCGTCGACGCCGCGCCCGCGCCTGCGGCCGGCGCACACGACGAACTGCAGAAGCTGCCGGTGGACCTGCTCCAGCGCGGCAAGTACCAGCCGCGCATCGACATGCGGCAGGAGACGCTGCAGGAGCTCGCCGAATCGATCAAGGCGCAAGGCGTGGTGCAGCCGATCGTAGTGCGGCCGCTCGGCGAGCCTGGCGCGGATGGTCCGCGCCGTTACGAGATCATCGCGGGGGAGCGCCGCTGGCGCGCTGCGCAGCTCGCCGGTCTGCACGAGATTCCCGCTGTCGTTCGCCATGTGCCGGACGAGGCGGCGATCGCCATGGCGCTGATCGAGAACATTCAGCGCGAGAACTTGAATCCTCTCGAAGAAGCGCGCGCGCTCGATCGCCTCATCAAGGAATTCGACATGACGCATGCGGACGCCGCCGAGGCTGTGGGCCGCTCGCGCGCCGCCGTATCGAATCTGCTGCGGCTGCTGGAGCTCGCCGACGAAGTCAAAGGTCTGGTGGAGCGCCGCGAAATAGAGATGGGGCACGCGCGTGCGCTGCTCGCCCTGGAGGATCGCCGCCGCCAGGCGGAGGTCGCGGCCCTGGTGGCCGCGAAGAAACTGTCGGTGCGCGAGACCGAAGCGTTGGTCAGGCGCCTGGTTTCCGCGCCGACGGCGCGTCCCGCGCCGGCTGTGCGTCCCGACCCGAACGTCCGCAAGCTCGAAAGCGAATTGAGTGAGAAGCTCGGCGCCAAGGTGCGCGTGCAGCACTCCGGCTCGGGCAAGGGCAAGCTCGTCATCAGCTATCACTCGCTGGATGAGCTCGACGGGATTCTGGAACACATCCACTGAGAGCGAGGCCATGCGGCGCCATCGCACGGAGGCTCGACCAGCATGCGGCGATCAGGGCTGAGCCGCCGCCCTCGCCGCCTCTTTTCGTTTCCCGCAGCACTTTGCATCCTGACGGGCCTGTATACATCAGGGCCGGCGTTCGCCGCGATCACGCCCGACGGCGCGCTCGATGAGCCGCAGTGGCGCGAGGCGCTGCGTTGCCCGGATTGGCGCCGCACCACGCCGTTCGCGCGCGATCAGCCGCGTTACTCGAACGAGCTCCTGCTGCTGTCGCTGCCTGAAGGATTGGCCGCCGCGTTCGTCATCGATCAGCCGCCCGAGGAGCGGCGCATCAAGCCGCGTACGCCGCGCGATTCCGAAGCGCTGATCGGCGACTCGGTGTCGCTCATGATCGATTTCGACGCCACCGGCCAGATCGGCTACGAGTTCTCGGTGGGCCTCGGCGGCGGCGTACGCGATGGCTTGATCACCAACCAGAACACCTTCGATCGCGACTGGGACGGGGAGTGGAGTCACGCCGTGCGCGAAACCGACCAGCAGTGGATCGTCGAGCTGTTCGTGCCCTGGTCCACCGTCAGCATGCGGGGCTCACGGAGCGACATGCGCACTATCGGCGTGTACGGCTCGCGTTATCTGTACGAGCGCAACGAGCGTTATGCGTGCCCGGGAATCTCCACTGATTCCGGCGCGTTTCTCTCCGACTTCCACCGCATGCAGATTGCGCAGCACGAGACGAACGGATCATCCTTGGAGGTCACGCCATACGCCACGGTGATTCGCGATTTCCTGCACGACGACTCGCAACTGAAGGTCGGCGCGGACCTGGTGTGGAAGGCTTCGCCGCGCATGTGGCTGACGGCCACGCTCAATCCGGATTTCGGTCAGGTGGAGAGCGATGAGCTGGTCGTGGACTTCTCTGCGATCGAAACGGTGTTCACCGACAAGCGGCCGTTCTTCACGGAGAACCAGGGCGTCTTCGATCTGCGCACGCCGGCGAGCGGCCAACTCATCTACACGCGTCGGATCGGCGCCGCTCCGGACGATCTGAGCGCCGGGTCGTCGGACATCGACGCCGCCTTCAAGCTCACCGGCGACGCCGGCTCGCTTGTGTATGGCGCGTTCATCGCGCAAGAGAGCGAATACGCGAGCGATCGCGGCAGACTGTTCGCCGCAGGCCGTCTTGCGCTGCCGCTCGAGCGTGCGCGCATCGGTTATCTCGCCACGTATACCGACCGCCCTTTCCTCGACCGCGACGCGCTCATCAACGCGCTGGATTTCGAAACCACGCCCAGCGACGCTCTGCGTCTGGCCGCTCAGGTGATCCGTTCGGACATCGGTACAGCGGGGATGGGCGTGCGCTTCGACAGCGTGGCGCTCACGCCGCTGCGTCTGGGCGAAATCGATACGCACGGTTATCAGGCCTGGCTCGAAGCCGACATCAACCGCTCGGCGCCGGTCTCCCATGCGCTCAAGGCGCTGTACATCGACAGGCGCTTCGACATGAACGATCTCGGCTACATGGAGCGCAACTCGCTCGAGCAGATCGAATGGGAGTCCAACCGGCGCGTCGCCGGAGAGGGCGGGAGCTCGTTCAATGGCGAGACGCAGCGGCTGTACACCTACTGGCGGCGCAACTCACAGGGCCAGCGGCTGCAGTCGCGGGTGCAACTGTCGCGCGACGTGCAGTACACCAACGCGTGGCGCGCGTATCAGGAGATCCGCTACGTCACCAGCGGCGTGGACGACTTGATTTCACGCGGCAACGGGCCGGTCGAACTCGACTCGCGATTTGGCGCCTACTTCGACGTGGTCACGCCGCGCTTCGGAGACTGGCAGTTCACGGTGGGCGGCTATCTCTTCCAGCAGGGAGTCGAGGATTACTCAGGCTGGCTGCAGATGGTGGCCTCCTGGTACCCGACCGAAAAGCTCACCTTGCGACTCGATGTGACCCCGCAGCTCAGCAATGACTGGCTGCTCTGGCAGGGACAGAACCTGTTCGGCTCGTATCGCGCCGAGCGGCTCGATTTCGATTTCCGGCTCGACTGGATTCCAGCTGCAGGACACGAGCTGCGCCTGAAATGGCAGTGGATCGGCGTCGAAGCCGATCTGCGGCGCGCCTACCGTACCGACGCCGGCGGGCGGTTGATCCAGACAACCGACGCGCTGGCGCCTTTCAACGTCAGCAATCTCGGTGTGCAATTGCGCTACCGTTACCAGTTCGCGCCGCAGTCCGAGCTCTTCCTGGTCTACGCGCGCGGCGGCTACCAGTTCATCGAGCAGGACCAGCGTGATCTGGGCGGGCTGTTCGGCGACATGGGCGACTTGCGCGACGCCGACCAATTCCTGGTGAAGATCCGCTATCGACTCTGAGCGCGCGGGCCCTGAATCACGCGCCTGCGCGATTCCTTGAAGCACTGCAAAACGCTGCGTATAATGCGCCGCCCTTCCGGCCGGACAGCGATGTTTCGACTGGAATTTTCGTGAGTTAGAGCGATGCCACGCGTTGCCGCCCGTGAGGGCCTGCGAAGTGGCATTTTTGTTGCCTATCGATCAGCTGGAGGGGCCGTGAGCGGGAACGTTCTTGCCGCCGCGGCGCGCCGGTCTCTGCAGATTCTGCGGTGGCAGGTCGCATGCGTGGCGGCGCTGGCCGCAGTTGCGGCGGCGCTCAGCGATGCGCGCGCCGGCTGGTCGGTGCTGGTCGGCGGCGGCGTCGGTCTGATCTGGACCGTATACATGGCCGGGACGCTGTACCGGCACAGCCTGGATCACGGCGTACGGATGAGCGCGCTCACGTTCATGGCGGGCTGGCTGATCAAGGTTGCGCTGACGGTCGCATTGCTGGTCGTCGCGTTGCGCTCGGGACGATTCGAACCGCTGGCGCTGTTGGCGGGGCTGTTCGCGGCGCTGCTCGCGTACTGGGCGCAGCTCACGTTCGGCGGCCGCGCCGAGCGGCGCAAGGGTGTTTGACGGCGTTTTCTGCAGAGCAGATCTGCAGAGCAAGATATGGGGACTGGCTGATGGCGGCGAGTGAGAGCGGGGCGGAACACGGCGGAATGGCCGAGTACATCTCCCATCATTTGCAGCATCTGGCGAACGGCAAGCAGGCCGCGCTATTCGACCTCAGCGTCATCCACCTGGATACGCTCTTCTTTTCAATTCTTTGCGGCGTCATCGTGCTCACGGTGCTGCGTCTTGCGGCGCGGCGCGCCACTGCGGGCGTGCCCGGCCGGTTCCAGGCGTTCGTCGAGATGATCGTCGAGTTCGTCGACGAGCAGGCCAAGAGCATCGTGCACGGCAAGCTCGACTTCATCGCCCCGCTCGCGCTCACCGTGTTTCTGTGGGTGGCGACCATGAACGCAATCGACCTGCTGCCGGTCGACTGGTTCCCTACGATCGCGAGCTGGTTCGGAATCCATTACCTGCGGCCGCTGCCGACGGCGGACGTCAATGGCGCGTTCGGTCTTTCGGTGGCGGTGTTGGCGCTGGCCTTCTTCTACAACATCAAGATCAAGGGCCTGGGCGGCTGGCTGCGCCAATGGCTGACCTCCCCGTTCGGGATGAACAAGATCACGCTGAATCCGCTCACCTGGATCGCAGCGGTGCTGCTCGCGTTCGCCAACGTCGTCATGACGGCCATCGAGTACATCGGCGCCACCTTCTCACACGGCATGCGTCTGTTCGGCAACATGTACGCGGGCGAGCTCATATTCTTCCTGATCGCCGGCCTCGGCGGCAGCGTCACGATCTTCGGCGTCGTGATGCATCTGTTCACGGGCACGATCTGGGCCGTGTTCCACATTCTGATCGTGCTGCTGCAAGCCTTCATCTTCATGATGCTGACCTTGGTCTACATCGGTCAGGCGCACGAGCATCACTAAAACAACCCTGTTTCGACTCTCTTTGTTTTTTCCCGGAGAAACCTCATGACGAACGTTGCATTTGTCGCCTTGGCTTGCGGACTGATCATCGGCATCGGCGCGATGGGCGCCTGCATCGGCGTCGGCCTGCTCGCGAGCAAGTACATTGAATCCTCGGCCCGCCAGCCGGAGCTCATGAACGTGCTGCAGACCAAGGTGTTCCTGCTGTTCGGCCTGGTCGACGCCTCGTTCATCATCGGCACCGGCATCGCCCTGTGGTTCGCCACCGCCAACCCGTTCGCAGGGTGAGGCAGCGCGCCGCACGCGGCCTCGAGGCCGCGCCGAGCGGCGCAGCGATCCGCATGAGTGCAGCAAGGCAGACGCTTCCATGAATCTGAACGCAACTCTGATTATCCAGTCGCTGGTCTTCCTGATCCTCGCCTGGGTGACGATGAAGTTCATCTGGCCGCCGCTGATCCGGGCCATCGACGAGCGCCGCTCCAAGATCGCCGAGGGTCTGGCTTCCGCCGAGAAGGGCGAAGCGTCGCTTGCCGAGGCGAAGGCCGCCGCCGCGGAGATCGTCAAGGAGGCGCACGGGCGCGCCGGCAAGATCGTCGAGCAGGCGAACCGTCGCTCGAACGAGCTCGTGGATGAAGCGCGCGGCGCCGCGATCGCTGAAGGCCAGCGCCTGATCGGCGAGGCTCGCCAGGAAGTGCAGCTCGAGACCAGCCGCGCGCGTCAGCAGCTCGCCAAGGAAGTGGCTGCGCTCGCCGTGGCTGGAGCTTCGCAGCTGCTCGGCCGCGAGATCGACGCCAAGGCGCACGCTGACTTGCTCGAGCAGCTCGCTCAGCAGATCGAGCGAGGCTGAGCAGCCATGGCGGAGCAAGCGACACTCGCCCGTCCGTACGCGAAAGCCGCGTTCGAATACGCGCTCGAGCACAACGACCTGGAGCGCTGGTCGCGACTCCTGGGCCGCGCTTCTGCAGTCGTGGCCGACCCGCGTGTCGAACCGCTCCTGACCAACCCGCGCGTACCGGCCGCCGAACTCGTGGATCTGCTGGCGGAGGCCGCAGGCGACGCGCTCCATGAGCAGGGCCGCAGCTTCCTGGCGACGCTCGCCGACAACCGGCGGCTCGCCTTGCTGCCGGAGATCGCCGGGATGTTCGAAGTGATGCGGGCGGACGTGGAGAATGTCGCCGACGTTCGCGTGGTTTCGGCAGTCGAGCTCAACGACGCGCAACGGGAGCGCCTGGCGGGCGCCCTTGGCAAGCGCCTGAAACGCAAGGTGCGGCTGCAGTGCGATGTGGATCCTGCGCTCATCGGCGGCGCCGTGGTGCGTTGCGGCGATTTCGTGATCGACGGCTCGCTGCGCTCGCGTCTGGAGCGTCTGGCGGGCGCAATAGCATGAAGGGGAAGTGACTAGCGGCTAGTGACTAGCGACCAGGCGGCGTCAACGCGGCGGGTCGCATCTCGAACCGGAAGTATGGCGGGCGCATTCAGCTCGAGCCGCCCTCCATCAGCCACTAGCCACTAGTTACTTCCTCGCGAATTCCGAGAAGCGCTACGGCGACTTCTCACATAGAGGTACCGGGAAATGTCCATCAAGGCATCTGAAATCAGCGACCTGATCAAGGCGCGCATCGAGAAGTTCGCGAGCGCCGCCGAAGAGCGCAACGTCGGCACGGTGGTGACGGTGACCGACGGCATCGTGCGTATCCACGGACTGGCCGACGCCCGTTACGGCGAAATGCTGGAGTTCCCCGGCGGCAGCTTCGGGCTGGCGCTGAACCTCGAGCAGGACTCGGTGGGCGCCGTGGTGCTCGGCGAGTATCGCCACATCGTCGAGGGCGATTCCGTGAAGACCACGGGGCGCATTCTCGAAGTGCCGGTGGGCGAAGGCCTGCTCGGCCGCGTGGTGGATGCGCTCGGCAACCCGATCGACGGCAAGGGCCCAATCCAGGCTGCGCGCAATGCGCCCGTCGAGCGCATCGCCCCAGGCGTAATCGCGCGCAAGTCGGTGAGCCAGCCGGTGCAGACCGGCTACAAGGCCATCGACTCGATGGTGCCGATCGGCCGCGGTCAGCGCGAGCTGATCATCGGCGATCGCCAGACCGGCAAGACTGCGCTGGCCGTCGACACGATCATCAATCAGAAGGACAGCGGAATTAAGTGCATCTACGTCGCGATCGGCCAGAAGCAGAGCTCGATCGCCAACGTGGTGCGCAAGCTTGAGGAGCACGACGCGCTCAAGCACACGATCATCGTGGCTGCTTCCGCTTCTACGCCCGCCTCCATGCAATACCTGGCGCCTTACGCCGGCTGCGCCATGGGCGAGTACTTCATGGACCGGGGCGAAGACGCGCTCATCATCTATGACGACCTCACCAAGCAGGCCTGGGCTTACCGCCAGATCTCGCTGCTGCTGCGCCGTCCGCCGGGCCGTGAGGCCTATCCGGGCGACGTTTTCTACCTGCACTCGCGCCTGCTCGAGCGCTCCGCGCGCGTCAACGAGGCGTATGTGGAGAAGATGACGGACGGCAAGGTGAAGGGTAAGACCGGCTCGCTCACCGGCCTGCCGATCATCGAGACGCAGGCGGGCGACGTGACGGCGTTTGTGCCCACCAACGTGATCTCGATCACCGACGGTCAGATCTTCCTCGAAGGCGACCTGTTCAACGCGGGTGTACGCCCCGCAATGAACGCCGGCATTTCGGTGTCGCGCGTCGGCGGCGCGGCGCAAACCAAGATCATTTCGAAGTTGGGCGGCGGCATCCGTCTCGCCCTTGCGCAGTACCGCGAACTCGCGGCGTTCTCGCAGTTCGCTTCGGATCTTGACGAGTCGACCCGCCGCCAGCTCGAGCGCGGCCAGCGCGTCACCGAGCTGATGAAGCAGAAGCAGTACTCGCCGATGTCGGTGGCCGAGATGGCGCTGTCCATCTACGCCGTCAACAACGGCTACATGGACAAAGTGGAGATCAAGAAGATCCAGGCTTTCGAAGCGGGCCTGCAGGCGTTCGCCAAGACGAACTACAAGCAGGCCATGGATGCGATCAACGCGAATCCGGTGCTGTCGGATGAGAACGCCGACGCGCTCAAGAAGATTTGCGAAGAATTCGCGAGCACGGGAACGTACTGAAAAGAAGTGATCAGCGGATAGCGGATAGCGGATAGTCAGATGCAACGCTGGTCCAGCTATCCGCTATCCGCCATCCGCCATCCGCTTCGGTAATTATCATGCCCGGCGTAAAAGAAATCCGCATCAAGATCGCGAGCTTCAAGAGCACGCAGAAGATCACCAAGGCCATGGAAATGGTGGCCGCGAGCAAGATGCGTAAAGCCCAGGAGCGCATGCGCGCTTCGCGGCCGTACGCCGAGCGCATCCGCCGTGTGATCGGCCACCTGCGCATGGCGAACCCGGATTACCGCCATCCGTACCTCGTCGAGCGCGAAGCGAAATCGGTCGGCTTCATCATCATCTCGACCGATCGCGGGTTGTGCGGCGGCTTGAACGTCAACCTGTTCAAGACCGCGCTCGCAGCGATGCGCGAGTGGCAGGACAAGGGCGCGGAAGTCTCGCTGTGCCTGATCGGCTCGAAGGGCGTGCAGTTCTTCCGTCGCCTGGGCGGCGCGCAGACGCTGGCCACGGTCACGCATCTGGGCGATCGGCCGCACGTGGCGGACCTGATCGGCACGGTCACGGTCATGCTCGACCTGTACAAGGAAGGCAAGATCGACCGGTTGTTCGTGATCAACAACGAGTTCATCAACACGATGAGCCAGAAGCCCATCGTGCGCCAGCTCCTGCCGGTGGTCACCGAGGACGAGGACAAGCTGCAGAAGCTCTGGGACTACATTTACGAGCCGTCCGCGGCCGACCTGCTCGACGGCGTGCTGATGCGCTACGTCGAGTCGCAGGTGTATCAGGGCGCCGTGGAGAATGTGGCGTGCGAAATGGCGGCGCGCATGGTGGCCATGAAGAGCGCCACCGACAACGCCGGCAAGCTGATCGATGAGTTGCAGCTCATCTACAACAAGGCGCGCCAGGCCGCGATCACCAAGGAGATCAGCGAGATCGTCGGCGGCGCCGCGGCGGTGTGAAGAAGAGATAGCGGTTAGCGGTTGGCGGTTAGTGAAGAGAAGCCGCCGGCGCGAATTCAACGGTTTCAAGTATCGGCAAGGTAACGAGGCAGAGAGTAGAGCAGGTGATCGGCGAGGCGCAGCGGCCCACCAACCGCTAACCGCCAACCGCTAACCGCTTCCCTCCCCTGCGAGGAACGAGCACACATGGCTACCGGCAAAATCGTCCAAATCATCGGCGCCGTCATCGACGTCGAGTTTCCGCGCGATCAGATCCCGAAGGTCTACGAGGCGCTCAAGCTCGAGGATGTCGATCTGACACTCGAGGTGCAGCAGCAGCTCGGCGACGGCGTGGTGCGCACCATCGCCATGGGCGTGTCGGAAGGCCTGCGACGCGGGCTGGCCGTCAAGGCGACCGGCGCGCCGATTTCGGTGCCGGTCGGCAAAGGGACGCTGGGCCGCATCATGGACGTGCTCGGCGCGCCGCAGGACGAGAAAGGGCCGGTCGCGACCGAGCAGTACCTGCCGATTCACCGCCCGGCGCCCTCGTACGACGAGCAGGCGGGCGGCCAGGAAGTGCTGGTCACGGGCATCAAGGTCATCGATCTGCTCATCCCGTTCGCCAAGGGCGGTAAGGTCGGCCTGTTCGGCGGCGCGGGCGTCGGCAAGACCGTGAACATGCTCGAGCTGATCAACAACATCGCCAAGCAGCACTCGGGCCTTTCAGTGTTCGCGGGCGTCGGCGAGCGCACCCGTGAGGGCAACGACTTCTATCACGAGATGCTGGAGGCGGGCGTCATCGACTCCAACGATCTCAGCAACTCGAAAGTGGCCATGGTGTACGGCCAGATGAACGAGCCGCCGGGCAACCGTCTGCGCGTCGCGCTGACCGGCCTGACCATGGCCGAATACTTCCGCGATGAGAAGACCGAGAGCGGCAAGGGCCGCGACGTGCTGCTTTTCATCGACAACATCTACCGTTACACGCTGGCCGGCACCGAGGTCTCCGCGCTGCTCGGCCGCATGCCTTCGGCGGTGGGTTACCAGCCGACGCTGGCCGAGGAAATGGGCGTGCTGCAGGAGCGCATCACCTCCACGAAGACCGGCTCGATCACTTCGATCCAGGCCGTGTACGTGCCCGCCGACGACCTTACCGATCCTTCGCCCGCCACGACTTTCGCGCACCTCGATGCGACCGTCGTGCTTTCGCGTCAGATCGCATCGCTGGGCATCTACCCGGCGGTGGATCCGCTCGACTCGACCAGCCGCCAGCTCGATCCGCTGATCATCGGCGAGGAGCACTACAACGTGGCGCGCGGCGTGCAAGCCGTGCTGCAGCGCTACAAGGAGCTTCAGGACATCATCGCCATCCTCGGCATGGATGAGTTGTCGGAAGAGGACAAGCGGATCGTGGCCCGCGCCCGCAAGATTCAGCGCTTCCTTTCCCAGCCATTCAACGTCGCCAAGGTGTTCACCGGACAGGACGGCAAGATCGTGCCGCTCAAGGAGACCATCCGCGGTTTCAAGGGCATCCTGGACGGCGAGTACGATCACCTGCCCGAGCAGGCGTTCTACATGGTCGGCGGCATCGACGAGGCGGTGGAGAGAGCGAAGACTCTTCAGTAAGGCAGGAAGTGACTAGCGCCTGGCGATTCATGACTGGTCTGAGGCTGCGGCGCGTTGCGACGCCTCTTGCCAGGCTGAGAGCGGGACGGGCGGCAGGATCGATCCGGCGGCGCGCCGTCCCTAGTCACTAGTCGCTAGTCAGCAAAGCGGGACTATTCATGGCCACCATTCACGTCGATATCGTCAGCGCCGAAGGCGAGATCTTCTCCGGCGAGGCCGCGATGGTCTTCGCTCCGGCCCAGATGGGCGACATCGGCATCGCTCCGCGGCACGCGCCGCTCCTGACCACGCTCAGGCCGGGCGAGGTGCGGGTGCAGACGCCCGCCGGCGAGGAACAGTTCTTCTACGTTTCCGGCGGCGCGCTCGAGGTGCAGCCGCACTTGGTGACGGTGCTCGCCGACACGGCGCTGCGCGCTCGCGATCTGGATGAGGCCGCCGCGCTGCAGGCCAAGCAGCGCGCCGAGGAAGCGCTGCGCGACCGCACCGGCCAGATCGAAATCGCCGAAGCACAAGCCGAGCTGGCGCGCGCCATGGCCCAGATCAAGGCCATCGAGAAGCTGCGCAAGCTGAGGAAGTGAGCGGAAGGAGCGGTTTGACGCTCAGCGGCTGGAAAGAAGCGATAGCCGGCGCCGGATAGTCAGCGCGTTCCGACCAACTGGGCCGCTAAGCGCTTCCTGCTTGCTCGCTGATCATTGACGGCGCACCGCTCCGTTGCTCTTCCGGGGCCGTTGCCTAGCTGGAACCGCGGGCATAGTCTTGGCGCGGCTATTCACCCACCGCTAACCGCCAACCGCGTCCCCATGCCGCTTTCCATCGTCATTCTCGCCGCCGGTCAGGGCAAGCGGATGAAGTCCGACCTGCCCAAGGTGCTGCAGCCGCTTGCCGGACGACCCATCCTCGCTCACGTGCTCGATGTAGCTAAGGCGCTGCACGCCGACGCTATCCACGTCGTTTACGGGCATGGCGGCGAGCGCGTGCGCGAGGCGCTGGCCGGCGAGCCTGTGAACTGGGTGCTTCAGGCGCAGCAGCTCGGCACGGGTCATGCGGTCGCCCAGGCCATGCCCGGAATCGCCGATGATCACACCGTTCTCATTCTCTACGGGGACGTGCCGCTGGTGCGACGCGAGACCATCGAGCGACTTGCCGCTGAGGCCAACGAGCAAGCCATCGGTGTGTTGACGGCGGTGCTCGATGATCCGACTGGTTACGGACGCGTCGTGCGCGATGGCGCCGGCTCGGTCGTTCGCATCGTCGAGGAGAAAGATGCGAATGCGAAAGAGCGCGCAATCGCAGAAATCAACACCGGGCTGATGTCGGCGCCGGCAGGCCGACTGCGCAAGTGGCTTGCGGCGCTGCGCAACGACAATGCTCAGGGCGAGTATTACCTCACCGACGTGATTCTGGCCGCGGTGCGAGACGGCCTGCGAGTGAACGCCGTCACCGCGCCCACGCAGACCGAAGTGCTCGGCGTGAACGACAAGGTGCAGCTTGCCGAGCTCGAAGCTGCCTTGCGCGCCCAAAAGGCGCACGAGCTGATGCTGGCGGGCGTCACGCTCGCGGATCCGACGCGTATCGATGTGCGCGGACGAGTGACCGCCGGTCGCGACGTGTTCATCGACGTGAACGTCCTTCTGGTGGGCGAGGTCGTGTTGGGGGATCGCGTGCGTATCGGGCCCAACTGCTACCTGCGCGACTGTCGTATCGAGACGGACGCCGAATTGCACCCGAACTGCGTAATCGACCGTTCGGTGGTCGGTCCGCGGAACTCCATCGGCCCGTTCGCACGCCTGCGCCCGGAAAGCATGCTCCACGAAGACGTGCATATCGGCAACTTCGTCGAAGTGAAGAAGAGCGAGATCGGCGCCGGCAGCAAGGCGAATCACCTGACGTACCTCGGCGATGCGACCATCGGTCGCAAAGTCAACGTGGGCGCAGGCACGGTGACCGTCAACTATGACGGCGCGAACAAGTGGCGAACCGAGATCGGCGACGGCGCTTTCATCGGTTCCGGCTCGATGCTGGTGGCGCCGCTGAAGATCGGAGCCAACGCCAATACGGGCGCCGGCTCGACGATCACCAAGGACGCCCCTGAGGGAAAGCTCACCGTCGGCCGCGCCCGACAGGTGACTATCGAGGGCTGGAAGCGGCCGCAGAAGAAGCAATAGCGCCTTCGGCGCTGCTCGCTGAGGCCGAAAGGCGCGCGGTCGCCGGGCGCAGGATCGGGCGTCGCAGGCGCAGCACCGTCGCCATCCGGCGACCTACGTCCCTTTCGGCCTTGTGAACTGCTCTGGATTGGGCTCCCGATCCCTCCTGTAGAATCACATTCCCTTCCCTTCCACCAGGGCGCTTTTCTCCATGTGCGGAATCGTCGGAGCCGTAGCTGACCGCGATATCGTCCCCGTACTGATCGAGGGGCTGCGGCGCCTCGAATACCGCGGCTATGACTCGGCCGGCGTCGCCGTTCTCGGGTCCGCCGGGCGTCTCGAGCGACTGCGCACGGTCGGCAAAGTACGCATGTTGCAGGACGCAATGAGCGACACGCCGATCGCTGGCTTTCTTGGCATCGCCCATACGCGCTGGGCCACGCACGGCGTGCCGTCCGAGCGCAACGCACACCCACACATATCGCGCGACGGCATCGCCATCGTGCATAACGGCATCATCGAGAATCACGAGGAGCTGCGTGCAGAGCTCGCCAAGCTCGGTTACGAGTTCAGCTCCGAGACCGACACCGAAGTGATTGCGCATCGCATTCACTACCACAAGCAGAAGCTCGGCGACATTTTCCGCGCCGTGCGCGCTACGGTCGCCGAGCTCGAGGGCGCCTACGCGCTCGCCGTGGTGTCCGAGGATGCGCCCGATCGCATCATTCTCGCGCGCGCAGGCTGCCCGGTCGTGATCGGCCTCGGCGAGGACGAGAACTTCGTAGCTTCTGACGTCGCGGCGCTCTTGCCGGTCACGCGGCGCTTCATATTCCTCGAAGAGGGCGACGTCGCGGAGATTCGCCGCGATGGCGTGCGCGTACTCGACCATGACGGCGCCGCAGCAGATCGCCCGCTCAAAGTGAGCGCGCTCTCGGCGGACGCAGCCGAAAAGGGCGACTATCCGCATTACATGCTCAAGGAGATCTGCGAGCAGCCGCGCGCGATCGCGCAGACCCTGGAGGAGCGCGCCGCCGGCGGGAAGCTGCTCGAAGCCGCGTTCGGGCCGCTGGCTTCGGAAGTCTTCCGGCGCACCGAGGCCGTGCAGATCGTTGCGTGCGGCACGAGCTATCACGCCGGCGCGGTCGCCAAGTACTACATCGAACAGATCGCGCGCTTGCCGTGCTGGGTGGAGATCGCCAGCGAGTACCGCTACCGAAATCCGGTGGTGCCGAAGAACACCCTGTTCGTCACGATTTCACAATCAGGCGAAACGGCCGACACGCTGGCCGCGTTGCGCATGGCGAAGCAGTCCGGCTATCTCTCCAGCCTTTCGATCTGCAATGTTCCGGAGAGCTCCCTGGTGCGCGAATCGGAGCTCGTGCTGCTGACGCGCGCCGGTCCGGAAATCGGCGTAGCTTCGACCAAAGCGTTCACTACGCAGCTCGCCGCGCTCAACATGCTGGTCATCGCGCTGGCGAAGTTCAATGGCGCTGACGCCGAACGCGAACGCGGACTGGTGCAGAGACTCCTGGAAATCCCCGGCCTCGTGGAAAAGACATTGCACCTCGACGCGACGGTGAAGAAGCTCGCCGAGCGCTTCGCCGACAAACAGCATGCGCTGTTTCTAGGCCGCGGCCAGATGCATCCGGTGGCGATGGAAGGCGCGCTCAAGCTCAAAGAGATTTCATACATTCACGCCGAAGCGTACCCGGCAGGCGAGCTCAAGCATGGTCCGCTGGCGCTGGTCGACGCCGACATGCCCGTGATCACCGTCGCGCCGAACAACGATCTGCTCGAGAAGCTGAAGTCGAACCTGCAGGAAGTACGCGCGCGCGGCGGGGAGCTATACGTGTTCGCCGATCCCGATTCCGGAATCCAGTCCTCGGAGGGCGTCACCGTCATCACCATGCCGAAGCACGTCAGTCACTTCCAGGCGCCCGCCGTCTACACGATTCCGCTGCAACTCCTTGCGTACCACTGCGCCATTCTGAAGGGCACGGATGTCGACCAGCCGCGGAATTTGGCGAAGTCGGTGACGGTGGAGTAGATCTCCGTTAGAGAACGACAATAAAGCCGCGCTTGAGATAAATAGTCTTTCCACCGTGAGTCTAAGTGCCTGATTGACCGAGCTCCGAGCGCGCTATCGGATGCTCAGGCAAGTGAAGGGAAAGGAACTCCAGTGAGAACTACTTCAAGAATGAACCTGCGAACACTCTCAGGGCAATGGTACGTTTTGCAGGCTCCGAGGCCACCCTCGTCGCGATCTTCCAATTCCGCGGCATCGCTTCATCACCGCCAACGTTGCGCCCAGAATCAGCATCGTAAGATCGAAGCCGCCGCCGCCCCCGCTGCGGTGGCCTGTCACCACAACGCCGTTTGCCGGCTGGATAGTGATTGTGACCGTCGCGGTGTTTGAGTTTTCGAGACCGTCGCTGACTTTGAAGGTGAAGGTGTCGTCGCCGCTCGCGCCGGCGTTCGGAGTGTAGGTGAAGGCGCCGGTGGTCGCGTTGGTGATGACCGCCCTGCCCTTCGCGCCGTTAGCCACGATGCTGAAGTTGAGACTGTCGCCGTTTGCGTCTGCAGCCGGCAGCGTACCGTTGATCGCGCCGCCTTCGTAAGCGACGAGCGTGAGGTCGTTTGCGATCGGCGCGATGTTTCCGGGAGCGGGCAGGGCGTTGATGGTCACCGTGGCTGTTGCAGCGTTGGACTCGAGCGAGCCATCGCTTGCCTTGAAGCTGAACGTGTCCTCGCC
>JAVEVD010000025.1:0-49604 GCA_034005205.1 Steroidobacteraceae bacterium | reverse complement strand
AAGTAGGGCTCGAGCAGAAGCGCTTCGCCGAGCGCGTTCATCACGAGCATGGTTTCTACCGGTCCGCCGCCGAGCCCGCCGTGCGCTTCGGGAATGTTCACGCCCGTCACGCCGAGGCCAGCGAGCGTACGCCAGATCTCGCGGCTCCAGCCTTCCCGGGAATCGAGGATGGCGCGACGCTTCTCGAAGGAATAGTGCTCGCGCAGGAAACGTTGCACGGTGTCGGCGAGCAGTCGCTGCTCTTCGGAAAACTTGAAGTCCATGTTGCAGATCCCGAATGAGGTGCGCGTGATCCGTCAGAGTCCCAGAATCATCTGGGAGATGATGTTGCGCTGGATTTCGTTCGAGCCCCCGTAGATGGAGGTCTTGCGCAGATTGCAGTAGGCGGCGGCGAGCGTCGCGGCGTATTCCGGGCCGACAACGCTCGCGAGATCTCCCTCCTCGCGCGAGGCGCGGTAGAAGGGCAGGGCGTAGTGGCCCACGGCGTACATCATCAACTCGCTGAGCGCCTGCTGGATCTCCGTGCTTTTGATTTTCAACACCGAGGCTTCCGGGCCGGGCGCGCGCTTCTCCAACTCGGCAAACAGGGCGCGCAGGTTGGTGATCTCGAGCGCCATCAGATCGATCTCCACCTGCGCGATGCGAGCGGCGAAGAGTGGATCCTCGATGAGCGGGCGGCCGTTCTTCATCTCGCGCCGGGCGATCGCCTTGAGCCGGCCGAGCTCGCGCTTGGAGGCGCCCACGCTGGCGATGTTCGTGCGCTCATGCCCGAGCAGGAACTTGGCGTATGTCCAGCCTTTGTTCTCCTCGCCGATGCGGTTCTCGACGGGCACGCGCACGTTCTCGAACCACACTTCGTTCACTTCGTGCGCGCCGTCCATGGTGATGATCGGCCGCACGGTGACCCCGGGCGACTTCATGTCGATGAGCAGGAATGAGATGCCCTGCTGGCGCTTGGGCGCATCAGGATCGGTGCGCACCAGACAGAAGATCCAGTCCGCATACTGACCGAGCGTGTTCCAGGTCTTCTGGCCGTTGACGATGTAGTGCTCGCCGCTCTGATCGCTGCGCCGCTCGGCGCGTGTGTTCAGGGAAGCGAGGTCCGATCCTGCGCCGGGCTCCGAGTAGCCCTGGCACCACCAGTCCTCGCCGCTCAGGATGCGCGGCAGGAAGCGCTGCTGCTGTTCGGGGCTGCCGAACGCCATGATTACCGGCGCGACCATCTTCAGGCCGAACGGAATGGTGCGTGGCGCGCCGGCCGCCGCTGATTCTTCATCGAAGATATGCAACTGCACGGGATTCCACTCCGCGCCGCCGAACTTCTTCGGCCAGCTGGGGGCGCCCCAGCCCTGCTCATACAGAATCTTCTGCCAGCGTACGTAGTCCTCGGCCTGAATCGCTCGGCCGTTGCGAACCTTCTCGCTGATGTCGGCCGGAAGTCGCTCGCGCAGGAATGCGCGGACCTCCTCGCGAAAAGCCTGCTCTTCCGGGGTGAAATTCAGATCCATCGCCGAGCCTCTGCATTGAGGAGAGTGGGCCCGAAGTTCGCTGTGCGGAACGCACGCACGGAAAATGAGCCGTTGAACGCAATGGGATCATAGGTTGCTACCGCAGCGATGCGCAACGCAATCTGACTTGGAGTTGTGGCGATCACTGTTGATCGGTGCACAAGCGAGCGACGGCAGGGCGTCGGCCGACTCGGAGGCTTGGTTATGCTCTGCGAGATGTGCTACGTTTTTCGCAGAATAGCGGTCTGCAGCGTGGAATCTGCTTCGGCGCATCGCTCGTTCGAGCTTCGCGTCCAGGCGCTCGGCGGGCGATCGCAGGTCGATCGGATGGAAGGCGCCGACATAAAGCCGACATAAAGGGGAGTGGCGGATGTCCATCAAGCATCACGAGTTCTGGCCCTCCGGCTTGCCGCACGATCTGACCTTGCCCGCCACCAGCATCTTCTATAACGCCGAGGCGGCGGCGACCCGATTTCCGGACAAGCCCTTCATCTACTTCTATGACACGCCGGTGACGTTCGGTCGGTTCCGCTGCGAGGCCGAACGCTTGGCCGGCTTTCTCCAGCGCGATTGCAGCGTCTCGGCGGGCGATCGCGTCCTGCTGCTCATGCAGAACAGTCCGCAGTTCGTCATCGCGTACTACGCGATCGTGCGCGCCAACGCGATCGTCGTGCCGATCAACCCGATGAGCGTCACCGAAGAGCTGCAGCACTATGTGCAGGACAGCGGCGCGAAGACGGCGATCGTCGGCCAGGAGGTTTACGGTCGAATCGAGCCGATCCTCGGGGCGGGTCTCGAACGGATCGTGCTCGCGGCCTACGCCGACTACGTGACCGAGCCGACCACCTTGCGGTTGCCGGATGCGGTCGCCGCGCCGCGCCAATCGGTCGCCGACCCGGGCGTGACGCTGTGGAGCGACGCGCTGGCCTTGCAACGCAGCCCCGGTCCGCTCACCGTCGGCCCCGACGACCTTTGTGTCGTCGCATACAGCTCCGGCGCCACGGGTCGGCCGAAAGGCTGCATGCTCACGCATCGCAATGTCATGCACACGCTGGTGACGAACTGTGTCTGGTTCAGCTCGCACCAGGACGTCGTCCAACTCGTCGTGCTGCCCCTGTTTCATGTCACCAGCATGCAGGCCGGAATGAACGCGCCGCTCTACCTGGGGGCTTCGATCGTGCTGATGTCCCGCTGGGATCGCGAGGTCGCAGCGGAGCTGATCGAACGGCGCAAAGCGACGGTATGGACCGCCATCTCGACCATGGTGATCGATTTTCTCGGCAATCCCCGCGTGAACGACTACGATTTGTCCTCGCTGCGGCGCGTTTCGGGCGGCGGCGCGGCGATGCCGGCGGCCGTGGGCGAGCGGCTGCAGCAGATCGTCGGCGCTCCCTACATCGAAGGTTATGGTCTCACCGAGACCGCCGCCCCCACACACCTCAACCCGATCGATCGTCCCAAGCGGCAATGCCTGGGCGTGCCGGTCTTCAACACCGATTCCCGGATAATCGACCCGGCGACGCTCGAGACGCTGCCGCCCGGGGAAGTCGGCGAGATCGTCATTCATGGGCCGCAGGTGTTTCGCGGCTACTGGCGCAACGACGATGCTACGGCCGCCGCGTTCATCGAACTCGATGGCAAGCGCTTTTTCCGCACCGGCGATCTGGGCTATGTGGACGAGGACGGCTACTTCTTCCTGGTCGATCGCCTCAAGCGGATGATCAACGCGTCCGGCTTCAAGGTCTGGCCGGCGGAAGTGGAGGCGCAGATGTATCAGCATCCCGCCGTCCAGGAAGCCTGCGTGATCGCCGCCAGGGACGCGCATCGCGGCGAGACGGTGAAGGCGATCGTGGTGCTGCGCGCAGAGCACAAAGGCAAGGTTTCCGAGGCGGACATCATCGAATGGACGCGCGGGCGCATGGCTGCGTACAAACATCCGCGCATCGTCGAGTTCGTCGATGCGCTGCCGAAGTCGGCGACCGGCAAGGTGCAATGGCGCGTCCTGCAGGAAGCCGAGCGGGCGCGAGACTGATCGCGCCGCCGACGATTCGGACAATCATCCTGAGGCAATCACGTTGAGACAATCACAGCGGATAAAGAAAATGAAACGGACTCTCACGGCCGCCAGCTCATCGGATGTGGTCGGCGCCGGTGCGGCGGCGTCACGTTCGCGGGTCGGCAAGCAGGATCGGCATTTCGTCACCGCGCTGTCGCGCGGATTGGACGTTCTGTCGTGCTTTCGCAGCGGCAGCCGGCTGCTCGGCAACCACGACATCTCGGAGCGATGTGGCCTGCCGAGGTCGACGGTGTCGCGTCTGACGTACACGCTGACCAAACTCGGCTACCTTCACTATGTGAAGGAGTCTGGCAAGTATCGACTTGGAACGGCCACGCTAGCCCTCGGCAGTGCAGTGCTCGGACGCTTCGAGGTCCGCGACTTGGCCCGTCCACTGATGCAGGAGCTGGCCGATGCAACGGGCGCCTCGGTTGCGCTCGGGGCGCGGCAGAGGCTCAGCATAGTGTGCATCGAGGTGTGCAAGAGCAAGGCCGTGCTGTCGCTCAACATGGAAGTGGGCATGCGTCTGCCGCTCGGCGTTTCGGCGATCGGGCGCAGCTATCTCGCTGTGTGCGACCCGGCTGAGCGCGCCGACCTTTTCGATCAGCTCAGAGAGCTCGATCATCTCGCCTGGCCGTCGCTCAAGCAGAGCATCGATCGGGCGTTGGCCGGATACGAGGAACTGGGCGTATGCGCTTCGTTCGGCGAATGGCAGCCCGACGTCAACGGAATCGCGCTCGGCTTTCGACCCGGCAATGGTCTGCCGCCGATGGCGATCAATTGCGGAGCGCCGGCCTTCAAGGCGTCGCCTGAATTTCTGATTGACGAAGTGCGTCCGCGCTTGATCGAACTGGTGCGCCGCATTGAAGAAGGACTGGGCCGATCCAGCTCATGATCACGTCCATACATTCTGAGATTGCGCGCATGGAAGGCGCGCGTTTCTTTGCCTCGCTGAGCTGACGAGCCTCGCGCAGCTTCGTCAAGCGTAGATCTCTGAGCGCAAGTTCGCGCTCACCGATTCGCTTGCATGCGAGCGCGCTTTTCGTCGCATTGCGGCGTCGCTCACATCCTATCTCTGTCGCTCATTCGCGCCGCTTCCGCCGGGCGCCGTAGCGAGAAAGCGACGCGCACGCTGACGCCGGAACCTTTGCTCGGGCAGGTAAGTTACGCCCGGTGTCATCAACCCGGCGCGGCGTTTTGTATGCGCGAGTCGATACAAGCCAAAGGCATTCGCGCTTCGGGGTACGCCGCCCCCGACGCTGCGCCGCGTGCGCTGCTCAGACGACGCCATGAAAAGGTGCGCTGGGGCGCGGCGGAGCCGCCGTCGGCCGCACTGCTGCGTCATTTTCTAAATCCTTCGATCATCGTGCTGACGCTGTTCGCGTCGTTGCTGATCTACGGTCAGCCGATCAGCGCGCCGTATCTTGCACTCGGCGCCCTTGCGTTTCTCATAGCCTCGCAAACCGTCAGCGAACCGGTGATGGATTGCTCTGGGCGCGACGGAGTGTTCACGCTGCTGCATCACAGAATATTCGGCGAATGGCTGCTCGTATCGGCCGCGCTGCTGTTGCTCGCGTTCGCGTTCAAAGTGACGGAAGTTTTTTCAAGGCGCGTAATCCTTACGTGGTTCGCTGTGACGCCTTTCGTGGTGGTCGCGGCGCAGGCGGGATTGCGGCGCTACGCGGCGTTCGCCGCGATGCGCGGCAAGATCGCCCAGAGCCACGTCATCGTGGGCGCAGGGGAGGCCGGCGCTCGACTGGCGAGGAGGCTGCAGGCCAACCCGCATCTCGGTGCATTCAAGGGATTCTTCGACGATCGCGCCGCCGAACGCTTGCCTGAGCTGCCGCAGGAACAGATGCTCGGCGGCATGGCGGACATAGTCGACTACGTGCGTCTGAACAACGTCAGCAACGTGTATATATGTCTGCCAATCCGGCCCGACGAGCGCATCCTGAGGCTGCTTGGTGAGCTCAAGGATACAACCGCGTCGGTCTACTTTGTGCCGGACATCTTTGCTTTCGACCTGATCCAGGCGCAGGTCTGCAATCTGGACGGCGTGCCGCTGCTTGCGGTGTGCGAGACGCCTTTCTCCGGAATGAACGGCGTGCTCAAGCGCGCGAGCGATATCGCGTTCGCGATCGGCATCCTCGCGCTCATCTGGCCGGTGCTGCTGGCGATCGCGGTCGGCGTACGTCTGTCCTCGCCCGGGCCGATCCTGTTCCGCCAGCGTCGCTATGGTCTGTACGGTGAATCGATCAACGTCTACAAGTTTCGCAGCATGACGGTCTGCGAGGACGGCGGCGCGATCGTCCAGGCGAAGCGCAACGATGAGCGAGTCACCCGCTTCGGCGCCTTTCTACGCCGCACCTCGCTCGATGAGCTGCCGCAGCTGTTCAACGTGCTGCTCGGCTCGATGAGCCTGGTGGGCCCGCGGCCGCACGCAGTGGCGCACAACGAGGAATATCGCAAGGTGATCGATGGCTATATGCGTCGGCACAAGGTGCGCCCCGGAATCACGGGCTGGGCGCAAGTGAACGGCTGCCGAGGCGAGACCGAGACGGTGGAAAAGATGCAGCGCCGCGTGGAGTACGACATCGAGTATCTACGTAGCTGGTCGTTGCGACTGGACGTGGCGATCCTGCTGCGCACGGCGCGCCTGGTCTGGCGCGACCGTAACGCCTACTGACCGCGCCCGCATTCGACGAGGCTATATGCGAAAAACGTCGCTACACCTCTGGATCACGATGCTGCTTTGCGCGCTGGCGGTCGCGACGGAGGCGCTGACCAGCGGCTCGCTGCCGCCATTGTTCTAGAGGTCGTCCGCGATGCGTGGTCTGCCGGCTGTCGCGGCTGGATTGTTCCGCTGCCTCGATGAGGAAGGCGTCGAGTACTGCGTGCTGGGAGACTTGCGCGGTTGCCCAAGCGCCGCCCGCAAGCGGATCGAGCTGGTGATCGAGCACGCTGCGCGCGGCGAACTGCCCGTCATCCTGAAGGCGTACTGCGATCGCGCTCAGCTGCTGCTGATAGAGCGCCCGCCGCATCCGCAGCGCGTGTCGCACTATGTGTTGAGCTGGCTGGACCGTACGGATCGGCCGCAGTTCCTGAATGTACTGGTGCGCAGCGACTACTTTCGCAGCGGTCGACGGCTGTGGAAGGCTGCGCAGATGCTCCAGGACCGCAGGCGCGCGGCGCAGCTGCTGTACGGCGCGCACAGCGTCGACGTGTTCTCGCCGCCGCCCGCCATCGAGTTCGCCCGGCATCTGCTGCGGTGTGTCGATTCGGGCGAACTATCCGAGCGCGACGGCGAGCATCTGGGGATGCAGTGGCGGCTCGATCCAGCCGGTGCGGCGCGTCAGGTGGCGCGCTTCTGGGATGTGGCTCGCGAAGGCGGCATCGTGGTGCGCGCCGCTGCGTCCGGTCATTGGGATGCGGTGCGAGCCTCGCTGAGGGCGCTTGGCGCCGCGCTCACGTTTCACAATGTGCCCGCGCCCCCCAACTTCTTCGTCGAACTGCAGCGATGCTGGCGTCAGTGGCTGCGCCCGCACGGCATGCTCATTGCGTGCCTTGGGCCGGACGGAGCGGGCAGGGCGGAGGCGGTCCGACGGCTGGCCGAGCGGCCGCTGGCGATCTTTGATGGGGCGCAAGTCATGCAGATGCGGCCGCAGGTCATGCGTCCGGCGCCGCGGACGCCCGCGCCGCGACGAGGGGCGTGGGGCCGACTAGGCGCCGCCGCCAAACTGACGATGTTCGTGGTGGATTACTGGCTCGGATACTGGGTGCGCATCCGCCCGAGTCTGGTGCACGGCAATTTGGTGGCGTCGAATCGCTATTTCGATGACGTGCTGGTCGATCCGCTGCGTTACCGCATTCAGCGCCCGCGAGCGTTCGCCAAGATGCTGTCGCGCTGGATTCCGCAGCCGGCTTTATGGCTGGTGTTCGATGCGCCGCCGGCCGTGCTGCGCGAGCGGCGCGCCGCGGCCGGGCAGTGTGAGCTGCAGCAGTCCGAGCTCGAACGCCTGCGCATGGAATATCGCCGCGTGTTGCGCGGTAGGCGCAACGGCGTGGTTCTGGACGCCAGCCAGCCGCTCGAGCAACTCATCGCCCAGGCCGAGCGCGCGATCGCCGCGCAGGCGGCGCACCGCACGGCCAAGCGATTGGGGCTGCCTCAGGACTGCGCGGACAACCCACTTTCCGCCCGCGTGCTTCTGTTCTGCTGCAAGCGACGCACGCCTGTGTTGAGCGCCCTCGTGCGCATGCTGTTCAACAGCGACATTCGGCGCCATATGCCGAGCGACATTCACCTGCCGCACCCCTACGGAATCACGATCCATCCGCAGGCCGTGATCGGCAGGCGCGTCACCGTCATGCAGCAGGCGACGATCGGCGGCAGGCCGGAGGCGTACGCACTCGCACCCATCATAGGAGATGATGTGTACATCGGCGCCGGCGCACGGGTGCTCGGCGACGTTCGCGTCGCGGACCGGGCCGTGATCGCCGCCAACGCGGTGGTGACGCGCGACGTTCCGCCGGGCTCGACGGTGGTCGGCGTCAACCGGCTCGTCGCAGGTCGCGTTTCGCTTACGGCGCGGCGTTCAGCGGACGGCTCCGTCGCGCAGTTTCCAGTGAGCGCGCAGCGCGGCGCTCACCGCTGAGCGGCTGCGGCGCGGGCAGAGGTGTGCGTGATTCCAGGCGCGCGCACGGTCAAGCCGCCATACGCAGACATATCGGCTCCAGAGCGGCGTTCGTGAATGCCGCAGCGGACCGACTTCGCTCGTCATCTTCCTTGCACAATGTGAACGGCGTCGCGCCTGCATCTCTCAACTGCAGCGCGGTTCGGCTACACTAGCGACCCTTTAACCTCAAGCCGGTCACCAGGTCGAACAGGAACCTCTGAGCGCAATGAGCGACTCTTTGCGAGCTTTGCTCGAGTCCAGCCCTCTCGCGGCAGGCAACGCCCCCTACGTCGAATCCCTCTACGAACAGTTTCTCGCCGACCCGGCTTCGGTCGCGCCGCAATGGCGGGAGTACTTCAGCAGCCTCGGCGGCGAAGCCGCCGCCGAGACGGCGCACGGGCCGTTGCGGGAGGCCTTGGCGCAGCGCGCGCGCGTGCGGCAGGCGGCGCCGGTGCAGACGGCTGGTGCGGCCGGCGACGCGGCCGCCAAGCAGGGCGCCGTCTCGCGCCTCGTGCAGGTCTACGCCAACCGGGGTCATCTCATCGCCGACATCGATCCACTCGGCCTGATGCGCCGGCCGGTTCCCCAGGTCCTCAAACTCGAGCACTTTGGGTTGAGCGAGTCGGACCTGGATTCGGAGTTCTATACCGGCAGCCGCACCGAGGCGATTCCCAAACGGATGAAGCTGCGCGAGATCATTGCGCAGCTTCGTCATATCTATTGCGGGACGATCGGCGCCGAATTCGCGCACGTGTCGAATTCCACCGAACGGTTGTGGTTGCAGAACCGCTTTCAGGACGGTCGCGTGCAGCATCGTTTCACCGCCGATGAGCGCCGCACGATCCTGCAGCGGCTCACCGCCGCGGAAGGCCAGGAGCTCTATCTCGCCACCAAGTACCCGGCGCAGAAGCGCTTCTCGCTCGAGGGCGGCGAGAGCCTCATTCCCTTGCTCGACGACCTGATCCAGCAAGGTGGTCAGCGCGGCGTCGAGGAGATCGTGATCGGCATGGCTCATCGCGGCCGTCTCAATGTGCTGGTCAACGTGGTCGGCAAGTCGCCCCAGGCGCTGTTCTCGGAGTTCGAGGGCCAGCTCGACGTCAATCACATGCAGGGTTCGGGGGACGTGAAGTACCACAAGGGCTTCTCCACCGACATCCGCACGCCAGCGGGCAACGTGCACGTGGCTCTCGCGTTCAACCCCTCTCATCTCGAAGTGGTCAATCCGGTGGTGGAAGGTTCGGTGCGCGCCCGCCAGCAGCGTCGCAACGACGCGCAGGGCGACAAGGTGGCGCCCGTGTTGATTCACGGCGACGCGGCTTTCGCCGGCCAGGGCGTGGTGATGGAGACCTTGCAGATGTCGCAGGCGCGCGGCTTCTACACGGGCGGCACTGTGCACGTTATCATCAACAACCAGGTCGGCTTCACCATCTCCGACCCGCGCGATTCGCGCTCGACGCTCTACTGCAGCGACGTGGCGAAGATGATCGAAGCGCCTATCTTCCACGTGAACGGCGATGATCCGGAAGCGGTGCTGTTCGTCGCGCGGCTGGCGCTCGACTACCGCATGACTTTCCACAAGGATGTGGTGATCGACCTGGTCTGCTATCGCCGCCGCGGCCACAACGAGGCCGACGAGCCTGCGGCCACGCAGCCGTTGATGTACCAGGCGATCCGCCGCCAGCCGACTACGCGCCAGAAATACGCCGAGAAGCTCGTGGCCGAGGGCGTCATCACCATGGCGCAGGCGGACGCGATGGTGGAGGAGTATCGCCGCACGCTGGACGAGGGGCGCTCCACGGTGCGCCATGCGCTCGGCATGATCGGCAATAAGCACACGGTGGATTGGAGCCGATACCAGGTCGCGGATTTCAACGAGCCGGCGCCCACTGGCGTACGTGTGGAGTTGCTGCGCGAGTTGGCGGCCAAGCTCACGGCCATTCCCTCCAATTTCACGCTGCACAGGCAGGTCGCCAACATCGTACAGTCGCGCGAGAAAATGTCGGCTGGCCAGATCCCGCTCGACTGGGGATTCGCCGAGACGTTGGCGTACGCCACGCTGCTGAACGAAGGCTTCGAAGTGCGCATCGTCGGTCAGGACAGCGGCCGCGGCACGTTCTTCCACCGCCATGCGGTGCTCTTCGATCAGAAGAGCGGTGAGACCTACACGCCGCTCGAGCATCTCGCCCCGAGCCAGCCGCGTTTCAACGTGATCGACTCGCTGCTCTCCGAAGAGGCGGTGATGGGTTTCGAGTACGGCTTCTCGACGACCGAGCCCAACTGCCTGGTGATTTGGGAAGGGCAGTTCGGCGACTTCGCCAACGGCGCGCAGGTCATCATCGATCAGTTCATCAGCTCGGGCGAGGCGAAATGGGGCCGGCTGTCGGGGCTGACGCTGTTCCTGCCGCACGGCTACGAAGGCCAGGGACCGGAGCATTCCTCGGCCCGGCTCGAACGCTTCCTGCAGCTGTGCGCCGAGCAGAACATGCAGGTGTGCGTGCCGTCCACGCCGGCGCAGATGTTCCATATGCTGCGGCGGCAGATGCGCCAATCCTTCCGCAAGCCGCTCATCGTGATGACGCCGAAGAGCCTGTTGCGGCACAAGCTGTCGGTCTCGCAGCTGGAAGATCTGACCAAGGGCGGTTTCCGCAACGTGATCGACGAGATCGACGACATCGCGCCGGCGAAAGTCACTCGCGTGGTGTTCTGCTCCGGCAAGGTTTATTTCGACCTGCTCGAGTCGCGCCGCGCCGACGGGCTGCACAATATCGCCATCGTGCGCATCGAGCAGCTCTATCCGTTCCCCACCGAGCTGTATGCGGCGATGATTCGCAAGTACGCCAACGCGTCTGAGATCGTCTGGTGTCAGGAGGAGCCGCAGAATCAGGGCGCCTGGTACCAGATCCGACATCGCCTGCAGGAGCCGCTCTCGAAGGGGCACGTCCTGCTGTACGCCGGTCGCGCGCCGGCGGCGGCGCCCGCCACCGGCATTGCGCAGATGCACAACGAACAGCAGCAGGCGCTCGTCGAGGCCGCGCTGCGTTCGAGCAGCACCGTGGAGTCCTTGCGGCAGACGACGCGCCTGAAAGCGTCGGGCGAGCAGTAGGCTCACTGTCCGCCAGCCGTTCGTCGGCCGGAGCGGTCACGCATTCCTCAGCAGTCATCGAACAGTCATCAATCAAGGCCAGGATCAAATGAGCATCGAAGTCAAAGTGCCGCAGCTGCCCGAATCCGTGGCGGACGCCACGCTGGTCGCTTGGCACAAGAACGTCGGTGAGGCGGTCGCTCGCGACGAGAACCTCGTGGATCTCGAGACGGACAAGGTGGTGCTCGAAGTGCCCTCGCCCTCGGCCGGCGTGATCAAGGAGCTCAAGGTTGCGAACGGCGCGACCGTGACGAGCGGGCAAGTGCTGGCGATCCTGGAGGCGGGCGCAGACGCCGCAGCAGCTGCGCCGGCGCAGAAGGAAGCGCAAGAAGCCAAGGAGCCTGCCGCTCCCGTCAAGGCCGAGAGCGCCGCGAAGCTGGCGCCCGCCGCTCGTCGCATGGTCGAGGAGCACAAGCTGGACGCAGGCCAGATCGCCGGCAGCGGCCGTGATGGACGGGTCACCAAGGCCGACGTCCTGCAGCATCTTGCAGAGAGGGAGGCGGCGCCTGCGGCCAGGGAAGCCAAGCCCGCGGCGCCCGCGCCGGCAGTGCGGCTTCCGCCCGCGCAGGGGGCGCGCGCCGAGCAGCGCGTGCCCATGACGCGTCTGCGCGCGCGCATCGCGGAGCGGCTGGTGCAGGCGCAGGCCACGGCGGCGATGCTCACGACTTTCAACGAGGTGGATCTGACGGCCGTCAATGAGATCCGCTCGCGCTACAGGGAGAAGTTCGAGAAGGCGCACGGCGTGCGGCTCGGCTACAGCTCTTTCTTCATCAAGGCGTGCATCGAAGCGCTGCGCAAGTTTCCGGCGGTCAACGCTTCGATCGACGGCAAGGACATCGTCTATCACGAGTACTACGATATCGGCGTGGCGGTCTCGACCGAGCGCGGTCTGATGGTTCCGGTGCTGCGCGACGCCGAGCACATGAGCTTCGCAGAGATCGAATCCGCTGTGGGCGCGTATGCGCAAAAGGCGCGCGATGGGTCGATCACGCTCGAGGAGTTGACCGGCGGCACGTTCACGATCACGAACGGCGGCGTGTTCGGCTCGCTGATGTCGACGCCGATCCTCAATCCGCCGCAAGTCGCGATCCTCGGCATGCATAAGATCCAGGAGCGGCCCATGGTGGTGAACGGCGAGATCAAGATCCGTCCGATGATGTACCTGGCGCTCACGTACGATCACCGGATCGTCGACGGGCGCGAGTCCGTGCAGTTCCTCGTCGCTGTCAAGGAAGCGCTGGAGGATCCGGCGCGACTGCTGCTGCAACTGTAAGAAGAAGCGGTTGGCGGTTAGCGGTTAGTCAGGAAGAGGCGTCCCGCCTTCCTTGCCGGTTTGTCTGAGGGTTGGCGCTGGACTCGTCTCGCCTGTGGCTTTCTTTCCGCACTAACCGCTAACCGCCAACCGCTAACCGCTTCAAATCACCCAGGAGCCCATCAATGACCCAGGAATACGACGTCATCGTCATCGGCGGCGGCCCGGCGGGCTATCCGTGCGCGATTCGCGCCGGCCAGCACAAACTGAAGGTCGCCTGCATCGACGAGTGGCGCAACCGCGACGGCTCTTACGCCTTCGGTGGGACCTGTCTGAACGCCGGGTGCATTCCCTCGAAGGCGCTGCTCGAGTCCTCGGAGCTGTTCTACCGCGCGCAACACGAGTTCGCCGTGCATGGTGTGAAGATCGGCGCCGTGAGTCTCGATCTTGCGGCGATGCAGAAGCGCCGTGCGACGATAGTCAAGCAGTCTACTCAGGGCATCAGCGCACTGTTTCGCGCCGCCGGCGTCACGGGCCTGCAGGGACATGGCAAGCTGCTGAGCGGCAACCGCGTGGAGTTCACGGACAAGGACGGCAAGAAGCAGCTGTTGCAGGCGAAGCACGTGGTGCTCGCAGCGGGCTCCGCGCCTACGCAGCTCAAGAGCCTGCCGTTCGACGGCGAGCGCATCGTCGACTCCTGGGGCGCCCTCGAATTCGACGCCGTTCCCAAGCGTCTGGGCGTGATCGGCGCCGGCGTCATTGGTCTGGAACTCGGCAGCGTCTGGCGACGCCTGGGATCTGAGGTCGTGGTGCTCGAAGCGCTCGATACGTTTCTGCCGATGACGGACGGCGCCGTGTCCAAAGAAGCGCTCAAACATTTCAAGAAACTGGGCCTGGACATCCGGCTCGGCGCAAAGGTGGCGGGCGCCAAGCAGAGCAAGAACGGCGTCACGCTCGAGTACAGCGACGCAAAAGGCGAGCAGACGCTGGAAGTCGATAAAGTCGTGGTTGCGATCGGCCGCCGCCCGTACTCGACCGACTTGTTGGGCGAGGGAACCGGCGTACAGCTCGATGAGCGCGGCTTCGTGCAGGTGGATGATGAATGCCGCACGGGCGTCGCCAACGTTTGGGCGATCGGCGACCTGGTGCGCGGCCCGATGCTGGCGCACAAGGGCAAGGAGGAGGGCGTGATGGTCGCCGAGCTGATCGCCGGCAAGATCGCCGAGGTGAACTACAAGACGATCCCGTCGGTGATCTACACGGCCCCGGAGATCGCGTGGGTCGGCCAGACAGAAGAAGAGGTGAAGAAGAGCGGCCGGCCGTACAAGGTGGGCTCCTTCCCGTTCCTGGCGAGCGGCCGCGCCCGCGCGATGGAGGCTACGGCGGGTTTCTGCAAGATCGTCTCGGCGAGCGACGACGATGAGATCCTCGGCGTGCACATCATCGGTCCGATGGCTGGCGAGCTGATCGCCGAGGCCGTGCTGGCGATGGAGTACTCGGCGAGCACCGAGGACCTGCAACGCACCATCCATGCGCACCCGACGCTGTCGGAGGCGCTGCATGAAGCGGCGCTCAACGCCGATAAGATCGCGATCGATTTCCCGAACAGGTAGGGAGAACGGGGAGACGGAAGGACGGGAAGGTGGTAGACGTGCGACTCTGACGTCCTCTTCCTTCCCGCATTCCCTCCAATGCACCTTAACGGGACGCCGAGCAGCTCGAATCCGGATGCGTTGCTGTCGCGTGAGCTGGGAACGCGCCAGCTCGCAGCCAATGTCTTCAATTACACGGTCGGCAGCGGCATCTTCGCGCTGCCGGCGTTCGCTGTGCTGCAACTGGGTACAGCGGCGCCTCTCGCTTACATCGCCTGCGCCGTGGTCATGGGCCTGGTGGTTCTGTGTTTCTGCGAGGCCGGCAGCCGGGTTTCGGCCACCGGCGGCCCCTATGCATATGTCGAGACCGCTCTCGGCCCGATGTTCGGCTTTGTCGCCGGTTGTATGGTGCTCTCGACCGGGACCTCGGCGGCCGCGGCCGTCACGAGCCTCGTAGCGCGCTCGATCGTCGCGCTGTTCCCCTCGACGCCGGATTGGGCTACGCCCGCCATCATTCTTCTGGTGGTGGCGTCCCTCGTCGGGATCAATCTGCGCGGCGTGCGCGCCGGCGCACGCGTGATCGAAGGCTTCACGCTCGCCAAGCTCCTGCCGTTGCTGGCGTTCGTCGTGGTCGGCGTCTTCTTCATCGATCCCGCGAATCTGGTCTGGACGCACGCGCCGGACATGAGCGCGGTTCTCGGGACGGCGGGCGTGGTCATCTTCGCTTTCATGGGCATAGAAGGCGCGCTCGTGCCGAGCGGGGAAGTCAAGACGCCCGCACGCACCGTGCCGCGCGCCGCGCTCATGGCGCTCGGCGCCGCAACCTTGCTGTATTTGACGATCCAGTTCGTGGCGCTCGGGATACAGGGGCTCGCGCTCGCCGAGGAGCGCACCACGCCGCTCGCCGAGGCCGCCGGCGCTGTCGCCGGCCCGATCGGGCGCACTGTGCTGATCGTCGGCGCCGTGATCTCGATGTTCGGTTATCTGAGCGCGAATGTGCTGTCGGAGCCTCGCGGTCTGTTTGCGCTGAGTCGCGATCGGTTCCTGCCGCGCGCACTGGCGGTCGTGCATCAGAAGTTTCACACCCCGCATCGCGCGATCGTGGTGTATGGCGTAATCGTGGCTTCGATCGCCCTGTCGGGCACGTTCGAAGAGCTGGCGATATTCGCCAATCTGGCTGCGCTGCTGCTGTATTTCCTCTGTGTGATCGCCTCCTGGGTCCTGCGCCGCAAGGACGTGCGACTCGGCGGCGGAGCGCCGTTCGTCACTCCCGGCGGCGGCGCAGTGCAGATCGCCGCCTGCGCGTCGATCATCTGGCTGTTCTACGAGACCGCCGGCGGCGACCAGCTCCTTGCGCTCATCATCGTGCTGGCGGTGGTGCTGATGCTGTACGCGCTTCGCCGTGCGAGGGCTGAAGCGGTTAGCGGCTAGTTGTCAGTTCAGAGACTCAGCCGGTTCGTTAGGGTGACCGCGACCTCCGCTCTGACTCCGCTATCCGCTATCCGCTTCCGTCTTACTCACGCCTTGCGCCTGGCGCTCAGCACATTCGGCAGTCCCTGCACGCGCGCCAGCACGCGTGACAGCTCTTCCAGATCACGAACGGTGATGCGCAGGTTCATATCGGCGACGCCGTCGCGTTCGTCAGTGTTGGTGTTCATCGCGTGGATGTTGATCTTGGAATCCGCGAGCACCGCGCTCACGTCCCTGAGCAGGCCGCGGCGATCGAAGGCGCGGACGTTGATTTCGACCGGGAAAGCGTGGTCGGCGCCCGCACCCCAGTCGACCGCGATCACGCGTTCCGGATGCGTGGCCTCAAGGCGGCGCAGATTGGCGCAGTCGCTGCGATGGATGCTGACGCCGCGGCCGAGCGTGATGTAGCCGCAGATCGGTTCAGGCGGCACGGGTCCGCAGCAGCGCGCGAAGCTGGACAACAAGTCGCCGACGCCCTCGATGGTCACGCCGGTCTGGCTCGGCGTCACCGCAGGCTTGCGCACGACTGGGGTCGGCAGCTCCTGCGGTTTGGCGCGCCGCTGGATTGCGCCGCTGATCTGCGCCGCGTTGATCTCGCCTTCGCCGATCGCCTGGTACAGCGCATCGGCGCTCGCCATGTTGAACTCGCTGATGAGCTCGGGGAGCGTCACGCTGTGTATCGCGAGGCGCTGCAGCTCACGCTCGAGAATCTGCCTGCCCTGCTGGCGATTGTGCTCTTCGTCGAGCTTGCGGAACCAGGCGCGCACCTTGCTGCGATTGCGGGGCGAGGCGAGATATCCAAGCGAGGGAACCAGCCAGTCGCGGCTCGGATTGGGCTGCTTGGCCGTGATGATCTCGACCTGATCGCCGTTGGCGAGCGGCTGATTGAGCGGAACCATCCGCCCGTTGACCTTCGCGCCGCGGCAGCGATGGCCGAGATCGGTGTGCACGTGGTAGGCGTAATCGAGCGGCGTGGCGCCGCGCGGCAGATCTACGACTTCGCCGCGCGGGGAGAGCGCATATACGCGGTCCTCGAAAATCTCCGAGCGCACGCGCTCGAGGAAGTCGCCCTCTGTTTCCGTTTCACGCTCGCCCGGCTCCAGGATCTGTCGCAGCCAGACGATCTTCTGTTCGTACGCGGGATTGGCGCGGCCGCCTTCCTTGTAGCGCCAGTGCGCAGCCACGCCGAGCTCGGCGTGCTCGTGCATTTCGCGCGTGCGGATCTGGATCTCGAGCGGCAGCTTGCCCGGACCGATGACGGCGGTATGCAGCGAGCGATAGAGGTTGTCCTTGGGCGTGGCGATGTAATCATCGAACTCGCCGGGAATGTACGGCCACAAGCTATGTACAACGCCGAGCGCGGCGTAGCAGTCGGCGATCGTGTCGACCAGCACGCGCAACGCGCGCACGTCGTACACCTGCTCGAACGACAGGCCCTTGCGCTGCATCTTGCGCCAGATGCTGTAGATGTGCTTCGGTCGGCCGGCGACCTCCGTCGCCACTCCGGCCTTGCGCAGCTCCTCCCGGGTCAGCGCGATGACCTGCTCGATGTACCGCTCACGGTCGGCGCGCCGGGCCGCCAGCCAGCCGGCGATGCGCTTGTAGTTCGCCGGATCGAGATAGCGGAAGCTCAGGTCCTCCAGCTCCCATTTGAGTTGCCACACGCCGAGCCGGTTGGCCAGCGGGGCGTAGATCTCGCGCGTTTCGTAGGCGATGCGCTCGCGCTGCTCGGGGGGCGCGTCCTTGCATTCGCGCAGCATGTGCAGCTGCACGGCCAGCCGGATGAGCACCAGTCGTGGATCGGTGACGATCGCCAGCAACATCTTGCGCAGCGCTTCGGCTTGTTGCCCGGAGAGCGTCGCCTGCTTGCCGGCGCCGACGCCGATATTCAGCGAACCGAGCCGCAGCAGCTCGTCGGCGATCCGCGACGCCCCCTCGCCGGCCGCCTCCAGGCCGGCCTGCGCGGAGATCGCGTCGGCTTCGCGCAAAGCAAACAGCATGGCTCCGGCGAGAATGTCCGCGTCGTCCGTCAGGCCGGCGACGATGTCGACGATCGCCCGGGCGCGTGCGGTCGCCGCAGCGTTGCGCGAGCGCGCGGCGAGCGCTTCGAGCGGCGCCAGCGCGCGGGGCGCCGGGGGCGGGGCGCTGCGGCCAGCGGACTCAGGAGCTGGATGGTCTGCGGAGGACATGGATGGGTCGATGACGAACTCTGCGGCGCGCGTGTGGAGGGGCCCAGTTGTGGCTATCATACCGGCGCAACAGGTGGGCTTCGGCGGAGGATTTCTTGCGCAGACTCAGGCGGCCGCACAGCCTCGCCGCGCTCGCCCTGCAACGGCGCGATCCGGCCCCATCCGGCCGGGTTCGCATCCTCGGGCTCGATCCAGGATCACAGCGCACCGGCTACGCGATCATCGACGTGGATGGTCTGCGGATCGCCTACATGGCGAGCGGCGCCATCCGCGCGACCGGCGACTTCCTGACCACACGGCTGCCGGAGATCTTCTCAGGGGTCGAGCAGCTCGCCCAGGAATTCCGCCCGGACGAGGTCGCGGTCGAACGCGTGTTCATGCATCGCAACGCCGACAGCGCGCTCAAGCTCGGCCAGGCGCGCGGCGCGGCGCTCAGCGCCACTTTCGCAGTGCGCCCTCGCGTGTATGAGTACGCTCCGCGGGAGGTGAAGCTCGCGGTGGTCGGCACCGGCGCCGCGCAGAAGGATCAGGTTCAGCTCATGGTCAAGCGATTGATGAAAATTAACGGTCCGCTAGCGGAGGACGCCGCCGATGCGCTCGCCATCGCGCTGTGCCATGCGCATTCGCGCACGCTGTACGCCGTCGCCTCGATCGCGACCGGTGCGCCCACGTGAATCGCCCGATGCTCCGTATTCGCGCCCCTGAGGCGCCCGGCGCGGTGGGCCGCGCATCATGATCGCAACCCTGCGCGGCCGCCTAGCCGCCAAGCATCCGCCGCAGCTGCTGATCGAGGTCGGCGGCGTCGGCTACGAGCTCGAAGCGCCGATGTCCACCTTCTACGGCCTGCCGGCCGTGGGTGCGGAGGTCAGCCTGTTCACGCATTTGGTCGTGCGTGAGGACGCGCACGTTCTCTACGGGTTCGGATCCGAACGCGAGCGACGCATGTTCCGCGAGCTGCTGAAAGTGTCGAATGTCGGCCCGAAGCTCGGGCTGGCGCTGCTGTCGGGTCTGAGCGTCGAAAGCTTCCTGATGTGCATCGAGGCGCAAGACGTGGATTCGCTGGTGCGCATCCCGGGGGTTGGCCGCAAGACCGCCGAACGCCTGATCGTCGAGATGCGCGATCGTGTGAAGGGCTTCGGCGCCGGGTTCGCGGCGGCGACGCCGGGCGCGGCGTCGGCCGAAGGCGGCGCCGGCGGCGCGCACGGCGAAGCGTACAGCGCGCTCATCGCCCTCGGATACAAGCCTCCGGAAGTCGTGCGACTGCTCAAATCCGTGGACGCTTCCGTGCAGAAGACCGAGGAAATCATCCGCCGCGCGCTGCAGTTCGCGGCGGCGAAGTAGTGAACGTCGAACGAGCGCGCCGATGAGTAGAGCAGCTTCGCCTGACGTACGGCCACGCAGTCCGCTGCATCGTTAGCCTGGGGTCTTGACAGCATCATCAGCGTTTATATGGACTCGAGCAGGGCGTTCGCCTGAACCATGATCGAAGAGGACCGCATCGTTTCCGCCGGCGCGCAGGGTGACGAAGAAGTCTTCGACCGCGCCGTGCGGCCCAAGCGGCTGGCCGACTATGTCGGGCAGACGGCCGTGCGCACACAGATGGAGATTTTCATCGAAGCGGCGCGCCGGCGCAGTGAAGCGCTCGATCATGTGCTGATCTTCGGTCCGCCGGGTCTCGGCAAGACTACGCTGGCCAACATCATCGCCAATGAGCTCGGGGTGAGCTTGCGCCAGACGTCTGGGCCGGTGATCGAGCGCGCCGGAGACCTGGCGGCGCTGCTCACCAACCTGCAGCCGAACGATGTGCTGTTCATCGACGAGATTCATCGCTTGAGCCCGGTGGTCGAAGAAATCCTCTATCCGGCCATGGAGGATTTCCAGCTCGACATCATGATCGGCGAAGGCCCTGGCGCCCGCTCGATCAAGCTCGACCTGCCGCCGTTCACGCTGGTGGGCGCGACCACCCGTGCGGGGTTGCTGACTTCGCCGCTGCGGGACCGCTTCGGCATCGTGCAGCGCCTGGAGTTCTACGATCGCGCGGAGTTGCAGCGGATCGTTACGCGCGCAGCGCGCATCCTGGGTGTCGAGGCCGACGAGGCCGGAGCGGCGCGCATCGCGCAGCGCTCGCGCGGCACCCCGCGCATCGCGAATCGCTTGCTGCGCAGAGTGCGGGATTATGCAGAGGTCAAGGCGGGCGGGCGCATCAGCGAGGAGGTGGCCCAGGCGGCGCTCGACCTGCTCGACGTCGACCCGCAGGGTTTCGACGTCATGGACCGCAAGCTCCTGCTCACCATCATGGAGAAGTTCGACGGCGGGCCGGTCGGCGTGGAGAGCATGGCGGCTGCGCTCGGCGAAGACCGCGGCGCCATCGAGGACGTGATCGAGCCGTATCTCATCCAGCAGGGTTTTCTGATGCGCACGGCGCGCGGCCGGGTCGCCACGCGCAGCGCCTATCAGCATTTCGGTCTCAAGCAGCCGCAGCGCGCCGGCGGCAGCCTGGAGCTTTTCGACGAATGAGCGCGGCGCAAGCGGATTTCAGCTGGCCGGTGCGCATCTATTGGGAGGACACGGACGCCGCCGGCATCGTGTACTACGCCAATTACATGAAGTTCATGGAGCGCGCCCGGACCGAATGGCTGCGAGCCCGGGGCATGGAGCAGACGGCGCTCAGGAAGGAACACGGGCTGATTTTCGTGGTCGTGGATCTGGAAGCTCACTACCGCAAGCCGGCGCGCTATGACGATTTGTTGCAGGTGACCTGCCGGGTGGTCGAGTCCACCCGCACGAGTCTGACGTTTACGCAGGAGATCTTTCGCGACCGCGCCGGCGGCGAGCTGCTGCTCGCGGGGCGGGTTCGTGTGGCGTGCCTGGACGCCGAGCGCTTCCGCCCGCGTCCGCTGCCTTCGGCGGTATTGCAGGAGAACTGATTCAGATGACGAGCAATCTCAACCCGCTCGACCTGGTGCTGCAGGCGAGCCTCATCGTGCAGATGGTCATGGCGTTGCTGCTGCTCGCCTCGATCGTCTCCTGGTCGATCATGCTGCGCAAGCGCGCCGAGTTGCGCCAGGCGCGCGCCGAGGCGGACCGCTTCGAGGAAGCGTTCTGGTCGGGCGGCGACTTGAGCGCCATGTTCCGTGCGATAGATCAGAGCCGGCGCCTCACCAAGGGCATGGAGAGCATCTTCGAGCAAGGCTTTCGCGAGTTCTCGCGCTTGCGCCAGCAGGGCGGCGTGGCCGCCGCTCACCTCATCGAAGGATCGCGCCGGGGCATGCGCGTGGCGCTGCTGAAGGAAAGCGATCGGCTGGAGAACAGCCTGTCGATGCTGGCGACGATCGGCTCCACCAGTCCGTACGTGGGTCTGTTCGGCACCGTATGGGGCATCATGAACGCGTTCCTCGGCCTCGGAAACGTGCAGCAGGCGACGCTCGCGATGGTCGCGCCCGGCATCGCCGAGGCGCTCATCGCCACCGCCATGGGCCTGTTCGCCGCGATCCCGGCGGTCATCGCTTACAACCGCTACGCCGACCAGGTGAGTCGGATGGAGCTGCGCTACGACACGTTCGTCGAGGAGCTGACCTCGATCCTGCAGCGGCATGCCTCTACGCCGCGCTCGGCGCCGGGCGCTTCGGTCGAGGCCCACGCATGACGCCGACCAGCACACGTCGCGGCCGCCGCCTGATGGCGGAGATCAACGTCGTGCCCTACATCGACGTGATGCTGGTGCTGCTCATCATTTTCATGGTGACGGCGCCGCTGCTCACCCTGGGCGTCAACGTGGATCTGCCGAAGGCGGGCGCCGAGCCGCTGCCGGAGGATCTCATGCGCAATCATGAGCCGCTGATTCTCAGCGTGGACGCCGCGGGCTCCTACTACCTCAATATCGGGCAGGACGCCGAGTCGCCCATCGACGAGCAGACGGTCCTCGATCGCGTCGCCACCGTGCTGCGCCGGGAGCCCAGAACCCCAGTGTTGGTGAAGGCGGATCGGAACGTGCCGTACGGTCGGGTGGTGAGCGGCATGGTGCTGTTGCAGGAAGCCGGCGCAGAGAAGGTCGGCTTCATCACCGATCCGGCCGAGACGCCGCGTCGCGGGCGGCGCTGAACGGCGACAGATGGCGGAATTCCTGCGCAGGCACTGGCCTTATCTGCTGGCGGCGTTGCTGCTGCACGTGCTGTTCGCGGGCCTGTTCGGACTGACGGTGATCTCGCTGTCGCGCGATACGCCGCCGCCGCAGCTTGCGATCCAGGCCGTGCTCGTGGATCCCACGACGCTCGCGGGGGCGAGCGGGCGACAGCAGGTCGAGCGCGAACGCGAGCAGCAGCGCCAACGTGAGCAGGCGGCCGAGCAGCGGCGGCAGGCGCAGGAGGAGACTGCGCGGCGCGAAGCGGAGCAGCGCGCCGAACAGGAGCGACAGGCCGAGATTCGCCGGCGCGAGCAGGCGCAGGAAAAACGCCGGATCGAGGAGCAGCAGCAACGCGAGCGCGAGGAAGCCGAACGCAAGCGCCAGGCCGAGGCCGAGCGTGCACGCCAGGAGGAAGCCGAGCGTCAGCGCAAGGCCGAAGCGGAACGCAAGCGCCTCGAAGAGATCCAACGCAAGCAGCGCGAGGCGGAGCAGAAGCGCCGCGCCGAGCAGGAGGCGCGGGCTCAGGCGGCTCGCGAGGCAGAACTGCAGCGGCAGCTCGCAGAAGAGGAAGGGAGGGCCCAGGCCGAGAGCGCCGGGCTGCTGAATCAGTACATTGCGATGATCGAGCAGCGTGTGGTGCGCAACTGGAACCGGCCGCCCTCGGCGCGACCGGGGCTCGACTGCAAAGTGCGCGTGACGCAGACGCCGGGCGGTGCGGTGCTGTCGGTGCAGATCGAGACCTGCAACGGCGATGCGGCGGTACGCCAGTCGATCGAAGCCGCAGTGATGCGCGCCTCGCCGCTGCCGCCGCCGCCCGATCCGCGACTGTTCGAGAGGAATCTCGTGCTGCTGTTCAGGCCGATGGAATAGAACGAGCGGCGACCAGGGAATCTCTGATTTACTGTGATTTCGAGCCGCTCGAGACGCCTTGCATTGCGGGCGTTTCACTTCGGGCTGAACCGTCAGGGCGGTAGATTAATCAGAGCTTCCCTAGCCACTACTTCAGGAGACAACCTGGATGAGACTGCTGTCCCTAATCGCGTTCGCGATCCTCATCGCGCCCTCGACGCATGCTCAGCTGGTCGTCGAGATCACTCGTGGTCAGGAGAACGCGACGCCGATCGCAATCGTGCCGTTCGGCTGGGAGTCGACCGGCGCGGCGCCGTTCGACGTCGCCGAGGTGGTGGCCGCCGACCTGCACCGCAGCGGGCGGTTCGCGCCGCTCGATCGACGCGACATGATCGACCGGCCGAGCAGCGGCGATCAGATTCGTTTTCAGGACTGGCGTTACCTGAAGAGCGACTTCATCACCGTCGGCAAGCTGATCCCGCAGGGTGGAGCAGGAGGCGAGCGCTACACGGTCCAGTTCGAGCTGTTCAATGTGCTGACCGGCCAGCGCATCACGGGACAGCAGCTCAGCGCGACCCAGGGTTCGCTGCGAGCGGCCGCGCACCGGATCTCTGACATCATTTACGAGCAGCTCACCGGCGTACGCGGCGCATTCTCCACCCGCATCGCATTCATCAGCGTCGAGGGCGTTGCGCCCCAGCAGGTCTATCAGCTCATCGTGGCGGATGCGGACGGCGAGAACCAGCAGGTCATCGCCAAGTCGAGCGAGCCGCTGATGTCGCCCGCCTGGTCGCCCGACGGCCAGAGCCTCGCATACGTGTCGTTCGAGAGCAAAGCCTCGGCGATCTACGTGCAGACGCTGCGAACCGGGGAGCGCCGGCGCGTCTCGGCGCGTGCGGGCATCAACGGAGCGCCCGCCTGGTCGCCCGACGGTTCGACCCTTGCGCTCACGCTGTCGCGCAAGGATGGCGACGTGGATGTCTACACATTGAAGCTGTCGAGCCAGACGCTCACCCGGATGACGTTCGATCCCGGCATCGATACCGAACCGGCGTGGTCCGCTGACGGGCGCAAACTGTATTTCATGTCCGACCGCGCTGGCGGGCCGCAGATCTACGAGATAGACGTCGATCAGCCGCAGCGGGCGGTCCGAATCACGTTCGAAGGTTCGTACAACGCGCGCCCGCGAATTTCGCCTGACGGCAAGCAGCTGGCGGTCGTCCACCTGGATCGCGGCGCATACCGGATCGCAATCATGGACCTGGCGACGCGCTCCGTGCGGGTGCTGACCAATGGTCGCCAGGACGAGAGTCCGAGCTTCGCTCCGAACGGCGCGACTCTGATCTACGCGACCCAGGATCGAGGGCGAGGCGTGCTGTCCACCGTCTCGGTGGACGGGCGCGTGCAGCAGCGGCTCGCGGCGAGCAGCGGCGATGTGCGTGAGCCCGTGTGGTCGCCATTCCCTGCGAAATGACGGCTCCGCAATGACCTTCGACAAGACGCGTCCGGGCTGAACCCTGAACTGCTTTACGATGAACACAGCAGCTTCGCAATCCTGGTCGGCTGAATTTCCGGTTTCGTCTGACGACCACTTCCAGTCTGCCCGGTCGGCAGCTTGCGGGTTTGATCAGCGCGTACCCAAACCGCGACGCGGTAGGCGCTGTCTGAGCCTTGTGGCAGAATTTGCCGCCGCCCCAGCGACTTGAGTTCCCAGCGATCATCGCCTTAGAGGAGATGTGAATGCGTGCCCAGCAGATCCTGCTGATCGTGTTGAGTGGTCTTGCTCTCGCCGGTTGCCCGAAGCGGCCGCAGACGCTGCCAGACGCCTCGACTCCCGAGGAGTCGGTCGGGGCGACGACGGGCGGCGTTTACGGGGAGGATGACGTCAGCTCACGCGGCCTGAGCGCCGAGCAGCTTGCGCTCGAGGAGGCCACATCCGCCGGAACGGTCGTGTACTTCGACTACGATCGGGCGGAGATCAAGCCGGAGTACGTGCCGATCGTTGCTGCGCACGCCAAGTTCCTGAACGGCGACGCCAACCGCCGCGTGCGCCTGGAAGGCCACTCCGACGAGCGCGGTTCGCGCGAGTACAACATCGGCCTCGGCGAACGTCGCGCGCAGGCCGTGCGCCGCGCGCTGATGCTCCAGGGTGTGGGCGATGCGCAGATCACCACCGTGAGCTACGGTGAGGAGCGCCCCGCCGTGCAGGGCAGCGATGAATCAGCCTACTCGAAGAACCGACGCGTCGAGTTGGTGTACGGCCGTTGAGTGCGAGAACGCCTGTCGTTCGTCATTCTCCATTGCAGAGGCGCCGCGATTCATGAAGGACATCCGATCGTTGCTCGTTGCGTCCACATGCATGGCGCTAGTCGGCTGCGTAAGCACTCCGCCGGAGGAAGACCCGGTCGTGCAGAAGCTCACGGAACTCGACGGACGGCTGCTGCGCATCGAGCGGGTGCTGGCGAACCAGAGTCTGCTCGATCTGTCCCAGCGCATCGACGACGTGCGCGCCGAGACGCGTGATCTGCGGGGCCGGGTCGATGAGTTGCAGCATGCGAACGAGCGCGGGCGGGAGCAGCAGCGCGAGGTCTACGCCGATCTCGATCGGCGTCTGTCGGCTGTCGAAGGCGCCGGACTAGGCGGCGCCGACGCCGCGCCTCGCGCCGGCGGATTGCCGATTCCGCAGGGCGACGATCGCGCCAACTACCAGGCCGCGTTCGATCTGCTCAAGGACGGCAAATACGATCAGGCGATCAGCGGGTTCAGGCAATTTCTGCAGACGTTTCCCGACAGCAGGCTCGCCGACAACGCGCAGTATTGGTTGGGTGAAGCCCATTACGTCACCCGCAAGTACACGGAAGCCCTGCGCCACTTCCGCACCGTACTGGAGAAGTACCCCGATTCGCGCAAGACGCCGGATGCGCTGCTCAAGGTTGGATATTGCAACTATGAGTTGAAGAACTGGACCGAGGCGCGCTCGGCGCTGGGCCAAGTCGTGCAACGTTTCGGCGACACTACGGCGGCGCGGCTGGCGAGCCAACGGCTCGCCAAGATGGACGACGAAGGGCGCTGACAGCGCAAACGCGCCCGCACGCCTCCCCCTCGCTTGCGGCGAAGGGATATGGAAAGGCAGGCGATGCAGTGAACCGCGCCGGCATCGAGTATCCTCATGTCGTACCGTCGCGCTCCCATTTGCGCGACCCGACGCCTCTTGAGCGATGAGCGCAGCAGCCGATTCCACCGACCCAATCGACGCACGCACCAGCCCGCGCGTGAAGCTGACGGAGATTTTCCTCTCCATTCAAGGCGAGGCTGACAGCGTGGGCTGGCCAACCGTGTTCGTGCGGCTCACGGGTTGTCCGCTGCGCTGCCGATACTGCGACACCGAGTACGCGTTCTACGGCGGCGAGTGGTTCACCATCGAGGCGACGGTGGCGCGTGTTCGCGAATTCCGCACAGCGCGCGTTTGCGTTACCGGCGGTGAGCCGCTCGCGCAGAAGCACAGCCTCGAGCTGCTGCGACGATTGTGCGATGAGGGATTCAGCGTCTCCCTCGAGACGAGCGGCGCGCGCGATGTGTCGCAGGTCGACCCGAGAGTCGTCCGGGTGGTCGATGTGAAGACGCCGGGCAGCGGCGAGAGCACGCGCAATCTGCTGCAGAATCTCGATGTGCTGCGTCAGGACGAGCAGATCAAGTTCGTCGTGTGCGATCGCGCCGATTTCGAGTGGGCGCGCGATCTAGTGAAGGAGCGGGCGCTTGCAGAACGATGCACCGTACTGTTCAGCCCGAGTTACGGCCAAGTCGAGCCACGCGATCTGGCGCAATGGATACTCGACGAGCGTCTGCCGGTGCGTCTGCAAGTGCAGCTCCACAAGTACCTGTGGGGAGAGGCGCGGGGGCGATGATTCTTCTGGACGCGGATAGCGGACAGCGGACATTCGCACAGTGAGAGGCGGTGAGCGCATGGGAGCGATGACTGAGATGAACGACGCAGCTCGCGCCGTCGTGCTTCTATCCGGCGGCCTCGATTCCGCTACTGCTCTGGCGATCGCGCGCGAGCAAGGCCGGGAATGCTATGCGCTCAGCGTGGATTACGGTCAGCGGCATCGCGCCGAGTTGCTGGCGGCGGCGCGGGTCGCGCAATCGCTGGGAGTCGCCGAGCATCGTACGCTGCGTATCGATTTGAGCGGCATAGGCGGATCGGCGCTCACCGACCAGACGATCGCCGTGCCGGAGACGCCGCAGGTGGGCATCCCGGTCACGTACGTCCCGGCTCGCAATACCGTCATGCTGGCGTTTGCGCTCGGCTGGGCGGAGGTGCTCGGCGCGCCCGAAATCTATATCGGCGTGAACGCGATCGATTACTCGGGTTACCCGGATTGTCGCCCGGCGTTCATCGATGCATTCGAGCGTGTCGCCAATCTCGCGACGCGCGCGGCCGTGGAGGGGCTGACGTCGTTTCATATCGCTGCGCCGCTGATCGACCTGACCAAGGCGCAGATCATCCAACGCGGCCTGGCGCTCGGCGTCGACTACTCTCTGACCGTCTCTTGTTACCAGGCGGACGAAGAGGGTCGCGCCTGCGGCCGCTGCGACGCCTGTCGCCTGCGCCGCGAGGGATTCGCCGCCGCCGGTGCGCCCGATCCCACGCGATACTTCCGGTGAAGCTGGCTGCGAGATTCTGTATCATGCGAGCCCCTCGACGGCTCGCCCGGGCCCGAGAGGGAGTACGGCGAGGCAGCTCCTTGCAAAATACGCCGTCATGGGTCGGTAGCTCAGTCGGTAGAGCACTGGACTTTTAATCCATTGGTCGTGGGTTCGATTCCCACCCGACCCACCATCAGCGTTTCCATCCGCAGACGTGCAGAAGGCGCCTAAGTCGCTGGAAGTACAAGAAGATTCGTCTGTGGACATCGACTTCTACTTGCACTGCGAGCCAGGCGGCTCGTTCTCTTGAACGTCGCCGCTTGTTGGGCGCATTGAATCCGTCCGAACCGAAGGCGCGGCAGAAATGAGCGGCGGCGATGGTTACGGATCCTCGGCAGGCGCCTTCGCGAAGCCATGCGGCGCCGCTAGCCGGCGGCGACCAGGACCGCTTCCGACCCAAAGCGGACATTCTTCCGGCGATCGGATCGATGGCGCGTGGTTGGTCGCGGGAACGCAGCCGGCCATCGCTGCATCAAGTATGTAGGACGAAAGTACGGCAGGCGTCGGCGATGATGCAGCGCTCCGTCTCGTCCGCAACGTGTTCGGCCCGGAAGCACGCCATGTCACTTGCAAGGGTTCTCCGCCGCCCTCCCCGGAAGCCCCGGTCATTGACGCCGCGAGCGTCGCCAACTCGGAGTCGCCAGAAATGCTTACCTATGCTCTGATCGTCTTCGCAATCGCCGCTGTTGGCGGACTGGTCCTCGCCGCACACGTCCTGCGCGGCAAGTTCGCCCCCTGGGTGTTGTCGCTGCTGCATGCAGCACTCGGCGCAACGGGCCTGGTCCTGCTGATCATCACGCTGATGCAGGGAGCTCCTCAGCTGATCCTGATCGGGTTCGCGCTATTGCTGATCGCGGCGCTTGGCGGGTTTTTCCTCGCCTCGCTCCATCTCCGCGAGAGACTGCCGCCCAAGGCGGTCGTAGGCATTCATGCCGGCGCCGCCGTCGCCGGCTTCCTGATTCTGCTCAGCCAGACGCTTTGACGCCGCTCGACACCCATGCGCCACCCATTGCATCCAGCAATCGTGCATTTTCCGGTGGCGTGCTGGTCGCTGGCCGTGGCGGCCGATTTCGCCAGTCTGTGGTGCGGAGAAACGGCGTGGCGGTGGTCCAGCGGCCTGCTGGTCGTTGGCTGCGCAATGGCGGCGCCCGCGATGCTCACTGGCCTGCTGGAGCTCCAGCACGTCCCGGAGGGTGCGGCTATGCGCGACGCCTATGCGCACATGACCGCCATGCTGACGGCGTTCGCGCTGTTCACGACCCGACTGCTGCTGCGATTGGAGCACCGCCAACCGTTGCCGCCAGACACCGTTGCGCTAATGCTGGACGCGGCGGCCTTCCTTGCCCTCACGGCAGGCGGATGGCTCGGTGGACGGTTGGTTTATGGGCATGGCGTCGGGCGTGAACGCCGATGAACGTCCCGCCTGAACGCTCCGTCTTGAGCCAACGCCGTCGCGAATCAGCGGACGGCGCGACACCCACACGCTGGGTCTGGTTGAACGCCTGGTTATGACCCTTCTGTCTCCGAGGTGCGCGTCAACGCCATGTCAGTCACGCCGAAGAGCTTGCAAGCCCCAAGTCCGACAAACCTGCCGGAGGCCGAGCTGACCGCCCGCGCCGCTGCAGGCGACGATTACGCCTTCGAAGTCATCATGCGTCGGCACAATCGGCTGCTGTTCCGCACGGCGCGCGGCGTCATCAAGGATGACGCCGAGGCGGAGGATGTCGTCCAGGATGCATATCTACGCGCGTGGCGGGCATTGGGAAGCTATCGAAACGAAAGCCGGCTTGCGACTTGGCTGGTGCGCATTACGGTCAACGAGGCGCTGGGCCGCCTGCGCCGCAAGAGTGCGCAGGTCATCCCCCTGGAGACTGCCATGGCGCATGATGAATCCGAAATCCAGTCATTGCTTGCCGACGAATCAGATCGTGGACCGGAGCAATCCGCAATACGCAGTCAGGTGCGCAAGCTGATGGAATCGCGCATCGATCATCTGCCGGAAGCGTTCCGTATCGTGTTCATCCTGCGGGCGATCGAGGAAATGAGTGTAGAGGAGGTGGCGCAGGCCCTGGAAATACCGGAGGCGACCGTCAGAACGCGCTTCTTCCGGGCGCGCAGCCTGCTGCGCGAGAGCCTGGCCCAGGAAATGGACGCCGCGCTGTCCGATGCTTTCGCCTTTGCCGGCGAGCGCTGTGATCGTATCGTTGCTCGGGTGCTGGCGAGGAGAAAGACGGAAGGTCGGGCCAGCCTCCATACCCCTCCTGGTTCGGAGTGACTGCCGCGGGGAAACGGCGCGTTCCCACATATCGCGGAGACTCGGACGCGTCGCGATCTTCTCTTCGGCGTCTCCTATGAGCAGGAAGGTGCGCTCGCCGCTCAAGGCGTATCCGATGCGTGCATCGCCGCGCCGAACTCAACGATCGAAGTAACGGCGCACGAACTCCCCACCGCTCTCCAGCACGTAATGGCGGAAGGCTTCCGCCGCCGGCGAGAGCACGCGCGCACTCAGATGGACGATCCGCCATTCGCGCATCAGCGGCAGTTCAGCGACGCGCAGCGCGACGAGCTTGCCGGAGCGCAGTTCGTCCATCGCCGTATGCAGCGAGATGAATGCGACGCCCAGGTTTGCGATCACCGCCTGTTTGATGGATTCATTGCTGCTCATCTGCATGAGCACGGGCGGCATGATGCGCCATTCGCGAAACAGCGCTTCCATCGTCTGGCGCGTACCCGATCCCGGTTCGCGAATGATGAACGGCTCGCGCGCCAGCTCGGACACGGCGATCTCGGCGGCCTGGGCCAGCGGATGGTCCGCGGATGTGACCACGCTCAGCGGATGCTGGGCGAAGACTTCGGCGCGCGTGTCGAGCTCCTTGGGCGGTCGGCCCATGATCGCCAGGTCGAGCTCGTTGCGATGCAGCGCGTCGACCAGTTCCTGACGATTGCCTTCCGCGAGGCGCGGCTGCACGCCTGGATGCTCCTTCATGAACGCCGCAAGCAGATGAGGCACGAAGTACTTGGCCGTCGTGAGCATGCCGAGGTGCAGAACGCCGGTTTGCACTTTGCGCAGCTTGCCGATGAGATTCTCGGCTTCTCGCAGCGCGCCGAGCACGCGCTGTGCGTAGACCAGGAAGTACTCGCCGGTGAGCGTCAGGCTGACGGCGGCGCCGCTGCGGTCAAAGAGCGGCAGGCGGATGACCGATTCGAGCTGCTTGATCTGCATCGATACGGCGGGCGCGGTCAGATGAAGCTCGTCCGCCGCACGCGCGAAGCTCAGATGCCGCGCCACCGCCGCAAAGACCTGAAGCTGCCGGAGAGTGACAGGAAGCATCAGCAATTCCTGAACACGATCATAAGAAATCGTGACTTTACGTTAACGTAGCGCTCCGCCAGCCTTTGCTCAACCGGAATCACACGGCCGGAGAGCAAAGCGATGAGCGCGACGACGGCGACGGAAGGGCGGAGCAAACGGCGCGGGCGCTACGACGCCGGCGTGCTCAAGTACCGCGAGATGGGCTACTGGCAGCCGGACTACCTGCCAAAGGACACGGATGTGATCGCGTTATTTCGCATCACGCCGCAGGAAAACGTCGACCCGGAGGAGGCCGCTGCTGCGGTTGCCGGAGAGTCTTCAACGGCGACCTGGACGGTCGTGTGGACAGATCGGCTCACGGCCTGTGATGCGTATCGCGCCAAGGCTTATCGCGTCGATCCGGTCCCGAACACCGGGGCCGGCGCAGGCGTGGAGCAGCAGTATTTTGCTTACATTGCATACGAGCTCGACCTCTTCGAAGAAGGCTCCATCGCCAATCTCACGGCCTCGATCATCGGCAATGTCTTCGGTTTCAAGCCGCTCAAGGCGCTGCGGCTCGAAGACATGCGCATCCCCGTCGCCTATGTGAAAACTTTCCAGGGCCCCGCTACGGGCATCGTCGTGGAGCGCGAGCGGCTCGACAAATTCGGCCGCCCGCTGCTCGGCGCCACGACCAAGCCAAAGCTCGGTCTGTCCGGCCGCAACTACGGGCGTGTGGTCTACGAGGCGCTCAAGGGCGGGCTCGATTTCGTCAAGGACGATGAGAACATCAATTCGCAGCCTTTCATGCACTGGCGCGACCGCTTCCTGTTCTGCATGGAGGCGGTGAACCGCGCCTCGGCGGTTACGGGGGAAGTGAAGGGCCACTACCTGAACGTGACCGCGGCCACCATGGAGGACATGTACGAACGCGCCGAGTTCGCCAGGGAGCTCGGCAGCATCATCGTGATGATCGACCTGGTCATCGGCTATACCGCTATCCAGAGCATGGCGAAGTGGGCGCGCCGCAACGATATGATCCTGCATCTGCATCGCGCCGGTCACAGCACCTACACGCGGCAGAAGAATCACGGCGTAGCCTTCCGCGTGATTGCGAAATGGATGCGGCTCGCCGGCGTCGATCACATCCACGCCGGTACGGTCGTCGGCAAGCTCGAAGGCGATCCGGCGATCATCGCCGGCATCTACGACACGCTGCGCGAGCCGTACACGGGCGCCGATCTGACTCACGGGTTGTTCTTCGATCAGGACTGGGCCGGCCTGCGCAAGGTCATGCCGGTCGCTTCCGGCGGCATTCACGCCGGGCAGATGCATCAGCTGCTCACATATCTCGGCGAGGACGTGGTGCTGCAGTTCGGCGGCGGAACGATCGGGCATCCCGACGGCATTCACGCGGGCGCCACCGCCAATCGGGTCGCGCTCGAGGCCATCGTGCAGGCGCGCAATGAAGGAGTGGACATCTGGAACGAAGGACTGGAGGTCCTGCAAAAAGCCGCGAGGTGGTGCGCTCCATTGCGCGCTGCGCTCGACACCTGGCGCGATGTGACGTTCAACTACACATCGACCGATACGGCCGATTTCGTTCCGACCGAGACGGCGTCGGTTTGAGAGGTCGCCATGAGAATCACACAAGGCGCATTCTCGTTTCTTCCTGACCTCTCGGACGAACAGATCCGGGCGCAGATCGACTACGCGCTGCGCCAGGGCTGGGCGCTTGCGGTCGAGTTCACTGAGGATCCCCATCCTCGCAATACCTACTGGGAGATGTGGGGCATGCCGATGTTCGATGTGCAGGACGCGGCGGCGGTGCTCTACGAAGTGAATGCTTGCCGCAGAGCGTACCCTGGGCGCTACATCCGTCTGAACGCCTTCGACGCGACGCGTGGCTTCGAAACGGTGCGCCTGTCGTTCATCGTGCAGCGTCCAGAGCAGGAGCCGCACTTCGAGCTGACGCGCAGCGAAGGACCCGGTCGGCGCGTTCGCTATTCCATGCGCACGATCGGTGCGGGCCGGGGGTGAGTGCGTAATGCAACCGACCGGCCAGGAGCAGAGCGCGCAAGGCGTCGATCTGCAGGCGTTGCTCGCCGAAGCGCGGGTCAACGAGGTGCTGGAGCAACTCGACGCCGAGCTGGTGGGCCTCGCGCCCGTGAAGCAGCGTGTTCGTGAAATTTCCGCTTTCCTGCTGGTGGCGAGGGCGCGGGAGATGCTCGGCATTCAGTCCGAGACCCCCAGCATGCACATGTGCTTCACTGGAAATCCAGGCACCGGCAAGACCACCGTGGCGACTCGGATGGCGGACATCCTGCAGCGGCTGGGCTGCATCAGGAGAAGTTCCGTAGTCGCGGTTACGCGCGACGACCTGGTCGGCCAGTACATCGGCCATACGGCGCCGAAGACCAAGGAGGTGTTGAAGCGGGCGATGGGCGGCGTGCTGTTCATCGACGAGGCCTATTACCTGTATCGACCCGAGAACGAGCGGGATTATGGGCAGGAAGCCATCGAGATCCTCCTGCAGGTGATGGAGGCCAATCGCAGCGATCTCGTGGTGATCCTCGCCGGCTACAAGGAGCGCATGCAGACCTTCTTCAGCGCCAATCCAGGCGTCTACTCCCGCATCGCCCATCACATCGATTTTCCAGACTACTCCGCGGCGGAGCTGCTGCAGATCGCCGAGATCATGGCGCAGCGCATGCGCTATCGATTCGATGACGAAAGCCGCGCGACGATGCAGCGCTACATCCAACGCCGCATCCGGCGGCCGAACTTCTCGAACGCGCGATCGATACGCAATGCATTGGATCGCGCGCGGCTGCGCCAGGCGAATCGGCTGTTCGAGTGCGCCGCAGCTGGCGAGCGCACGCGCGCGGAAGAGCTGACGCTCATTCACGCGCAGGACCTTCTGGCCTCCAGAGTGTTTCGGGGCGACGCGGAATAGCAAGGAGACCCGCCGTGCGCATGTACTCAGGTCGAACGACTCTTTCGAAGTTTCTGATCGAGCACTGTCACACAGAACAGCGAGAGCTGGCTGCGCTGCTGATCGACGTCGCTGCGGCCGTGAAGGCGATCTCCGCCATGGCCGGAAAGGGCGCACTAGCCGCCCCACATGGGCCTGGCCGTGGATCGGCGCAGGAGTCGGCGTCCGAGCAGCCGGGCCTGGACGCGGCCGCGCAGGAATCGTTCATCGAGCATTGCGAATGGAACGGCCTGCTGGCCGGCATGGCCTCGGATGAGGGAGTGCGCGCGATCGGCGCAGCGGGCGATCTGCAGCAAGGACGTCATCTGCTCGTGTTCAACGCGCTCGACGGCTCATCGAATGTCGAGACGAACGTCTGCGTGGGCAGCATCTTTTCGGTGCTGAGGCACGACGGCGGCGCGCCGCCGTCGCCGGACGACTATCTCCAGCCGGGCGTGCAGCAGGTCGCTGCGGGATACGCGCTCTACGGCCCGTCCACCGTAATGGTGCTGACGATCGGCAGGGGTACGCACGGCTTCACGCTGGATCGCGAGATCGGCAACTTCGTGCTCACGCATCCCGATTTCTCGATCTCGCCGGACGCCTGCGAGTTCGCGGTGAACGTCAGCAACGAGCGTTTCTGGGAGCCTCCGATCAAACGCTATCTGAGCGAGTGCAAGGCGGGCGCCTCGGGCATTCGCGGCCGGGACTTCAACATGCGCTGGATCGCGTCGATCGTCGCAGACGCCCACCGCATCCTGATGCGCGGCGGCGTCTATATGTACCCGCTGGGCGCCAGGGATCCCCGCGCCGCGGGGCGCTGGCGTCTACTCCACGAAGCCAACCCAATCGCTTTTCTCATCGAGCAGGCGGGCGGCGCCGCCTCGACCGGCCGCAGTCGCATCATGGAGGTGCAGCCCCACAGTCTCGCACAGCGCGTCGCCCTGATCTTCGGCTCGCGTAACGAAATCGAGCGCATCGAGCGCTACCACGCGGAGTTCGAGGCAGGAACCGACAAGCCCTACGACTCGCCGCTGTTCGGCGAGCGATCGTTGTTCAGGATCGAGGCTTGAGGAGCGCCCGCATGTCCGCGAAGCATCCCATCGTGGCCGTGACCGGCTCCTCCGGGGCCGGCACGACCACAGTCATGCGCAGCTTCGACAACATGTTCCGCCGCGAAAAGATCAAGGCGGCGGTGATCGAAGGCGACGCGTTCCATCGCTATGACCGCAAGGCGATGCGCGCGGCTCTGCAGGAGCGTGAAGCGCGCGGCGAGCGAAACTTCAGCCATTTCGGTCCGGAGGCGAATCTGCTGGAGGAGCTGGCGGAGTGCTTCCGTGACTACGGCGCCCGCGGCCGCTGTCGAGTCCGCAAGTACCTGCATGACGCCGCCGAAGCGAGCGCGTACGGCCAGGACCCGGGGACCTTCACGCCATGGACGGAAACGGACCCGGACACCGACATGCTCTTCTACGAAGGTCTGCACGGCGCGTATGTGAGCGAGACCGTCGATGTCGCGAGGCATGTGGATCTGCTGATCGGCGTCGTGCCGATCATCAATCTCGAGTGGATCCAGAAACTGCACCGCGACAAATCCGCCCGTGGTTATTCACAGGAGGCGGTCGTGGACGTGATCCTGAGACGCATGCCTGATTACGTGAATCACATCTGTCCGCAGTTCTCGAGGACGCACGTCAACTTCCAGCGGGTGCCGACGGTCGACACCAGCAATCCATTCGTGGCGCGCGACATTCCGAGTTCCGACGAAAGCATGGTGATCATCCGGTTTGCAGACCCGCGCGGCATCGACTTCCCCTATTTGTTGTCCATGCTGCAGGGCTCATGGATGACTCGCCCGAACAGCATTTGCGCGCCGGGCGGCAAGATGGGCCTGGCGATGCAGCTCATTCTGACGCCGATGATTCTTCGCCTGAAAGACATCAAACGCCGCGCCTGAGGACGCCGCACGCCATGAATGAACGGACGACGCTCGAACTGCGGCGACGCAAAGCCGACGCCCTGCGCATGTTGGCGATCGACGCCGTGGAGGCGGCGAATTCGGGGCATCCGGGAGCGCCCATGGGATTGGCCGAGGTCGCCGAGGCCTTGTGGTGCAATTACCTGAAGCACGATCCTGCTCATCCCGAGTGGCCTGACCGTGATCGATTCGTGCTGTCGAACGGTCATGCGTCCATGCTGCTTTATGGCTTGCTGCACCTGACCGGCTACGACCTGCCGATCGGCGAACTGCAGCGCTTCCGCCAGCTCCACTCACGCACGCCGGGCCACCCGGAAGTCGGCGTTACGCCGGGCGTGGAGACTACGACCGGTCCGCTCGGCCAGGGGCTGGCGAACGCGGTGGGAATGGCTTTGGCGGAAAAGCTTCTGGCGCATCGGTACAACCGTCCGGAGTGCGAGATCGTGGCTCACCACACCTACGTCATCCTCGGCGACGGCTGCCTGATGGAGGGCGTGAGTCACGAGGCTTGTAGTCTGGCCGGCGTGCTGCGACTGTCCAAACTGATCGCCCTGTACGATGACAATGGCATATCCATCGACGGACCAGTGGACGACTGGTTCCTCGACGACACCCCGGCGCGTTTCCGCGCATACGGCTGGCGAGTGATCGAGCAGGTCGATGGGCACGACTCCGAAGCCGTGGCCGCCGCCATCGCACTGGCCGTGCAGCAGTCTGGCGCTGCGAACGGACGACCCACGTTGATCTGCTGCAAGACCACGATAGGAAAGGGCTCGCCTGGAAAGTGTGGAAGCCACGATGTGCACGGCGCGCCGCTGGGTCAGCAGGAGTGCGCTGCAACGCGCGAGTCGCTTGGCTGGACACATCCGCCGTTCGTGGTTCCCGAGGATCTGCGCGCCGCGTGGGATTGTCGGGCGCGGGGCGCGGAACAGTATCGTGAGTGGCTCGCCCGCATGAGCCGCTATCGGGAGCGCTTCCCGGAACTGGCGGATGAGTTCGAGCGCCGCATGAAGGGCGATCTGCCGGCAGACTTCCCCGGCGCCGTGGCGCGGGCGGCCAGCGAGATCATCGCCGGCTCGGGCGCCATGGCGACTCGCAAAGCGTCCCAGAAGGTGCTCGATCTGGTGGCGCCTGCGCTCGTGGAGATATTCGGCGGATCGGCCGATCTCACGGGCTCGAATCTCACAGAGTTCAGAGGATGCGTGCGAGCACGGCGCGATAGCGCCGGCAATCACCTGAGCTACGGCGTGCGCGAGTTCGGCATGGCCGCTGTGATGAACGGCATGAGCCTGCACGGCGGCTTCATTCCTTATGGCGGAACGTTCCTCACGTTCAGCGACTACAGCCGCAACGCCGTGCGCATGGCTGCTCTGATGAAGCAGCGGGTGATTCACGTGTTCACACACGATTCGATCGGACTGGGCGAGGACGGTCCAACCCACCAGGCCGTCGAACAGGCGCCTTCGCTGCGTCTGATTCCCAACCTGGATGTCTGGCGCCCGGCGGATGCGCTCGAGACTCTGGCGGCGTGGGAGTCGGCGATCGCGCGTCGCGGCGGCCCCACGGCGTTGCTGCTTTCACGGCAGAACGTCGCGAGTATTCCGCGCTCGGCGGGCGACCTCGATCTGATCCGTCGCGGCGGCTATGTGCTGCGCGATCCGGCTGCGGCGCGGGCCACGTTGCTGGCGACCGGCTCGGAGCTGGGGCTGGTTCTCGAGGCGCAGCAACTGCTCGCGGCTCGGGGCGTCGCAGTCCGAGTCGTCTCGATGCCCTGCACCAACCAGTTCGACCGCCAGGAGGGCGCCTATCGCGACAGCGTGCTTCCCCGGTATTTGCCCATCATCGCCGTCGAGGCCGCTCAGCCGGATCTGTGGCGCAAGTACGTGGGCAGGGCGGGGGCTGTGATCGGCGTTGCGGACTTCGGGGCCTCGGCGCCCGGCGCGACGCTGTACGAGCATTTCGGGATCACGCCGCATGCGATCGCAGCGTGTGCGCTGCAGATGATCGGCGCCAGCGAGGCGTCGGCGCAGGAGGCCGCGTGCGCATGAGAGTACGAGCGCGGCAAAGCAAGGACCTCAGGCGCGGCGCCGCAGTCTGCCGCGTTTGAAATCCACGACGATTTCGCGCGCCGCGTTGTGGCCTGGGGCGCCGCTCACGCCGCCCCCGGGATGCGCGCCGGAGCCGCACATGTACAGCCCCGGCAGCGGCCCGCGATAAGCGGCGTAGCCGAGCATGGGACGGGCGGAGAACATCTGATCGAGACTGAGTGCGCCATGGAAGATGTCGCCGCCGATCAACCCAAAGGTGCGCTCGAGGTCCAGCGGGCTCAGGATTTGCCGGCCGAGCACCGCGGCCTTGAAGTTCGGAGCGTACGCATCGACAGTGTCGATGATCAGATCGGCCATCTTCTCACGGTGCGCGTCCCAGGATTCCCCATTGGGTAATTGCGGCGCCGCGTGCTGGCAGAAGAGACTGGCCACGTGGCGCCCCGCAGGCGCGAGCGTGTCATCGAGCGTCGATGGAATCAGCATCTCGATGATCGGGCGTCGCGACCATCCCTGAGAGCGCGCGTCGAAATAGGCCTGCTCCATGTATTGCAGCGTCGGCGCAATGATAATGCCAGCGGTGTGATGCGCCGCGCGCTGTCTGCCTGGCAGGCAGGTGAAATCAGGAAGCTCGGACAGCGCAACGTTCATGCGGAACGTGCCCGAGGCGCATCGCCAACGTCCGATGTGCTCGCGGAATGTCGCTGGCAGGGCTTTCTGATCCAGCAACTGCAGGTAGAGCAGCTTCGGGTTGAGGTTGGAGACAACAGCCGAAGCCCGGAATACATCGCCGGACTCGGTCGCTGCCCCGACTGCTCGACCGCCTTCGACCAGGATTTCACGAACGCCGGCGTTCACGCGCACGTCCACGCCGCGTGACGCGGCGCTTCTCGCCATTGCCTCGGTGATCGCGCCCATACCGCCGATGGCGTGACCCCAGGCGCCCTTCGTCCCGTTCACCTCGCCGAAGACGTGATGCAGGAGCACGTAGGCTGACCCCGGCGAGTAGGGGCTGGCGTAGTTGCCCACGACGCCATCGAAGCCGTACACCGCTTTGATGGGATCGCTCTCGAACCAGTCCTCCAGATAATCGCCGGCGGAGCGCGCGAACAGGTCGAGCAGCTTCTGGCGGGTCGCCATGTCGAGACTGCTGATGCGACCGCCTAGACGGGCGGTGCGGATCAGCTCCGGAAGGGCCGCCCGCCAGCTTCCTTCTACTACGTTCGGCGGGGTCTCAAGCGCGATGTCGCGCAGCACGCCGGCGATCCGCTCGAGAGTTTGCGCGTAAGCGTCCAGGCGCTCGGCGTCCCGCCGCGAGAACTTGGCCACCTCCTCATGCGTGCGGCCGGCCCCGATACTCAGGTGACGTCCGTCCGCAGTCGGCAGGAAGTTGGCCAGTTCGCGTTGGACGATGCGCAGACCGTGCGCGGGAAGCTGCAGATCGCGAATGATCTTCGGATTCAGAAGCGAGACTGTGTAAGCCGCGACCGAATTGCGAAAGCCGGGGTGAAATTCTTCGGTCACCGCCGCGCCGCCGACCACATGCCGGCGCTCGAGCACTCTGACTTTGAGACCGGCTGCGGCAAGATAAGCCGCGCATACCAAGCCGTTGTGGCCGGCGCCGACGATCAGAACGTCACTGACATGGGAAGCGGGCATTGAGGGAGTTTAATGGAGAGAAGCGGTCAGCGGTTGGCGTTAGGCAGGAACCGCCGTTCGCCCGAGGCGGTGCGCTCGACCGCGGCGTTGCGTCTGCGCCAACCGCTAAACCGCCAACCGTTAACCGCTTCTCCGCTCGCACTTCGCCAACTCCCGCGCCGCGCGGACCACGACGTCCGGCCGATCCCTCTGGATGTAGTGTCCGCTGCCGTTGACGCGCACGTGGCGTGCGCCCGGGAAGTCAGCGACGATTTCGTCCTGCAGTCTGGCGGCCATCGCCCGTGTGGCGGGCGTTTCGCCCAGGAACGCCGCCGTGCTCGACAGGACGATGGTCGGCACGCCGCGCGCCGGCGGGCTCGAGTGCACTTGTTCGCCCGCCCTTGCGCTGTCCTCGAGCTCCCGGCGCGCGATGAAGCTCATGAACAACATGAACGTTCCGCGGTTGGTGTACGAGTCCTGCGCAGGCATGCCCATCAGTAAGCGCTGGTCCCAGTGCGTCGAATCGACCAGCAGCAGACCGGCGACTTCCTCGGGATAGGTGCGAGCGAAATACTGCATGTACAGCCCGCCTATGGAATGGCCCACCAGCACATAGGGCGGCGCCATATCCTGGCGTCGCAGTTCCGCACGCAGTTCCGCGACGATGGTGCGGGCGTCGCGCGCTCCGTGCGGGGGCGCGCTGCCCGGATATCCGGCGCGGTTGTATGCGAGCGTACGCGTGCAATGCGCTGCGATCGCCGATTGGACGTCGCGCCATACATCGAGCGTGTCGCCAAGGCCGCTGGCGAACACCACGGAGGGGCGAGCATCGCTCGCTGCACGAACGCCGTTGATGCGGGAGCGATGCGTCGGGAATTCAGCTGCGGCGGCGGCATGGCGCATTGCACTGGCGAGCAGCAACGCAAACATACATGGCAGCGCTTGGCGCATCAGGCGGATCAAGAGTGTTTCCGTCAGTCGCCGATTCATTGCGTATTGTCCAGGGATCGAAGCGGGCGCAGGATTCGCATGCAAGCGAACGTGCAAGAGCACGACGCGCGGCGGAGCGGCGGAGTTGCATTCATCGTGAGCAGATTGGCGACGGCGTTGGTTGGCTTCTTGGTGTGCGGCGTCCTTGCGGGCGGCGTTGCTTACGGCCAGCAGGAGACGCGCGAACGCATCGAGGAGCGGATCGCCTCGGGGTCGAAGGACTTCGCGAACCTCGAGGCGGCGGGCCTGGATCTGTCGGGGTTGGACTTCACCGGGGCCAATCTGTTCGGAGCGAATCTGCGCGGCGCCGATTTGTCTCGTGCGCGACTGGCGCGCTGCAATCTGAACGTGGCGATCATGCGCGACGCCGTGCTGGCGGACGCCGATCTGAGCGAGGCGACGCTCTTCTCGAGCGTGCTCGCCAACGCCGATCTCAGACGCGCGGATCTGCACGGCGCGCAGCTCATGGGGAACTTCGAGCGGGCCAATCTGGAAGGCGCCGATCTGCGCGAGGTCCGGGGCGGCGCCGACATGCGCAATCAGCCGATGGGGCTCATCCGGCTCGTTCTCACCAACGCGCGTCTCGATGGCGCCAGGCTGAACGGCGCCGACCTCTCGCGCGCGGACATGAGCTACGCGCAACTGCGCGGCGCCGATTTGACGAACGCGGATCTCACCCAGGCGAAACTCGTCGGCGCAGATCTCACGGGCGCCACGCTCACCGGCGCCGCGCTGAGTCGGGCCGAGATTCACGGCGCCGTGTTTCGCGAGGTGAGGGATTTACGGACGGTCGTCGGCCTGAACGAAACGCTGGGCCGCGAGGCCGCGGAATTCGATCGCTGATACGGTTGCGCCCGCATGACGCCGAAAGGAAGCGAGCGCCTCACGGGCTTTCCACTCGCAGGTCGCCGTTGGAGCGCGACTCGATTGATTGCTGCACCAGGCCGCGATTCACGATTCGACGATCCAGCCTCGCGCGTGCGCCGCTTCGAGGAACTCCTGGATCTCCAGGGCGAGCGCGCGCCGCGGCGAGCCGCGCATGAGCTCGGCGACGATGCCGTTGCGGTCGCGGGAGCCGTCGCACAGTCGAAGGATTCCGGCGGCGCCGCTGTTGAGCTGAACTCTGCCCTGAGAACACACGAGAACAATCGCCGCATTATCGTCCTCGCCGCCGTCGAGACGTACGCCGGGAGCTAGACGGACGAGCGCCGGGCGTTGGGCGTGTTTTTTCCGTCTGTTGCTCACGGTCCGATGCCGGCCGCGACCTGTCGACATGAAGCGGTCCTGATACCGGAAGCTGCGCCGTCGGCGAGCTTGCTGATCGCCAAGAAGCAGATTGCGTGCCAGCGTCGCGTTCCCGGCTCATGACCGAGGACCGGCGGGATGCGGAGCGTGGCTGACGCTAATGGCCGGCGGGCGCGCGGCGCAGCGGGATTCCGAGCTGGCGGCAGCGCCGGTAAAGGGTGTTGCGGCTGACGCCGAGCCGTCGCGCGGCGCGCGACATGTTGCCGGCGCAGTCGTGGATCGTCCGCAAGATTTCATCCCTGTCGGCTGCCAGCGTCTGGGCGCCGACCGCTGAGGCTGTTGCAGCGTCACTCTGTGCGCCGCGCGTCTCGCTGGTGCGGAACGTGGCGCCCGCTTCGTCGCCGTCTCCGCGCACCTCGCTCGGCAGGTCGCTGAGACGCACCACGCCGCCGTCGCAAATCGCCAGCGCCGTGCGAATCACGTTGCGCAACTCGCGAATGTTTCCGGGCCAGCCGTAGGTGAGCAGTCGCTCGAAAGCCTCGACCTCGATGGCTGCGGGCCGGCCATCGCTGGTTTCGGCGGCCAGGAAGTCTCGGATCAGACGCCCTTTGTCGCTGCGCGCTGCGAGCGACGGCAGCTCGAGCGTGATGCCGTTCAATCGATAGTACAGGTCTTCGCGGAATTGGCCGTTGGCGATCATGGCGCGCAGGTTCTGGTGCGATGCGCAGATCACACGCAGGTCCACCTTGACCGGGGTCTCCGAGCCCAGCGGCGCGACCTCCTGTTCTTCCAGTACACGCAGCAGCCGCGTCTGCAGCAACAACGGCATGTCGCCTATCTCGTCGAGGAACAGCGTTCCACCGGAGGATTGCAGGAGCTTGCCTTTGAAACCTTCGCGGCGCGCGCCCGTAAATGCGCCGGAGCGATAGCCGAACAGCTCGCTTTCGATGAGAGATTCGGGAATGGCGGCGCAATTCAGGGCGACGAACGGCGCGGCCGCGCGATCGCTCGCGGCATGCAGAGCGCGTGCGAACACCTCCTTGCCCGCTCCAGTCGGTCCCTGGATCATCACCGGCACCCGCGATGTCGCGATGCGATGGGCGCTGCGCACGTTGCGCAGCATCTGCGGGTCTTCGCCGGCGAGCTCCTCCAGCGTCAGCGAAGACTTGCGCCAGCCAGAGGGCGCAAGCCGTATCACCCGGGGCGAGCCCGCGGGCCGCGTGAGCAGGCCGGCGGTTTCCGGCTCGGCGTTCCCGTAATCGAGGCTCACGAAGAAGCGCTTGCCGAGCCTGGTCTCGCGCACCGACTGCGAAGCAGTGTGCGCGCCGCGCGCCGGCTCGGCGATCTTGCGCGCGCACACGTCGAACACCTCGTCGATACGACGCCCGATGAGATCGCAGCGGCTGGAGCTGTCGAGCAGCCGCAGGGCCGCATCGTCGGCGGCGATGATGGTTGCGTCTCTGGCGAGGGCGATGGCGCCGTCGTGCTGTGTGTCGACCAGCTCCGGACGGGTGTGGAAGCGCAACAGGATTTCTTGGCGGAACCGCTGCACGAACAGTCGCTTCTCGATGGCTCGCGCAGTCATGTCGACCAGCGCCATGGTGTGCTCGAGCGTAGCGCCGGCGCTCGGCGCGTTCAGGGTCGAGGCGTCCAGCACCGCGAGCAGCGCTCCAGCCGGGTCGTGGATCGGGGCGCCGAAGCACGTCAGCCCCGTGTGGCAGGCCCGGAAATGCTCCTCGCGCTGGATGATCACCGGGCGGTTCTCGGCGATGCAGGTGCCGATGCCGTTGGTGCCCTGACGCCGCTCGCTCCAGTCCGCGCCGCTCATGAGCCCGGCGGCCTGGAAGGCGTCGGCGAGCGTCGGGTCGGTGCGGCGATAGAGAACCACCCCGCTCGCATCAGTGAGGATCAGTGCGTAACCGGACTGCGCAATGTAGTCATAGACCACATCGATTTCGGCCGCTGCGATCCGCAGCAGCTCGGCGTTGCGGCCGCAACGCTCGGTGAGCGCCGCAGCGTCGAGCACGGTGGGAGCGTAGGGGCGCGCCGGATCCAGCGAGTACTCCAGGCAACAGCGTCGCCAGGAACCGGCGATCTGTTCGCTGAGCGACGCGCCTTCGGTCGATTCCCTGAAAGGCGCGTGCAGAAGCTGCATGACTGCAGCAGCATGAGCGGCGGCCGCATCCCTCACGACGTATGCTCCGATGCGCGAGAGCGCAGTGCTTATGGGCCAAAGCAGAACGGTCGGGACTGTATCACTGTGTCAAGTGTCGCGTAACAGTGTCCCACACGTACTCCCTGTTGGGACGCTTGTACCCTCCACGCAACGCCTGCGCCTCACAACCGTGTAATTAATTACCCGATCGCTCGCCGCCGACGCCGGGTGGGAGCTGGCATACGCCTTGCTCCGGAAACGACGTCCCGTGGACCGGCGTGTTCGCGCCGGCGGAGTCTCCGAGAGAGGTACGCGTCATGTTCGGGCGAGCACTCCTGGTGGTCCTGGCGACGGTGTGTGCGGGGCAGTCCGCCCGCGCCGTCGAGATTAAGGCGGGGGACTGGACGTTTACGGCCAGCGGCAACGTGAACGTGCATTACATCAATTCGAAGTGCGAGGACGAGACGATCCCGGGAGTGGCGGGTGGACTCGCGTGCCGCGGCGCCGCGGGAGAGGATCGCAGCTCCTCTGTGAGCAACGGCCTGCTGCCGGCGGCGCTCGCCATCGGCGCCTCGACAACGCAACGAGGCTACGACCTGAGCGTTACGTTCGGCTTCTTCCCGGGCGTCAGCACCAACGACGGCAGTCCGAACCTGCAGCAAGGCGCGGACCTGCTCAATACTGGACTCGGCTCGACCAGCCTGGACATCCGCCAAGTGTTTCTGACGTTCGGCAACGACAGCATGGGCGAGTTCATGCTGGGCAGGAACATCGGGCTGTTCCAGGCCGACGCGATCCTGAACGACATGACGCTGCCGGGCGTGGGCTCGGGCAATACGAACTACGCGACGCCGGCCAACACGTCGCTCGGTTCGATCGGCCTCGGCTACATCTACACGGATTGGCTGGCGCAGATGAATTACACGACGCCGGACCTCGGCGGGCTGAAGATCACGCTCGGCATATTCGATCCGCTGGAGCCGATCGTGCAGAACGTGGCGATCCCGGAGAGCGCGCCGGGATTCCACGGCAAGATCGCCTACACGAATGGCCCTGTTTATCTCTCGGCCAGCTTCATCACCCAGGACCACGAGGGGGAGACCGACGCGCAGGACTTCGATAGCTTTGGTTTCGACGTAGGCGGCAAGGTCACTTTCGGCGGCGCAGAAATCATGGGCTGGTATTACAAGGGCGAGGGCGTCGGCACCACGGCGCTGTACTTGCTGAGCGACGACCGGCAGGGGAACGAGCGGGACAGCGACGGCTTCCTCGCGCAGATCACGTACAAATTCGGAGATACGAAGGTGGGCGTGAACTACGGCGAGAGCAATCTCGACCTGGCTTCCGGAGAAGCGCCATCCTTCCTGGTCGAGACCAACAAGAAGTACACCGTTGGCGTGTACCACTCGCTGACGGAGAACCTTACGCTGTTGGCGGAGTTCTCCGACACCAAGTCGGAGGCGCACAACGGGGTCGAGAACGACAGCAGCAACTTCAATATCGGCGCTTACATGTCGTTCTAGCGAATCTGATTTGCTCCGCGCCTGCGAGCGCCCGGCGCAAGGAACGCCGTGCGCTTCAGGCGCTTCTCTGGCCCCGAGCCGTCAGAGCGGCCAGCTTCCCTGAGGAGAAGCGGTGCAGCGGTCGGTCAGCGTGGTCAGGGCGCCTGCCGTTGCTCTCGAACCACCGACGGCCGCGAACCGCTAGCGCGCTTTCACGCCCCCATGCCGCAGGCGCGCAGCGCCGTGGATTCCAGATCGTGATAAAGCTTCACCATCTTCTTGGCCTGCTCCGGATCACGGAACAGCCCGCCAGCCTCGCCGCCGAGCTTGGCGTACTTTACGAAGGTGGACGCCTCGACGAAATCATCGTAGCTGAGCTTTTCGGCGATGCGGTCGATCGCGCAGGAGCACTGGTAGACGTTTGCGAGCCGGGCGCCGTGGCTCGCAACGCATTCCTGCACGTATTCGACGCGCGCATGCGTCGGATAATCATGCACCGACGCATCGCCCGTGGCTGCTGTGGAAAACGCGCACGTCAAAAGCGCTGCCGCGAAGGAGCTGGACGGGCGTCGCTGGCATAGGCGTTGCATTGTCATGGGTAGCCTCACATCGGTGGTTCGTGGCGACTTACAGGCGCGGGCTGCACAGGCATTGACGGATTTCCTGACGCGCACGGGGGATTGAACATGAAACAGCAACGTCTTTCCATTCTGATTGGCGTCGCGACGGGCGCCGCTGCGGCGGCTCTGAGCGGCGGCGCCGCAGGACAGGAAGCTGCACGGCAGGGCGGCGGCGGGCCGGCGCTCGAGCAGCTCATGGCCAAGCCGTCGAACTGGGTCGTCCAGGCCGGCGATTACGCAAATCACCGCTACAGCGACCTCAAGCAGATCAACGCCAGCAACGTCGGGAACTTGCAGGTCGCATGGACCCTCTCGACAGGCGTGCTGCGCGGCCACGAGGGTTCGCCGCTGGTGATCGGGGACACGATGTACATCCACACGCCGTTCCCGAACAACGTTTACGCAGTAAACCTGAAGGATCAGTCGTTCAAGTGGAAGTACGAGCCCAAGCAGAACGCAGACGTCGTGCCTGTCATGTGCTGCGATACGGTGAATCGAGGGCTCGCGTTCGGCAACGGCAAGATCCTGCTGCAGCAGGCGGACACCACGCTGGTGGCGCTCGACGCCAATACTGGCAAGGTGCTGTGGACCGCCAAGAACGGCGACCCCAAGATTGGCGAGACCAACACCAACGCGCCGCACGTGTTCAAGGACAAGGTGATCACCGGCATATCGGGCGGCGAGTTCGGCGTGCGTGGGCGGCTGATCGCCTACGACCTCGATACGGGCAAGCGGGTGTGGACCGCATGGAGCACGGGGCCCGACAAGGACCTGCTGGTCGATCCAAACAAGACGATGACCTGGACCAACGGCAAGATGGCCCCGGTCGGCCCCGACTCGTCGTTAAAGACTTGGGAAGGCGAGCAGTGGAAACTGGGCGGCGGCACCACCTGGGGTTGGTTCTCCTACGACCCGAAGCTCAACCTCGTCTACTACGGCACCGGCAATCCCGGCACTTGGAATCCCGCGCAACGGCCCGGCGACAACAGGTGGTCGATGACGATCTTCGCGCGGGATCTGGACACCGGCATGGCGAAATGGGCCTACCAGATGACGCCGCACGATGAGTGGGATTACGACGGCGTGAACGAGAACATCCTGGCGGATCTCGACATCAACGGCAAGTCGACTCCGGTGTTGGTGCATTTCGACCGCAACGGCTTCGCCTACACGCTCAATCGTGAGACCGGCGAGCTGCTGGTGGCCGAAAAGTACGATCCGAAAGTGAATTGGGCGACCGAGATCGACATGAAGACCGGGCGGCCGGTGGTGAACAAGCAGTACTCGCCGGGGACCACAGGACCGGACGTCAACGTCAAGGACATCTGCCCAGCCGCACTCGGCACGAAGGATCAGCAGCCGGCAAGCTACGACCGCAAGTCGGGCTTGTTCATGGTGCCCACCAATCACGTATGCATGACGTACGAGCCGTTCCAAGTCGAATACACGGCCGGTCAGCCGTACGTGGGCGCCACTCTCACGATGTACCCGGCGCCAGGCAGCCACGGCGGCATGGGCAACTTCATCGCCTGGGACGCGGCCCAGGGCAAGATCGTCTGGTCCAGGCCCGAGCGCTTCTCGGTATGGTCCGGCGCGCTCACGACCGCGGGCGACATCGTGTTCTACGGCACGCTCGAGGGCTATATCAAGGCGGTGAGCCCCAAGGACGGCAAAGAGCTTTGGAAGTTCAAGGCGCCCTCCGGAATCATCGGCAACGTGTTTACGTACGAGTATCAGGGCAAGCAGTACGTCGGCGTCTATTCGGGTATCGGCGGCTGGGCCGGCATAGGCATGGCGGCCGGGTTGACCGGAGAGACCGAGGGGCTGGGCGCCGTGGGCGGGTACAAGGATCTCGCCCGGTACACGACGCTCGGCGGCTCGTTGTTCGTCTTCGCGCTGCCCGACTCGGGCTCCGGGACCAGGGGTGCAGCGCCGTGAGCGGACCGGCTGCCTGAGTTCTGCGAGCTTCAGTTCACCGCGGCGCACGAGCCGTCCTGCGCGACATGCGTGGGCGACGTGCGCCGCAGGGGGAGGAGGGATGACTCGAACCACAAGCGCATTCATGGTCGGGCTGGCTGTCGCCTTTATCGCCTACGGTGCGCCAACGTCGTCCGCCGACGAGTCCTCGCCCGATAATTCGGAACAGCTCTACCAGGTGAAGGACGGCGACAAGGTCGATGAGAAGACGCTGAACGGCTGGAAGACCTGGCGGGCGCTCGCCTGCGAGCGGTGTCACGGAGCGCAGCAGGAAGGCCTGGTTGGTCCGGCGCTGGTCGAGTCGCTGAAGACGATGTCGCAGGAGCAGTTTCACGAAGTGCTGATGAACGGTCGCCCCGAGAAGGGCATGCCGCAGTTCAACAACAGCCCCATGGTGAACAAGAATTGGGAGGGCCTGTACGCTTATCTGAAGGGACGATCGGACGGCCGGATCGAGCCAGGACGGCTGTCTCCGATCGATGATGAACAGTAGTCGCCGAGGTCGCGCATTCATGCGAATGACCGACGAGCCGTTGCGTTGCCTGACGTTGCTTCTTGCCGCCTGCGCGCTCTCGCTGGTCGCCGCGGCGCAGCAGGGCGCCGATGCGCCGGCCGATACATCGGTGCTGCGCGTCTGCGCCGATCCGGACAGCCTGCCGCAATCCAATCGGCGCGGCGAGGGCTACGAAAACAAGATTGCGGAGCAGCTCGCGCGCGATCTCGGCCGCAAGCTGGAATACACCTTTTTCCCGCAGCGCATGGGCTTTGTGCGCAACACGCTGCGGCGTCAGGACCCCCAGACGCGCCAGTACAGTTGCGACGTCATCATCGGCGTGCCGAAGGGCTACGAGCTGACGGCTACGACGCGACCGTATATGCGCTCGACTTACGCGCTGGTCTTTCCGCATCGACCGGAGCTGCAGCAGATCGAAACGGCTGCGGATCTGCTGAAGTTGCCGCCGCAGATGCTGCAATCGCTGCGCATCGGCGTGTTCGGATACTCGCCGGGCGCGGACTGGCTGGCGCGCAACGGCCTGCTCGAGCAGGCGGTGGTGTATGCGCCGCAGAGCGGCGATCCAGCCGAGAATCCTGCGCATACGGTCGAACAGGACATGCAGGCGCAGCGCATTGACGTCGCGGTCGTGTGGGGGCCGGTCGCCGGTTTCCTGGTAAGCCGGCACGCGGGATCGTGGCGCGCCGCGCCGTTCACGCCCGATCCGCAGATCAAGTTCGATTACGAGTTATCGATGGGCGTGCGTTTCGGCGAGCAGGAATGGAAGGAGACGCTCGATCGCTGGATCAGCGAGCACCAGCAGGATGTGAACGAGATCCTGGCGAGCTACCACATACCGCTGCTCGACGCCGACGGGCAGGTGAGCGCGGGCGCCGGGTCCAGCGAGCGATTGCGCGCTGGGGCGATCGATGAACGCATCCCGTTGCGTCTGCAATCCGATTGACGCGGCGTTCTGAGAGCTACGGGAGTTACGTATGAAAACGAGAGCCGCTGTCGCTTACGAGGCCGGCAAGCCGTTGGAAGTGACGACCGTCGAACTGGACGGTCCGAAGGACGGCGAGGTGCTGGTGGAGATCAAGGCCACGGGCGTGTGCCATACCGATGAGTTCACGC
>JAVEVD010000024.1:0-49670 GCA_034005205.1 Steroidobacteraceae bacterium | reverse complement strand
TTTCAATGCGCCTTCGCTGTTGACGATGGCGACTCCTACGCAGGCGGTGGTCTTCCCGCTTCAGGACCCGCTGGCGACGCCGGGACCGACGACTCCAAGCCTGCTCATCCTGGGCGCGGAGAGAGGGCTCGACGCGGAAACAGGACGATCGACTACGGTAGGCCTGGACATCCGACCGGCCGGCGTCCCTTCTTTGCAGCTCTCGCTTACGTATTTCGAGACTCGCTATTCGGGCAGGATTCAGGCCCCGGCGCCAACGTTCATAGGGATGCTCATCAATGAGCACGACTATGCAGACTTCATCACCAGGGATCCATCGCTTGATGTCGTGAATGCGCTGATAGCGGGCAGCGACTCATTCTTGAACCCCTTCAGCATCCCGATAGACGCTGTAGAAGCAATCGTGAATGACAGGGTCCAGAACGTCGCCGCGATCGAAGTTCGTGGATGGGATTTCTCTCTGGATTATCGACGCAATACGCGGCATGGCGTATTCGCCATCGGCATGGCGGCTGAAAAGCTCGATGCGTTCGAACAACGTCTTACGCGCACGTCTGAAAGGCAGGATGTGTCGAATACAGTGTTCAATCCTCCCGCATGGAAGCTGCGTACGGATTTCAGTTGGACGCTGCATAACTTCTCGGTCTCATCCGCCTTGAACTACGTTGACAGTTATGTGAATACCCTCATCGCGCCGTTCGAGAGCGTGCCGAGCTTCGCGACAATCGACCTGCGCTGTTCCTACGAGTTTGATGCTTCGTCGCGGATCTTGGGCGGCCTGACACTTGCGTTGAGCGCAATCAACGTTCTTGATGAGGCGCCGCCTCGGGTTCGTGGCGCGTTAGCAGGTTATGACGCAACCAACGCCAGCCCCTTTGAGCGCCTGGTTCTCGCTCAGGTCCGGAAGCGCTGGTGAATCCATGACCTTTCTTGCGAGCTCTATACGGCGGTCCGTGGTTGTGGGCCTGATGCTGTGGGCGGCGATTTCGGAGGGGAGGGCGCCTCTCACTGTAGCCGCTGCGATTGAAACCACGAGGGTGATGCCGACGGTGTCGCGCTTCACGTCGGACCCTCGGATGATGGCGAAGCGCGAGGTGCTCATCTCTCCTGACGGGAGCCGCTATGCCGTCATGCTGGTTCGAGGGGATGTGGGGCGAGATCAGGTGGAGATGGAGCTCGTGACCGGCAGCTTGGACTCTCTGGAAGGCGCCGCAAGCTACAAGACGGTGGGCAAGTTTCGAACCAGCGGGTTGGGGCCGTACCCCATTACGTATCGCTTTGACTACCGTCTGCTATGGCTGGCGGATAGTCGGCGCGTCGCCTTCCTTGCGGAGGCGGATGATGGGACGAGCCAAGTCGTGGTGGCGGATACGGTTACGGGGGAGCACCGGTTCGTTACCGCCGCCGGGGCGGACGTTGGGCTATTCGATATCAGCCACCGCGATCGCATTATCTTCAGCGTACGTACACAGCCGCCGCCGGAGCTCGCGGAGAGTCTCATCAGGGACGGATTCGCCGTCACGGAGATCAATGCGCGCGGGTTAATGTCCGGTGCTCCTAACGGCTCTGGTCAGGAGACCTTTCGACATTGGATTGCATCGTTGCACGGTGATTCCGAGCCGAAGGAGATCCAGTTCGAGGGCGGGCTGCAGAATCTCATGCCGCCGCAGGTCATCTCGTTCTCGCCGGATGGGCGGCGCGCCATTATCGACAGTTCGCCAGCCGCGTCTGAGATCCCTTCGTCGTGGGGAACGTACACGGATTCGTTGATGGGGAAGTATGCGAGGGAGGCCCTGGAACCAGGTGGTGGAAGGTCGTGGATCATTCAACGTCTTTATATTGTGGATGTCGAGCGTGGGCGCGCGCGTCCTCTTTTTGATGCGCCGAAGGTGTTTGCGATCAATCACATCGTGTGGTCGCCTGATAGTCGGTTCGTTGCGTTGGGACCGACGTTTCTCCCTCCCAAGGGCGCCAGCGCTGAAGGACTTGCCGGCACAGCCATCGCGGTGGTCGACGCCGACACTGGCGCATACGAAGAGCTAGCGGCTTCGCGTCAAGCAGCCGGTATGTACGTAAGCGGCTGGAGGGATGACGGACGACTGGAAGTGAGCGGAACCGCGGCGACGCTCGTGTACGAGCTCGAAGGAGGGAAATGGCGGCTCGCGGATTCACTTGATGCGCGGTCCACTTCTACTACGGGCGTCGAAGTTGTGGTGCGAGAAGATATGAAGACGCCTCCGCGCTTGGTCGCCGTCGATCATATCGGCAAGCGCGAACGCCTTGTGTTGGACCTGAATCCGGGCTTACTGGACCGCTATGCGCTTGGGCGTGTGCAGACGTTCCAGTGGGATGATCCGCATGGGCGAGTGTGGCGCGGTCGCTTGTACTATCCCGTGGAATACCAGACGGGTAAGCGGTATCCCGTAGTATTGCAGAGCGGCGCCGCAGCTGCGGCGGGGCAATTCTCGCTGTACGGCGTTGGCGGCGCTGGATCTGCTGCGGGGCTGGGTCCACCCGGCATGTCCATATACGCCGCGCAAGTGCTTGCGAACCGCGGGATTGCGGTGCTGCAGGTCGGGAACACGGATCGCGCCGAAACCGCATCGTTCCTGCTTTCGCCGGCGGAACCTGTCGCTTATCAAGCGGCCTACGAGGCTGCGATCGGCGCTCTCGATAAGATGGGGCTGGCCGACGTCGAGAAGGTCGGACTGTCAGGCTTCAGCCGGTCGGGCTGGCATGTGGAGTACGCGCTGACGCATTCGAGCTTTCCATACGCCGCCGCCGTCGTATCGGATCACATGAACGGCGGGTATCTCCAGGCGGCGCTGATAGGGGCGGCGGGCGGATTGATGGGCGAGTTTGCCCAGAACAACGGGGCTCCGGGCGTTGGAGATGGGCTGAAGATCTGGCTGAAGAGCGCGCCAGCGTTCAATGCGCACAAGGTGCGCACTCCTTTGCGGATTCAGGTGGAATCGGGCGGGCTCAAGCACGCTGTGCTGCACTGGGAGATGTTCAATGCGCTGAGCCTGCTGAGAAAGCCTGTGGAGCTGTTTGTCATCCCGAACATCGAGCGAGGGGCGCATAATTTGCAGAACCCTCGGCAGATTCTGGCGTCAGCAGAGGCTACGGTAGACTGGTTCGACTTCTGGTTGAACGGTCGCGAGGACCCAGACGCCTCGAAGGAAGCTCGGTACACCCGGTGGCGAAAGCTCTACGCGCTGCATGAACGTGCGGCAGGAGCGATGAAGTGAGCGATGGAGTAGTAGCTCTCGCCCAGGCGTCAAGCCGCCGGGCGACAGGATCCTGACTTCCAGGTATGAATCCACACTTCAACGCCAAGATAGATGAGCAGCATTGCTGTGGTGACAGAGCTTCTCGTGGGCTCTGAGGAAAGCGCCCGGTCGAGTATGGACCGGTTGAGGATCCGCTCCTTCACCAGCGCGCCGTCAAGCAGGAGCTGACGGGCGAATGCAATATTCCTCTTCAAGACGTCCTTTGCATACTCTTCCAATCCGCCTTTGGTCCTTCGTTCACGAATCCGCGGCGGAAGGTTCTCGGCGAATGCGAGGCGCGCGACTGCGCGGTCCCATCCGTTAGCGAGATGTGTGTACGTAGGAATCCGCAGGCACACTTCCGCCACTGGCTGAGCCATCAGCGGATGGATGAATTCAGGATCTGTCGGGCGCGAGAATGAGTCTTCATAAGCGGAGGCGCTTGTCATCTGAAAGATCTGCCACAGCTTCCCAGGCGGACCGTCCGACAGGGACCTGAACCAGGGATCGGCGAGGTCCTGATTACTGGCCAATTCATACAGGAGCTCGGCATTGACAATGTTCTTCCCTGGATTCATCTGGAGACACTGGCGCTGGATATCCCAGTAGTCCAGCTTCACTCCAAGGAAGCTGTAGCGCAGCGCTGTTCCGATCACGGGCCAGATAGAAGTGCGCGCCAGCCGTGCGGCGTCCAAGGATACGCGGAAAAAGCTGCTGTTCAGCCCGTGTCGACCTGCGAAGTCTGCTGCAGCGAGCTCGGCTGGGTGCATGTGGAAGGTCGCGTCCCCTTGCACGCCGGTGCTGACGGCGGTCGCTTTGCGCTCACAGGCGAGATTCACTGCGGGTCGATCATGGGCAAGCTCAAGAAACTGGGGTGACGGCGCAGCAGTCCGTACGCTGCTTAGGCAGGCGTCCAGCCTGAGATCCGCAGCTCTAGGTCGCTCTAAGAGTTCGCTTCCGGCTCGATTTGCAGCCAATCGGGCGAAAATCCGCTCGTCGCTGTCAGGGCCTGTGGAGTAATCGTTGATGCATATGATCGTAGGCCTTCTCGGGGCGTCTTTGAGGCAGCAGGCGACTATGGATGAATCGAGTCCGCCAGATAGCTTATGGACTATGCAATCGTGGCGCGAGGCCAATGCGTACGTAGACGTTTGGACCGTTTCGCGGATCGCGCCAGCAGCGGCGTCGACATCCTCAATGATATTGGACTGCGAGATCGAGACTGGATTCCAGTAGAGCCGCTTATGAACGGCATTCACGTCGTGCTCGATGCACTCCCCCGGTCGTACCTCCGAGAGTTCCTGGAGCGCCGGCCCGCGCGCGCCTCCTGATCCGCAAACTACGCACATGGCCACGCGCGTCCAGTCAATTGAAAGCGGAACGATGTCGAGTGCAGCAAGATCCTCGGTTCTCGAGAAGTAGATATGGACGCCTTCGTATAACGCCGAAAAACAGGTCAACGGGGTCCGCGGCGCACGAAGGACCCACTGTTGACGGCCGGAAGGGTCGCGGATAAGCGCTACGTAAGAGCCCCAATAATCCTCAACGAGCCTCCGACCTGCCGATGAAACTATCCTGGTCGTTTCGTCTGCTCCGATGGAGTGGACGGCGCTCGCCGATCGCGCACTCTGGAATAGCGTACCTAGAACAATACCGGAGTCTTGGCGCAAGTGGATGACGTCCGCAGCATCGGCATGCCCCCTGCTGACGATTGCCCGCAGCCCTGCCGCGTCGAATGATAGCTTCCAGTATTGGTCGACTCTCAGTATCCGATTTGCCAGTGCATCCGCTACGGCGCGCTGGTGAGGATCAGATGCGTTCCAGACAAGTCCGAAGAACCTGAACATCGAGTCGGATCCTCATACCCAGAGAATAGGTCTGAACCGTGAGATCTTCTCAGGTGTGTCGTTCAGAACCAGAGCGTCGTGCTGAACCCAACTATGTGCACCGAAGGGCTGTGTCTTCACCCCGATAACCCACTCTGGATAGATGTCGTGGCTCGAAAGGAACTCGACGAGAACCAGCGAATCCAGCAGACACCGGTCTTTCGCGGCGAATATGAGAGGACGCAAATACAGATAGATCTGCGAAAGATTTCGCATGGCCAACGGATCTGCGTTGTCCGAGCGCGTGCGACGCTCCTTCCGGTCGCGAATCTTGCGCACCACTGCGTGAAGGGGCTGCGTTCGCAGCCGAGCCTGAGTTCTCATGTATGCTAGAGCGAGAACCGCGATGTGCTTCACGGTGTAGCTCGGTGCGTGAAAAGCCTCGTCGAAACCCAGCGCCTCGGTCGCGACTGGGATGTGCGCGGCCCTGGCCGAGATGGGAGAATCGGTTTCGATCAAAATCCCGGAGCGAACCAGTGAGTCGATGATGCAGGCCGCGTTGGCGGCTACCGACTCGTTGGCGGAGGGGCCGTGTTCGTACTCAGCCCGCCATTCAGGAACGAATGGAGCGATGGCTTGTACGTCGAGTTCAGACAAGCCCAGATAGCGGCCTCGATTGAGGTCGAGTAGGACAATCCCGTCTTCTGTCCGGCGCCAATGGACGTGGCTGCTGGGTGAGTACGCCATCGTTCCTAACTGTTCTGGATCATTTCAGTCGAGATGGGCCAGAAGGAGGTGTGCAGCAGCGCCGCACACCTCCGTTCACTCGGACTTACACCGGAAGCTGCAGAGGCGCAGGCCCGGTCGCGTCGAAGACCGATCCGCCCTGTGCTTTCGTTTGCTCGACGACTCCACCAAGTTCACGAATCATGATGACTCTCCTTTGACAAGTGATTGAACAGCGCCACTTCGACGTGGCGACTGCACGGTGAAACTGCCGGCGATGGGGCGTCAACGACTGCGAACAATTGCACGCACGGAAATCGTGGATATCCAGCCAGGACCAGGATTCATGGAAGGCCTGATCAATGTGGAATCGAGCTTAAGCGTCTCAAGCAGAACTGGTTATCAATCAGAAGCTTGAGCGGTGTCTCGGCCATTGACCGGCCTCGAAGAACAATGCCGACCAGCGCCTTAGCGTACACACTTGTGCGCGCCGACAGGGTCTGCATTCTCAGCTATGACAGACATGACTTATTGGATTATTCGTGCAAGGGCGCGCTGCGTAGGGCCGGCTGCGTCGAGTGCATCAGATGACTGCCGCCGGCCCGCCTCGTCGGTTTGGGCTTCGGAAATGAAGATCTCGTTCTTGCAGCCCAAGCTCATCACACTCGCTGGTCGCTCCACCGCCCTGGGCGGCCTCGCACTTCGTCGGCTAGAGGCAGAACAATCGCAGCAAATAATCCAATAAGTCATGTCTGACCACGGCGACTCTGCGAGCCGCGTCATTCGCCTCCGAATGCGTTAAGCAAGCGTTAGTCGCTGTTTTCCCGCAGCAAATCTGAGCGCGTCGCCGCCTCGGTCGATCGTGTCGCGCCCGACGCTGTTGACATCGACGGCGCCGCCGGCGCGCACTGGCGGCTTCGAGGGTCGTGCAGAGAGATTTGCAATGAAGGCGCATTTGTCGGTAAGCGAGAGCGCGCCGCGAAATAGCGACTCGCGCGCAGGCGCCCCGTCTCAGCGGTTCATTTGCGAGACACGAACAGAGGCGGACGCGGCTTGTGCACCGCGCAACTGCGAAGAGCCAAGCTGCGGTGCGGAGCATGTCGTCTTGGGCGGACTCACGCCCGAGGAGCAGGCCTTCCATCTGCATCTGCAGTTCGTTCTGGCGCACGGCGCACCGTCTGCGTGCTGCAGTTCGATCTCCAGCGACGGAGCCATGCGTATGCAGGTCGGCGCGCGCAGGCGGCGCCGGGAAGGTGGGCGCTCGTGAGTCAGGGCCACGCAACGGCGTCGGGCGTCAGCTCGTCCGGCGCGCCGCCTCTCGGGCGGCGAACTCTGTGGGAAGCGCTGCATGTGTTCTGGTCGTCCGCCGATGGCTATGCGAAGCGCCGCTTGTTGCTGGCGCTCTTCCTGGTGGCAGGGTCCGCGTTGCTCGCTGCGCTCGCGCCGATCGCTCTGAAACTGGTCGTCGACGCGCTCGCCGGTGGGCCGCAGTCGCAGGCGTCGCTGGCGACCGCAGGATTCGTGTTGCTGTATGTTCTCGGGCAATTTCTCAGCCGTGTGCTCAATGAGCTGCGCATGCTGGTCTTCGGGCAGGGGGAGCAGCGCGTACGTCGCCGCATCGGCGCGCGCTTGTTCGAGCACCTGGTGCGTCTGCCGATGCGCCTTCATCTAGAGCGCAAGACCGGGACGATTGGTGAGACCGTGGAGCAGGGCTTGCACGGTTATCAGATGCTGCTCACGCATCTGGTCTACACACTGCTTCCGGCCGCTGTCGAGTTCTGCACGGTCGCAGCCGTGCTGCTGCACTACCAGCATGAGACCTACCTCCTGATCCTGGGGGCGGCGTCGATCGCATACGTTCTGGCGTTTCAACGCGGTGCTGCGGATATCCAGACCCCTGCACGCATCGTTTCCGAGGCGCACATCGAAGCGCACGCGGTGCTCACGGACAGTCTCATCAACTATGAAGCCGTCAAGTATTTCGACGCGGAATCGGTGGTCTGCACGCGGTACGACGAGGCATTGAGCCGCACGGAGTGCGCATGGCGCGGCTTCTATCGTCGGCGTGCCGTCAATGGCGTGCTGGTAGCGACCATCTTCGCTGTATCGCTCGGCGCATCGCTCGTGTACGCCGCTCAGGATGTGCTGCGCGGCGCGATGACGATCGGCGGCTTCGTGCTGGTGAACACGTACGTCTTGCGTCTGATGCAACCGCTGGAACTGCTGGGCGTTGCGGTGCGAGATATCGCACAAGGGCTGGCCTTTCTCGAGCGACTCCTCGCGCTGCTCCGCGCACACAGGGAGGGGGAGATCTCGCAGGTAACGACGGTTCAGGCTGCGCCGCACGGCGGGCCAGAGCTCAGGGATGGGTTCGGACCCCCATCTCCGCTGCGGCGGGCCTACCGGAATCCTTCGCGCGGCGAGCTGCAGTTCGAGGACGTCACTTTCTCGTATCGACCCGGCCGCGCCGTGCTCAAGAACGTGAGCTTCCGGGCGCCGGCAGGGCGAACCATTGCGGTGGTGGGTGCAAGCGGCGCCGGAAAGTCCTCGCTGATCCGTCTGCTGTTTCGCCTGTATGAGCCCGATTCGGGTCGGATCTTGCTGGACGGCGCGCCCATCGCGCAGCTCCCGTTGTCGCTCGTGCGCCAGGCGATCGCGGTCGTCCCTCAGGACACCGCCCTGTTTCACGACACGGTCGCCAGAAACATTGGGTTTGGGCGGAGCGGATCGAGCCAGCCGGAGATCGAGGAGGCTGCGCGTATCGCCAATCTGCACGAGTTCATCATGGGACTGCCGGACGGCTACGAGACGATCGTGGGCGAAAGAGGCTTGAAGCTGTCTGGCGGCGAGCGCCAACGCGTCGCGATCGCGCGCGCCGTGCTGAAGCGGCCGCATGTGTTCGTATTCGATGAAGCTACCTCGTCGCTCGACAGTCGCACGGAGCGCGAGATCTTGAGCAACGTGGTGGACATTTCGAGAGAGTGTACGACTCTGGTGATTGCACACCGTTTGTCCACGGTCGTGCACGCGAATGAGATCCTCGTGTTCGATTCGGGTGCGGTCGTCGAGCGGGGTTCGCACGGCGAGTTGCTCGCGAGGCGGGGCCGCTATGCGACATTGTGGCGTGCACAGGCGGAGGAGCAGGATGTCGGAGCATCGAACCGGTCTCCACCGCACTCTGGATCGTCGTTCGACGCGGCGGGGCCGCCGCCTACCGGCGTGAGATAGTGGAATGCGTCAAGCCTGAACAGATCCGGATGGCCCATTCGGTTACGCGTGATCGCCACGGAGAGCGTGGAAGGATCGCGATTCATGCGGCGCGCGACTTCGGTGAGCGTGGCGATGCGACGCTCGATCACAAACCACGCGATCAGCGCGCGAGCGAGAGCGGCGTCGCGTCTGCGAGAGCGCGACAAGATGTCGTCGCAGGTGAGGCCGAGCGCGCGGCTCACATCGTGGATGACCTGATCGAGCGAAAGGCGAGAGCGATATGCGCGCGCAGGATGCGGCAGGTTCGCAATGAAATCAGCGCCGCCGATGATCCGCAAGTCGGCGTCGCCGCCCTGGTTGAATAGTCTGATGTCGTCTTCCGAAGGCGGGCGGTTCATCAGCGCTTGATACGCCTGCTCGGCGCCGCCTCTTGCGGCAAGCATTTGCAGTGCAGTACGTGTGTTCACCAGAGTATGGCGCGCTGCGCTCACGTATGCGTGGTGGCTGGTGTACGGCCAGGCCGCCGGATGCGGCGCCAGGTTCGCCAGCAGTGGAAGATGATGTACGTAGTTGATCAGCTTCAGCAGGTATGTGTTCGGATCGATGAGCAGGGCGCGATAACGCCGTCGGAAGAAGTGTCCGCTTCCGCCATCGCGGTTGTGAATGCTGCGCGCGTAGCTGCCCGTTACACCCTGCACGAAGCGACTGAGCGGTACACAGTCGATACGCAGAACGAGATGTATGGCGTCTGGCGCCCAGCAATAGGCGTAGACCAGCGTGTCCGAACGCCGTAGGGCCTTCGCCAGCAGACGCTCGAACAATACGTAATCGTCGGCCTTGGTGAAGATTGCACGTCGTGCGCCGCCCTCCTGAACGACATAGTAGACCCCGCCAGGAATGTGAATGCGTTCCCGCCTTTTCATGGCTGCCGTCTCCCATGTGCGCTCCGCACGTTCCGCGCCTTATGTCTGCGCTCGCATTGCGCTTCCTCTCGCCGTCCAAAATTGGCGATCAGGGGCGCGTCATTGCGTTCGGATGGGCGTTGGGATCCTTGCTGGCGGCTGCGGGCTGGCGCCCCTGTGATACGCAGTGCTGTCGAGCGCGGCTGGCCAAGAAGCGTCGATGTAGCGGGTGATCGGCGCCGGCGCGCCAAAGCGCATTCGCACGCGGCGCAGTCCTTCGGGTTCGATCAACGCGGCGACTGCGGTGACTTCATCCGCACCGTCAGGCAGCGTCGGTCCGATCGGCGCCGAGCGCCAGCCGCATCTCAGCACCAGCGGCAACAGGGCGGCGTTGGCTGCGAGCGTGACTCGCTCGAGACCGAACAGCAGGCCTGTTTCGAGCACTCCGCAGACAACTTCCGCAAATAGTGCAATGCGGACCCGCCGGCCGACTACCTGTGGCGAGATACAGAACCGCGACACCTCCCAGATGTGAGGGCCGCGCAGCGGCGCGCCCTGGCTGGCTGGGAGCAGGAGCTCGCTCAGCAGGTGCGGGCCCGTGGTCCGCAACAGCCTGACCGAGGCCAGCAGCGGACCTTGCGGACGCTTCTTGGCGAGCAGATACACGGTGTCGACGCGATCGTAGCTGTCGATCTCGGCGTCTTTGGTCGTCGGCAAACGCCAGCCGATACGGTCGACGAACACCGCTTTGCGCTGGCGGTGCATTTCGTCGAGATCAGGCTGAAATAGCCGCCGGTTTCCGGCGTCGACGATGAAGATCATCCTGAGCGCCTCGAGTCCTTGCCCGCTGAAGCGTGCGTCGCTCGCGCTCATTCGTGAAGTGGACGGTTCAGACCAGCGCTTCTGTGAGGGTGTGGCGGCGCCGCCTCGGTCTGTCGCGCGGGTTCGTAGAAAGGCGACTCAGCGCTAGTGCTCGCCCGAAGCTCGCTTGACCACATCGCCGAAGGAGATCTGTCGGGTGGCGAGCGCCTCCACGACGGCTTGCGTGCGGGTCGCGACCCCCAGCTTCCGTTTCGCATTCCCGATGTGCTTGTGAACCGTGCATTCGGCCAGGTTGAGCAACCGCCCGATCGTCCACTCGTCCTTGCCCTGCGCCGCCAGCTCCAGGCACTGGCGCTGACGCGCGCTGAGCTGCGGTGCGCCGAACGAACTCGGCCGCCAGAACTCATCCTGGCTCACTGCCTGGTAGAGGTACCGGGCCAGCAGGCGGACGGTGTGAAAGCTGCCGGGATCGAGCCTCCGGGAATCCGGAATTACGGAGCACGAGGCGCGGAAGGCGCTGCGCGAAGGCGGGGCGTGCAACGGGAGCGTGAAGCCGTGGGCCACGCCGAACTCGGCGGCCTGCTGCATGATTTGCTTCTGCTGCGGGGTCAAGAAGGCTTGAAAGTCGGAAGCGTCCCAATGAAACGAGTGCGGCGTGCGGTCGATCCATCGGAACACCGGGTCCACGTAGTGCAGGCGCCGCTCGCTGAACTCGCGCGCCCAAGCCAGGGGGTAGTTGTGCATGACCACAGCTCGCGGTGGACGCCGGAGCGGATCGACGTGAGAGCAAACGGCGTAGAGCCGGAAGCCGAGCGCTTCGACGGCGCTGCGGAATGCAGCTTCCATCTCCTCGGGATTGCGCGCGCGCTCGCACCGCTCGATGAAGGCCTGAGCCAAGTCGAAGTGCTTCATGGGCCACATCCTTATGCCGGCGGTCGGATCTGCGCGAGCGTTCGCGCGCGTCCCGACCCGCCGTGGTCAGACTAGCAGGCTGTGGCGTCGAACGTGCATTTGCTCCCGTTTCTCAGGCGGACGGCGCCGGGAGCTGGGTGAGACGCGGGCTGCGCGGCCAGAGTGCGACGCAGCAACCCGATTCGAGCATGTGCGCCAGGACTCCGCAAAAAGACCGCGTCCGGCCCGTTGCGGCCGAACCTCAGGACGAAGCGCTGGCGCCCGCGGGGAGAAGTCCTGCGAGCGGTTCGGCAAGTGGGCGAGCGGTCGGCGAGTGCGCCAAACGAATACCTGGACGCCGTCTCCGGCGCGGTCAGTATTTCGCGTAGCTCTTTTCTTCCACGATGGTCGAACCGAGGCGCGTGTTGATCTCCCGCTTGACTGCGGCGCGTTCATCGTTGGTCATGTAGACCGCTCGAGCCAAATCAATGAACTCCTGGTCGAAAGAGCGCGCGCGCTCCTTGTCGCGGATGCGATCCTCGATGTCCCACAGCTTCTCGTTGATCCGGCGCAAGGCGGCCCATTCCGCGTCGATGTCGACCGTGGAGCCCGGCGAGTTTCGCCAAGTCTCCTCGAGCAGGGCCAGCTCGGTGCGCACGTTCGCCACCTTCTGTGCATCGGTGATGCGCTCGGACTTGATCTGCAGAATGGTGATCTTGTCGATCAGCTCGCCCGGGGAGATGGGAACGCGGATTTCGGTTGCGGAAGGCATAGAGCTGGTAGGTAGTGACTGGTGACTGGGCACAGTACGGGGTTCGAGTGCGGTGGACAAGGGAGGCGGACAGGGGGAGTTCCTATCCTCCCGCATTCCCTTTCCCCTCCGTTCCCCCTTTGCGTGCTCCGCGAGCCAGGGCCTGCATCAATACGTTCAGTTTCTTGATCACATCATCCGGCGTAATGAGGTCCATGACGCCCGGCTTCTCGATCTTCGTAGTCCACGGTAGTCGCGAAGCAGGCTGGCCGAGCAGGCGCTGCGCTGCTGCTTCGTACTTGTCCACGCACCATTGCCGACTCAGGTAAGGCCCGCTGCGCGCCGGGTTGGTCGCCGCGTATAGTCCGATCACCGGTGTGCCGACCGTGGTCGCCATGTGCGCCGGGCCGGAATCGGGCGACAACAACACAGTGGCTCTCTGCAGCGTCGCCAGGAACTCCAGCAAAGTGTCCTCGCCGATCGTGTTCACGCAGGGCTGCTTCATCAATCGTTCGATGTGCGCTCCCATCCGCCGCTCGAGCTCGCTGCGGCCGCCGCAGAGCACGACGCGCAACCCAAACGCTTCGGCCGCATAATCGCCCACCTGCGCGTAATACTCGGCGCGCCAGTTGCGCAATTGGTGGCTGGAGCAGGGGCTGATGATCAGCGTCCGCACGCCGTCCGGAATCACGCGTCGGGCGTACTGTTGAGCCGCTTCCGGGATCGGGATGTCCCAGCGCAGCAGCTTGTCGTGCACCTGAAATCTCTCGGCGAACCCGAACAGAGAATCCATGACGTGCTGCCGCTCGGCCGGATGGATGCGGCGATTCGTGAACAGCCACTGCAGCTCTCGGGCGCGAGCACGATCGAACCCCAGTTTGATGTGCGCCGGGACGAGCGTGGACAGCACGCTGGCGCGCAGCGCGAGCTGCATGTGCATCAGGACATCGAAGCGCCGCCCCCGCATGGCCTGGCGCAACGTTCGATAAGCTCGCAGCGTGCTGCTCTTGTCGAGCGCGATGAACTCGATGTCGGGAATGTGTCCCAGAAGCTTCGCCTCGACCCGGCCGATGATCCAGGTGAAGCGGGTCTGCGGCCAGGCTTGCTGCAGCGTTCGCACCACCGGCAAAACGTGGCATACATCGCCAATCGCCGAGAGTCGCAGGATGCAGACGGTGCGCGGGACGGTGTTGAAGACGGACTCCATGCTGAGGGGAAGCGGTTAGCGGCTGGTCAGAGGCGCGGTGGAATTTGCATCGTTCGCAGCCGACTGGGCGTCGACGCAAACTGGGCCGACGTGAAGGAGGCCGCTGTTTTGGTATTGTGTCGCTCGATCCGAGCCGCGCTCCAGGTTTGCCATCGCGTCGATGCGCCCGATAGAAGAAAAAACAGCTCCGATCGCTCGGGGCGGCATCCTATACGACGCATCCCGAGTACGTAACCCGGCCGATGCGCTGTTCGACCGGGCGCACTGGGCTTCGCAGGGCGCGCTGGAGGAGGTCGGAGGCGGGCGTGGAACGATCGCCGTGCTGCGGGCGGGCGAGGAGCGCTGGGTGCTGCGGCGCTATCGTCGCGGCGGCTGGGCGGCTCGTGTCACCGACGACCGCTACTTGTGGATGGGGGAAGCGCGCACGCGCTCTTTCGCCGAATGGCGGCTGCTGGCGCACTTGCGTGCGCGCAACCTGCCGGCGCCGGCGCCGATCGCAGCGCGCTATGTCCGCGAAGGCTGCACATACCGCGCCGATCTGATCACCGAACAGGTTCCGCGTGCGCGCACGCTGGCGGAGGCGATCTCCTGCAGTCCCTCGCTGGAGCAAGGCGACTGGCGGCAGGTGGGCTTGACCGTGGCTGCTTTCCATCGCGAAGGCGCATATCACGCCGATCTCAATGCGAACAACATTCTGCTCACGGCAGATGCAAGCGCTCCTGTTTATCTGCTCGATTGGGATCGCGGCTGCATACGCAGGCGCGGAGGGTGGGAGCAGCAGGTTCTGAGGCGGTTGCGCCGCTCGCTCGAAAAGGTGCGTCGCGCTGGCGGCGAATTCGGCGAGCGGGAGTGGGGCTGGTTGATCGAGGCGTACGAGGCGGTCCTTCGGAAGAGCTGACGGCGCGAGACGAAGCCGAAACGCGACAGCCTCATCACTTTTCGCGCGCCGCACCGCCTCGGCCGTAGTAATCCGGGTAATCCGCGCTCAGCCCTTTGAACCGCCGGTGGATCCACAGGTATTGGTCCGGCGTACGTCGGATCTGCGCCTCGATGAACTCATTGAAACGCCGCGCGTCGGCCGCGGGATCGCGGGTGGGAAAGTCCTCCAGCATCGGGTGGATCACCATGCGATAGCCCTGCGAGCCGGGCAGGCGCTCGGGGAAGTAGGGCAGCACGGCGGCGCCTGTCATGCGCGCCAGACGCGAGGTGGCGGTGTTGGTGGCGGCAGGGATGCCGAAGAAGGGCACCATTTCGGCGCCCTTCTTGCGATAGCTCTGATCGGGCGCGTACCACACCGGCTCGTTGCTCTTGAGAGCGCTGACCAGCGAGCGCACGTCGTCGCGCGGAATGGCGCGTTTGGCCTTGCGGTTGCGATTGAGGCTCAGGAACCGCTCGAGCACCGGGTTGCGCGTGGGTCGGTACATGATGTTGGTCGGCATGCGCATGCAGAGCACCCGCCCGCCGATCTCGAGCGTGGTGAAATGCGCGCTGAGGAGAATGGCGCCGCGACCGCGGGCCAATGCGGCCTGCAGGTGTTCTTCGCCTTCCAGGCGCGTGAGCTTGCGGATGCGCTCATCCGGGCTCCACCAGCTCATCGCAATCTCGAACAGGCCGACGCCGACGCTGCGGAAATGCTCGCGCAGCAGCCGCTCGCGCTCTTCGCTCGTCAGCTCGGGCATGCACAGCTCGAGGTTGCGCCGCGCGATGCGGACGAACGACAGCGGCAGCCGCGAGACGAATCCGCCGATGCGTCGTCCGAGCCACAGCAGCACGGGAAAGGGCAGCGGCTCGAATGCGCGCAGCAGGCCCAGGGCGATCCATGTGGGCCAGTAGCGGGGGTGCAGGAGCCGGGCGGGAATCTTGGGCATGGGGCGACGCGTCACGTTCAGGGCGCGCAGTTTACTCAACCCTGCCGATATGGATCCCATTCGGGATGCTTGAAGCGCTTGTACGCCCAGAGGTACTGCTCGGGATGGCGGCGCATGTGCTCCTCGATCAGCCCATGGAAGCGCTGTGTATCGGCGAGGGCGTCTCCCGAGGGGAAATTCTCCAGCGCCGGAAGAATGCGCACCAGATAGCCGCTGTTGTCGGAATTGCGCTCCGGGAAGTACGGCAGCACCGCGGCGCCCGAGATCCGCGCCAGGCGTGAAGTGGAGACGTTCGACGGAGCCGGCCGCCCGAACAGCGGTACGAGCTCGCTGTTCTTATCCGTAAAGCGTTGATCGGGCGCGTACCACACGGGCAGGTTTTTCTTGAGATTCTGCAGCAGATCGCGAATCTGGTCCGCAGAGATCGCCTGCACTGTGTGTCGACTGCGTCCGCGCCGCGAGAGCTCAGCAATGAGCGGATTGCTGGGCGTCAAGTACATGATGCTGGTGGGGCCGAGCAGGGTGAGAGCGCGTGCGCCCATCTCGAGCGCGGTGAAGTGGGCGCTGAGCATGAGCGCGCCGCGCCCGGCGGCCAGCGCCTTGTCGAGGTGCTCGGCGCCTTCGAAGCGTATCAGCCGGCGCAGGCGCGCATCGCTCGCCCACCAGACCATTCCGGTTTCCAGCACTGCGCAGCCGAGGGACTCGAAATGCCTTTTCACAAGCGCGCGGCGCTGCGCATCGTCCAGCTCCGGAATGCTGAGGCGTACGTTGATGTCGGCGATGCGGCGATCGCGGCGGCTGAAAGCGTAGGCAATACGCCCGAGGCTGCGCCCCAGGCCAAGTTGCGCCCGTAGCGGCAGCAGATTGACCAATCGCACCCAACCCAGCGCCAGCCACACGAGCCAGAATCTCGGGCCAAGAAAGCGATGGAGCGGAATGCGCTCGGGCGCGGGGGGCGCTTCAGGAAGCGAGTGGTGCGTCATGGGCGCGCCGTTCCAGATGCGCAGGCGGCCTGAGCAGGTCTGCGCGCTTCATCGCGCAAGCCGTGTCCGGGCCTGCGCGCTTCGAGTACCATCCTGCCGCTTTGGCCCACACTGTCCGCGCAACCGGCGTACTGCAATGAAAACGGCCGCTTCTCCAAGCCTCGCCTCCCTGCTGCTCCGATGCCGGAATCAGAACGGCCACGCTGTCCAATCCGTCGGCCGAGCGATTCGCCCCGAGGGGCGGGGATGAGAATGTTAGCGCATCGGGCCCGCCGCCCTTAGCAAGAACTGCATGCTCCGCCTTCTGTATTCCGCTGCGGTTTGTGTCGCGGCTCCGCTCGTGCTCGGCGCAACGTCGTTGCGCGGCGTTCGCGACGCCTCTTATCGCGACCGGCTCGCCGAGCGGCTGGGCTTTACGCGTGTGCGGTTCGAGTCCCAGCCGATCTGGGTGCATGCCGTTTCTGTGGGCGAGGTGCAGGCGGCCGCTGCTCTGGTGCGAGCGTTGCAGGCGCGGTATCAGCATCCGCTGCTCATCACTACGGCGACGCCGACCGGCGCGCAGCGGGCGGCGGCGCTGTTCGGCGATTCGGTTCGCCATGCCTACCTTCCTTACGACACGCCCGGCGCGGTGAAGCGTTTTCTGAACCGGACCCAGCCGCGGATCGCGGTGATCATGGAGCGTGAAATCTGGCCCAATCTCTTCCACCACTGCGCACAGCGACGCATTCCCGTTGTGCTCACCAGCGCACGCATCTCGGCCGCCTCGGCGCGCAGGCACATGAGCCTCGCCGCGCTGTTTCGGCCCGCGCTCGCGCAGAACGTGACGATAGGCGCGCAGACCGGGGCGGATGCTGAGCGCTACGCGGCGCTCGGCGCGCCGCTGTCAGCCGTCCATGTCACGGGGAACATCAAGTTCGATCTCGAGATCGCCGAGACTGTGCGGCGGGAGGGCGAGACGCTGCGTCGCGAGCAGTTCGCGAGTCGTCCGATCTGGGTTGCGGGCAGCACCCACGAGGCCGAGGAGGGCGTCCTGCTCGATGCGCACGAGCGTGTGCGCGCAGTGCAGCCGGATGCGCTGCTGATCCTCGTTCCTCGTCATCCGAACCGCTTTGCGCAGGTGGCTGCCTGGTTGCAGTCGCGCCGCGTCCAGTACGTCGCCCGTTCGTCGGGCGCGCCCGTCGAGCGGCGGCACGAAGTCCTGCTGGCGGACACGCTAGGAGAGCTCGTCATGCTCTATGCCGCTGCGGACGTGGCTTTTGTCGGGGGCAGTCTGGCGCCTGTTGGCGGACACAATCTCCTCGAACCCGCCGCGCTCGCCCGCCCGATTCTCGTCGGTCCACACAACTTCAACGCGCCGGATATCGCCCGGATGTTTCTGGAGAACGGCGGCGCGCTGCAAGTGAGCTCGGCCGAGGAACTCGCCACGCAGCTTCTCGATCTGTTCGACGATCCTGATCGTCGCCAGCAACTCGGTGCGCTGGCGCGCTCGGTCGTCGATGACAATCGTGGGGCGCTCGAACGGGCGCTGCAGCTCATCGATGCGGCACGTGCAGCGCCGGACGTGAAGGCTTGAAAGGCGTCCATCGCGCTCATGACCTGTGCTGATAGCGGAGCTCGAACGCTGGGCGATTCGCGCACGAGCATGGATCACCGCATCTCGAGTGACTACGGCGCTTGGTGCGACGTCAACGGCGCGTGGGCCGTTGCTCAACGTTGATTGAACCGCGCGAAGTCCACAGAGGGCTGCTTATTCACGCCGCCTCGCCTCAGCGGCTGATCGGCCGCTCGCGAAGGAAAGAGTTGATATTCGACAAGTCTTCGCGGCTCAGGGTCCCGGCCGCAAGCTGCAGTTGCAGCACATTGAGGAGGTAGTCGTAGCGGCTGCGCGCGTAGTTCGTCTGTGCATCGAACAGCAAGCGCCGCGCGTCGAGCACGTCCACGGTCGTGCGCGTACCGACTTCAAACCCGGCTTCGGTCGCCTCCAGCGCAGTGCGGCTGGATTCGAGCGCCTGGCGCAGCGCTCGAACCCGCGAGATCTCGCTCAGCACGCCGAGATACGCGTCACGCGCCGCCCGCTCGGTCTCGCGCTGTGTGCGCTCGAGGCGCTCGCGCGCTGCGCGGTGCAGGTACACGCGCTGGCGAACGCGCGAGGAGACGGCGCCTCCGGAATAGATCGGAATGGTCACCTGCACGCCGATGCTGTCGTTCACCTGAGTCTGGTCCGCGGGGCTGCGGGTCACGCCAGCGACGGTCCGGCTGATCTGGTCGCCGTCGGCGTCGGTGTCGACGCGGCTGGCGACCAGGTCGATCGCCGGGAAGTGTCCGCCGCGGGCGACGCGCACGTCCTCTTTCGCGATGTCGGTCGCCAGTCGTGCGGAGATGACTCGAAGATTCTGCTCTAGCGCCGCATCGACCCAGTCCTCCTCGCTCGCGGGTTGCGGGATCTCAAGCGGCATGTCGTCCACAGGGGAAGCGAGGCTGTCGAACGGTTCACCCGTCAGTTCGCGCAGCAGCTCCTGCGCCGTGGCGAGCGCGCGCTTCGCCCGGATCACCGTGGCGGCCGCCTGATCGCGCGCGGCGCGCGCTTCCTGCACGTCGGTGATCGCGACGAGGCCGACTTCAAACCGCTTGTCGGCCTGCTCGAGCTGTCTCTCGAAAGCTTCGAGGCTGGCTTCGGCGGCGTCCACCGTGTCCTGCGCCGCAAGCACGTCGAAGTAGCGTTGCGCGGTGCGCTGAATCAGCTCTTGCTGGGCGGCGCGGTAGTCCACTTCGGCCTGGGCGACCTGCGCGTTCGCGCGACGCAGGGCCGACCACTGTTCCCAGCGAAACAGCGTCTGGCGCAGCGAGATGGACCACTGCCGGGAATCGAAATCGCTGTCGCTGCCGATTTCGCGCGCGACCAGCTGGCTGGCGGGATCCGCCGGATTCGACGGTGTGAGCTGCGTGCTGGTGAGCTCGCGATCGACCTGCGAATACGACCCGGACGCTTCGAGCTGCGGCAGCAGCACGGCCAATGCCTGCGGGCGGGCTTCGCGGTTGGCCAGCCGGTTGGCGTCGGCCTCGCGGATCAGCGGATCGTTCTGCAGCGCTCGCTGGTAGACGCTCAGCAGATCCGCGCCCTGCGCGGCGGCGGCGAGCAGGGACAGGCCGCAGGCCGCGAGGATGTGCGCTCGTAACGTCATCAGGTCTTCCCATCGGCGTCGCCCGGACGCCGTTGTTGTTCAAGTTCGCCGCACGGCGGCCGCAGCCGCCGCTCAGGCGCTCACGCCGAGCTTTGACGCGCTAATAGGTCGGAATGGTTGCATCTACGTCGCGCGACCAAGCGAGCACGCCGCCCGCCAGATTGACCGCGTGAAAGCCATTTCGTTGCAGGTACTTCACGACGTCGAGGCTACGCCGACCCGAGCGGCACAGCACCACGACTTCGCGATCTTTGTCGATCTCGCCGACGCGCTCGGGGATCTCGCCCATCGGAATGTGCTGCACGTCCGGCACGCTGGCGACGCCGAGCTCCCAGGCCTCGCGCACGTCGAGCAGGGTCAGGGACTCTCCGGCGGCGCGCCGGGCGACGAACTCTTTGGGAGTGATTTGCGGGACGGTCATGGCAAACAGCGGCTCGTGACTAGTGACTAAGCTCGATCGGGCGCCTCGCTGAGCGGACAGTCGGAGCGGAGCCGCTCGGGCCCATTCTGACTGACCGCTGACCGCTTCAAAAGCAGAGTCTGACCATCGCCAGTCCCTGGCCGCCAGCCGCGCCTAGGGAATCTCTGATTTGCTCTGTTTCTGTGATCTCGAGCCGCTCGAAACGCCTTGCATTGCAGGCATTTCTTTGGGCTGAGCCGTCAGGGTAGTAGGTTAATCAGAGCTTCCCTAGAATACGAACGCAGATGGGCGCGGCGCATTCACCAGCGGCTCCACCACCGTCTCGAACAGACACTCGCGCTGCCATTCGCGCTCGCCGAGGCGTGTGACGCGCCAAGCCTCCATCACCGGCGCCTGGCCGACGATGATGAACATGCGTCCGCCGATCTTGAGCGCACGCTGAAAGCGTTCGTCATACAGAGGCAACGAGCCGGTCACGGCGATCGCGTCGTAGGCAAGCTGCTCGTCGAGGCGCATTGCGTCGGCGGTCTCCACGGATGCGTTGTTGACCGCGGCGGCCAGCACGTTGGCGCGCGCCTGCGCGGCCAAATCATCGTAGATCTCGAGCGAGCGCACGCGTCCGGCGAGCCGGCCCATGCAGGCCGTCAGGTAGCCGGAGCCGGCGCCCACCTCGAGGGCGACATCATCCGGACCGAGCGACAGCGCCTGCAGAATCCGTCCGTGCACCTTCGCGGGCAGCATGGTTTGGCCGTGACCGAGCGGAATGGGCGCATCCGCGAATGCGACCATGCGGTAATTCGCCGGCGCGAAGTCCTCTCGCGCCACCTGGCGCATGGTTTCGAGAACGCGCTCATCGAACACGTCCCAGGTACGCACCTGCTGATCGACCATCTGCTCGCGCGCGGCTTCGATATTCATGGGAGAAAACGCTGAAGAAAACGCTGAAAGTGAGGGCTGGGAAGGGTACGGAGTTTGATTACGTCACACAAGATTGCGCAGCGCGCGCGAAAGCGCCCCGTCGCGGCGCTTTCGCTGCGAAATATTCGTGTCTCTGGTGCTTACAATATGGTCAATCCGGCGCGGCGGACAGCGGCCGTTCGCTATGCTCGACGGCAGACCAGCCACGGGCCGCGCCAAGCGTGGGTGCGAGGGGCGGCCCGGTGTGGGATTTTGGTTCGAGGGGTCGTTCCAGGATTCGATCTGGGTTGATTCAGGCCGGCGGCGGCCGGTGAGCGCCGTACCAGGCCCCGCGGCGAGTCGACGGATGCACCCGCCCAGAATCGCGAGTCCCGGTGCAGACGCTCGATCGCTCGAGCGAGCCGGACCGGGCGACCGACCGCGTGGGCCGGATCGCGCGAACCGATCCGCGGATCGCGGGGATTCACTGGACGAGCCTGCGCAGAATGAAGGGTAAACGGCGGTAAATGTGAGCGCCCTGTCGGGGACTTTGACAGTTGTTCTTGCGATCGCAGTGCTCGCGCTGCTCGTCGTGCTGGTGTGGCGCGAACGCCAGGCCGCGGCTTTGCGGCGTGCGGCGGATCAGCTGGACTCCATCGTACGCACCGGAAACTTCTCCGAGCGACTGCGCGGGCCAGGCGTGACCGGGGCGTTCGCCGCGAGCGTCAACCGGCTGCTCGAGCAGATCGCGATCAAGGACCTGATGATCGCCGAGCGAGAGCGTTCCCTGGGCGGGCTGCTCGGTGGGTTGCACGAGGCGGTCGCGGTTTATCGCGAAAACATCGTCTACGCGAACGAGCGCTTCGCCGCACTGGTCGGGGCGGCCGACGCCGCCAATCTTTCGGGCAAGGAATTGCCTGACATCATCCACCCCGACTACACGGATATTGTCCGCGAGCACCTGCGCCGAGCGCTCGTCGGGGAGCCGGGGCTCGAGCGGCTGGAGGTGGAGCTGCATCCGCTGAACGAGCAGACCGCCCGTGTGGAGCTGTCGGCAGTGCGCATCGATTACCAGGGCGGCCCTGCGTTATTGCTCACCATGGTGGAAATGGGCCCGCGGACAGCCCTCACCCCCTCGGCTGCTCCCCGTGCGCGGCCGAGCGCCTGGGAGACGCTCGATTCGCTGGGCGAAGGCGTCATCACCACGGACGTCACGGGCCGCATCGATTACATCAACCAGGCGGGCGAGCAGCTCCTGGCGGTGAGCGCAATCGATGCGCTCGGCAAGAGCATCACAGACATCATCACGCTGCTCGATGAAAGCGACCGGCGCTCGCTGGGCGATCCCGTGCGCCACTGCCTGGCGACGCAATCGAAGGTCACGGTGGGCCGGCGGGGCCTGATGATCGCGCGAAACGGCGGGGAGGAGCGTTCGGTCGAGCTGACGGTCACGCCGCTCAAGGGACAGAAGGGCGAGCTCAGCGGCACGGTAATCGTGGTGCGCGATGTGAGCGAACTGCGCGGCATCGCGCGACAGATGTCGTACCAGGCGAGCCACGACGCCCTCACGGGGCTGATCAATCGCCGCGAATTCGAGCGTCGGCTCGAGGAGGCGCTGAGCATCGCTCACACCCAGGACGCCAAGCACGTCCTGTGCTATCTCGATCTAGATCGCTTCAAAGCGGTCAACGACAGCTGCGGGCATATGGCCGGCGACGGCATGCTGCGCGAGGTGGCTGCGCTCATCAAAGATACGGTGCGCGACTCCGACACCGTCGGCCGGCTGGGCGGCGATGAGTTCGGCATGCTGCTCATCGGCTGCCCGCTCGACAAGGCGCGGCAGATCGCCGATGACGTCGTGCACAAGGTGAACGACTATCGCTTCGTCTGGAAGGACAAGATCTTCAACATCGGAGTGAGCGTCGGCCTCATCGAGATATCTCGCGAGAGCGGCGCGCCCGAGGAAGTCATGAGCGCGGCGGACTCGGCATGCTACGTGGCCAAGAAGCAGGGCTCCCACGTGCACGTGTACTCGGCGCGCGACGAAGCGGTTGCGCGCCATCGCGGCGAGATCCAATGGCTGCAGCGGCTGCAGACCGCGCTCAAGGAGAACCGCTTCGAGCTCATGGCGCAGCCGATCGTTGCGACCTCTGCATCCTCCACTGGCGGGCCGGCGCTCGAAGTGCTGCTGCGTCTACAGGACGATGCGGCGCCCGGCGGCATTTCGCCGGTGGAGTTCCTGCGCGCCGCGGAGCGCTATCGATTGATGTCGGACGTCGATCGCTGGGTCGTGCAGACGGCGCTGACGGCGCTCGGTCGCGGCGGCATACGTCTGCCATCGAATCGCAGCCTGGCCATCAATCTTTCCGGTCAGACGCTTGGGGATCCGCAGTTTCTTGAGTTCGTGGTGGACGTACTGGATCGCACCGGCGTGGCGCCCGCGCAGTTGTGCTTCGAGGTCACCGAGAACTCGGTGATCACCAACATCGAGCACGCGCAGCGCTTCATCGGCGTGCTGCACGGTATGGGCTGCCAGTTCGCCCTCGATGATTTCGGGCGCGGATTGTCCTCCTTCGGCAATCTCAAGAACCTGTCGCTCGATTATCTGAAGATCGACGGCACGTTCATCCGCAACCTCGCCGTGGACTCTGTGAATCAGGCCATGGTCGCCGCCATGATCAAGCTCGCCCGCACGCTGAATTTCCAGGTGATCGCCGAGCAGGTCGAAGATGCGGGCGCGCTGGAAGCCGCTCGCAAGATGGGGGTGGACTTCGTGCAGGGCTACCACCTCGGCCGCCCTCAGCCGCTGGCGCGCGTGGTGGCGCGAGCGAGTTGAGGAAGGAGAAGCGGTTAGCGGTTAGCGGTTAGCGGTTAGTTCGGAGGGTCCGTGGCAGGCATGCAGGTCGGATCTCATCGCCGCCGAGAAGAGGTGCATGCCCTCGAAGCTGCTGGAGCCTTCTTGCAGATCCGAATCTCATCGCCGCCGAGAAGAGGTGCATGCCCTCGAAGCTGCTCGCGCCTTCTTGCAGATCCGAATCTCATCGCCGCGAGAAGAGTGCAGGCCCTCGAAGAGGCGCAGGTCCTCTCAACTAACCGCTAATCGCTAACCGCTTCTTCCGTAACTAACCGCCAACCGCTAACCGCTTCTTCCGTAACTAACCGCTAACCGCTTCTTCTCTTCTCCAAAAAAAAGCGGCGCAGCTTGCGCTGCGCCGCCGGTTCGAGCGCGGTTGCCTGGCTTCAGAGGAGCGGGACCAGCAGCAACGCCACGATGTTGATGATCTTGATCAGCGGATTGATGGCCGGGCCCGCGGTGTCCTTGTACGGATCGCCGACGGTGTCGCCGGTGACCGCCGCCTTGTGCGTCTCGGAGCCCTTGCCGCCGAAATTGCCTTCCTCGATGTACTTCTTGGCGTTGTCCCAGGCGCCGCCGCCGGTGCACATCGAGATCGCGACGAACAGGCCCGTGACGATCGTCCCGATCAGCAGGCCGCCGAGCGCGCGTACGCCGGCGCCTTCGCCCATCAGGTAGTTCATGCCGAAAGCCACGGCCACCGGCACGAGGATCGGCAGGAGCGAGGGAATGATCATCTCCTTGATCGCCGCGCGCGTGAGCATGTCCACGGCTCTGGAGTAATCGGGCTTGGCCGCGCCCTCCATGATGCCCTTGATCTCACGGAACTGACGGCGCACTTCGATCACGACCGAGCCGGCCGCTCTGCCCACCGCCTCCATGGCCATGGCGCCGAACAGATACGGCACGAGACCGCCGATGAACAGACCGATGATCACGGCCGGATCGGAGAGGCTGAACGCCTGAAGCTTGCCGGCCGCGTCGAGGTTGTGGGTGTAGTCCGCGAACAGCACCAGTGCGGCCAGGCCCGCCGAGCCGATGGCGTAGCCCTTGGTCACGGCCTTGGTGGTGTTGCCTACCGCATCCAGCGCGTCGGTGATCTGACGCACTTCCTTAGGCAGGCCGGACATCTCGGCGATGCCGCCGCCGTTGTCGGTAATCGGGCCGTAGGCGTCGAGCGCCACGATCATGCCGGTCATGGACAGCATCGCCGTCGCGGCGATCGCAATGCCGTACAAGCCTTCGAGCTCGTACGCGCCCCAGATCGCCGCGCACACCGCGAGCACCGGCCAGGCGGTCGAGCGCATCGATACCGCGAGACCGGCGATCACGTTGGTGCCGTGACCGGTCTGCGAGGCCGCAGCGACGTTGCGCACCGGGCTGAATTCCGTGGCCGTGTAGAACTCGGTGATCCAGATGAGCGCCGCAGTCAGAGCGAGGCCGATGGCCGCGCACCACACCAGTGCGCCGGCCGCGTCGCCCATCACGGCGGGCGTGATGAAGTAGAACGCGACCAGGGCCAGCACGCCGGCGACCGCCGTGCCGCGATACAGGGCGTTCATGATCTTGCCGCCCGCGCGCGCCTTGACGAACAGGGAGCCGACGATCGAGGCGACGATGGAAACGGCGCCGAGCACCAGCGGATAGAGCACGTAACGCACGTCGAAACCACCGTCCGCGGCCGTGAACAGCAGGCCGCCGAGCACCATCGTGGCGACGACGGTGACGGCGTACGTCTCGAACAGGTCGGCCGCCATGCCGGCGCAGTCGCCGACGTTGTCGCCGACGTTGTCGGCGATCACCGCCGGGTTGCGCGGATCGTCTTCGGGAATGCCGGCTTCAACCTTGCCCACCAGGTCGGCGCCCACGTCCGCGCCCTTGGTGAAGATGCCGCCGCCCAGTCGCGCGAAAATCGAAATGAGCGAGCCGCCGAACGCCAAGCCGACCAGCGCGTGCAGCGCCTCACGGGTTGCGCCCAGGACGGCGAAGTAGCCGGCGACGCCCAGCAGGCCGAGGCCGACGACCAGCATGCCGGTGATGGCGCCGCCGCGGAAAGCGACCGCCAGCGCGGGGTTGAGGCCGATGCTCGCGGCGTGTGCGGTGCGTACGTTGGCGCGCACCGCGACGTTCATGCCGATGAAACCCGCCAGGCCGGAAAACACCGCGCCGACGGCGAAGCCGCCCGCGGTCGCCCAATCAAGTGCGAAGCCGAGCACTGCGAAGAGCACCACGCCGACTACGGCGATCGTGGAATACTGTCGGTTCAGATAGGCCTTGGCGCCAGCCTGGATGGCGGCGGCGATTTCCTGCATGCGCTCGCTGCCGGCCGGCTGTTTGTTGATCCAGCCGAAAGCGAGCAATCCGTAGAGTACGGCGAGTACGCCGGCGCCGATCGCGAGCCACAGCGCGACATCAGTGGACATGAAGCTTTTCCTCCCCTTGCGGGTTTGCTTTTCGAAAACGTTTCTTTAGTCGCCGCGGTCGTCGGAACGCCCGCAGCGCAGGAAGGTGCGCGCCGTCGCCGTGCTTCAGGACGGGTGTCGGGAGCGCATCCCCGAAAAAAGGCGCGAGACTATACCACGAAGGTTGTGCTGAGCTTCTTGCGTACGGGCATGTTCTTCAGGGTGACGTACTGCGGCAGGCCGTCCTTGTAGGGTGGGTAATCCTCGCCCTTGATGAGCGGCTGCAGGTAGCGCCGGGCCTTGTTCGTAATGTGCATGCCGTCCGCAGTGATGTAGTCCCGCGGCAGCATTTTTTCCTTGTTGGCGACGTCTTCCAGGCGGGCCGCGCCGATTTTCCAGCGATAAGGCCGGTCGGCGACCCGCACGATCGTCGCCATCACTGAGTTGTGGCCCTTGAGCGCCAGCTCCACGGCCGCCTTGCCGACCGCGTAGGCCTGCTCGACGTCGACCTTGGAGGCGATGTGACGAGCGGCGCGCTGCAGGTAGTCGGCGACCGCCCAGTGATGCTTGTAGCCCAGCTTCGTCTTTATGAGTTGCGCGATGACGGGGGCGACGCCGCCGAGTTGGGCGTGCCCGAACGCATCGCGCAGACCCGCATCGGACAGGAACTTGCCCTGTGCGTCGCGCACGCCTTCGGAGACCACGATGGCGCAGTAGCCGTACCGCTCTACGCACTGTTGCACGCGCGCGCAGAACTTGTCTTCGTCGAAGGCGATCTCCGGGAAGAGGATCACGTGGGGAGCGTCGCCGGCCTTCTCGGCGGCAAGCCCGCCCGCCGCCGCGATCCAGCCCGCATGCCTGCCCATGACCTCCAGGATGAAGACCTTCGTGGACGTCTTCGCCATGGACGCGACGTCGAATCCGGCTTCGCGGATCGACACTGCGACGTACTTCGCCACCGAGCCGAAGCCGGGGCAGCAATCGGTGATCGGCAGGTCGTTGTCGACCGTCTTCGGCACGTGAATCGCCTGGATCGGATAGCCGAGCTTGTCGGCCAGCTGCGAGATCTTCAGGCAGGTGTCGGCCGAGTCGCCGCCGCCGTTGTAGAAGAAGTAGCCGATGTCGTGCGCTTGGAAGACCTCGATCAGGCGCTCGTACTGCGCAGGATCATCCTCGAACTTCTTGAGCTTGTAGCGCGCCGAGCCGAACGCTCCCGAGGGCGTGTGGCGCAGCGCGCGGATCGCAGCCGCGGACTCCTTGCCCACATCGATGAGGTCTTCCTGCAGCACGCCGACCACACCATGGCGCCCCGCGAACACCTTGCCGATCTTCGCCTTGTTGCGTCGGCAGGTTTCGATGACGCCGCAGGCGGATGCGTTGATTACCGCGGTCACGCCGCCGGACTGTGCGTACAGTGCGTTTCTCGGCTTGGACTTTGGCATAGGCTCGCGACCCGAATGGCTGCTCTGGTTGCGAAGGATAGCCCAGCGAGCGCCGCACCGGCGCCCGCCTTCGGCGACGGCCGGAGAGGGGTTGATGTTCACGCCGCCGGGCAGGCGCGCCTCGTCCCGCTGGCGCCGCGGCGCGCGGCAGGAGCGCCGACAGCGCGGCCAGTACCCAGCGAGCCTCCTTTTCTGTAGGGTAGCGCCTCGCTTTTCGGGAGGTCGGAACGAAAATGATGCGGATCGTGTTGCTCGGGGCGCCCGGGTCTGGGAAGGGGACGCAGGCGCAGCGCCTGCAGGCCAAGTACGGCGCGCCCCAGGTGTCTTCGGGAGATCTACTGCGCGACGCCGTGGCGCGCGGCACGCCGCTTGGCCTGAAGGCCAAGAAGGTGATGGACGCCGGTCAGCTGGTCTCCGATGACATCGTGCTCGGATTGATTCGCGACCGGCTCAGTCGTCCGGACGCTGCGCAGGGCTTCATCCTGGATGGTTTCCCCCGCAACATCGATCAGGCGGGCGCGCTGAGCCGCCTGCTGGACGAACTCGGTCAACCCCTCGAAGCAGTGCTGCTGCTCGACGTGCGCCGGGAAACGCTGATACAGCGGCTGGCCGGCCGGCGCATTTGCCCGAAGTGCGGCGCTGTCTACAACGTGCACTCGTTGCCGCCGGGCGTGACGACCTGTGCGCGCGACGGCGCGGAGCTCTACCAGCGGCCCGACGACAACGAGGAAGTGATCGCCAAGCGCCTCGAGGTGTACGAACAGCAGACGCGGCCGCTCGTGGAGCACTACTCCTCGCTGGGCTTGCTGCGGGTCGTGGCGGGCGAGGGAGAACTCGACGAGGTGTTCGAACGCATGGAGGCGGCGGCGCTCGCCAAGCAGGTTCCGGCTTCCAAGGTTCGGGTGAGCCGCTCGGGCGCGGCCAAGAACAAGACGCGGCGCGCCCCCGTGAAGAAGTCCGGCGCCGCTGCATCGGCTGGCAAGAACAAGACCAGACCCGCCCGATCCGCCAAGACGGCGAGCAAGTCTTCCGACGGCGCTGCGCGCAAGGCTGCAAAGAAGAGCCCCAAGAAGACCGCCAAGAAGACAGCCGGGAAAAATTCGGCCAGCAAGACGTCGCCGGCCAGAAAGAAGGCGGCCGCCAAGGTTTCCACTCGCCGCTCGAGCGGTGCACGGCGCCGCCAGACTGCAGCCGGCAAGAGCGCGGCCAAGTCGACGCGCAGGGCGGCCAGCAGGAAGGGCGCCAGGGTCAGTGCGGCGACCACGCGCAGCGCGCAGCGGCGCGGCGCCGGCAAGTCGGCGCTTGCGAACCGCCGCACGACTCGCGGCGGCAAGCCGCCGGCGCGCAAGAAGTAGTCCAGACCGGGTTCACGGACGGCGGCCCGCGCACCTCCGGCGCCAATGCGTCGGGATGTAGACGGGCCGGCGAACCCGGCGCCTGCCGACCGGCGGCCCTGCGCGCTGCGAGCTACACGCCGGCCAGATCGACCAGCCGTTCGCCGATGATCGAGCGGCGCCAGCCATTCATCAGGCGCCGAGTGCGGCCCGAGAACACGAGCTGCTCCACGTCGCGACGCGTCGCGAGCAGCTCCGGGCTGATCCCCAGCTCGGCCGCTTGCGCGCGTACGACGGCCATCATCTTCGTCACGCGCGCGAGTTGTTGGGGCTCTGGACGCGGCGGCGTGAACGTGGCTGCTTCATCGGACGCCAGCTCACGCCCGCGCTCGATCAGCTCGAGCAGTTCCTGGCCGCGGCGGCGGACGACGCCCGCCGGCAGCCCGCGGATGCGTTCGAGCTCATGCGCGCTCGAGGGAAGCCGTTCGGAAAGCTCGCGCAGCGCTTCGTCCGAGAGTATCCAGCCGCGCGGTTTGTCGGCGGTCATGGCGACTGTTTCGCGCCATTGCGCGAGCAGCTTCGCCGTGGCTCGCTGCGCCGGCTGCAGACGTTCAAGACCTTTCAGGCGCTTCCAGGCGCTCTGCGGATCCACCCGATGCAGGCCGGGCTGTTCGAGCTCGCGGGTCTCTTCATAGAGCCATTCCAGTCGTCCCGCAGCGCTGAGGGCGTCGCGCAGATCTATGAAGAGCGGAGCCAGATAGCGCACGTCGTCCGCCGCGTACTGCAGCTGTTCCGCACTCAGCGGGCGGCGGCTCCAGTCGGTGCGTGTGTGATCTTTCTGGAGCGTACGCCCGAGCCTCGCCGCCACGAGCGCGGCGTAGCCGGCCTGCGCCGGCAGGCCGAGCAGCGCTCCGGCGATCTGCGTGTCGAAGATCGGCCCCGGCGGAGCGCGCTCGCCGAGTGCGCCGCCCAGCACTTCCAGGTCCTGACGAGCGGCGTGCAGGACTTTCGTGCGATCGCGTCCGGCGAGAAATACCCACAGCGGATCGAGATCGTGCACCGTGAGCGGGTCGATCAGCACGCAGCATTCCAGCGTAGCCGCTTGAATCAGGCACAGTTTGGGAAAGTAAGTGCTCTCCCGCAGAAACTCGGTGTCGAGTGCGATGAAATCTTGGCCGCCCAGGCGTTCGAGCGCGTGTGCAAGTTCTGTGGACGTGGTGACTGAAAGCGCGGGCTGCATGTCGTGTGCGTTACAATCCCTCGGGCCTCGCCCGTCGATGGAAATCCGGTCGCGCCGGGCTCGCCCCGAGGCGCTTGCACGCCTGCGGCTCGCGTGCGGGGCATTATGCGGCGCCCGGGGCCGTCCTGCGCGCGGTCAGTCCCGGGTTCTTCGTTACGCATTCCGCTCTCATGCTGAGATTTCTGCAGACGTTCTTGGAGATCGCTTTGTGGCGTAAGGGGCCGCAGGACCTGCCGGCTTCGCGCACGCTCGCGATCTTGGTGCTCGCCGCCTACATGGCGGCCGGGTTCGTGGCCGTCAAGATGTTCGACCTGCGCGCCTCGACGGCGGTGATGTTCATCATCGTCGATGTGCTGATGATCGGCCTGTGGCTATGGGCGGTGCTCGCGTTCTTCGGCCGGCGGCAGCGCTTCACCCAGACGATCACGGCGACGCTCGGAGTGGGCGTGCTGATCACGCTGCTGGATATGATGATGCGCGCCGTGCAGCTCGCGCTCGGGTTGGACGATGCGCTTGCGAGCAACTGGCTGCTGGTGCGCTTCGTGATCATCGCGCTGGTCATGGGCCGAATCTTCATGCATGCGCTCGACCGCGGGCTGGTCACCGGCATGGCCCTTACCGTCGCGATCGTGTACTCGACGGACGCCGTCGCGCGGCTGGTGCTGGACCGATTATGAAGCGGTCAGCGTATGAAGCGGTTAGCGGTTGGCGGTTGGCGGTTAGTCAAGAGGAGCCGCCGTTGATGTTTGAGCCAACGATGACGCCCTGTTCGGCAGAATTTTCTGAACCAACCGCTAACCGCTAACCGCTAACCGCTAACCGCTTCCAGTCTCAGCCATGCACATCCACATCCTCGGCGTCTGCGGCACGTTCATGGGCGGCGTCGCGGCGCTGGCGCGTGCGGCCGGTCACAAGGTCACGGGCTCGGACCGCAACGTCTATCCGCCGATGTCCGATCAGCTGGCGGCGCTCGGCGTGGACATCATCGAAGGTTACGAGCCCGAGCAATTGCGGCTGAATCCCGACGTGGTCGTGGTCGGCAACGTGATGAGCCGCGGTAATCCGCTGGTGGAAGCGCTGCTCGAGAGCGATATTCCCTACACCTCCGGGCCCGAGTGGCTGGCGCAATGCGTGCTCGCCGGACGCTGGACGCTCGCTGTGGCCGGCACGCATGGCAAGACGACCACGTCGAGCATTCTTGCGTGGATCCTGGACTACGCCGGGCTGGATCCAGGTTTCCTGATCGGCGGCGCACCCGGCAACTTCGACGTGACTGCGCGACTAGGGAGCGGCCGCTGCTTCGTAGTCGAAGCAGACGAGTACGACACCGCCTTCTTCGATAAGCGCGCCAAGTTCGTGCATTACCGGCCGCGCACGACCGTGCTGAACAATCTAGAGCACGATCACGCGGACATCTATCCCGACGTCGCATCTATCCAGCGCCAGTTCCATCATCTGCTGCGCATGGTTCCGCGCAATGGACTGGTGGTCGCCAATGCATCGGACGCGAATGTCATGGAAGTGCTCGACATGGGGTGCTGGACGCCGGTGGAGCGCTTCGGCGCGACCGAAAGCAGCGAAGTCGTGTGGCGGCCCGTCGCCCCGGACGGCGGCGATTACACGAGCTTTACCGTGTTGGAACGCGGGCGCCGGGCGATCGACGTGGAGTGGTCCATGCCTGGGCGGCACAACGCCGAGAATGCGCTCGCCGCGATGCTCGCGGCCCGGCATGCCGGCGTGGATCTGGCGACCGCGGCGCGTGCTTTGCGGGAATTCCGCGGCGTCAAGCGGCGCATGGAAGTGCGCGGCGTGATCGCGGGCGTCACCGTGTACGACGATTTCGCTCACCACCCCACGGCTGTGAAAGCGACGATCGATGGACTGCGCACGCGCATCGGCGACTCGCGTTTGATCGCCGTGCTCGAACCCCGCTCAAACACGATGAAGCTCGGAACCCATCGCGAGGCGCTGGCCGGTTCGCTGCAGGGCGCCGATCGCGTCTGGCTGTATCAGGGGCCCGGCGTCGATTGGGATGTGGCTGACGCAGTCGCCAGCCTGCGCGAACGGGCGCGCGTGACGCGCGACGTCGATGCACTGATTGCGGAGCTCGATGCGCATCTCCTTCCGGGCGACCACGTCCTGATCATGTCCAACGGCGGGTTCGGCGGCGTGCATGGCAAGCTCCTCGAACGCCTGCGAATGCGGGCGGAGACAGCCGCGCTGGGCTGAGCCGCGGCAGGCAGGCGGAACTCCGGGGCGGCGCCCGCCGTCAAGACTTCCACGATGAATGCTCCGTCGGGCGACGCCCGCCGTATCCCGCTCTTTCCCCTCAACGCGGTGCTTTTTCCGGGCGGTCCGTTGCGCCTGCGGATCTTCGAGCCCCGCTACCTCGACATGATCGGCCGCTGCATGCGTGAGGACAGCGGCTTCGGCGTGGCGATGATCGTCGAAGGCGTGGAGGCCGGCGGCGAGGCCCGAACTGCGTGCATCGGCACGCTGGCCCGGATCGTTGATTTCGACCGCCTGAGCGACGGCCTGCTCGGCGTCACGGCGCGCGGCGGCGCCCGATTCGAGATCATGGACGTGCAGCTGCAGTCCGATCGCTTGAACGTCGCGGCCGTCGAATGGCTCGAGCAGGAGGCGAGCGTCGCGGCGCCGCCGGAGTACGAATTGCTGGCCGAGCTGGCGCGTCGCGCCTTTCCGCAGCTCGCGGCCGTGTATGGCGACCTGCAGCCCGAGTACGACGACGCATCTTGGATCGGCATGCGACTGGCGGAGATGTTGCCGCTGCCGCTCGAAGACCGCCAGCGATGTCTCGAGATCCGCGATGCGCTCGAGCGGCTGGAGTTTCTTAACCAGCGGATCAAGATCAAGCCCGCCTAAGGAACGTCGGATCTACTCTGGTTCTGCGAGATCGACGCGCTCGAAACGGCGCGCATTGCGAGCGCTTCGTGGGTTGAGCCGTCAGGGTAGTGGGCTAAAATCAGAGCTTCCTTAGTGAACGCCGAGCAAGCGCCATCAGGGCGCTTCCATCGTCGCTCGGTGGATCGCGGGCTTGATCGACGCTTACTTGGGCGTCGCCGACTCCCGCCCCGCGGCCGATGCGCCGGAGTCCCTGCTCATGCGCATGTAGATCACGCCGATAGCCGCGAACCAGACGAGCGCCGCCCAGCCGATCACGCCGTCGTAAGCCCCCACCAGACCCGCCTGCGCATCGCTGTGATCCACGAAGGTGGCGCCGCGCAGCACAGCGATGGCGCAAACGCCCGCAGCGTGCAATCCGATGCAACCTGCAATGGCGCCAGTACGCTGTCGTACGAGCGACAGCAGCACTCCCAGCATGACGAGCGCGAGAAACGAGTCGATGAACGTCAGCGGCTCGACGTAACGCTCGAACAGCTTGGCGAGGACGGCGAATCCGTGCGCCCACGACACTTCATCGGCCGGCGTTCGCAACCGGCCGCCGAGGAAATGCAGGGCGGCGTACAGCAGACTGGGCGCAACGATGGCGGCGGCGACGCTCGAAGTGCGTGCTACCGCCGTATACAGCACGCCGCGGAAGAACGTCTCCTCGATGAACGCCACCGCGAAACCGGCGATCACGCCTCCTGCAAACAGCGCGAACAGGCTCTCGTCGAGCGCAGGTTTCGGCTGCCGGACGTCGAGGCCGAGCAGCAGGGCTGCGAGCGGGATCATCAGTGCGGCGCCGCAGAGCCAGCCGATGGCGAGCTGGCGCAGGAATTCTCGCCTCGGCAGACCGTAGCCCATGGCTGCACGGCTCGACAGGCCGAGACGGCGTGTGAGATAGATCAGTCCGATCAGCGCGAGCAGCATCGCTACACGATTCATCACGCGGTGGACGGGCTCGACCGAGATGGCGCTGACGAGCAGCCAGGCGGGATAGGTCAGGGCGGCTGCGACGATCAGTGCGGCCGCGAGTAATCCGACGAACAGCAGGAAGGCGCGCATATGGTCGCGATCAACGAGGGCGCCGCGCCTGGAACAATGACTTGCTGCGCTGGCGCGCTGCGCGAGTGAGCGCACCGGCGTTTCTCACGCCGCGCAGCTCCCGAGGGTCGAGACAGCCGTCGCAGCCTGTTTCATGCCTTCGCGCTCGCAACCTTCGCGAGCGCCCGGCGCGCCGCGGCGACCGTCTCTTCGATCTCCGCCTCGCCGTGCGCCGCCGACACGAAGCCCGCTTCGAAAGCCGACGGCGCGAGATACACGCCTTCTTCGAGCATGGCGTGGAAGAATCGATTGAAGCGCTGCACGTCGCAGGCCGTCACCTCGTGGAAGTAGCGGACCGGCGACTTGTCCGTGAAGAACAGCCCGAACATGCCGCAGACGTGATTGGTGCTCATCGGGACGCCGGCGGCGCGCGCCGCGGCGCTCAGCCCTTCGACGAGTTGCTGCGTGCGCTTTTCGAGACTCGCGTGGAAGTCTGGCCGGTCGATCAGCTCCAGGGTCGCCAGTCCCGCGGCCATGGCGACCGGATTTCCGGAGAGTGTGCCAGCCTGGTACACCGGGCCGAGCGGCGCGATGTTCTCCATGATCTCCCGCCGTCCGCCGAACGCGCCGACCGGCATGCCGCCGCCGACGATCTTGCCGAGCGTGGTGAGATCGGGCCGCACGCCATAGAGTTGCTGCGCACCGCCGAGCGCTACGCGGAAGCCGGTCATGACTTCGTCGAAGATCAGCACGGCGCCGCTGCGGTCGCATACCGCGCGCAACGCTTCCAGGAAGCCCGGGATGGGGGGCACGCAGTTCATGTTGCCGGCGATCGGCTCGACGATGATGCAGGCGATCTGCTCGCCGATCTCGTCGAAGATCTGCTGCAGCTGCGTGATGTCGTTGTAGGCGAGCGTAATGGTGTGCGCTGCGAGCTCTTTCGGCACGCCGGGCGATGTCGGGGCGCCAAAGGTCAAGGCGCCTGAGCCTGCCTTCACGAGCAGTGAATCGCTGTGTCCGTGATAGCAACCCTCGAACTTCACGATCTTGTCGCGTCCGGTGTAGCCGCGCGCGAGACGAATCGCGCTCATCGTGGCTTCTGTCCCGGAACTGACCATGCGCACCAGCTCGATGGACGGCATGAGCTCGCAGATTCTGCGAGCGAGCTGCGTCTCGATCTCGGTCGGCGCGCCGAACGACAGCCCCAGCGCAGCGCGCTCTTGCACCGCCCGAACCACCTGCGGATGGGCGTGGCCGACAACCATTGGGCCCCAGGAGCCGACGTAATCGATGTAGCTGCGCTGGTCGGCGTCGACGATGCGCGCGCCGCTCGCGCGCTCGATGAACACGGGCTCTCCACCCACGGCCCGGAAAGCACGCACGGGTGAGTTCACGCCGCCGGGAATGTAGCGGCTGGCCTCGGCATAGCGGGTCACTGGGCGACTCCAGTCGAACGGTGGCGCAAGTCTAGAGGGAGAAGCGGATAGCGGATAGCGGATAGCGGATAGTCAGAAAAACGCTGCGGGCCCCTCTAACGAAGCAGCCGCTTCTCTCTTCAGATCTCCACCATCTCGAAATCTTCCTTGCCCGCGCCGCAGTCCGGGCATCGCCACGAGAGCGGCACATCTTCCCAACGGGTGCCCGGCGCGATGCCGGAGTTCGGATCTCCCTTCTCTTCTTCGTAGATGTGGCCGCAGATCACGCACATGTAGGCTTTCATTGAAGACTGGATGCCGGGGGAGCGGACCGGAAAGGGGCGGCATTATAGGGGAAGCGGATACTAGATAGCGGATAGTAGATAGCGGCTAGTCAGGAAGACGCTGCGGCCGTCTAGAAGAGGCGGAGCATTCTCAACTATCCGCTATCCGCTATCCGCTTCCAAGTCAGTGCTGGCGCACTGAATACCCCTTGCGCTGCAACAGATCGATCACGCTGTCCTCGCCCACCAGGTGCAGCGCGCCGACCACCACCAGGTAGTCCTGTTCGTCGTCCAGCAGTCCTTCGATCGTGGGGGTCCAGCGGCGATTGCGCTCGGTCGTGAGCGGGCGATATAGATCGGGGTACTTCTCGAAGCCTTCGCTGAGCAACTCGGCGAGCGCCTGGGCGTCGCCGTTGCGCCACGCCGCGAGCATCGCGTCGACTTCGCGAGCGGCGCGGTCGACATCGTCGACGCTGTACATGAGAAATTCCTGCTGCTGCGCGTCCGGAAGCGCAGCCAGCATGTTGAGCTGCTCGCGCAGCGTCTCGATACCTTCTATCGGCTTGCCGTCTTTGATCGCTCGCGCGGTCAGGCGCTGTTCGACGCCGGAACTCGGATCGAGCCCCATCCGAACCAGGTGAATCTGCACGAGCGTCACGCCCGCCAGCCACGGGCGCAAGCGGTTCAGTACGTTCGGATCGACTCCGATTTCGCGGGCTTTCGCCGCCACGCGCGCGTAAGTCTCGGGGCCGAGCTGCTGCTCGAGCGATTCATCGGGCGGCAGCACGCCGAGCTCGAACGTGGCTTGCTGCATCTGTGCGGCGTCCAGATCGTCCATGTCGATTTCCATGAGCAGCGACTCGGCCTCCTCGTAGGCGCGCAGCGCGGCGGGCGGCAGTTGCTCCTCGGGGCTCAGGAAGTGCACGGAGCCGAACAGCCAGACCGTGTTGCGCTCACCCTGAATCGACCAGACGGGTTGGCGAGTTTCGCTTGCGGCGGGAGCGTCCGTGCTGTGGGCGGGAGCGCAGACCGCGAGCGCCGCGAGCGCCGCGAGCAGCGAGACAGCGAGTCGGCGTATGACGGGCATCCGTTAAAGCCTCAGGGAAGCTCGGATTAACTTACCACCCTGGCGGTTCGGGCCAAGGAAATGTTTGAAATGCGTGGTGTTTCGAGCGCCTGGCGGCCGCAGGCACCGAGCAAATCAGAGGCTCCTCAGGCGACGCTTCGTTCGGCGTAGCTCTCGAGCCAGCACACTTCGGTAGCGATGCTGCCGTCCGGCGACAGCTCGAGCACGCGATATCCCGGCGGGCGTGCGTCGATAGCGAAATAGTCACTCCCGGGCAGGAACTGTGCGCAGGTGGCTGGGGTGGCCATGAAGCGCACGCCGTCCATGAAGCTGTCGAGCGACTGGTGCACGTGGCCCCACAACACGCCCCGCACGTGCGGATGCTCGCGCACCACCGCCAGGAAATCGTCGGCGTCGCTCAGGCCAACCTGATCCAGCCAACCGCTGCGCATCGGGATGGGATGATGGTGCAGGCAGACGAGCGCGTGGCGGTCGCGGCAGGCGCGAAGGGTTTCGCTCAGCTGCGCGATCTGTTCTGCGCCGAGTCGTCCGCCGGCCTGATTCGGCGCCCACGAGTCGAGCATCACCACCAGCCAGCGGCCGAGCTCCACCGCGCCGCCAATGGTGAAGGGCGGTTCGGCGAGCGCCGCGCGCATGTGGTCGGGCAGATCGTGATTGCCGGGCGTGCACAGCACGGGCGCGCGCGAAGCGCCGAACACCCGCCGGATCCAGCGGTAGCCCTCCGGATCATCCTGCACCAGGTCGCCGGTCAGCAGCACGGCGTCCGCTTGATGGCCGCGACGGTGCGCATCGCTCACGGCGGCTTGCAGCGCCGGCAGACTCGCTACGCCGCGCAGGCGCCCACCGGCATCGCCGAACAGATGCGTGTCGCTGAACTGGATGAGGCGAATCGACTGCATGTGTGTGAAGACTTCCCCACTGAATGGAGGTTCAGAGTCGTCGCCTGCCGAACGCCGCAGGACGGCGCCGCCGCACGAAGATGGGCGCGATGCTAGCAACGGCCTGCGAGTGAAATAGTGACCGGCGTCTAATCACCCGGCCGCTTCGAGGCGGCGTCGCCGGATTCTTTGCGCTCGGTCTCAGTCCGCAGCGCGAGCTGACAGCTTGGCGCAAAAACGCCGGCAGGCGAAGCTGGTTCCATTCGGCGACAGAGGCGCGACGTGGGACCGGCGACAGGCCACGCGAGGCGGCCTCTGCTTACGCCGCTGCTGGCGCGGACGTTCGGGTCTGTCTGCACTTTCGAGTGACGTCCCCTGGGCCAGCGACGGTGACTGGCCACTATCACTTCCCCCAGCCTTCGTTGCCCCCGCCTCGCCGCTGGTCCAAAATGCGCGCCCTTCCATCGCTTCTTCCGGATCACCCGCTCATGTCGACACCGCGCCGTCAGCTCGCCAACGCAATCCGGGCCCTGGCGATGGACGCGGTGCAAAAGGCGAACTCCGGCCACCCCGGCATGCCGATGGGCATGGCCGACATCGCGGAGGTGCTCTGGAACGATCACCTGCGGCACAACCCGGCGAATCCGCTGTGGGTCGATCGCGACCGCTTCGTGGTCTCGAACGGTCATGGTTCGATGCTGCTGTACGCGCTGCTGCACCTCTCCGGGTATCCCCTCTCGATGGAGCAGCTGAAGGCGTTTCGCCAGCTCGGCTCGCACACGCCCGGGCATCCCGAGCACGATCCGCAGCACGGTGTGGAGACTACGACCGGCCCGCTCGGTCAGGGATTGGCGAATGCAGTAGGTATGGCGCTCGCGGAGAAGATGCTCGCGGCCAGATTCAACCGCCCCGGCTACAACCTCGTCGATCACCACACGTGGGTGTTCCTGGGAGATGGCTGCCTGATGGAGGGCGTTTCACACGAGGCTTGCTCGCTCGCCGGTACGCTCGGGCTCGGCAAGCTCATCGGCTTCTACGATGACAACGGCATCTCGATCGACGGCCGCGTGCAGGGCTGGTTCACCGATGACACGCCGCGGCGTTTCGAAGCTTACGGCTGGCACGTGATCGCCGACGTTGACGGGCATGATCCCGAGGCCATCCAGGCGGCGATCGTCGCCGCCAAAGCGCAGACGGCGCGGCCCAGCCTGATCTGCTGCAAGACGATCATCGGTTGCGGCGCGCCCAACAAGCAGGGCACGGAGGCGACTCACGGCGCGGCGTTGGGCGAGGAGGAAGTCGCCGCGGCGCGCAAACAGCTCGATTGGCCGTACGAGCCCTTCGTCATTCCGCAGGAGATTCGCCGCGGCTGGGACGCACGTGAGCGGGGCGGCGAGCGAGAGCGCGCCTGGAACGAGCTGTTCAGCGCCTATCGCGGCGAATATCCGCAGCTGGCCGCCGAGTTCGAGCGGCGCATGCGCGGCGCCCTGCCGGAAGAATGGGCGAATGTGGCGAGCGGCCACATCGCACAGGCCGCCCGGGGTGAGAAGGCGCTCGCCACGCGCCAGTGTTCCCAGCAGTCGCTCAACGCTTACGGGCCGGCGCTGCCCGAGCTGTTCGGCGGTTCCGCGGACCTGACTGGATCGAACAATACCAACAGGAAAGATTCGCGGGCGCTGAGCGCGCAGGACGCATCCGGCGATTACCTGCACTACGGCGTGCGCGAATTCGGCATGGCGGCGATCATGAACGGCGTGGCGCTGCACGGCGGCTTCATTCCGTACGGCGGCACGTTCCTGGTGTTCTCCGATTACGCCCGCAACGCGCTGCGCATGTCGGCGCTGATGAAGCAGCGCGTCATCTACGTCCTGACGCATGACTCCATTGGTTTGGGCGAGGACGGGCCGACGCACCAGCCAGTCGAGCATCTGCCGAGCCTGCGCCTGATTCCGCAGATGACGCTCTGGCGTCCCTGCGACGCCGCTGAGACCGCCGTCGCCTGGGCCGACGCGATCGAGCGCGCCGACGGGCCGACATGTCTGGCGCTCACGCGCCAGGCGCTGCCGCCGCAGGCGCGCAGCGACGAACAGCTCGCAGCCATTCGACGCGGCGGCTATGTGCTCAGGGACTGCGAGGGCGCGCCCGAGCTGATTCTGATAGCCACGGGCTCGGAGGTGGCGCTGGCCGTGGAAGCTGCGCAGGCGTTGCAACAAAAAGGTCGGCGTGTGCGTGTAGTGTCGATGCCTTGTACGCACGTGTTCGATGCGCAGGATGAGGCTTGGCGCGAGCAGGTGCTGCCGTCGTCCGTCGAGGCGCGCATAGCCATCGAAGCGGCTGCGCCGGACCTGTGGGCGCGCTACGTCGGCAGCCGCGGCGCGCTGATCGGGATGCGCGGTTTCGGCGCGTCGGGAACGGCGAAGGATCTGTTCAGGCATTTCGGCTTCACCGTCGATCATGTGACGACCGTGGCCGAAGAGCTGCTGAATCGAGTTCGAACACAGTAGAGGACTGGAGTAGTAGAGGATCAGGTCATGCCCATCAAAGTCGGAATCAACGGTTACGGCCGAATCGGTCGCAACGTGCTGCGTGCGGTTTACGAGGCGAACCGTCAGAAAGATATCCAGATCGTCGCGCTGAACGACCTGGGCGATGCGCAGACCAACGCGCACCTGACGCGGTATGACACAGCGCACGGCAAATTCCCGGGCGACGTCCAGGTCGAAGGCGACTCGATGATCGTCAATGGGGACCGGATCCGGGTGTTCGCCGAGCGCGATCCCGCCAAGCTGCCCTGGGGCGATCTCGGCGTGGACATCGTATTCGAGTGCACCGGCCTGTTCGCCAGCAAAGCGAAAGCCAGCGCGCATTTGCAGGGCGGCGCCAAAAAGGTCCTGATCTCGGCGCCGGGCGGCGGCGACGTGGACGCGACGATCGTTTATGGCGTGAACCACGGCGTGCTGAAGTCCAGCTACACCGTCGTGTCGAACGCTTCGTGCACCACGAACTGCCTGGCGCCGCTCGCCAAGGTGCTGCACGAGAAGATCGGCATCGTCTCGGGCGTGATGACCACCATTCACGCGTACACCAACGACCAGGTGCTGACCGACGTCTATCACAAGGATCTGCGCCGGGCGCGCTCGGCGACCATGTCCATGATTCCCACCAAGACGGGCGCTGCTTCGGCGGTCGGCTTGGTGCTCCCCGAGCTCAACGGCAAGCTCGACGGTTTCGCCGTGCGCGTGCCCACGATCAACGTCTCGATGGTCGACTTGAGCTTCATCGCCAAGCGCCCCACGAGCGTCGAGGAGATCGACAAAGCCATGAAGGAAGCCGCAGGCGGCGCGCTCAAGGGCGTGCTCGCGTACTCCGACGGGCCGCTGGTGTCGATCGACTTCAATCACGACCCGCACTCTTCTACATACGACGCCACCCTGACCAAAGTCATCGACGGCACGATGGTCAAGGCTTGCGCCTGGTACGACAACGAGTGGGGCTTTTCGAACCGCATGCTCGACACGGCGCTCGCCTGGTCGAAAGCAGGCTGACGAGGTCGGCGGGCGGGCCTCGCGCCGGTAGGCAGGTCTGCCGGCGCTGTGACTCCCGGCCGGCGCCTGCGGGCGGCCGGCCCACAGCGAGCGCAAGCTCGCGGCGTTCTGGAGCGTGAAGCGATGGCTATTCTGCGGATGACCGACCTCGATCTGCGCGACCTGCGCGTCTTGATCCGCGAGGATCTCAACGTGCCGCTGCAAGGAGGCGCGGTGACCAGCGATGCGCGTATCCGCGCTGCTTTGCCGACGATACAGGCGGCGAAAGCGGCCGGCGCGCGCGTGCTGCTCATGTCGCACCTCGGCCGTCCGGAGGAGGGCGTCTACGACGAGGAGTTCTCGCTCGCCCCGGTGGCGCAGCGCCTCTCGGAGTTGCTGGGCTACAAGGTGCGCTTCGCCAAGGATTGGCTGGACGGCGTCGAATGTGAACCCGGCGAGGTCGTGCTGCTCGAGAACGTGCGGTTCAACAAGGGTGAGAAGAAAGACCAGGAGGATCTGGCGCGCAAAATGGCGGCGCTGTGCGATGTGTTCGTGATGGACGCGTTCGGCACTGCGCACCGCGCCGAGGCGAGCACGCATGGCGTGGCGCGCTTCGCCAAGGTCGCCTGCGCCGGTCCGCTCCTGATGAACGAGCTGATCGCACTCGAGACGGCGCTGGAAAAACCCAAGCGCCCGATGATCGCGATCGTGGCGGGCTCGAAAGTCTCCACCAAGCTGATGGTGCTGGAGCAGCTACTCACGAAGGTCGACAAGCTGATCGTCGGCGGCGGCATCGCCAACACGTTCCTCGCCGCTCAAGGATGCAACATCGGCAAGTCGCTGGCCGAGAAGGAGATGATCGACATCGCCAAAGGGCTGCTGAAGCGCTCCGCGGAGCTCAACGTCGAGATTCCTTTGCCCACGGACGTGGTGGTGGCGACGGAGTTCTCGGCGAGCGCCGAAGCCGACGTTAAACCCGTCAGTGAGGTGGCGCAGGACGAGATGATCCTGGATATCGGTCCGGATACGGCGGAGCGCTTCGCGCGCTTGTGCGCGGACGCTGGCACGATCGTGTGGAACGGGCCGGTTGGGGTGTTCGAATTCGACCAGTTCGGCGAGGGCACGCGCATCCTCGCACAGGCGATCGCCCGCAGCTCCGCGTTCTCGATCGCCGGCGGCGGCGACACGCTCGCGGCCATCGAGAAGTACCGCGTCGAAGACGACATCTCATACATCTCCACGGGCGGCGGCGCCTTCCTCGAATTTCTCGAGGGCAAGAAGCTGCCTGCGGTCGCGGTTCTGGAAGAGCGGGCGGCCAGCGTCGCCCAGCCATGAGCCGGCGCAGCCTCGATTACTCTCAGAACTGACGTCGTCCAGGTATGGTCCCGGCGCGTCGCGCATTAGAGAACCTCTGGTTTACTCCGTGTCTGTAGTAGGTTTATCCGAGCTTCCTTAGTGAACCTCTGATGTACTCCGTATCTGCGATCGCCAAGCGCTCGCAACGCGGTGCATTTCGGACGTTTCCTTGATCTGAACCGTCAGGGTAGTAGGTTTATCCGAGCTTCCTTAGTGAACCTCTGGTGTACTCCGTGTCTGCGATCGCCAGGCGCTCGAAACGCGGTGCATTTCGGACGGTTCCTTGATTTGAACCGTCAGGGTAGTAGGTTTATCCGAGCTTCCTTAGACTAGCCGCTTCGGACTGACGGGTCCGGTGAGAAGCGCGGGGGCGCTTCGGGCGCGGGCGCTCCACCTGGTTCGAAGTCACTGGTCATTTCGCTGCTCACTTCGCACACCCCATGCTCCGACGCACCAAGATCGTGACGACGCTCGGTCCCGCCACCGACGACCCCAAAGTGCTCGCACAGATGCTGCGCGCCGGTGCAGACGTGGTGCGGGTGAACTTTTCCCACGGCGACGCCGCCGCTCACGCCCGTCGCATACAGATGGTGCGCAAAGCGGCCGAAGAGGTTGGCAAGTGGGTCGCTGTGTTGGGCGACCTGCAGGGGCCCAAGATCCGCATCGAACGCTTCGCCGAAGGGCCGGTGACTTTGAGCGAAGGCGATGCGTTCGCGCTAGACGTCTCGCTCGATCCACACGGCGGCTCGGCCTCGGCAGTCGGCGTGGCCTACAAGAACCTGCCGAACGACGTGCGGGCGGGCGACACCCTGTTGCTCAACGATGGACAGATCGTGCTGGAGGTGGATCGCGTAGTCGGCCCGCGCATCGAGACGCGCGTGGTGGTGGGCGGGGAGCTTTCCGACAACAAGGGCATCAACAAGCAGGGTGGGGGGCTGTCGGCCGGGGCGCTCACCGACAAGGACCGTTCCGACATCCGATTGGCCGCAGATCTCGGCGTCGACTACCTGGCCGTGTCCTTTGCGCGCGACGGCGCCGATATCGACGAGGCGCGCGATCTGCTGCGCAAGGAGGGCGGGCATGCACATCTCGTGGCGAAGATCGAGCGCAGCGAGGCGCTGGTGAACCTGGAACGCATCATCCAGGCGAGCGATGCAGTGATGGTCGCGCGCGGCGATCTAGGCGTCGAGGTCGGCTATGCGGAGCTCACGGGACTGCAGAAGCACATCATTGAAGCCACCCGCCGCCGCAATCGGGTCGCCATCACGGCGACTCAGATGATGGAATCAATGATCTACAACCCGCTGCCGACGCGCGCCGAGGTGTCGGACGTGGCCAACGCTGTGATGGATGGCGCCGATGCGGTGATGCTCTCCGGCGAAAGCGCCGTGGGGAAACACCCCGTGAAGGCCGTGCAGGCGATGGCGCAGGTCATTCTCGGGGCGGAGAAATACGAAGCCACGCATTCGACCGTGGCGCGACGCAGCGACCGCGGCATGTCGGAGCGCACCGACGAGGCGATCGCCATGGCGGTGATGTATACGGCGAATCACCTGAACGTCAAAGCGATCGTAGCGCTGACCGAGTCCGGCTCCACCCCGCTGTGGATGTCGCGCATTCGCTCCGACATTCCGATCTACGCATTCACGCGCCACGAGGAGACGCGCAGACGCGTGATGCTCTATCGCGGCGTCTATCCGGTGACTTTCGACATCACGCACACCGATGCGCAGGTCCTGTACGCGGATATCTTCAAGTTGATGCTGCGCTTGAACATGGTCGAGCCCGGCGATCGCATCATCCTCACCAAGGGCGAGCTGTCGGGCGTATCGGGCAAGACCAACGCCATGAAGATCCTCGAAGTCCGTGAGTAGGGAGCGGCAGCGCTCGGCGATCGGCGGTCGGCGCTAGCTCGGAAGGCGTCGTCCTCCTGACCGCTCCCATGCGCTTCGTCCGCTACTCCGTCACCGCACTCGCGGCCGCGTTGCTCGTATCGCTGCTGCTCGCAGGCGGCGCCTACCTCGTCCTGCGCGGCAGTCTTCCCCAGATCGACGGTGAGATCGTCGCGCCCGCACTGGCGCAGCCAGCGTGGATCGAGCGCGATGCGCAGGGCGCGCCGACGGTTCGCGCCGCCTCGCGCCGCGATCTGGCGTTCGCTACAGGTTTTGCGCACGGGCAGGACCGCTTCTTCCAGATGGATCTCTTGCGCCGTACGGCCGCCGGCGAACTGGCGCAACTACTTGGCGAGCAGGCTGTCGATGCTGACCGCAAGCTTCGCATCCACGGCTTTCGCCGAACTGCTGCGGCGGTGCTGAACGCTGCGGGACAGGGCGATCGCGAACTGCTGGACGCCTACGCTGCAGGGGTGAACTTCGCGCTGGAAGCGGCCGACGCGCGTCCGTGGGAGTATCTGGTGCTGCGCTCGCAGCCGCGGCGCTGGCGGCCGGAAGACTCGGTGCTGGCCGCCTTCTCCATGTACCTGAGCCTCAATGACTCGAGCGGCGAACAGGAGTTGTCGCGCGCGCAGCTGCGCGCAGCGCTGCCCGCAGAGCTATTCGCGTTTCTGCACCCGTTCGGCGCCGAGTGGGACGCCCCGGTGATCGGCTCAGGTTGGCGCAGTCCGCCCGTTCCAGGCCCCGAGATTCTCGATCTGCGCACCGGCCCCGCGCGCCACGCCGCCTTGCATGCGCCGCGCGCCGGCGTTCTGCAGGAGAGACAGTTCGCCGGCAGCAACAGTTGGGCGGTGGCCGGCTCTCACACGCGCGCCGGCGCGGCGCTGCTCGCCAATGACATGCACCTTGGATTGCGTCTGCCGCACGTGTGGTATCGAGCGCGACTCATCGTGGAGCCCTCGCGCGAGGCGGAGTCCGAGCGCCCGCTCGATCTTGTCGGCGTCACGCTTCCTGGTCTGCCGCTGCTGATCGCCGGCAGCAACGGCGCGGTCGCCTGGGGATTCACCAACAGCTATGGCGACTGGACCGATCTCGTGGTGGTCGAGCCCGATCCGCAGGATCCAGACCGCTATCTCGTGGCGGAAGGCGCCGAGCCGTTCGAGCTGCGCCGCGAGATCATCGAGGTGCGAGGCGGCGAGCCGGTCGCGCTCGAATCGAGATGGACGCGCTGGGGCCCGGTGGTGCGCCAGGACGCCGAAGGGCGGCCGCTCGCGCTGGCGTGGACCGCGCATCATGAGCGTGCGACCAATGTGCGCATGATCGAGCTCGAGAACGCTCGCACGCTGGAAGAAGCGCTGGACGCGGCGAATCGCGCCGGCGCGCCGGTGCAGAATTTCCTGGCGGCGGATGCAGCCGGAAGGATCGGCTGGACGCTGCTCGGGCAGGTCCCAGTGCGCACCGGCTATGACCCGGCGTACCCCGCATCCTGGCGCGCTCCCGCGACAGGCTGGACGAGTTGGCGTGAGCCCCGCGAATACCCGCGCTTGGTCGATCCCGCGGCGGGGCGTTTGTGGACCGCCAATACGCGCACGATCGACGCCGAGACTTGGCTTGATTTCCTCGGCGACGGCGGTTTCGATCTCGGGGCGCGCGCAGCGCAGATCCGCGACGGGCTGTTCGCACTGTCTGCAGCCAGCGCGGCGGACATGCTCGCGATCCAGCTCGATGATCGTGCGCTGTTCCTCGCACGTTGGCGCGATCTGCTGCTGGATCTGCTCGATGAAGCGGCGCTGGCGGATAGCGCGGCGCGTCGAGAGGCGCGCGTGCTGATCGAGAATTGGTCGGGCCGTGCAGCGGTCGAGGACGCGGGCTACAGAGTCGTGCGAGCCGTGCGTCTGCGAATCCGCAGCGACGTCTTCCAGAGCCTTACGGCGCAGGCGCGCGAGCAGTTTCCAGAGACGACGTTCTCGCCTTCGGCGCAGTTCGAGGGAGCGTTGTGGCGGCTCGTCACGGAGCGTCCTGGGCACTTGCTCGATCCGCGCTATGGCTCCTGGGAGGACGCGTTGCTCGCGTCGCTAGACGCTGCGCTCGAGACGCTTCAAGGTGTGTGCGGTCGCCTGGCGCAGTGCACGTGGGGGCGGGAGAACACGCTCGCCATGCGCCATCCGCTCTCGGCGACGCTGCCGTTCGCCGCTCGCTGGCTCGATATGCCAGCGCAGCCTCTCCCGGGCGACTCCAGCATGCCGCGCGTACAGGCCCCGAGTTTCGGGGCTTCGCAGCGGCTCGTGGTGTCTCCGGGTCGCGAGGCGGACGGGCTGCTGCAAACGCCCGGCGGGCCCGTGGATCATCCTCTCTCGCCGTTTTACGGCGCCGGACACGACGCCTGGGCGGAGGGCCGCCCTGAGCCGCTGCTGCCGGGACCGACCAAGTACAGGCTCTCGCTGAGGCCGGGGATGTGAGGGCGCGAACGACGGAAAGGCGGAAGGATGGCGAAGCGCGATTGGCCCGCCAGGCGGTTCTTTACGGTCCTGCCGCCCCCCGCCGTTCGGCGCTCCCGCCCCTCCCGCCTTCCCGTCCTCTCCCTTCCCGCCTATGCTCGCACGCCGCAGGACGTCGCAGGCACTTTGGAATCCTTCATGACCACTCGTTTCTCAGGCACTGACAACTACGTCGCCACTGAAGACCTGACGATGGCCGTCAATGCGGCCGTCGCGCTGGGTCGCCCGCTGCTCGTCAAAGGCGAGCCCGGCACCGGCAAGACGCAGCTTGCGGAGGAAGTGGCTCGCGCCATGAACCATCCGCTGTACCGCTGGCATATCAAATCGACCACCAAAGCGCAGCAGGGCCTGTACGAGTACGACGCCGTCTCGCGACTGCGCGATTCGCAGCTCGGCGAGGCGAAAGTGCATGACATCGCCAATTACATCGTCAAGGGCCGATTGTGGGAGGCGTTCGAGAGCGAAGTGCGGCCCGTGCTGCTGGTGGACGAGATCGACAAGGCGGATATCGAGTTCCCCAACGATCTGCTGCACGAGCTCGATCGCATGGAGTTCTACGTCTATGAGACGCGCCAGTGGGTGAAGGCCCGCCACCGTCCCATCATCATCATCACCAGCAACAACGAGAAGGAGCTGCCCGATGCGTTCCTGCGCCGATGCTTCTTCCACTACATCCGTTTCCCCGACGCTGCGACGATGGAGCAGATCGTGCGGGTGCACTATCCCACGCTGAAAAAAGACCTGTTGTCCGCCGCGTTGTCGGCGTTCTTCAGTCTGCGTGACACGCCGGGGTTGAAGAAGAAGCCGTCCACGTCCGAGTTGCTCGATTGGATCAAGCTGCTCGTGGCCGAGGACATTCCGCCCGAGGCGCTGCGCAGCGACGATTCAAGGAAGTCGATCCCGCCGCTTTATGGCGCGCTGCTCAAGAACGAGCAGGATGTGCATCTGTTCGAGCAGCTCATTTTCTTGCACCGAAGACAGAGGCAGTGAGGTTTTGAAGCGGATGGCGGATAGTCGGAAGGTTGTGAGCAATCGAAGCCGCCGCTGAGTCTCAGCACTGTCGGCCATCGCGATCCGCTTCTCGCTCTTATGCTGATTCCATTCTTTTTCAAGTTGCGCGAGGCCGGCGTGCCGGTCTCGATCACCGAGTTCCTGACGTTGCTCGAGGCGCTTCAGGCGCAGCTCGCGAACGCCAGCGCCGAAGACTTCTACTATCTGGCGCGTGCGACGCTCGTGAAGGACGAGCGCTGGTTCGACCGTTTCGACCGGGCCTTCGCCGCCCATTTCAAAGGCGCCGAAGAGCTGTTCGAGAGCATGATGGCGCGCATCCCAGAGGAGTGGCTGCGCCGCATGGCCGAGCGCAATCTCTCGCCGGAGGAGAAGGCGAAGATCGAGGCGCTGGGCGGTTGGGACAAGCTCATCGAAACGCTGAAGAAGCGTCTGGAGGAGCAGAAGGAGCGCCATGAGGGCGGCTCCAAATGGATCGGCACGGCTGGCGTCTCGCCGTTCGGGGCGTACGGCTACAACCCTGAAGGCGTACGCATCGGTCAGGACAGCTCCCGGCATCGGCGTGCGGTCAAGGTCTGGGACAAGCGCGAGTTCCGCAATCTCGACGACACCGTCGAGCTCGGCACCCGCAACATCAAGATCGCGCTGCGCAAGCTCCGCAAGTTCGCCCGCGAAGGCGCCGCCGAGCACCTGGATCTGGACGACACCATAGACTCCACCGCGCGCAACGCCGGGATGCTGGATCTCAAATTCGTTCCCGAGCGGCGCAACGCCGTCAAGGTGCTGCTGTTTCTGGACGTCGGCGGCTCGATGGACGATCACGTGCGCGCCTGTGAGGAGCTGTTTTCTGCGGCTCGCAGCGAGTTCAAACATCTGGAGTATTTTTACTTCCACAACTTCGTTTATGAGAGCCTCTGGAAGGACAATCGACGGCGCAACGTCGAGAAGATCGCCACGCTGGAGGTGATGCGCACCTATGGACGCGATTACAAGCTCATCCTGGTCGGCGACGCCTGCATGAGCCCGTACGAGATCGTGCAACCCGGCGGGAGCATCGAGCACTGGAACGAGGAGGCGGGCGCCGTGTGGCTGCAGCGACTCACGCGCACGTGGCCGCATTACGTCTGGCTCAATCCCGAGGCCGAGCAGCGCTGGGAGTACACGCCCTCCGTGCAGATCACACGGGATCTGCTCGAGGAGCGGATGTTTCCACTGACCCTGAGCGGCCTGGATCAGGCGATCAAGGCGCTGCATTGAGGGACGAGAAGCGGTTAGCGGTTGGAAGATAAGCGGTTAGCGGTTAGCGGTTAGCGGTTAGCGGTTAGTTCAGAAGGTCGCGCCAGCATCGAAACGGCTGTGAACGCTTGAGGCGCTGCGAACTGTCGAAGCCGCTGCGGGCTCTGAAAGCGGCCGCGAACTCTCGGAGGGGCCTATCTGACTTTTTGTGTGTGGGGTCATACCATGAGTGACGGAGGAAGGTATGACCGAGAAGAAGATCAAGCAAGAAGTCATTGACGAGCTGATGAAGGCGTACCGCGGCCCGGAGGACT
>JAVEVD010000093.1:7574-11108 GCA_034005205.1 Steroidobacteraceae bacterium | reverse complement strand
TTCACACGGCAGGGGTCACAGGTTCAATCCCTGTACCGCCCACCATTCAAGAACGAAGCGGATAGCGGATGGCGGATAGCGGATAGTCCAAAGGGTGCAAGCACCTCACCGAAGGCGCTCCGCGCTTCTGACTATCCGCTATCCGCCATCCGCTATCCGCTTCTTCCCCCATGATCCGCACTCGCTTCGCCCCAAGCCCCACCGGAATGCTGCATATCGGGGGCGTGCGCACTGCGCTGTTCTCCTGGCTGTACGCGCGGCGTCACAACGGCAAATTCATCCTGCGGGTGGAGGACACAGATCGCGAGCGCTCCACGCAGGAAGCTACGCAGGTCATCCTCGACGGGATGGAGTGGCTGGGACTGCACGCCGACGAGGGTCCGTTCTATCAGACGCTGCGCATGGATCGCTATCGTGAGGTCCTCGAGCAGTTCCTGCGGGACGGCCATGCCTATCGCTGCTACTGCACCAAGGAAGAGCTCGAGGAAATGCGCAACCGTCAGCTCGCGGCGAAGCAGAAGCCTCGCTATCCGGGGGTGTGCCGGGAGCGTACGACTCCACGCGAAGGCGTGCAGCCGGTCGTGCGGTTCTGCAATCCGACGGAGGGCGCGGTCGTCGTCGAAGACGTGATCCACGGCGCCGTGGTGTTCGACAACGCCGAGCTGGACGATCTCATCATCGCGCGCTCCGACGGCACGCCGACGTACAACTTCTGCGTGGTGGTCGACGACATGGACATGGCCATCACGCACGTCATCCGCGGCGACGACCACCTGAACAACACGCCGCGCCAGATCAACATGCTGAAGGCGCTGGGCGCGACGCCTCCGGTGTACGCCCATGTGCCCATGATCCTGGGCGCGGACGGCGCGAAGCTTTCCAAGCGCCATGGCGCCGTGAGCGTGCTGCAGTATCGCGAGGAGGGCTATCTGCCGGAGGCGCTGCTCAATTACCTCGTGCGGCTGGGGTGGTCGCATGGCGACCAGGAAGTCTTCACGATCGAGGAAATGACGCGACTGTTCGACATTCGGGACGTGAACAAGTCCGCGTCCGCGTTCAACCCCGAGAAGCTCCTGTGGCTGAACCAGCAGCACATCATGCGATCGACGCCCGAGCATCTGGCGACCCACCTGAAGCCGCAGCTCGCCGCGCTCGGTATAGTCGTAGAGGATGACGCCAAGCTGGCGGCCGTAGCTCGAGCGCAGCAGGAGCGCGCCAAGACGCTCAAGGAAATGGCGCAGAACAGTGTGTTCTTCTTCAGCGAGCCGAAGAGTTACGACGAGAAGGCGGCGAAGAAGAATCTCGGCGCCGACGCCGTCGCGCCGCTGCAAGCCGTCCTGGACGACCTCACCGCGCTCAAGGCCTGGACCGCGCCGACCATCCACGCGGTCGTGAACGAGGTCGCCGCGCGGCTGCAGCTCGGTCTGGGTAAGGTGGCGCAGCCGATCCGGGTGGCCGTGTCCGGCGCAGCCGTGTCGCCGCCGATCGACGCGACGCTGGAAGTGCTGGGTCGCGAGACGACCCTGGCGCGCCTGAAACGCGCCATAGAATACGCGAGCAGAAGCGGTTAGCGGTTCGAGCAGAAGCGGTTAGCGGTTCGAGCAGAAGCGGTTAGCGGTTAGCGGTTAGCGGTTAGCGGTTAGCGGTTAGTCGGAGAAAGCACAATCCGCCGCTGCGGCGCACGACAGCCAAGTGGAGATGCTAGCGGTTAGCCGGTTGCCCGGATGCAGTGCGATTTCGGCCTCGCTACGCCCCTTGGCTGCAAGGTCTAGGCCCGCGTAACCTGGCGCATCTTCGCTCTGACTAACCGCTAACCGCTAACCGCTAACCGCTAACCGCTAACCGCTAACCGCTAACCGCTTCTAATCAAACCGCTAACCGTTTCGTCCGGTCGCAGTTTGTCGTCCTAGGGAGTCGCTGATGGTTTGTCGTGTCCACCTGATCGCCGCCGCTCGGCCGAACTTCATGAAGATCGCGCCGCTGTATCACGCGCTGGCGGCGGAGTCCTGGGTGTCCGCGAAGATCGTCCACACCGGGCAGCACTATGATCCGAACATGTCGGACGCGTTCTTCCGCGATTTGCGCCTGCCCGATCCTCACTTCCACCTGGAAGTCGGCAGCGGCAGTCACGCCGAGCAGACCGCGGGCGTCATGGTCGCCTACGAGAAAGTCTGCGAACGCGAGAGGCCCGACTGGACCATCGTCGTCGGCGACGTCAATTCCACTGCGGCCTGCGCGATGGTGGCCGCGAAGCTGTGGATTCCGGTCATTCACCTCGAAGCGGGGCTGCGCAGCGGCGACCGCCGCATGCCCGAAGAGATCAATCGCCTGGTCACGGATGCGATCTCAGACGTACTGTGGACGCCTTCGCCGGATGCAGACGAGAACCTGATCCGCGAGGGCGTCGCCCCTGAGCGCATCGACCGGGTGGGCAACATCATGATCGATTCATACGAGATGATGCGCCCGCAGATCGAGGCGGCGCCCGGCCCCGAGCGGTTCGGGCTCAAGCGCGGCGGATACGCGGTCGTGACGCTGCACCGTCCCTCGAACGTGGATCGGCGCGAAACGCTCGAGCCCCTGGTCGCGCAGCTCGTGGCGATCTCTGCGTCCCTCCCGCTCGTGTTCGCCGTGCATCCGCGCACGCGCAAGAAGCTCGAGGAGTTCGGCCTGTGGGCCTCGCTGGAAGGGGCGCCGGGCATGCATCTGACTCAGCCGCTCGGCTACGTGGAGTTCATGGCGCTGGTGAGCGCTGCGAAGGCGGCGATTACCGATTCCGGCGGCGTGCAGGAGGAGTCCACGTACCTCGGCATTCCGTGCCTCACGCTGCGCGAGAACACAGAGCGCCCGATCACGATCACGCAGGGCAGCAACCGGCTCGTGCCGCCCGAACTGCTCGCCCAGAACGTGGAGAAGGTGCTGCGCGGCGACTGGCCTAAAGGCGCGCGCCCCGAGAACTGGGACGGAAAGACCGCTGCTCGTTGCGTCGCGGCGCTGAAGCGGCGTGAGAAGGCGAAAAGAAGCGGTTAGCGGTTGGCGGTTCGTTAAAGAAAGAAGCGGTTAGTTAAAGAAAAAGAAGCGGTTAGCGGTTGGCGGTTAGCGGTTAGTTCGGAGGGTCCGCGGCAGGCATGCACGTCGGATCTCATCGTCGCCGGGAAGAAGTGGGTCCTTCTGAACTGACCGCCACATGCTCGTCGGATCTCATCGCCGCCGAGAGGAGGTGGGCGCGTCGGATCTCACGCCGCCGAGAAGAGGTGCGGGTCACATGTGTCCGGAACGGGCCTCAGCCGAATGGCGTCCCCACGGGGATTCGAACCCCGGTTACCGCCGTGAAAGGGCGATGTCCTAGGCCTCTAGACGATGGGGACGCGCTGGAACGGACGGCCGAGCCGATCGCTCGGCGGGGCTTGGTGGAGCTAGGCGGGATCGAACCGCCGACCTCTTGCATGCCATGCAAGCGCTCTCCCAGCTGAGCTATAGCCCCACGCGGGAGGCGCGCAATGTAGGGAAGCGGTCTCGTGCTGTCAAGGAACA
>JAVEVD010000093.1:0-7474 GCA_034005205.1 Steroidobacteraceae bacterium | reverse complement strand
GGAACTTACTCATATTCATGGACTTACGGTGCAGTGCTGACAGACCCTGCGGGGCGCCTGTCCGCAAATGGCGACGAGAATATGTTGCACAGCACGGTTTGCGGACAGGTTGTCAATGCTAAGCCTTTGGTTTGAGGATGCTTTCGGGCATGTGGCACAGAATTTGGTCCTTCTGCGCCGTGCGGGGAAGAACGACCCGCCTGATCCTGCTGGAGTATCGATGAGCCGTATTCTGGATTGGCGGAATCTCAAGGCTGGTGTGGCGGCCGGAGTCCTGGCGCTGTTGATCGCAGGATGCGGCGGCGGAGACGGCGGCTCCGACTCAGGCCCGCAGACCGAACCGCCGCCGCCCGCGGACGGAGACGTGTCGGGGAGCAACCGCGCTCCAACCATCCAGGGTCAGCCGAGCGCATCCATCATGGTGGGCGAGCAATACACGTTCACACCGTCGGCCTCTGATCCGGACGGTGATGCGCTGACGTTCTCCGTGACCAATCTGCCGTCGTGGGCGAGTTTCGACCAGACGAACGGCAGGATCTCGGGGACGCCTTCCGCCGCCGACATTGGCGCTTACAACAACATCACCGTGCAGGTATCCGACGGCTCGGCTACTGCATCGCTGCCCAGCTTCTCCATCACGGTGGCGGACGTCGTGAGCGGCGCCGCCACCCTGTCCTGGACGCCGCCCACGCAGAACACAGACGGCAGCGCCCTGATCAATCTCGCCGGGTACGAGATTCGTTACGGCCGCAGCGCGAACGATCTCAGCCACAGCGTTTCCGTGGATAACGCATCCGTGAGCACGTACGTGCTGGAGAACCTTTCGAGCGGCGTGTGGTACTTCGCAGTCGCCGCCGTGAACTCACAGGGCGTGAGCAGCACGCTTTCGAACGTGGCGTCGAAGACGATTTGAGGGAAGAAGCGGTTAGCGGTTTGTTAGAAGCGGTTAGCGGTTAGCGGTTAGTCAGATCCAATGCCGCAGGCGGCAGTCGCGCGCCTGAGGCGTAAAGCGGTTGGTAGCTGGCAGGTTAGCGGTTGGTCCGGAGCGTCTTCGTCCGAGCGGTATGATCGGACGAAATCGGTGCGACAAACCGCCTGCTTCTTGAATTTGGCAGGGCGTCTGCATTCGCCCCGCCCCTCCGAACTAACCGCTAACCGCTAACCGCTAACCGCTTCTCTCTCTCACTCTCCCATCTGCGACTGCAGATAGTTCTCCAGACCCACGCGCTCGATCAGCGAGAGCTGGGTTTCCAGCCAGTCGATGTGCTCCTCCTCGGATTCGAGGATGTCTTCGAGGATCTCGCGGCTGACGTAGTCGGCGGCCTGTTCGCAATCGGCGATCGCTTTGCGCAGGTCCGGATGGGCCTGCCGCTCCAGCTTGAGGTCGCACTCGAGAGCTTCCTTGGGATTCTCGCCAATCATCAGCTTGCCGAGATCCTGCAGGTTCGGCAGCCCTTCGAGGAACAGAATCCGTTTGACGAGCCGGTCCGCGTGCTTCATCTCGTCGACCGACTCTTCGTACGTGTGGCGTCCGAGCCGGCGCAGTCCCCAGTTCTCGAACATCCTGGCGTGTAGAAGGTACTGATTGATCGCCGTCAGCTCGTTCTTGAGAACGGTGTTGAGATGACGGAGAACGAGCGCGTTGCCTTGCATAGCTTGCTCCGTGACGCCTGGGGACCAATCACGGAGGATCTTGGGCGGGCGCTGCTGCGGACGCAAGCTGCGATGCGATGGGACGCGCGGCGGCGAGCGAAGGAGGTCCGCGCGCCGCAGGAAGCTGGGGCTAGGCGGCGACCGAGTGCGCCGCTTCCGCGTGGGCCTCGATCAGCTCGCGAGCCGTCTCTTCGCAGCAACCGCAGCAACTCGCGACCGGCAGATGCACCTGCACCTCATCGAGAGAGGAAGCGCCTCGATCCACGATCTCGCGGATCTGACGGTCGCTGATGCCGTGGCATACGCAGACGTACATAGGGGGGTGAAGCGGATAGCGGGTAGTCAGAGCCGATCGCTATCTGAATAGAAATGAGAATGATTGTCAATACGAGAGATGCGGGTACGGGAGGAAGAAAAGAAGCGGTTAGCGGTTAGTCGAATCGGGTACTGCGACCGAATCGCTTCGGTCTCGAGCGGCGGTTGCCCAGAGGACGGCGCGCTACCTGGCGATTGGGGGTTGCGGGTTCGCGTGTGTCGGGCCTGCTGCAGCCGGATCGTCTTCGGCCTTAAGCGGCGGTTGCTCGGGGGCGGGGCGCCGCCTAGCCGCTTATTGAAGCGCCGTTCCGCCATTTCTGCTCCGTCGTCCTGGAGAGTCGCCATAGGGGCTCGAGGAACAATGGTCCAAGTCCGGCGGGGCGCCTCCGGACTAACCGCTAACCGCTAACCGCTTCCTTCTTCTCTCCCTGTCGGCGAATTTAACAGTATGCGTTGTGACTGCTTTCACGCGATCGGCTGCATGATCCCAATAGACTTACGCCCGCTCGCCGTCCGCAGTATTGAGTGGGAGGCGTCGCTCCTCAGTTGCGGTCGGCGCCTTGCTCATACCGGGCGGCGCTCTAGATCGCACCAGAAGAGAAAGGAATCAGTGGCGATCCGAATCTTTCAGCACTATTGGCAGTTGCCGCTCGCGATCCTGGCGCTCGTTGAGGCGATCGTTTTCTTTCTGGCGCCGTACGCTGCGGTATGGGTGCCAGGCGCGCCGGACGAGATCGGGCCGCTGCTTCCCCGTGCACTTCTCTTTGCCGGCGTGCTCTTCGTGAGCATGGCGGCGATGGGCCTGTATACATCCCGACAGCGCTCCCGGTTGGCCGGCATGCTGGCGCGCGTGGCTGCGAGCGTGATCGGCGGAATGATGGTGGTGGCCATCGTCTTCTATGTAGTCCCGTCGTTGCACATCGGTCGCGGCACGCTGCTGTTGACCGGCGTGTTCGCCTTCGCCGGCGCGGTCATCGTGCGAGCCGTGTTCGACACCGTCGTCGATGACGACCTGTTCCGGCGCCGTGTGCTGGTGTACGGCGCCGGCCGCCGCGCCGGCAGCATCTGCCGGCTGCGGCGGCGCTCCGATCGACGCGGCTTCATGATCATCGGCTATGTTCCGGCCGACGGCGACGAAGCGGGCGTGGTTCCCGAGGCCGAGAAGCTGGCGCCGAGCACCGATCTCGCCCTGCTGTGCGCGGCGCGGCGCGTCGACGAGATCGTGGTGGCGATGGACGACCGACGGCGGCGCTTTCCAATGGACCAGCTGCTCGAGTGCCGCCTGGAAGGCGTGGAAATCCTGGACCTAGTGACGTTCCTGGAGCGCGAAACCGGCAAGGTCCGGCTCGACATCCTCAACCCGAGCTGGATGATCTTTGCGGACGGCTTTCGCCGCGGCCGGCTGCACAGCATGCTCGAGCGGGGATTCGACATTCTCGCGAGCGTGATCCTGCTGATCCTTGCATTGCCGGTCATGCTGCTCACGGCGCTGGCCATCAAGATCACGGAGGGGCCGCGCGCCTCGATCTTCTACCGCCAGGTGCGGGTGGGGCAGTACGGCAAGCCGTTCGCGCTGCTCAAGTTTCGCAGCATGCGCGAGGACGCCGAGCGCGACGGCGCCCAGTGGGCGCAGAAGAACGATTCGCGGATCACCCGCGTGGGCGCCTTCATCCGCACCACCCGGATCGATGAGCTGCCGCAGATACTGAATGTGCTGCGCGGGGAGATGAGCTTCGTCGGGCCGCGGCCGGAGCGCCCGGAGTTCGTTGAACAGCTCAACGAGCGCATCCCTTACTATCGCGAGCGCCACACCATAAAGCCCGGCATTACGGGCTGGGCCCAGTTGTGCTATCCGTACGGCTCATCTGAACAGGACGCGGTGGAGAAGCTCCAGTACGATCTGTTCTACGTCAAGAATCATAGTCTGCTGTTCTATATCGCGATTCTCGTGCAGACGGTGGAAGTGATCGTCTGGGGCAAGGGCGCGCGCTAGCGCGACCCGGTCTTTGTTCGGCTGCGGGAAGGGGAGTCGGCGCGGGCCGTCATGAACTCTTTGGGCGTCATCAGCTACGGCGCGGCGGCCGCCGCGTACGCGCTGCTGGCCGTGCTCCTGGCGGTGAGCTGGGGCGGGCGCCGGCAGGGCGTGTACCTGATCGTAGCCAGCGCGATGACCTCGTTGTGGGCGCTGCTTCTGGCGGCGTCGAGCAGGCGCGGCATGCCCGCGCTCGGCGTCTTCCTGTTCGAGATGCTGCGCAACGCCGGCTGGCTGCTGGCGCTGACCTTCCTGGCCGAGATCGCCGCCCCGCGAGGACTGCTGATCGCCGCCCGCGCCGCATGCGCAGGCGCCGCGATCGTCGCCGTGGCGTTTCCCGTTCTGGTCGCGCAAGGCGTCGTGCTGGGCAACCCGCTGATGATCTTGACCCGGGCCGGGCTGCTGATCTCCCTGACCGGGCTGGTGCTGCTCGAGCAGATCTATCGCAATGCGAGCGAAGCGGCGCGCCCCGCCTTGCGGTACTTCGTTCTGGGGCTGGGCGGACTGTTCGCGTACGACCTGTTCCTGTACTCGCAGGCGGAGCTGCTGCGCGGGATCACTCAGGAGGCGTGGGACGCACGCGGATTGCTCAACGCATTCGCTGCGCCGTTCATCGCCATCGCAGTGCGGCGGTTTCCACAGCTCTCGCTGGATCTGTTCGTGTCGCGTCACGTGGTGTTCTACACCACCACGTTCGTCGGGATCGGCGCCTATCTGCTGCTGATGTCGGCGGGCGGCTATTACGTGCGGGAGATCGGCGGCGCCTGGGGGCGCATGGGCCAGATCCTGTTCTTCGCCGGCGCACTGGTCCTGCTGGCCTTCCTGATCGGCTCGAGCTCGCTGCGTCGGCACGCCCGCGTATTCATCAGCAAGCACTTCTATCGCAACAAGTACGATTACCGCATCGAGTGGCTGCGTTTCATCAGCACCTTGTCCTCGGCCAGCGAAGGCGACGTGCGCACGACCTCGCTGTGTGCGATCGCGCAGATTTTCGCCAGCCCCGCCGGCGTGCTGTTCGTCCGCGACGCGGCCGGCGGACGCTTCGCGCCGGCCGCGGCCTGGCCCATGCAGCTCGATGAGCTCGAGGGATTGCGCGAGCTGACGCTCGATGAGGATCTGCCGAAATTCCTGGATCGCACGCGCTGGATCGTCGACCTGAAGGAGTACCGTTCCAGCCCCGACGTCTACGACCACATGGAGTTGCCGGAGTGGATCGCCTCCAATCCGCACGTGCGGTTGATCTCGCCGCTCCTGCAGCTCGATGAGCTGGTCGGCTTCGTGCTGCTGTACGACCCGCCGCCGCCCTTCGAGCTGACCTACGAGGACCGCGACCTGCTCAAGACCGTCGGCCGTCACGTCGCAACGCATCTCGCGCAGCACGAGGCGGATCGGCGTCTCGCGGAGGTGCGTCAGTTCGAGGCTTACAACCGGCTCACCGCGTTCATGATGCACGACCTGAAAAATTCGGTCGCGCAGCTCAAGCTGCTGGTGGCCAACGCGGAGCGGCACAAGCGCAATCCGGAGTTCATCGACGATGCGATCTCGACGATCGCCAATACCGTGGAGCGCATGACGCGGCTCATCGAGCAGTTGCGCGGCCAATCCGCGCCGCCGAGTCTCCAGGAAGTCGAGCTCGGGGCGCTCGCGCGCGAAGCCGTCAAGCGCTGCAGCGACCGCAAGCCCATCCCGAGCCTGGCTGCGGATGCGCCTGTGCTGCGGGTGCGCGCCGATCCAGAGCGACTCACAGCCATCATCGAGCACCTGATCCGCAACGCGCAGGACGCGAGCGAGGAGAGCGGGGTCGTCCGGCTGGAGCTCGCTGCGCGCGGGCAATGCGCCGTACTGACGGTCTTCGACTCCGGCTGCGGCATGTCTCAGGACTTCATTCGCGAGCGGCTGTTCCGCCCCTTCGACAGCACCAAGGGTGCGAAAGGCATGGGCATAGGCGCCTACCAGGTCCGCGAGTACGTGCGCATGATCGGCGGCCAGGTGGAAGTGCAAAGCAGTCCCGGCAGCGGTACGCAGTTCTCGATTACTCTTCCGTCGATCGCCGCTGCAGCGGTCCCGACGCCCGCGACGCCGCCCGCGTCGCCGTCCATTGAGCTTTCTGAGCGAGTCCCTTCGTGAGCGACGACAAGCCGAAACTGTTGATAGTCGAAGACGACCTCGGGCTGCAGAAGCAGCTCAAGTGGTGCTTCGACGAGCATGAAGTGATCCTGGCGGCGAGCCGCTCGGAAGCCATCGCGCAGCTGCGCCGCTTCGAGCCGCCCGTCGTGCTGCAGGATCTCGGTCTGCCGCCGGATGCGGACGGCGTGAGCGAAGGAATGACGACGCTGCGCGAAATCCTGAATCTCGCGCCGACCACGAAAGTGATCGTGGTCACCGGCAACCACGACAGGGACAACGCGGTGCGGGCCGTCTCGCTGGGCGCCTACGATTTCTATCAGAAGCCGGTCGACACTGACGTGCTGCGGCTGATCGTGAGCCGCGCGTTCCACATCCACGCCCTGGAAGAACAGAACCGTCTGCTGCGCGAAGCGCAGCTCGAGACGCCGTTCGAAGGGCTGATTGCGACCGACGATGCGATGCGGCGCGTCTGCCGCATGGTGGAAAAGGTGGCCCCGACCAACGTATCCGTGCTGATCCTCGGAGAGAGCGGCACCGGCAAGGAACTGGTGGCGCGCGCCGTGCACAGCTGCAGCGATCGCAAGTCCGGGCGCTTCGTGGCGATCAACTGCGCCGCCATTCCGGAGCAGCTGCTCGAAAGCGAGCTGTTCGGCTACGAAAAGGGCGCGTTCACCGGCGCGGTGAAACAGACGATCGGCAAGATCGAGACCGCCGACGGCGGCACTCTGTTCCTCGATGAGATCGGCGACATGCCGCTTGCGCTGCAGGCGAAACTGCTGCGCTTCCTGCAGGACCGCAAGATCGAGCGTGTCGGCGGGCGCCAGGAGATCAGCGTGAACGTGCGGGTGGTGTGCGCGACCAACCGCGACCTGCAGGCCATGATCCAGGAGCAGCAGTTCCGGCAGGATCTGTACTTCCGCATCGGCGAAGTGACCATCGACATACCGCCGCTGCGCGATCGCCGAGGTGCGGCCGCCGTGCTGGCGCACGCCATGCTGCGCAAGTTCGGCGCAACGCAGGGGCGTCCGAAGCGCGGCTTCACGGAAGCGGCGATCGCGGCGCTCGAGGCGTATGCCTGGCCCGGCAACGTGCGCGAGCTCGAGAACAAGGTGAAGTCCGCCTCGATCATGGCGGACGGCCCGCTGATCACCCCGGCCGATCTCGGCCTCGAGGAGGGGACGGACGCCGGCTCGCTGTTCAACCTGCGCGAGGTGCGCGCCCGCGCAGAGCGGCAGGTCATCACGCAGGTGCTGGCGATGGTCGGCTACAACATCTCGCGTGCTTCGGAGCTGCTCGGCATGACGCGGCCTACGCTTTACGATCTGATGGACCGCTACGGGCTGCGCA
>JAVEVD010000092.1:0-11294 GCA_034005205.1 Steroidobacteraceae bacterium | reverse complement strand
CCTTGATGAAACTGCGCCGGCCCATCGTCATGGTTGCGCCCCTCGCTTGAATCTTGGCTGCTCAAACCTTGGCTGGATCGACCGGGAAATCGGGGAAGATGTGGTCAGGCCATTTGTAGACGATCAGAGCGTCCATCAATTCGGATGGCGCGCCTCTGGACTTCTTTTCCTTCTCGGCTTCCAGGACGGCGAGCGCCTGTCCCACTTGAGGGCCGAACAGACTCTCGAGATACGCCAGTGGTATCCGAGGCCTGGAAGACATCACCTTGCCGCTCGCATCCACTGCGGGAGGCGACAGCGGAGGGACGTAATAGACGTTCGGCTGAGTTCCATATTCCGGATGCAGCGGCAACGCCACTTTCCACTGATGCACTAGCTTGTGGATCGGGCCCTGCTCATCGTCCAGATAGCCTACGAAGCGCAGGCGGCCCGGGCACTGCCTCGCGCAGGCTGGCGCCACGCCTTTCTCCAGGCGCGGAAAGCAGAAGATGCACTTCTGGGAGACATCGAGCACATGGTTGTAATAGATGCGCTTGTACGGGCAGGCTTCCATGCAGAAGCGATAGCCCCGGCAGTGCTGCTCGTCGATGAGCACGACGCCGTCTTCCTTGCGCTTGTAGATCGCGCCGCGCGGGCAGGCTTCGAGACAAGCCGGATGCGTGCAGTGATTGCAGATCCGCGGAAGATAGAAGTAGAAGGAGTTCGGATATTCGCCTCCGCCCTGATCTTCGTCCCAGTTGGGGCCCCAAGAAGGCCGCTCGCCGCGTAAGTTCTTCGGCTCGACGAATGATTCCTTGCCCGCACCGCCGAACAGCACCTCCGCCTGGTTGAACTGCCAAGCGTCGCCGAGTTCCTCTCGCGCAGGCAGTCTGCCCGGGCGCGCCTGACCGGTCTCGTCCCAGCCGCCGCCCATGCTCTCCCAATCCCTTGGCGCGCCGCGCCCCGGCTGGGTATTTACCACCGCCCACCACATGTGCTCCATGCCCTCGTCGCGGGTCCACTGTTGCTTGCAGGCGATCGTGCAGGTTTGGCAACCGAGGCACTTGTTCAGGTCGAACACCATGGCGAGTTGGCGGTCGGCTCGCCGCACGACGCCATTCAGACGCCGGCCGATGCTTGCATCCCGACCGACCATACTCAGGCGCTCGCCCCCGTCACGTGCCGCGCCGCGATGTAGCCGAAGGTGGTCGCAGGCCCCAGGGTCGATCCCGGACCAGGGTAAGCGCCAGCAATCGCCGAGGCCGAGCAGTTGCCGACCGCATAGAAGCCGGGGATTGGTTCTCCTTGTTCCGTCAACACTTGTGCATGCACGTCGGTCTTCAGGCCTCCGGTCGTACCTAGATCGCCCGGATAGATGGTCATGGCGTAGAACGGCGGCGTTGCGACCGGTCCGAGCGTGGGGTTCGGACCGACGGCGGGATCGCCGTAGAAGCGCTCGTATACGCTCTCGCCGCGGTGAAAATCGAGATCGACGCCCGTACGAGCGTACTGGTTCACCTTGGCCGCCGTCTCCTTCAAACCGGCTGCGTCGATGCCCGCGAGCCGCGCAAGTTCCTCGAGCGAGTCGGCCTTCGTCATGAAGCTGCGCAGCCGCCGCGGCGCCAACCAATCCGGCTGTACGCTGGCGGGCAGCAACGGCCCGAAGGGATATTTTTTCCGGAAAGTCGAATCGCAGATCAGCCAGGACGGGATGGTCGGCGCGTCGGGACGGTTGTTGGCGTAGATTCCATCGACGGTGTCGATGTAAGGCAGCGCCTCGTTGACGAAACGCGCGCCGCTCTTATTGACGATATAACCACCCGGCAAGGTCCGCTCGAACAGGATCCCAACCGGGCTTTCCCAGCCTGGCACGGGGCTGATGGGCATCCAGCAGCAGGTGGCCATGAAATCGACTTTCGCGCCGACTGATTGACCCAGCAACAGCGCGTCTCCCGTATTGTGCACATTGCCGACCGTCCAGGCGGCGTCGGTCGGCGCCGGCAGGTAACGTTCGCGCAGCGCCTGGTTCGATTCGAATCCGCCGGCGGCCAGGATGACGGCGCGGTTCGCGCGAATCCGCATGACGCGGCCATCACGTTCCGCCACGACGCCCGCCACCCGGCCGTTCTCACTCACCAGCTCACGTGCGGGAGCGCCGAGCCACAGGGGAATATTGCGATCCATCAGCGAGCGGCGCAGCGAAGCCACCAGCGCAGCGCCCGCGGCCAGGTCCCGGCAGCGTCGCGATCTGAAACGCCAGGGCAAGTCGAGCCAATAATTACTCAGCACCCGCCGCATGCTCCGGGTCCAACCGGGCGTGCGGCAGAGCATGTCGTGCGCATCCTTGAGCGTGACGTTGTAGCGCCCCATCATCAGGGCGCCCGGATAGGCCGCCATGCGCTCGAACTCTTCGCCGAGCACCCGGGCGTCGAAGTACGAGGACTCGACGCCTCGACCGCCGCCGCGCCAACCAGGCTGGTTCGGATAGTAGTCCGGGTACTTAGGCATGCACTGTGGCTTGAAGCGCGTGCGCTCGGCGAGGTAGCGCAGCATCTGCGGCGCGTTCGTCACGAAGGCCTCCAGCCGGTCCTCGGGCTCGATGCCCCGCGTCACAGCCTTCAGATAGTCCATGGCGTCGGTCGGGCTATCCTCGAGACCCGCCGCCTGCATCAGGTGATTGTTCGGAATCCAGAGGCCGCCGCCGGATTTCGCCGAGGAACCTCCATACAGCAAGCTCTTCTCGATGAGCAGCGTGGACGCCCCACGATCGTGCGCCGTCAGGGCGGCCACCATGGCCCCGGCCCCGGATCCGATCACCAGCACGTCGACGACGTGGCTCCAACTCGCGGTCATCATCCCCACCTTATACAAGTCGTGACGGCGGCATGCCCAACCCGCTCAGCGCAATCATGTCCTTGAGAACCTCGTTGGCGCCGCCGCCGAAGGTCAGCAGCCGCAGCGCCGCGAAGTCGCGCTGGAAGACGCCTTTTGCAGGAGAAACCTCGGATGGCGGCTGCAGACCGCCGACCAGTCCCATGATGTCCATGCACGTGCCCGCCACAGTCTGGAAGAGCTCCGAGCCGAACACCTTCGTCATGGCCGCTTCCGCGAAAGGTTCGACGCCCTGGCTGATCAGGCTCGCCGCGTGGAAATTGAACAACCGCAGCACCTCGGTCTTCGCGGTGAGATCGGCGAATCTTTCCCGCACCCAGGGTTCGTCGAAGACCCGCCGGCCGTCGATGGTCGTGCTCTTCGCCCAGGCAATCATGTCCTCGAGCATTCGCCGCATTCGCGAGTGCGGCACGAGTCCGATTCGCTCCATCGCGAGCTGCGAGTTGATATAGCTCCAGCCCTTGTTCTCCTCACCGATCAAGCAGGACTTCGGCACTCGCACGTTGTCGTAGAAAGTCACGTTGGTGCGAAAGCCGCCCATGGTTCGCAAGGGACTGATAGTGACGCCGGGCAATCGGGTGTCCACCATGAAGATCGAGATGCCCTTGTGCTTTTTGACCGTGGGATCGGTTCTCGCAGCCAGCCAGATGTAGTCGCAGAAATTCGCCAGACTGGTGAACACCTTCTGGCCGCTGATGACGTAGTCATCGCCATCGCGCACCGCTTTCGTCTTGAGCGAAGCGAGATCGCTGCCGGCCCCGGGCTCGGTATAGCCGACGGCGATGTTGAGCTCGCCTCGCAGCAGCGGCGGCAGGAAGCGATCCTTCTGCGCCTCGGTCCCCGCCCGCATGATGGTGGAGCCGATGGCGTTGATCGCCAGGAACGGAATCGGGATCCGATAATAGCCGGCGATGAGGTCGAAGAAGATGTACTGGTCGACGGCGTCCCTTTCCTGACCGCCGTACTGCTTCGGCCACGCCAGCCCGAGCCAACCATCGCGCCCCAGCTGCCGCATGAATCGGCTGTAATGCGGATGCGTATCCGGCCCGCCGCCTTCCTGCTGCATCAGCAGCTCGGCTTCCAGCTCGAGCGTGATGTGTCTTTGCAGATAGGCGACGACTTCGCGCTGCAGCTGCTGCTGTGCTTCGGTCAGTTGGAAATCCATCCTCCGCTCCCGCTGCGTGATTCGGTCCGCTAGAGTTGCTCGCCCAGGCGCCTGAGGTGAACCGGCGTCGGACCGAATTTCAGCTCCATTGCTTTGGCGCGGCGGAAGTAGAACTGCAGATCGTTCGCCATGTCGACGCCCACGCCGCCGTGTAGTTGCTGCGCCAACGCTGCGACCCGCTGGCAGGCCTCGCTCGAAAAAGCCTTGGCGATGGCGATTTCCCGGTCCGCCGCCCCGTCCCGATCCAATTTGTCGATCGCCTGGTAGGTGGTCCAGCGCGATCCCTGCACCAGCGTGTACATATCGGCCAGATGATGCTGCACGGCCTGGAACGACCCGAGAGGCCGGTCGAACTGCACCCGCTGCTTGACATACTCGGCGGTGGCGGCGAGCTGGCGCTCCGCACCGCCCACCATTTCGGCGCAGATCAGGGCGGCGCCCTGCCGATGGACGTCTCTCACTGTCCGCAGCGCATCGCCTGGCTCGCCCAGCAAGGCGTCCGCCGGAACCAGCACTTCATCGAAGTCGACCTGGAATTGTCGATCCGGCGCAATGGTCTCGAGCCGCGTCATCTCGACGCCCGGAGCTGTGCGCTCGACCAGCAGCAGGCTGCAACCGTCTTCGTCCCCGACTTCGCCCGCCGTTCTCGCCAGCACCAGCAGACGGTCCACGATGTTGGCGTACGGCACGAACATCTTGCCGCCGCTGAGGATGAAGCCGTCGGCCGTGCGCACCGCACGCGTCGTTATGAAGCGAGGCTCATAGGAGACGCCCAGCTCTTCGATGGCCGGCGATATGATCGTATCGCCGCTGACGACGTCGGGCAGGAGTCGTTGCTTCTGAGCATCGCCGCCGCCCCTCTGTATCGCCAGCGTCGCCATGAGGTTGGCGAAGAACGGACTGTCGAAGGCGGCTCTACCGATTTCCTCGAGCAGCACGCCGAGTTCGAGGAAGCCGAGACCCGAGCCCCCATGGGCCTCCGCAACGACGATCCCGGTCCAGCCTTGCGCGACCATCTCTCTCCAGAGCTCGGCCGAGAATCCCGTGTCGCTGCTTTCGAGCTCTCGCAGGACTGCCGAGTGACACCGTTCCTGAAGAAACTTCCGGGCCGAATCCCGGAGCAGCTGCTGCTCGTCGCTCAGCGAGAAATCCATGGATGGTCTTCCCGATCAACCGCCGAGTTTCTTGAACATGGGGAGCGCCCACTCCTTGGTGACTTCCTGGAAACAGACCTCGACCGGCATGTCGAAGAAGATCTCTTCCGGGCTGCAGTCGACCATGTTGGCGATGATGCGCACGCCGGGCTCATTCTCCATTTCGACTAGCACGATCTCGAACGGCGCACGAAACGCCGGATGCACTTCCTGGCGCGCCACGGTCCAGCTGTAGATACGACCCTTGCCGCTGGATTCGACCCACTCCCAACTTTCTCCCTTGCACTTCGGGCAGCGAACCCGGGGAGGATGGCTGAACGCGCCGCACTCGGAGCACTTCTGAAACTTCAGCTTGCGTTGCTTGACGCCTTGCCAGAACCCGTCTTCGAAGTTCTCCCAGACGGGATCATAGAAGTACTTCATGTACTTCTGGTTGTATTCGATGGACATCGGATCGACTCCCGTACTTCAGAACTCGTCAATTACCCTGGCTGAGAATGAGAGCAGTCGTCGGCACGCCGAGACCTCCGGTGACCAGCACGTTCTGCGCGTCCTTCACCTGCGATGTCGAGGAGCCGCGCACCTGCCGCACTCCTTCAGCGATCATGTTCATTCCGTGGATGTAAGCTTCCGCGAGCATGCCGCCCGAGGTGTTGATCGGCAGCTCGCCGCCGAGGCGGATGCGATCGCCGCCCTGACAGAAAGCGCCGCCTTCCCCGTACTTGCAGAAACCGTAGGTCTCGAGCTGCATGGGAACGGTTGCGGTAAATGCATCGTAGAGCTGCGCCACGTCGATGTCCTTCGGGCTGAGCTGCGCCATCCGAAAGACTTCGCGCGCCGCTTCGGCGCACTCCGGCAGCCCGATCGAGTCGCGGTAGAAGGAAGTCATGCTGTGCGAGTCGTAAGACGTGCCGAAGCCGACGCCGGTGATGTAGGCAGGCTTCTGCTTCAGATCCCGGGCGCGCTCCGGCGTCGTAACGATCAGCGCTACGGCGCCGTCGTTCTCGATACAGGTGTCGTGCAACGTGAAAGGGTCCGCGGACATGGGGGACTGCAGATACTCTTCCATGGTCAGCGGTCTGCCGTAAAACATCGCCCGCGGATTGCGCAAAGCATTCTCACGGCACACGAGCGCAACGTAACCGAGTTGCTCGCGCGTCGCTCCCGTCTCATGCATCCAGCGCTTCGCCAACATCGCCACCCACATCGTGGGACTCGCGAAACCGTAGGGCATGTAATAGCTGTAGCGGTATTCGGCGGGAATGGCCGTCGGCCGGCCGTAGCGGACCGTACCGCTGGCCGGCTTCAGCGACCGGTAGCACACCACGTAGTCGGCGACGCCGGAAGCGACCGCCATGGCGGCCTGGGCGACGACGCCGCAGCAGCCCCCGCCTCCCCAGGGCGTCTGCCCGAAGTAGCGCAGATTAGGGACGCCCAGGCTGCGCGCCACGTCGATGTCGGGCGCAAGTTCCGCGGCGTAGATGCCGGCCGTACCGTAGCTCGACATTCCGTCGATCTGATCGATATCCAGGCCGGCGTCCACGCACGCAGCCGTAACCGCATCCACCGCCAGGTGGATTTCGCTGCGGCCGGCATTGCGCGTGAATTCCGTCGAGCCGATGCCGACGATGCACGCCTTGTTCTTCAGGGACATGAGCCTAACCTCGCGTCGGCAGCGCCATGATCGCCGTGCCGGTGGCGTGCGGGCCCATCTGATTGTCCCCGCGGAAGGCGACCTCGATCAGATGCTCGCCCTTCTCCTTCCACTTGCGGGTGATGCGACCGTTCATGTCCATCTTGTCCCGCGGGAAATTGGGCACCGACAGCTTGATGGAAATATCCTTGATCACCGCCTGCGGACCCGCCCATTGTTCGAGATAGGTCATCATCAGGCCGTTCGATGTGAGGATGTTCATGAAAATGTCCGGCGCGCCTTTGGACTGTGCGAAATCCCGGTCATGGTGCACCGGCATGAAATCGTGCGTGGCCCAGGTCGCGCCCATGGCGATCAGCGTCGTATCGATGACCCGGCTCTTCTCCGGGAGATCCTGTTTGACCTGCACGTCTTCCCAATAGACATTGTTGATCTCGCCCGACATTGTCTGATTCCTCTTCGCAAGCGATTCTTGGATACGCTCAGCCCGCATACAGCCGACGAGTGCTCATCGGCGCCCGATAGACGAGCACGTCGAATGACTGGTTGCACAGCAGCTCGTCGTTCTGATTGTAGAATTGATAAAGAATCTGATACTTCCGGCCGACCCCCTGACGCGTCAGATGGTCGTAATCTGAGAGACGTGAAATGCCGATGGTCCAGTGGATCTCGTCGCCCACATGGATTCGCTTGAAATGCTGCTGGCGTTGCGCAGTCGCCATGACGCCCGTGTAGCCTTCCTCCTCGACCACGACGTTCAGTTTGACGTTCGGATCGTCCGGGAACTCCCACTTGCCGTGAACGAACTGATCAATGGCGGCCTTCATCGTCCCCAGCGCAAACACGTGCACCATGCCCGAAGGCGCGAGCAATCCGCCGTACGGGCTCTTCTTCGCATACTCCTCGTCCGTATAGAGCGGATTGACGTCCCGCATCACCTGACACCACCGCTCCACATCCACCGCCGTCACCCGGTCGTGCGGAAAGTGTTTCGGACTCTGCACGCCGATCAGCGGAGCGACCTTTGAATAGTCCATGGTCGGCTCGACCGGACTGTTGAACGGCAGAACGCCGAACCTGTTAGCCATGAATTTCGCGCCTCCTTCGATTCGGTCTCAATGGTTCGTCTGCACCGCCACCCTGACCACCTGCGCGCGGCGGCAGAGTTGCTCGCTGACGACGTCGCCGTTCTGGTTCTGAAACGTATAGTGAAGATCCAGTTGATAGCCGCGCCCGACGCCGGTTTCGACTTCGCCCTGAGACACGCCCGACAGCTTCACCCGGTAGCTCAGCCGGTCTCCGACTTTCAAGGGCCTCAGGAACTTCTGCTCCAGCGCGACGGCCAAGCCCGTGGCGTAGCCAGCCTCTTCCAGCAGCTTGATGGCGCGCTCGTGAGGCTCGGCAGCCGCCTTTGGCTCCGCAGACCATAGCGGCGGCATCGCCCAGACCATCAGCAGGGCCGGCGGTGCATGCACCGTGTTCTTCTCGAATTCCCTGTAGCTCCTGTTGTCTTGCCGGATCACTTCGCTCCAATGGCGGATGTCCGGAATGTTCGCTGCGTGCCGGGCCGGCATCAAAGCGGATTCCTTGCCGACCAGCGCATTCACCTCGGCGATGTCCAAAGCCATCTTGTCGATCTCCACGGGAAGCGATGCCAAATCAACCTGGCGTTGAGGTTAGCAATGGGATTTCGAGCCCAACATCGTCCACTTGGGGGGTGCGCTCGGCGCAAACGAGACACGTGATTGTCAACGAGCATGCGCAACATCCCTGGAAGCCGCACCGAATTCGGCCTCGCAACCTGCGGCCTGCAGATGATCAACCAACGCGTGCAAACTGCGCGCCCGGAAGTGCATGCACCCGGCCCGGCCCGCGACATGGTCGTACGCAGCGCCGACGCCGCCCGCGTAGTTGCTGAAGCTACCGCTGCAGCTTGAAATCGCTCTTCAGGCGGTCCCAGACAGCGGCCGACAGCCCCTTGGCTCTGAGCTTGTACTTCTCGAGCTTCTGGGTGGGCGTATAGGGCAGCTCGTCGACGAACTCGATATAGCGCGGCACGCAAAAGTACGGGGCGCGCTCGTTGATGTAGCACGCCATCTCTTCGGGGCGCAGCTGCTGCCCGGGCTTAAGGATCACGTCGAGCTTGATCTCGTGTTCCGACTCGAGCGTGTCCGAGGGCACGCCATAAACCGCCGCGGCTTGCACGGCAGGATGACCGGCGACGATTCCCTCGACCTGGAGTGAGGAGATGTTGCGGCCCTTGTAGCGGATGTAGTCCTTCTTGCGGTCGACGAAAAAGTAGTCGCCCTCCGCGTCCTTGACGCCGAGATCGCCCGTACCGTACCACTCGCCGCGAAACGCCTTCTTAGTGGCCTGCGGATCGTCGAAATAGCCGCTGAAGATGACGTGCGGGGCGAGCGGCCGGATAGAGAACTCCCCGGGTTCGCCCGGCGCTGCTTCCTGGCCGTCATCGCGGAGCAGCTTTACTTCCATGTCGTCGAACAATCTGCCCAGCGCATTCGGCTTGAACTGCTTCGTGGGCGTTTCCACCTTCGAAAGAATGGGCATTACTTCGCTCTGCCCGAAACCCTGGACGATGCCTTCCATGCCGAAGCGTTCGCAGAAGGGCGCGATCAAGTTCTGCGGCATGGGCACCATGCTCGCCACCCGCAGCGGGTTGTCCGCGTCGTCGGCCTTGCGCGGCTCGTTCCACAGGAACATGTGCATGGCTCCGAGGGTCATCGTCTGCGTGGCGCCGTAGAAGCGGATGCGATCCCAGAATTTTGAGACCGAGAACTGCTCATCCAGCGCGCAGGGGATGCCGGTCGATAGCGCCCGGTAGATGTTCGCCACCCAGGCCGCCGAGTTGTACAGAGGCAGGCAGTTGTAGGCGATGTCGCCTGGCCTGGTCTGATAGAGCCGGTCGTTGTTCACGGCCGCACGGATCCAGACGTTGTGGCTCTGAATCACGCCCTTCGGCTTGCCCGTGGTGCCTGAGGTCCAGAGTATGGCCGCCGCATCGCCATAGCCTATGTGCTTCGTCTCAGGCTCGGCATGGGAGTTGTCCGCCAGCTCCTCGAGGCAGACGACGCCGCGACGGGCGAACTCCTCGCCGGCCGTCTCCACGCGGCCGCGCAACAGCAATCGTTGGTAATGAAGCTCGCGCTCCACCGGCCGGAGCTTCTCGAGCAGGTCCTCGTCCGTGACCAGCACGGCGCCTCTGCTCGCGTTGATTGTTTCCACCAGCCACTCGCCGCGGTAGTCGGTGTTGACCGGCGTCCACAACGCGCCCAGCTTGTTGGCCGCCAGAGTGAGCAGCACGAACTCCACGCAGCTGTGCATGTAGAGCATCAGCCGGTCGCCGGCCTGGAGCCCCAGTCGGCGCAGGCCATGCGCATAGGCGTTCACGACGCCGTTCGCTTCACCGTAGCTGTGGCGCCGGTCGCCGCTGAGCAGAAACGGAAGATGGCCGATCGCGTCGGCATGCAGGCGCAGCAGCCTGAAGGGGATTCGGTTGCGTTCGTTCTGCAGGTCGACGATGTTCATCGTGCAGCCGTGCTCAGATGCGGCGCATCAAATGAGTCGCGAAGTCGATGAGTACGATCACGAGCGCGCCCGCCGCCAGGGCTTCGAACACGACCCTGCTCAAAGGCCACCGCTCGCCGGGCTTCTCCTCCAGTCTGAAGACCATCGGAAAGCTCGGCAGGAAATAGCAGGCGTAGAATATCGAGCCATACGCCAGCATCCAGCCGAGATCCTTGTACCAGAAGTACGGCTTGTTGGCGTCGGTGGCGACCAGCCGGGTCTCGAGGAACGCCATGAGGTAGGCGACCACGATCACGGCCACGGCCGTCAGCACCGGCTTCAGCGCACCGGAATCCATGGTGCGAACACGCCGCATCATGATCACGGCGATCGTGTGGTACACGACGAAGAACGCCGGGGCGTTGAAATACATGCCGACCGGGATGACCTGCTCGCCGCTGCCCACCAGCGCCGAATCCAGCGACAGCGTGACCTGCGGGAAGTAATACACCATACCCAGCACATCGAAGAAATACTCGCAGCCGAAATAAGTGCCGATGAAGTTGTAAACGAACATCCACAGCACCATCTTGACCGCGTAGTTGTCCCACCACGCCCGGCCGGTGACGGCCGGCCTCAGGACGGCCGGGATGATGATCAGCGGCGCCAGCAGCGCCAGATTCTGCGTCATGTGCCAGAACGTGTTGACGTTCATCCAGCCCATGAGTTGCTTGGCGTAGTTCAGCGCGAAGAAGTACGGCAGATAGGCGAGAAAGAACTTCTCGCCCCAGGCCTTGTCGGGATTGGTCGAGAACCAGTGACCCTGCCGGCGATCTTCGCCTGCCGTCATGACAGACCTTGTCTTGATAACGGTCTGCTCGATAATGGTCTGGTTCATGTGGCGCCTAACCAGCAGGCTTGAGGG
>JAVEVD010000091.1:0-11357 GCA_034005205.1 Steroidobacteraceae bacterium | reverse complement strand
CCAAGCTGCGATAGACCAGGCGCACGATATCGCTCTGACTGCCAATGCCCATTGTTGCGTACATGCGCTTGGAGTAACTGCGCGCTGCCGATTCCGCGACACCCATGCGCTCTGCGGCCGCCGCGAGCGTGCAGCCCTCGGTGAGCAGCAGCGCAAGCCGCGCCTGCTGCGGAGTAAGGCCAAAGAGCTGCGCGAGCGCCTGTGCGGCCGCGCGCGCCGGCTGCAGCGCGTCGAGCTTGCACGCGAAATCGGTCAGGTAAACCACCAGAGCGGGCGCGTGCGCACCCCGGTAATAGCGCGCCTGAGCCAACGGATGGACCAGCAGGCCGACCAGCCTGCCGTCCGACTGTTCGATGCGCACGAGTTCTCCGCCGGCCTCGCGGCGGCCCGGCCGGCGCGTCGCCGCCAGCGCGCGCGCGAGCGCGGTCTCGAACGCGAGGCGCTTCGCGGGATCGGTGAGCCGCAGCCTCCCACCCTCGATCTTGATGCCCGGATGCGCCGCGATGATGGTCTCAGCGGCGCGGTTGAATCGCACGACGCGAAGTCCTCCATCGAGCAACACGCTGCCTAGTGCAAAGTGGTCCATGGTGTCTTCGTAGAGCGCCTTCTCGGCTTCCTGGCGCTTGTGTCCGGCATACAGGCGCAGCGCCCGCGTCAGATGCGGGAGCAACAAGTGCAGCAGTGCGACTTCGGCCGCCCCGAACGGCGCACGCGGCTCGCGCGTGCGCACGATGTCGATCCAGCAGCGCATGCCGCCGGGCTCGGCGAAGCTGGTGCGCAGGCTGTCGCCGATGTTGTACGAGGCGAGATAGCTGCTGAGCTCCGGCGCCAGGTCGTCGGCGTTGATGTTCAGGATCTCGCCTGGCGCCAGCAGCTCGAGACGCGTCGGATCGTCGCGCATGAAGCGCTGGCGGTACACCGCTTCCACCTCATCCCAATTAGTGGCGTCACCGCTCTCCGCCGCCATCACGTAGGTGTCGAAATCCGGGTCTTCGCCGTGATGCAGCGTGATCGCCACGTTGCGTGCTGCGAACGCGCTGCGCAGCCGCTCGGCGAAGCTGCGCCACGGCTCGGGCTCGAGCGGCCCCTCATACAGATCGCCGACCAATGCGAGCAAGGCCTCAGAATCGATCTGCAGATCGCAGGGTGCATTCATGAAGCAGCTACTCCGTTCGAAAGCCGCGAAAGTCACACTCGTAAACGCAGGTTCATCACCCGACCACGGCTCGTTGCACGATTTGTCCTCCTCTGTCCCATGTTTCCGGGTAAACAAAGGCCGCGGCGCACTCGCGGCGCCAGATGGTACTGGAAGCGGTCCGGCAGCGCCCCTACCATGCCCGCGACATCCTCGCGGACGCTGAAGGACCACGCATATGACGACGGCCCTCATCTGGGACGAACGCTATTTCTGGTACGAGTTCGGCGACTACCGGAGCCTGATGGGCGATCACCCCTGGCTGCAGCCCGGCAGCTACGCCGAAACGCCTGACAGCAAGCGTCGAATCCTCAACCTCCTGCACGCCAGCGGGCTGCTCGACCACATGACGGCGCTGCAACCCGTTGCGGTCACCGAAAGCGAACTCTGCTGCTTCCACGACGCGGCGTATGTGAGGCGCGTGCGGGAGCTCAGCGCCAATGGCGGCGGCGTCGCCAGCCGTGGGGCGCCCGTCCCGGCCGGCGGCTACGAGATCGCCGCGTTGGCGGTCGGCGGCGTGAAGACTGCGATCGATGCGGTGCTGCGCGGCGCGGCGACGAACGCCTATGCCTTGGTCCGCCCACCCGGCCACCACGCCGAGCGTGACCACGGGGCCGGGCTGTGCATCTTCGCCAACGCCGCCGTCGCCACCCGGCTCGCAATGCGCGAGCACGGCCTGCACCGGGTCGCCATCGTCGACTGGGATGCTCATCACGGCAACGGCACGGAATCAGCGTTCTACGACGATCCGTCCGTGCTGACGATTTCCATTCACCAGGACCTGGTGATCCCGGGCCGGGGCGCGGTGCGTGATTGCGGACGCGACGAGGGCGAGGGCTACAACATCAATGTCCCGCTCCCGCCTGGCTCGGGGACGGGCGCGTATCTCGCCGCGATGGACCGGGTCGTGGCGCCGGCTTTGCGGCGCTTCCGCCCGGAGCTGATCCTCGTCGCGAGCGGCGTGGACGCCTGCGCCAGCGATCCGACTGCGCGCATGCTGCTGCACGCCGATTCGTACCGCTTCCTGACGGCGCGCCTGATGGGTCTCGCCGCGGAACTCTGCGCTGGCCGGCTCGTGATGACGCACGAAGGCGGCTACGACCCCAGTGCGACGCCGTTCTGTGCGCTCGCGATCATGGAGGAAATGTCTGGAATCCGTACGCCCGTGAAGGATCCCTTCGGGGAACTGCGCGAAGATGCGCTGACCGACTATCAGCGGCTGCTGCCGCATCAGGACGACGTGATCAGGCAGGCCGAGGCGTTGCTCGCGCTGATGCGTTGAAAAGCAAAGCGTTGAAACGCAAAGGGGCCTGCGCGGCCCCTTTGCAGTCCTGCCGGCTCGACGCCACCGCTCAGAATTCCCAGCTTACGTCTATGCCCCACGTGCGCGGCTCGCCGTAATGCGCGGTGATCGGCCCCAGGCTGCCGAAGTTGATGCCGTAGGTGTTGTACTCCTCGTCCAGCAGGTTGCGCACCCATAGCGATGCGCGCAGCGCGCCGGAGGGCAGTTGCACGTTCTCGATGCCGAGCCGCGCATTCACGAGCGTGCGGTCCTTCATGACGATGTGGTCGAAGATGTGCGGGTAGGATCCACCTTCGATTTCATAGCTGCCTGCCCACAAGGGCGTGGCGTAAGTCTCGTCCTGCCAATACACCGCGACATGGGCCATCAGATCGGCCCAGTCCGTGCTCGCGAACACCCAGTCAGCGACCAGCGAGAGCTGGTCGTCGGCCGCGTTGGTGCGCTTGGCGATGTCGTTGGTGTTGATGCAAGTATGCAGGTAGGCGCCGGTCCCGCACTGGGCAGGATACCGGTCGAAGTCGCCGTCGAGATGCGCCCAGCTTGCTGCGACTAGCAGGTTGTCGAGCGGCGACCACTGCACCTCGAGCTCCGAACCCCAGCGCTCGGCCTTGCCGGCGTTGCCGGTGAATGAGGTCGGCTGACCGCTATCGCTCACCTCGATCATGCCGACCTGCATATCGTCGTAGACATAGCTGAAAAGGGAAGCGTTGATGCGCAGTCGGCCGGGCAACACCTCGGACTTTACGCCGAGCTCCCACTGCTCGATCGTCTCCTCCTCGACCGGGTTGTTGTAGATCTCGCCATTGAAACCGCCGCTGCGGTAACCAGTGGACCAGCGCAGGAATACGTTGGCGCCCGCGGTGAGCTGATAGGCCAGCGTCACGCTGCCGGAGTCGTTGCTGAAGTCCTTTTCGAAGTTGTCGCCGTACGTCGGCAAGGGCGTCAACTCGCCGGTATAGTCGAGGTTCACGCCCAGATTCAGCGGGTCGCCGCTGAACAGGCCGCCGCCGCTCGCAGTACCGTCATCGCGGTAGCGGTAGGTGACGCGCTTGGTCTCCTCGGTGTGGCGGTAGCCCAGCGTAATCGCGAGCTTGTCTTGCAGGATCGGCGGCGTCCAGGTGGTCTGCAGATAGAGCGCAGTGGCCTCCGTTTCGTTGTCATAGGCGATATCCACCGGACCGGCCAGCGGCGAAGCGGCGATCTGGTAGCTGTCGACGCTGCCCTCGTCCTCGAAGTAGTAGAGGCCCAACGCGTACGCGAGACGCCCGGTCGAACCGATCATCTGCAGTTCCTGCGAGAACTGCTCATAAGCGTTGTTACTGTCGAGCATATAGCCGGCGCCGCCGTACTGGTCGATCAGGCCCCACAGCTTCGCCATTCCGTCGCGCGGGTGTTGCCGCAGTTCGGCAGGGAACCCGCCCTGAAATTCGTAGAGCTGGTACATCGTGAAGATCGCAAGATCGTTCAGCGCGCCAGCGCCGCCCGGCGCAATCGTGTTGTCCACGCCGTCGAGGTCGCCGAAGTTGCGATTGTCCAGGTCCCGCCAGCCCGTGATCGACTTGAACTCCACGTCGCCGAGAACGCCCAGGTCCGCGATCCGCCACGCAGCGGTCAGGCTGTGGCCCGTGGATTCGGCCGTCGTGCCGGTGTACGCATCGGCGACGCCGTTTCGTGGTCGCTGGCGCGTAGAACCAATGTCCGCGTAGGCGTCGCTCAGGGCCCGGGCCGAGTCCAGCCAGCGGGTAAAGGTCGGGTCGCCCGCCGCCGCGGCCAGCGGGCCGGCGCCCAGCAGCGCGTATTCGCCAGCCTGGATCATTCCGCTCAGCGCATCCACCCGGCTCGTCTGCTCCCCCGTCAACGGGTTCAGCGCCAGCGGGTTCAGGCCGACGAGGATCTCCGGCGTGGCGGTCTCGTCGAGCTTGCTCCGGTCGAAGGCGTAATCGACCGTCACGGCGTCGGTCGGCGCCCAGCGCAGCGCCACTCGATAGGCTTGGCGGTCGATGTCATCGAAGTCTTGTCCGCCGTTAGCGTCGCGGCCGTACAGCCCGTCGCGTTTGCGCGTCTGCGCACTGAAACTGGCTTGCAACGCGCCTAGCCCCTCGCCCGGGACGCCAAGCGTCGGTGTATCCAACGCGCCACGCACGCCCCATAGGCCGTCGCTGCCTACGGTGGTAGTGATCTTGCCGCCGAGTTCGCCGGAGGGCTTCCTGGTGATGAAGTTCACGGCGCCGCCGGTGGAGTTGCGGCCATAAAGCGTGCCCTGCGGGCCGCGCAACACTTCGACGCGCTCGAGTTCGCCGACGTCGAGGCTGCCGCCTACCTGCTTGCCGAGAATCACGCCGTCGACATAGACCGCCACCGCCGGGTCGTTCGACAGGTTCGACGGCGCCGCGGCGCCGACGCCGCGCAGGTTGATCGCGAGGTCGCCCCGTGATCCGGGTGAGGTGAACCCGCCCATGTTTGGAATGGCGCCAACCAGGTCCGCCGAGTTCTGCAGGCCGCGACGCTCGATGTCGGTCGTGCTCAGCGTGGAGATCGAGATCGGCACGGCCTGCAGGCTCTCCTCGCGCTTCTGCGCGGTCACGACGATTTCCTCGATGCCGAGGCTGGTGACGGATTCCTGCGCCGCGGCAGCGACGGACAGCATCTGGCTGCCTGCGGCGGCGGCAAGCGTCAGCGCCAGTCTACTGAGGTGTTTCGCTCTCATCTCATCCCCCGAGTTCCTGTGTACGGATGCACGCGAATGGATCCGCGGCAATGGGGATTGTGGGAACGACGCCCTAGATGTGGCGAGTACCATTTGGCGCCATCCAAGGCCAAGCGCTGCAGGCGAGTGCGTATCGAGCGGACGTTCGAGTTGGCTGCATTTCATGCGGCAAACGCCCAATCAAGTGGTATCCGCTAGAACTTGGGAACCTCCCGACACCGGATGAGACGGAGCAATGTCAAGGGGTTTTCCCCGAGATGCGCCGCCTCAGAACGCCTCCTTGAAGCGCGCCAGACCGATTCGATAGTCTCGGATCGCCCCGCACCAGGGTGATAACAACGACACGAATGCCTTGGAACATTGCGCCCGCGCCCGTCCGGCGCTCTCTCGGATCGTCATGACCGGACCGGCTCCATGGCCGCCGCCAGTAGATATCGCAGGCGTAGCGTGCTGAAGCGACTCGACGCGCGCTGGACCATCAACGGCACGCTGGTCGTACTGGCCGTCACCGTCGCCTTCCTGGGTTTCGACACCAGCCGGGCCGCCTACCGCCGCTACGCGACGGCTCGGCAGCTGGTCCATGTGAACGGACTGGCGAACGAGATCATCTCCACCTCCGCCATCGCGGCCACGGAACGAGGCATGACCGCCGCGCTCCTCGGGGGCGATCCATCCGCGCGAAGCAGCGAACACAGCTCGATGGAGCTGCGCCTGGCGGAGTTGCGCACCATGGTCGACGAGCGCTGGCGCGCCGTGCAAGCTCGGGCGCCCGAGGTGTCCTCGGAGCCGTCCTTCACTGACGCGCTGGCGGCAGCCAACGCCGCCTACGACGCCGTGCTCGAGGCGCGCCGTCGGGTCGATGCAGGCTGGAAAGCGAAAACGCCGACGGTCGAAGGCGCCGAGTGGCTCCATGTGATGAGCACATTCATCAGAGCCATGGAAAAGGTGCGTCGCACCCCGTTCCTGACCCACCACGTGCTCGGTGAAGTCGGCGCCTTCAACCTGTCGCTGCGCCAGTGGGTGTGGCAGGCCAGCGAGTACGCCGGACGGGAACGCGGCGCACTCGCCTACTACGTGGGCACGCGACAGCCGATCCCGCGGGAAGTCCTCGATGAGCTCCATGCCTATCGCGGCGTGGTTTTGCAGAGTCTCGCGGAGATGCGCTCCAGCCCGCAATTGGTCGCCGGACCGCCCCAGCTGCGCACGGCGCTCGAGGAAATGGAGCAGGAGTTTCTCGGGCGCTACGAATCGTTACGCAACCGCATCTACGCCGAGGGCGTCACCGGCGAGTACGGCGTAAGCGGCGCACAGTTCGTGCAACATGCGACCGTGGCCATCGACTCGATCCTGGCGATCGGCGACGCTCTGTCGCTGGTCGCCAATGCGATGGCCGCAGCCGTCGAGCGCGACAGCCTCGGGGAAATGATCCGCTACCTGATGCTGCTTGGCGTCTGCACCGGGCTGGCGGCGTTCAGCCTCACCAAGGTGCGCCAGACCGCTAATCAGCTCTCGCGCGAGAAGGAGCTCGCAGAGGTTACGCTGCACAGTATCGGCGACGCGGTGATCACCACCGACGCCGAGGGGCGCGTCGAATATCTGAATCCGATCGCCGAGGAGCTGACCGGCTGGCGCACCGAGGAGGCCGCGGGAAGACCGCTTCGCGAAGTGTTCAGCATCGTCAACGGCTTCACTCGCGAGCCGGACTCCGATCCAGTCACCGAAGCGCTGCTCCAAGGGCGCGTAGTGGGCTTGGCGGAGAACACCGTGCTGATCCGCCGAGACGGCAAGGAATTCACGGTCGAAGATTCCGCAGCGCCCATACGCGACAGCGAAGGACGGATCGTCGGCGCCGTCATGGTGTTCTACGACGTCTCCTCGCAGCGCGGCGGCGCACACTTGATGTCCTATCACGCCAAGCACGACACGCTGACCGGGCTCGCCAATCGCCGCGAGTTCGAGCGGCGCCTGAGCGAGCTGCTGCTCAGCGCACAACGCCACGGCCAGGTGCACTCGCTCCTCTACATCGACCTCGATCAGTTCAAGGTCGTAAACGACACCTGCGGCCATGCCGTGGGCGATCGACTGTTGCGCCAGCTCACCTATTTGCTGCGCGACTACGTGCGTGGCTCGGACACTCTGGCGCGGCTTGGCGGCGATGAGTTCGGCCTGCTGCTCGAGAACTGCGACATCGAGCACGCGCGGCGTATCGCGGACAGCATGCGCAAGGTCATCAAGAACTTCCGGTTCAACTGGGAGGACAAGACCTTTCGGCTCAGCAGCAGCATCGGGCTGGCGGCGATCACGCCGACCAGAGCTAACACGGCCGAGGTGCTGGCCGAAGCCGATGCTGCGTGCTACGCGGCCAAAGAGAAGGGGCGAAATCGCGTCCAGGTCTATCGGCCGGGAGACCTGGAGCTGGCGCGGCGCACCGGCGAGATGCAGTGGGTCTCGCGGATCACCGAAGCGCTGCAGGAGAACCGCTTCCAGCTGCACACGCAGCTGATCACGCCTCTTTCGCCTGGCGGCCTGCCGCTCCACGAAGTGCTGCTGCGGCTGCGCGACCCGGACGGCGAGCTCGTGCCGCCGATGAATTTCATGCCGGCCGCCGAGCGCTACAACCTGATGACCGAGATCGACCGCTGGGTGATACACGCCACTCTGGAGGCGATCGACCGCTGCGGCTGCGCGCGTCCGGGCACGGCGAGCAAGATATTCGCCATCAATCTCTCCGGCGCCTCGCTCGCCAGCCCGGGGCTGCTCGACTATATCCGCGAGCAGATCGGCCGATATCGGGTGGACCCGGGCTCTCTATGCTTCGAGGTGACCGAAACTGCGGCGGTCGCCAATCTGGATCAGGCCGCAGAGTTCATCAAGGAGCTGCAGGGTGATGGCTGCCTGTTCGCACTGGATGATTTTGGCAGCGGTCTCTCCTCCTTCACCTACCTCAAGCATCTGCCGGTCGATTACTTGAAGATCGACGGCAGCTTCGTGCGCGACATCGTCGATGATCCAGTCGCCTACTCGATGGTGGAAGCGATCAACACCATCGGCCACGTCATGGGTATCCGCACCGTCGCGGAAGGCGTCGAAAACCACCGCATCCTCAGACGCCTGAGGCAGATGAACGTGGACTACGCTCAGGGTTACGGCGTCCAGAGGCCCAGGCCTCTGGACGGCTGCGTGAGCGAGACCATGGATAGCGTTAGTCAGCGTTTGCCTGAGCACACTGCGTAGCGCCCTGTTCGCCCGAAGCCCGCCGCGACCGGGCTGTCCAGCCTCGACCCGAGCTGCGAGCCCCGGCCGGGCGCCGCACGGCGCGTCAGTCCTGGGGAATTTTCATGTGCTCCGGCACGTTGTGCTGGAAGGCGCTTTCCTCGACGCGCTTGGATATGCGCCAGCCCTTCGGCGTGCGCACCAGCTCATCAACGTACCAGAGGCCGAGGAACATCACCTGGGCGCCGCCAGCGGGAAGCGGCGTCTCCATGGGATTGAAGCAGACGGTGCGCGCCCGAGCCCGATCGCCTTCGAGAGTGATCTCGGTGTTGGCGACCATGTGGTAGTAGCGCGGGAACCTCTGCATCGCGGGTCCGAGCCAAGCCTTCACTTCCGGGTAACGTCCATCGACGCCGCCCATGGCCCGGTAGTCGATGTAGGCGTCGGGGGTGAACACGTCGTCCAGCCGATCCCAGGCGCGCTGATCGATCGCGTTGCCGTAGGCGACCATCAGCTGCTGGATTTCCATGCGGTCGGAGATTTCCTGAAGGCTCAGCATGTGAACTCCTCGGTGGCGGATCAGTCGGGCAGCGCGAAGGCGACGATGGAATTGCCGAGCTTCGAGCCGAGATACCTGTGTCCGCCGGCGGCGACCACTACGTACTGCTTGCCATCGGGGCGCAGCCGATAGGTCATGGGAGTCGCCTGCACGCCCGCGGACAGGTGCTTGCGCCAGAGCTGCTCGCCGCTCTGCACATCGAAAGCGCGGAAGTAGCCGTCGGTCGTGGCCCCGATGAAGGCGAGGCCGGAGGCGGTCACGATCGAGCCGCCGACGTTCGGTACGCCGAGGTTCATCCAGAGCGGCCAGGGCGCGAGCTCTCGCGTCGTGCCGAGCGGCGCTTCCCACAGACGCTTGCCCGCCTTGAGATCGATCGCGAGCAGCGTTCCCCAGGGCGGCGCATTGCAGGGCGCCCCGAGCGGCGAGAGCATCCATTCGTGCTTGAAGGCGTAGGGCGCGCCGAAGGCCGGGTAGAACCTCTCCCCGGCCTTGAGCCGCTCATCGGCCTCGGCGCGCGGAATCAGCGTCACGATCGCTGCGATGCGCGTGGAGTTGGTCACGAGGATGTTGCGTTCGGGGTCGATCGAGACGCTGCCCCAGTTCAAGAACCCGTTGCTGAAAGGGAAGGTGATCGTGCCCTCCAGCGAGGGCAGGGAGTAGCGGCCGTCATAGCGGTGTGCGCGGAACAGCTCGCGGCACTTGCCGCGGTCCCAGGGCGTGAAGCCCCACATGTTCTCTGCGCTCAGATCCCCAGGGTATACCGAGTAAGCGGCATTGACCGGAAAGGGCTGCGTGGGCGCCGGACGCTCGCCGGGCGCGGCGCCCTCCTGAGGGACGGGACGCTCCTCGACGGGTTCGAGCGGCTCGCCGGTTTCACGATTCAGAATGAAGATGTGGCCCGGTTTGGTTGCCTGCGCCACCGCCGGCACGGGCCCGTTTTCGGTCGGAAAATCGAAGAGGACGGGCTGCGCGGGTACGTCGAAATCCCAGAGATCGTGGTGCACGGTCTGAAAGCGCCACGCGACGCGGCCGGTGGCCGCCTCGAGCGCCACGAGCGAGCTCGAATAGTAATCGAGCTCATCGCGCAAGCCGCCGAAGAGATCGGGCGAGGTGTTGCCGGTCGGCACGAACACGAGGCCGCGCTCGTGGTCGACCGAGAACACCGACCAGGCGTTCGCGGTGCCGCGGGCGTACGAGTCGCCGGCGCCCGAGATCTTGGGATCCGCCAGCCCCGGGGGCAGCGAGTTCCACGCCCAGGACAGCTCACCCGTGCGCAGGTCGAAGGCGCGCACGACGCCTGCGGGCATGTCGAGACGCGTATTGTCGGCGATGTGTCCGCCGACGATGATGCGCCCAGCGGCCACGACGGGCGGCGAAGTCACCGCATAGTCGCCGGGCCTCACCTCACCCATGCCGTCGCGCAGATCCACGACGCCGCCCTCACCGAAGGCTTCGCAAGGCTCGCCGCGCTCCGCATCGAGCGCGATGAGGCGCGCGTCGAGCGTGCCGGTAATGATGCGGCTGCGGCAGCTCGAGCCCGCCGGCGCAGAGACGTCCTCGTGGTACGTCACGCCTCGGCACTGCTGGACGTAGATGCCTTCGATGCTGGCCTTTGGGTCGTACGCCCAGAGCTCGCGTCCTGTTTCTGCGTCCAGGGCGACGACTCGATTGAGCGGCGAGCAGAGATAGAGCCGCCCCTCGCCGAGCACCGGCGTGACCTCGAGCGCCGGGAACTGCGTCGGCCCGGGGTTCTCGAGCGTGTCGATGTGATAGGTCCAGGCGACCTCGAGCCGCTCGACATTCTCGGGCGTGATCTGAGTGAGCGGGGAATAACGCAGCCCCCCGGCCGTGCCGCCCCAGTGCTCCCAACCGGCGACAGGGCCGCTGTAGTCGACTTGTCCGGCAGGCTTGCAGCCGGCAAGCATGGCGGCCGCGGCGAGCGCGCCGCATATTTTCAAACGCATTTTTCCCGCTCGTCGTTCAAGTTGTTGAGTAAGTAAGCGCCGATCAAGTCCGCAGGCTCTCATCGGATAGCACTTGTTCAGCGTTTACCTCATTGTGTGCTCAGCTGCGCGTGATCGCGTTGCACGATCGGCGGCGGCGTCAACTGTATATCGCAGACGCCCCGGCCGGATAGGCGCCGGTTATTTATTCGTAGCGACAGTCACTGACGTTATGCTGTCCACGCCTTCTCGCGATTGGACGGCGCGACAGGAGATATCCGATGCAGCAGCGGCTCGATGACAGGCGCGCCTCACCGGCGTCGGTGCAGAGGTAAGCCAATGCAGGCAAGCGCGACGAACATGCTGAAGGATCGCCTGCGCCAGGCGCTGCTCGATCAGATTCAGACCGCCAGCCTTACAACGTACAAGGAGCTCGC
>JAVEVD010000023.1:44766-50911 GCA_034005205.1 Steroidobacteraceae bacterium | reverse complement strand
AGCAACCGGTCGGCGATCGAGCGCACGTGCCGGTCGGAGTTGCCGCTTGCGATGACCATCGTGTCGGCGACGTCCGTGAGTTTCTGCACGTCGAGAACCTTGACATTGACGGCTTTCATCTCATCGAGCGCGTGCTCGACCACTTCGAGCAGCGACTGAGTGTGCTTGGCGCCGGCGCGCCGCGCCGCCGTTTTCAATCTGGCTTTGGTCGCAGTCCTCGCAGCGGCTTTCGTCGGCGCCTTCATCGGGGCTTTCGCCTTCCTGGCGGCCGTCTTTTTCGCCGCGGGGCGCTTGCGCGTGGACGCCTTGGCGGCGCCGGGTCCGGAGCTGCGTGACGTGTTCGCTCTCTTTGCGGCCATGGTCACCTCAAGTTCGCTGCTGAACGGTTGCTGCGCAAGGGGCCGCAGCCTGTTGAATGGATTGCGCCGGCCCAGCTCATCGCTCACCCGGCCGGCGCCGATAGCAGCCGGTCTGCTCGATGATCTCGCGCACCGCATCCGGCATGAGATAACGAGGATCGCAACCGGCGGCGATCAGTTTGCGCAGTTCGGTGGAAGAGATCTCGAGCTGAGTCACCGCGTGTATGTAAATGCATCCCGAACGCGCCTCGTGCAGATCGTTGATGCGCCCCGTGCCGCGATCCACCAGCAACTCGCCGAGCGGTCCCATGCTGGGCGCCCGCCAGCCCGGCCGGTGCGCGACCACCAAGTGCGCCAGCTCCAGCAGCTCGCGCCATTGGCGCCATTTGGGCAAACCTAGAAACGCATCCATGCCGACCACCAGACACAGGGCGCTGTCGGGGAAATCGGCGCGCAGCGTACGCATCGTGTCGACCGAGTACGACACTCCCGAGCGGCGCACCTCGCGATCGTCCACGACGAAACCGGGTTGATCGCGCGTGGCCGCTTGCACCATCGCCAAGCGCTGCTCGGCGCTCGCCCCCGTGGTCTCGCGATGCGGCGGATTGCCCGCCGGCATGAAGCGCATCTCGTTCAGACGCAACGCCTGCAACAGCTCGAAAGCGGTGCGCAGATGTCCGAAGTGGATCGGATCGAACGTACCCCCGAAGACGCCTATTACAGGGCCGATCGCGGAGCCGACGCCGGAGCTGGTGGCGGACATGACGCCTGGCTTCACGCCGCTTGCGCGAGCCGCACGCCTGCGAGCATCGCCACCAGCCGCTCGAGTTCGAGCCATGGATCGGCGTTCAGCACGCCCTTGACCGAGCGGTCCACGCGCTCCGCCTGCAGCAGCATGGCGCGCACCAGACGGCCATCGATCCTGGCGAGCGCCTGCTTCATCGCGGCCTGACGCGCTTTCCACACGTAGATGGCGTTCATCGCTGCGTCCACGCTCTGGCCGGTCCGCATCAGACTCCGGGCGCGGGCGATCCATTGCAGATCTTTGTTGAGCGCCCACAGAACGACCGGCGCCGCCACGTCCTCTGCTCTCAATCCTTCCAGGATTCGCAACGCGCGCGCAGATTGCGCCCGCATTGCCGCCTCGCCGAGCTGCAACACGTCGAAGCGCGCGCTGTCGGCCACTGCGTCCATGACCGCTTCCACACTGATCGGTCCGCGCGGCGCGAGCAGCGCGAGCTTCTCCATCTCCTGGTGCGCCGCCAGCAGGTTGCCCTCGACGCGCTCGGCGAGCAGCGCCGCAGCCGCGGCGTCCGCCTCCAGACCATGACGCGCAAGCCGCTGCCGGATCCAGGCGGGCAAGCGCGCCAGATCGATCGGCCAGACTTGCACGACCACGCCGGCGCGCTCGACCGCGCTTACCCAGCGCGAGCCAAGCGTGCGGGCGTCCAGCTTGCCGGTCAGGATGAGAATCAGGTTCTCGGGCGAGCCTTCGTTCGCCAGCTTCACGATAGCGTCGGCGCCCTGCTCGCCCGGAGTGGGATTCGCCATGCGTATCTCGATGATCTTGCGTTCGGCGAACAATGACATCTCGCGACTGCCGGCGAGCAGCGCGCCCCAGTCGAAGCCGCGCTCGACGATGTTGACCTGCCGCTCGGCGTAGCCGCGCTCGCGCGCCGCGGCGCGAATGGCGTCGGCCGCCTCATTGGCGAGCAACGGCTCGTCACCGCTCACGAGATAGATCTGCGCCAGGTTGCGAGCGAGCTGGCCCGCGAGATTGTCGCCGGAGATCTTCACTGCATTGCCGACGCGCTGGCCGGCGCGGGCGCCACAACGCCCGGGGCCTGGACGGGGGTGAGGGTCAGAAACACTCGCGATGCAATGCCTGTCGGCCGAAGATTGATCCGATTATGGCGGATGGATTGACGGGATAGAAGTGCGGAACGCGCGCCCGCAGCGGCCGCTTTACACCCGGGCGCCGCCCCATTAGCCTGTTCTGGCTCCATTTGGCGCCGGCGGCCGCTGAACGTGCGGCCGATGATTCAGCACCTCCGCAAGCCCCTTGTCCTACGACCACTCCCATTCCGGCGTCTCGACAGGCTGCGAGCCCCATGAGGGCGGGCCGCTATGAACGTGTTCGATATTGCGCGTCGCCCGCCGCATTGGTTGCGCGTCGCCGTCGCCGCGATGCTGCTTGCGTTCGCGCTCAATGCGATCACGCACATCGCGCACGCTCACGATGAAGGATCGACCCCCGCGGCGAAGCACACGGCGCTTTGCGCGCACTGCGCCTTCGACGCCATGGCCGGCGCGCCGCAGCACACGCACGAACCCGCCCGGCACGCCGAACGCGGGGTTGCGATCGACGCGCCCCCTTGCGCAGCGCTCGATCGGACGCCGCGCACCTCGGCGCAGCCGCGCGCGCCTCCGATTTCCTGAACCGCCTAGCTGCACGTGAGCTGATCGCGGCGCGCGAACAGCTCACCGTAGCCGCGCGCGCAGCGCGCGGCGGCCTCCATGGTTCGCATTCAGGAATCGAACAATATGCGTCCGCCACACCTCCCTTCGCGTTCGACGCTCGAGTTCTTGCGGATGGGCGTCGTTTGCGCCCTCGCGGCGCACGGCTTCACCCGTCCGGCCGGCGCGCAGGAAACACGCCCCGAGGAAGTCATCGTCACGTCTACCGCCCTGCGCGAAACGGCGCTAGATGTGGCGCAGCCGACCACAGTGATCAGCGGCGACGAGCTGCGTCGACGGATTTCCGCCAGCATCGGCGAGTCGATCGCCTCGCAACCTGGCGTGAGCGCAAGCTACTTCGGACCGGGCGCGAGCCGTCCCGTGATCCGCGGTCTCGCCGGCGAACGCGTACTGATGCTGCAGAACGGCGTGAGCGCGCTCGACATCTCGAGCCTCAGCCAGGATCACGCCGTGCCCATCGAGGCGGTGCTCGCCGATCAGATCGAGATTCTGAAGGGCCCTGCCGCGCTGCTGTTCGGCAGCGGCGCGGTCGGCGGAATCGTGAATGTGGTCGACGGACGCATTCCAACGCACTTCTCGCACGAGGCGGACCGCACGGCTTTCGAGGCGCGCGGCGACACCGCGCTCCATGAGCGCACCGCCGTGGGGCGCGCCGATTTCGGCGAAGGTTCGCTGCGCGTGCATGTCGACGGTTTCCGCCGTACAACCGCGGACCTGAAGATCCCCGGCTACGCCTTCTCAGCGCTCGAGCGCGCCGAGCACATCGAGGAGGCGTCGGACGAGACGTTCGAGCGCGGCCGACTCGAGAACTCCGACAGTGAAACCGTCGGCGGTTCGTTCGGCTTCAGCGTGGGCGGCGAGCGCGGATTCGTTGGACTGTCCTTCAGCCGCTTCGATACGGAATACGGGGCGGTCGTCGGCCATGCGCACCTGGAACACGAGCAAGACGACCCGGAAGATGAGCACGGGCTCGGCCACGACGATGTGCGGATCGACATGCGGCAAGATCGCTACGACCTGCAGGCCGAGCGGCAGATCGCACTCGGCGTGTTCGAGCGTGTGCGCTTGCGCGGCGCGTACAGTGACTACCGGCACGTGGAGCTCGAAGCCGATGAGATCGGCGCGCGCTTCCGACAGGACGCCTATGATGTGAAGCTCAGCCTGGATCACGGCGAGATGCTCGGCTGGCGCGGCGCGATCGGCGCGCAATACGCCGAGCTGGATTTCGCTGCATCCGGCGCTGAGGCGTTCGCGCCGCCTTCGGTCGCCAAGCACGCGGCGGCCTTCCTCTTCGAGAAGCGCGATTTCGGCGACTTGACGCTTGAATGGGGCGTACGGGCCGAGAACCAGCGCATCCAGGCCGAACGGGATGCGCCTCGCTATGACGATACCGCGGTGAGCGTCTCTGGCGGCGCCGTGTGGCGCTTCGCCGGCGCCTACTCGCTATCCACGCATCTCACGCGCTCGCAGCGACATCCTCAGGCGGCCGAGCTTTACGCTGACGGTCCGCACCTGGCCATCGGACGCTGGGAATTGGGCGATGCAGGTCTGCGCAAGGAAACCGCGCGTACGGTGGATCTGACGTTGCATCGGCACGCACCCCAGGGGCTGCACTGGTCGGCCGGTGTGTTCTACAACGCGTTCGACGACTACATCTACGCCCGGCCTCTGGGCGTCGAGCAAGACGGCCTGCCCTTGCACGCTTACACACAGCAGGACGGCGAGTTCTACGGGTTCGAGGGCGAGCTGACGATCCCGATCTTTGCGGCCGGCGCCAGCCATTTCGAGATCCGCTTTGCCGCCGACCATGTACGCGGTCGGTTGAAAGACGGCGGCGACCTGCCGCAGATTCCGCCGTTGCGCTACGGCGTGGAGCTGCATTACGAGCGTGATCGCCTGCATATCGGCGTGGAGACTTACGTCTACGATGATCAGGACAAGATCGCCGTCGAAGAGCGCCCAACCAACGGCTACACGATGCTGGATGCGGATGTGAGCTACCGCTTCGGCGTCGGCCGTAGCGACGTCCTCGTGTTTCTGCGCGGCTCCAACCTGCTCGATGAGGAGGCGCGCCGGCACACCTCGCCGCTCAAGGAACTGGCTCCGCTTCCGGGCCGTTCGGCGCTGCTGGGTGTACGCGCAGAGTTCTAGAGAACCTCTGGCCCGAGCATACGCATACGGGAGGCGAGTAATACGGATGCCACGCGCCGGCAGACGCGCTTAGAGTTGGAAGGGAAGCCCGATGAGCCCCGCCACCCTGCCACGCCGCCGCGCCTTGCTCGTCTGCACCGCCGCGCTTCTCATGTGGCCGTCACTTTCCTCACGCTCCGCCGCCGCTCCGGACTACGCAGCGGCGCGCGAGCGCATGGTGCGTGAGCAGATCGCAAGCCGAGGCGTGCGCGATTCGCGTGTTCTGGAGTCCATGCGCACCACGGCGCGGCATCTCTTCGTGCCCGAAGAGCAGCGCCCGCACGCCTACCGTGACTATCCGCTGCCCATCGGCGAGGGCCAGACAATTTCGCAGCCATACATGGTGGCGCTCATGACGGAGCTGGCGCGACCGCAGCCCGGCGACCGTGCGCTCGAAATCGGCACGGGCTCCGGCTACCAGGCGGCGGTGCTCGCCCCGCTGGTCGAGCATGTCTACACCATCGAGCTCGAGCCACGACTGGCCGAGACGGCCGAAAAAACGCTGCGCGAGCTGGGCTATGAGAACGTCGCCATTCGCGTCGGCGACGGTTATCAAGGCTGGCCCGAAGCCGCGCCGTTCGACCTGATCATCGTAACGGCGGCGCCCGATCACACGCCCCAGCCGCTGCTCGATCAACTCAAACCGGGCGGTCGATTGGTGATCCCCGTCGGCCCCACCCACGCCGTGCAGCATCTGCGGCTGATCGAAAAGGACGACGACGGCCAGATCCGCAGTCGCAATGTGACGCCGGTGCGGTTCGTGCCGCTGAGGAGGGGAAGCGGCTGGCGGTGAGCGGTCAGTCGAGAACGCGCGCTCGCTGGCCGCCCAGGCGTCGCGTCGAACGCATGCGGCGTTGGACCGCGCGATCTCGGCCCTCTATCGAAGAGCCGATCAAAAAATTCAGCAGACGGCGTCGCTTCCTACCGCGGCCCGCCGGAACTCGCGCGGCGACAGGCCGTAGCGACTGCGGAACGCCCGACTGAAGTGCGAGGCGTCGTTGAATCCGCACTCGAAAGCGATTTCGGTAATAGAGCGTGCTGAATCACGCGGCCTCTCGAGGGCGCTCCGGCAACGCTCCAGGCGATGCTCCAGCAGGTACTGCGAAAATGTCCGCCCA
>JAVEVD010000023.1:0-44666 GCA_034005205.1 Steroidobacteraceae bacterium | reverse complement strand
CGCCGATGCTTGACTCAGTGCGTAGAGCAACGTGACTCAGCGGGCAACCCGCCTCGCGGCGCCGCTGCGCACCCCAGCGGCGTCTGGCCATCCGCTAACCGCCGCCTGCTTCCCTGTAAACTCCGCCCACCAACATTACCAAGCGGCTCGTCCTTGCAGTCATTCATTCTGTCCACCGCCGTCGCGCTCGGCGTGGGCCTGCTCATCGGCATCGAGCGCGAGCGCTCCAAGGGCCTCGGTCCCGACCGCGAGATCGGCGGCGTGCGCACCTTCGCTCTGGTGTCGTTGCTGGGCGCCTTCGCCGCCTTGCTCGACAGCGCCGCAGCACTCGCCGTATTCGTGCTGCTGATCGGCGCCGTTTCGATCGCCGGTTACGTGCGAACGGCCGGCGAGGATCCCGGCGTCACGACAGAAATCGCACTGCTGATCGCCTTTGTTCTCGGGGCGCTCAGCCTGCCGTATCCCGCGTACAGCGCGGGGGCCGCCGTGGCGGTCACGGTGCTGCTGGCCTCACGCCCGTGGCTGCATGAGCTCGTCACCACGCGCCTCACCGACCGTGAGTTGCACGATGGACTGCTGCTGGGCGCGGCGGCGCTGGTCGTGCTGCCGCTGCTGCCGAATCGCACGATCGACCCATGGGAAGCCTTCAATCCGCGCGCAATGTGGCTGGTGGTCGTGCTGGTGATGGCGATCAACGCAGTCGGCTACGTCGGCCTGCGCATCTGGGGACCGAGCAAGGGTCTGACGATCGCGGGGGTGCTCGGCGGCCTGATCTCCAGCGTCGGCACGCACGGCGCCATGGCGCAGCGCGCCCGAGAACACGCTGGGATGGCGTCCGCGGCGGCGGCGGCCGCGACTTTTTCATCGGTCACCACGGCCGTATTCCTGCTGACCATCCTGATAGCCGTGAACCACACGCTCGCCATCACGCTCGCCCCGGCCTGCGTCGCCGCGGCGCTTGCATGCGCCGGCTACGGCTGGTTCCTGCAGCGTCGCTCCTACTCGGACGACCTGCCCGACGTACCGTCGGGCCGCCCCATCAGTCTGCGTGCGGCCGTGCTGTTCGGCGCCATCGCGACCGGCGTGCTGGTGCTCGCCGCGGTGCTGAGCGAGGCGCTTGGCCCACGCGGCGCCGTAGCCAGCGTCGCTGCGGCCGGATTCGCCGATGCGCACTCCGGCGCTATTTCCGCGGCATTCCTCCAGCGCAGCGACGTTCTCACGCTGCACGAGGCGCAAATCGCCGTTCTGCTGAGCTTCTCGACGAACGCCTTCACCAAGATCATCGTGAGCGCTCTCACCGGCCCGAGCGCCTATGCGTTGCGCATCGCGGGCGGCGTCGCCGCCTCCGTGGTCGCTGCGTGGCTTGCGTGGTGGCTGGTCGGTCAGCGGTTGGCGGTTGGAGGTTGGACGTAGAGAAGAAGCGGTTAGCGGTTGGCGGTTAGTCAGAGCGGCAGGCGTTTCTTGTGTCTGGCGTCAGCCGACCGCCCGCCGCGAACGAATTTTTCTCGTTCGTGCGTTTTGCGCGCGACTCTGCGGGATTGAACAGCGCGACTTCTGACTATCCGCTATCCGCTATCCGCTTCCGCCCTTGCTCAAGCCAGATCGACGCTGTCGCGGAATTCCGGCGTGCTCGCAGGCCATCTGAGCTCACGCTCGATCCGCGCGCGCAACGCATCGCTCGCTCCGGGCTCGCCGTGAGTAACGAAGGTGTGCTTTGGCGCGCGCGGCGCCTGTCGCATCCACGCGAGGAGCTCGTCCGCATCCGCGTGCGCGGACACCGAGCTCAGTTGCAGCACCTGTGCGTTGATCGGAACGTCCTGGCCGTGAATGCGCAAGCTGCGCGCGCCGGCGGCGAGCGACGCGCCCCGCGTGCCGCCGGCCTGAAAGCCGGTGAGCAGGATCAGGTTGTTCGGGTCCGGGGCGAACACCTTGAGATGGTGCACGACGCGACCTCCGGTCGCCATGCCGCTCGCGGCAATGATCATCTGCGGCCCTGAGCGCGTCGCAAGCGCCTTTGATTCCTCGGCGCTGCGCACCAGCTTCGCCACCCGCCCGATGGCCGCAGTCTCCTCGAAGCTCATGCGATGCTCCGACGTAAAGACGCGAAACAGTTGCGTAGCGTCGATCGCCATCGGGCTGTCCAGGTAGACGGGAATGTCCGCAATGGCGCCCTTGGCCTTCAACCGCGCGAGCGCCAACAGCAGCAGCTGCGCGCGGCCGACTGCGAACGACGGGATGACGATCGTGGCCCTGCGGGCGCACGCCGTGCGCAGTATGGGCGCCAACTCGGTCTCGATATCGGTCTGTGGATGCCGACTGTCCCCGTAGGTCGACTCCACGACCATATAATCGCAGGCTGGCGGCGGCGCCGGCGCCTTCATCAAAGGATCGTTCGGCCGCCCCACGTCGCCCGAGAACAGGATCGAGACGCCGCGCCCTTTCAGCAGTACGCTGGCGGCGCCCGGCAAATGGCCGACCCGGTGAAACGAGGCGGTGAGGCCCGCCGCCGGCGCAAACGCGTCCTCCACGCGATGCGTCTGGAATCGATCCAGCGAAACCTCCGCGTCCTCGCGCGTGTAAAGAGGAAGAGCGGGCGAATGCTTGGAAAAGCCGTGCCGATTGGCGAAGCGCGCCTCCTCCTCCTGCAGAAAACCGCTGTCCGGCAACAGGATCCGGCACAGCTCGAACGTGGCCGGCGTGCAGTGAATCCTGCCGTGGAATCCACGCTTGACGAGCAACGGCGCATAACCGCTGTGATCCAGGTGAGCGTGCGTAAGCACGACGGCGGCCAGATCCGCGGGATTGAACGGCGGCGACGCCCAGTTCTTCAGGCGCAGCTGCTTGTATCCCTGAAACAGGCCGCAATCGACCAGCATGCGCTGCTCGCCCTCGCTCACCAGATAGCGCGAGCCGGTGACCGTCCCTGCGGCGCCCAGAAAAGTCAGTTGCAAGATCGATTCTCCCCAAATACGCCGCCGCAAGCGGGCCGCGCGCAGTGTTGCACAAGCAGGCCGCTGACGCAGCGAGCAGACGCAATCGCGGCGGAAAGCGCTGCGGCGCTGGCCAGCACGGGCGGCGCACTTCCATAATAGGCAAATGCGTTTCGATCTGACCGACCTCAAGCTTTTCGTCCATGTGGTGGAAGCCGGCAGCATCACCGCTGGCGCGGAGCGCATACACTTGGCCGTGGCGGCCGCCAGCACCCGAATCCGCAACATGGAGAACGAGCTCGGCGCTGCGCTGCTCAACCGCGACCGCCAGGGCGTGCAACCCACACCGGCAGGCCGCACGCTGATGCACCACGCGCGCCTGCTGCTGCAGCAGGCCGAGCGCATGCGCGGCGAACTGGCTGAATATGCCGACGGCCTCAAGGGCCACGTGCGCCTGCTCTCCAACACCAACGCCCTGACCGAATTCCTGCCCGAGCCGCTCAGCAACTTTCTGACCTCGCATCCTCAGGTGAATATCGATCTCGAGGAGCGCCTGAGTGATGAGATCGTCGCCGCGATCGCCGACGGGAAGGCCGACATCGGCATCGTGGCGGGCACCGAGGACCTCACCGGGCTGGAAGTCTTTCCATTCCGCGTCGACCGCTTCGTGCTGGTGACGGCGCCGGCGCACGCCCTCGCAGCTACGCAGACGCTCGCGTTCGCCGATGTGCTCGACCACGACTTCGTCGGCCTCGACCGCATGAGCTCGCTGCAGCGTTTCCTGTCCGACAAGGCCGAGCGCATGGGACGGCGCCTCAAATTGCGGGTTCAACTGCGCAGCTTCGATGCGATCTGCCGGCTGGTCGAGTGCAACGTCGGCATCGGCGTCGTGCCGGAGACCACGGCGGCGCGCAATATGAAGACTCTGTCGCTGCATCGCATTACGCTCAGCGACGAGTGGGCGCTGCGTAAACTGACGATCTGCGTGCGCAAGTTGGAGGATTTGCCGTTATACGCGCAGGACCTGGTGCGCGCGCTGGCCGGCTGAGCGAGTGAAATCAATGGCGAGACGAAAGACACCACAGCGCAGAACCTCGCGAACGTCGACAGCCAAACAGGACGCCAAGCAGCGCACTCGCATGCGGCAGGCTGTGCGTGGCAAGCGTAAGCGAGCCGCACGGCCCGCTGCGGGATTGCGCACGCTATACCCAGCGATCGAACCCTACCGCACCGGACGGCTGCGCGTTTCCGATCTGCACGAGATCTATTTCGAGGAGTGCGGCAATCCGCAGGGCAAGCCGGCGATCTTCGTCCACGGCGGACCGGGCGCCGGCTGCGACGCCAAAGCCCGCCGGTTCTTCGATCCCGACGCCTACCGCATCATCCTCTTCGATCAGCGCGGCTGCGGGCGCAGCAAGCCGCACGCCAGTCTCGTCGACAACACGACCTGGGATCTGGTCGCCGACATGGAGCAGTTGCGCACGCACCTGGAGGTGGAGCGTTGGCAGGTGTTCGGCGGATCGTGGGGTTCAACGCTCGCTCTCGCCTACTCGCAGACACACCCCGGGCGAGTGACGGAACTGGTGCTGCGCGGCGTCTTCATGCTCTCGCAGTTCGAGCTGCGCTGGTTCTACCAGGAAGGCGCGAGCGCCATTTACCCCGACCGCTGGGAGCATTACATCGCAGCGATCCCCCCTGAAGAGCGCGGTGATCTGATCCGGGCCTTCTATCGTCGGTTGACCAGCGAGGATCGCGCCACGCAGGTCGCCGCCGCACGCGCATGGTCGCTATGGGAAGCGTCGACGAGCTACCTGCGCATGAATGAAGAGAACCTGCACAAGTGGGGCGCGGAGGACTTCGCGATCGCGGTGGCGCGTATCGAGTGCCACTACTTCGTCAATCGCGGCTTCCTCGAAACCGAAGACCAGTTATTGCGCGGCGTTGAGCGCATTCGCCACATCCCTGCGGTGATCGTCCATGGTCGTTACGACATCGTGTGCCCGCTGCAGACCGCATGGGCCCTGTACAAGGCGTGGCCGGAAGCGGACCTGCGCATCGTGAGCGACGCGGGACACTCGGCGTTCGAGGCCGGAAATACGCACGAGCTGGTGAGCGCGACGGATCGGTTCCGGTGACGTCGCCGCCGGGGGCGGTCACAGCGAGGCGATGCGGCGCACGACTTGCGCCGCCAAGTCCCGCGCAAGCGCCGCGCGCAGCATGGCTTCTTCACGCTGTTTTGCGAGCACGGCCGTGACGTCGTAGCTGTAATCGCGCGTCATCTCGAGACGTTGCGGCGGAATCAGCTCACCCTGCTCACCCTCCACCGAATACTCGACGGTGTAGTAGATCTCGTATTCCTCGGGTGTGTTGCGCGCCGACACCGACAGCACGCGCTGCCCGCTTTCTTCATCCAGGATGCGCACGACAGCGGTCGCCTCGGTGCGTCGCTCGGTCAGGCGGGCGCCGGACGCGCGCAAGCTGTCGCGCAGCGCTCGGTTGAACTCGCTGTAGCGGTCTTCAGCCTCGACGTAGGCGGCGGTCATGATTGGCGGCAGTCGACTCGTCCCTTGCAGGCGCCACCCACACGCGGACAATGAAACGGCGAGAACCGCGGCGAACAGGATGAACGAACCGAAGCGGCGTTGCGGCGCCTGGGTGCGTGACGTAAGCAGGAAGCGGAGTGGCTGCACGACGGATTTCCTGAAATCGGCGCGCAATGTTCCCGATACGATGGCGCAAGGTCAAATCGGCCGCTGCGCCGGATCGATCGCGGCCATCTCGTCATCGATCCACGACGGCCGTGCATCAGCGGGCCGGATCTGACCCACAAGGACGTCCGGCGCCGGTTCGAAGCCCGCCGGCGGCTCAGTCGGCCGGCGGCGCCCCGCCCCGCCGGCCGTCATCAGCGGGCTTGAGCGCGCATTCGCCGTGCAGCACGTAACCGTGACGACACACGATGCCGAGCCGTGCACCGACGCTGCGCTGCACGGCGCGCAATTGCGCCTCGCTGGCGCGTGCTGGGCAGCTTCGGCAGTGCGCGGCCACCTCCAGCATGTCCTGCGCTTCGACCACGGCGCCGTCAGCGACTGTGCGGTCGAGCCCGGCGGCGCCGACGCTGAACTGGAGGTCGACGCCCTGTGCAGCGTTGCACTGGCGCAGCGCATCGATCACGCGATTCGCGATCGAGGGCGCATCGGCCACGGCGGCCTCGGGAAGCACCAGCGCAAACACTGCGGCGGAACTCGCCTCGCAGCGCCCGACCCAATCCACGTGGACGCGCACGTTCGCGTTGATCGTACGCACCAATGCGCGCAGCACCTCGCTTGACGGCGCCGCACCCGAGGCGTCCGCAACGCCAATGGTGATGACGGCCAGATTGCGGCCGTAACGCTGCGCACGGCGGATCTCGGCGTGCAGCCTGTCGTTCAGCTCGCGGCTGGCGAATGCGCCGGATTGCGCATCGATCGAAATTGAGTCTTCCAGCTGCTCTTGGGCCTGCCGCAGCGAGCGACGCAGCGCCAGCGTGTTGAATGCAGCGTAGATGCGGGCGAACAGTTCGGCGTCGGGCGCGGTCTTCGGCAGGTAATCGTCGACGCCTGCGGTGTAACCGCTCTCATAGTCGCCATGGCTGTCGCGCATCGAGAGCATGATCACGTAGGTGTCGTCGAGGCCGCGGCTGCGCAGAGTGCGAGTGAGTTCGATGCCATCCATCAGCGGCATCTGCCAATCGGTGATCACCAGCGGAAACCACTGACGCTCGATCAGCTCGAGCGCCTGGCGGCCGTGCGATGCACGCGCGACTTCGAACCCTGCTGCGTCCAACCGGCTCGCCAGCAGGTCTTGATCCAGTTCGTCGTCGTCGACCAGCAGAACGCGCCGCGGCAGAGCGCGCGTCAGCACCGACATCCGCGCGGTCATCGCATCGACGTTCATCTGAGTAGGCGCTGCTCGAGTCCGCAGGCCGCTGAGACGGCAGGACGGAAACGGACGAGGCGGCCGCAAAACAGGGATTGCGAAGCGGCGATATTCATCGATGGGCGCGCTCAGGGCGATGCGTTGCGATAAATCGTGGTTACATTCCCTACAACGCACAGTGTGCATCGAGCCGACCCTGGGTTTGAATCAGCCGCCCCGCGTCATGTAGCTCAGGGTTTCCCCGAGCGCCAGGCGGCCGGGATCGCCGCACCGCCGACGGGGCGACCCCGCAAAGTAAAACGCTGGACAAACGCATCCAGCGACAACCGCATTTTCGCAATCGCTGTCTTGCGCCCGCTTCCATCCTGCTAGAACAGCAGCTGCGGATTGATCAGCGCTTACCTAGGGGAAGCTCGGATCAACCTACTACCCTGACGGTCGGGACAAGAAGCGCCTGAAATGCAACGGCGCGTCGAGCGCCTGGCGGTCGCAGACACGGGGGTGCATCAGAGGCTTCTTAGGGAAGCTCGGATCAACCTACTACCCTGACGGTTCGGGAAGGAAATGCCTGAAACGCGCGGCCTCCAGTGCGCCTGGCGCACACGGGGTAGGTCAGAGGCTTCTTCGATCAGACGACGATGTTCACCAGCTTGTCCTTGACCACGATCACCTTGCGCACAGGCTTGCCTTCGACCCACTTCTGGACTTGCCCATCGGCGAGCGCCGCCTCGCGCACTTGCGCCTCCTCGGCGTCGGCCGGAACCGTCACCCGGCCGCGCAGCTTGCCGTTCACCTGAACGACGATCTCCAGCGCGTCTTGCACCAACGCCTGCGGATCAGGCTTTGGCCAGGCGCGATCGATGAGGGCGTCGTCGTGGCCCAGCTCCTTCCATAAAGCGTGACAGACGTGCGGCGTGATCGGCGCAAGCATCTGCACGATCAGCTCGAGCGCCTCGTGCGCGACGGCGCGGCCCAGCGGCGTAGCGTCGTTGAACTTGGAAAGCGCGTTCATCAGCTCCATCACGGCCGCGATCGCGGTGTTGAATACGCGGCGTCGTCCGATGTCGTCCGTGACCTTGACAAGCGTGGCGTGCGCCACCCGGCGCATCGCACGCTGCGCGTCGCTGAGAGGCGCGGCGGACAGCGGCGCGCCGGCGGCCTCACGGACGCCGCCGCCTTCGATGTGCTCGTAAACCATGCGCCAGACGCGACGCACGAATCGGGCGGCCCCTTCTACGCCGTCCTCAGACCATTCCAGCGTATCTTCCGGAGGCGCCTTGAACATCATGAACAGGCGCACGCTGTCGGCGCCGTAGCGCTCGATGAGCTCGGTCGGATCGACGCCGTTGTTCTTCGATTTCGACATCGTGCGCATGCCTTCCCAGTCGACCGGCAAGCCGTCGCTCTTCAGCGTGGCGCCGATGCGGTTGCCTTTCGCATCGAACTGCACCTGCACGTCGGCGGGATTGAAGTACTCGACGCGTCCCTGACCATCCTTGCGCGAATAGATGTCGTTGAGAACCATGCCCTGCGTGAGCAGGTTGGCGAACGGCTCGCGCGCCTCGACCAGCCCGAGGTCGTGCATGAAGCGCGTCCAGAAGCGCGCATACAGCAGATGCAGAATCGCGTGTTCGATGCCGCCTATGTACTGGTCCACGGGCATCCAGTAGTTGACCCGCTGATCGACCATCGCCGCATGATTGTCGGGAGATGCGAAGCGCATGAAGTACCACGACGAATCCACGAACGTGTCCATGGTGTCCGTCTCACGGCGTGCATCGCCGCCGCACTTCGGGCACTTGCATTCGTAGAACGAGGGCGTCTTGTTCAGAGGATTGCCGCTGCCGTCCGGCACCAGGCCCTCAGGCAGCAAGACCGGCAGGTCCTCATCGGGCGTCGGAACGTCGCCGCAATGCGGGCAATGGATGATCGGAATCGGACAACCCCAGTAACGCTGACGCGAAATGCCCCAATCGCGCAGCCGCCATTGCAGTTGTTTCTCGCCCAGCTTCTTCGCGGCCAGATCCGCGGCGATCGCGTCGACCGCAGCCTGGTATTCGAGCCCGTCGTATTTGCCGGAGTGAACACATACCCCGTACTCGCCGAACTCGGCGCGCCACTCCTGCCTCGCCGCCTCGTCGCCTTCCTCTCCGGGCGGCGGCGCGCCTTTGGCTCGCGCGATCACGAAGCGGATCGGCAGGCCGTACTTGCGGGCGAAGCCGAAATCCCGCTCATCGTGACCCGGCACGCCCATGACGGCGCCCTCGCCGTACGCCATCAACACGTAATTGCCGACCCACACTGGAATCTGCTCGCCGGACAAGGGATGCGTGACGCACAGGCCCGTCGGCATGCCCTTCTTCTCCATGGTGGCGAGTTCCGCTTCCATGGCGGCGCCTTGCTTGCACTCCTCGATGAACGCGGCGAGTTGTGGATTGGAACGCGCCGCGCGGCTGGCGAGCGGATGCTCGGCGGCGACGGCGCAAAAGGTCACGCCGAACAGCGTATCGGCGCGCGTCGTGAAGACGTTGAGCGCGGCGCGCTCGCCGTCCAACTCATACGGGAAGGCGATGCGCACTCCTTCGCTGCGCCCGATCCAGTTGGCCTGCATGGTGCGCACGCGTTCCGGCCAGCCAGGCAGCTCCTGCAAGCCGTCGAGCAGGTCCTGCGCATAATTCGTGATGCGCAGGTAGTACATCGGTATCTCCCGCTTCTCGACCAGGGCGCCCGTGCGCCAGCCGCGCCCGTCGATGACCTGCTCGTTGGCGAGGACGGTCTGATCGACAGGATCCCAGTTCACCACGCCGGTCTTCTTGTAAGCGACGCCCTTCTCGAGCATCCGCAGGAACAGCCACTGGTTCCATCGATAGTATTCAGGGCTGCAGGTCGCTACTTCTCGCTCCCAATCGATCATCGGGCCAAGCGCCGCCAACTGGCGCTTCATGTACTCGATGTTCTCGTATGTCCACTGCGCGGGCGGGACGTTGTTCTTCATCGCCGCGTTCTCCGCGGGCAACCCGAATGCGTCCCAGCCCATCGGCTGCAGCACGTTGTAGCCCTGCATGCGCATGAAGCGGGTGATCACGTCGCCGATGGTGTAATTGCGCACGTGCCCCATGTGCAGCCGCCCGCTCGGATACGGAAACATCGAGAGGCAGTAATACTTCGGGCGGGAGGAATCCTCGCTTACCCGGAAGGCGCGACTGCGGCGCCAGAAATCCTGTGCCTGCGACTCGACGGCCGCATGGTCATAGCGTTCGAGCATGGACGAATGAAGGGTGGGTTTGCCGGACCGGCAAGGATAGCGGAAGGTCGCCGCCGGCGGGAGCTTCCTGGCCCGTTTGTCGTCTGACGGGCCGCGTGCGACTCGCGAGGGATGACGGCCCCGCAGCGTGCTTTTCCTGAACTATCCGCTTCTTTCTTGGTGATCGCACTTGCCAAGCGCAAACCAGAACACCGCGCCCTCCCCGACGCCCGCCTCCGCCCAGATGCGCCCGCCGTGGCGCTGGATGATGCGGCTGGCGACCGCCAGCCCGACGCCTGCGCCTTCGAACTCATCCTGGCGATGCAGGCGCTGGAACGCGCCGAACAGTTTGCCGACGTAGCGCATGTCGAACCCCACGCCGTTGTCGCGAACGAAAACGCATTGCTGCAACTCGTCGCACCCGCCCAGCGCTTGAGCCTGTGTCCCGAGCCCGCCGGCGCCGATCTCGATCACCGGGCGCACGCGCGGACGCGTGTACTTCAGGGCGTTGCCGATCAAGCTGACGAGCACCCTAAGCATCAACGTGCGGTCACAGTTGACGGCGGGCAGTTCGCCGATGCGCCACTGAACGTCTCTGCCGGCGCGCAGCGGCTCGAGCTCGGCGATCGCTTGCTGCACCAGGTCGCCGAGCGGGGTGAGCTCGCAGTGCAGCTCCACCTGGGCGAGACGAGACAGGTCGAGAAGTCCGTCGATCAGCGCGCTCATCTGCTGGGCGCCGCGCTGAATCTGATCGAGGTGGATCTGCGGCTCGCGCGCGTCCGGCGGGCCGCGGTATTCCCGCAGCATCTGAACGTGTGCGTGGATCAGCCTCAGCGGCGCCCGCAGATCGTGCGCAACCGTGTAAGTGAGATCGTCGATCTCCCGCCGCGCAGCCTCCAATTCCGCCGTACACCGCCCGAGACGTTCCTCGAGCGCGGCGCCGCCTGCGTTGGCGGCGGCTTTCGGCTCCCCCTGCGTCGCATCGATTACTTGACTCTGGCTTTCCGGCGACTGCGTCTGGTTGGCCACCGCGATCTCGCCTCCTCGTACAGACCGCCCCCACATCCGCCGCAGCAAGGACGGACAAAACACGTACGCGCCGCGGGCGAAGCAGGTTCCTGGTGAAAGCCCTCGAAATCCGGTCGGGGGAAGCGACAGCCGTTTGAGAGCGAACGGCGGATGGTCAAAGACCGCTGATCGATCAACCGCTAACCACGTCCAAACAACAGATCCATCTGTCGTCGATCGCCGATGGCGCGCTCAAAATCGAGCCCCAGCGCCCCGAGCACCGGCTCGGCCACCGGCTTCACCTGCTTCAGAACATAGTGCTCCCGATCCAGGGCATGCTGCACGTTGTCGATCGGCTCTGGCCCTGCGGTAGTCATCACGTAACTGATCAGCCGACCGGGCGGGCGCCGCGACTTGCGCGCCGCCGCCACGTGCGGCGGCGTGGTCGCCGTATATTCTTCCGCCTCCTTGCGCAGGTTCTTGCGATACACGAGCGCCTCATCGAGCGAGCCGCTGCGCACTTGCCGCACGACTTGCGCGAGGTAGTCGTCCACAGGCTCGTGAGCGAACAGTCGCCGATACAACTCGCGCTGCACCTGCTTGGCGAGCGCAGTCCAGTCGCGACGCACGACCTCCATGCCCACGAACTCCACGGCGTCGGCCCCGGCTCTAAGCCCGGCATAGCGCTTGCTGGCGCCGCGCGTGCTGTGACGGGCATGGGGCAAGAACAGCTTGAGGTAGAGCTTTTCGAACTTGAGCTCGAGACGACTCACGACCCGCCATCGCTCCTGGATGTAGGCCGCGAGCGCCTCATTGAGCGCGGCGGCGAGCGCCGCACCCTGCTCGACAAGCGCCTGCGTCTCGCCGCCCGCCGACTGCACGAACAAGCTGTCCGTGTCGCCATACAGCACCGCAAAGCCCGCCGCCTCGAACCAGCGCTTCGACCACAGCAGGATTTCGCGCCCGACGCCGGTGATGGAGTTGGCGAGCGCCGGATTGTAGAAGCGGCACGCCGGCGTGCCGAGAACGCCGTAGAACGAGTTCATCAGGATCTTGATCGCGTGCGCCGCAACGCCGTCGCCTGCTTTGCTGGCCGCTTCCCGGCGCGCAAACAGCTCATCGAGCAGACGAGGCAGGATCGCCGGCTCGCGCGAGAACGCCCCGCCGGGCGTCTCGATGAGATCGTCGTCCGGAGCAGGTCGCCGCTGATAGGAAAGCGGATCGATGTTGAACGTGCGGATGATGCTGGGATACAGGCTTTTGAAATCGAACACCCATACATGCGCGTGCAGGCCGGCGATTGGCTCGAGCACGTGCCCGCCCTGCTGAGCCACGTATACACGCGAGTCGCCGGAGCGAGCCGTCGGCGCCACGAGCCTCCGCTTTTCCAGCTCCGCAAGGTAGAGGAAATCGAACGAAGCGATGCTCGCCGCCACGCGGTCAGGCGTCATGCCGACCAGCCGGCTGCGCGCGAATGCTAGCCGCACCAAATCGAGGCGCTCCACGATCTGATAGGCGAGTCGCGCGTCGGTGCGGGCATAGAGCGCGAACGCCGTCAGATCGTAATGATAGTTGTGGATGATCTCGGCCATCCGGTCACGCACGTCGCCGGCCACGGCTTTGCCTTCTCCCAGCACATCGCGGGCCACCGCGTCGAGCGAGTAATCCTCCATGCGCACGAAGGCGCCGCGCAGCAGATCGATGCCGTCGAGCACCAAGCGGCCGGGAATGCTCGCCTGACCACTGCCGAAGTACCCTTGCGCCTGGCGCAGTCTCATGGCGCCGGGCTCCCGTCCAAGTTCGAGTCGGTGGCGCAAGCGCAGCGCAATCCGCTGCAGCACGGTGAGATCGAAATCGATGGTGTTCCAGCCGGTGAGCACGTCCGGATCGAACTCCTTGATACGCTGGCAGAACAGGTCCAGCGCCGCGAACTCGGTCCTGCAGCTTCGGGCGTGCGGCGGCGTCTCACGACCGGCGTCGTCGACGATCAACACCTCATCGAGCAACACGCCGTCGGCGCCTCGGCCATACATCGATATGGCCAGCAGCCGCTCGCCCGCGGCGTCCGTCTCGATGTCGAACGACAGCACGCGCGGCTCGACTTGCACATCGGCCGGACGCAGCTCGGGATTGCGAAACACCAGATCGAATCCGGGCTCGGGCGCGGCGGGCCCCTCGATCTCGCAACCGCCCTTGACGCCACGCTCGATCAGATAGCGCACCGCAAAACGCACGTCGGCTTCGAAGGTCTCGACGCCTGCCTCGTGCAGCCGCTCGCGCAGCTGCGGAACGTCCGAAGGCGTCGCTGCTTCGATCCTGCTCACCGCAACGCCTTCGAAGGTGCGCCGCTCATCCGGCAGACAGCGCACGCCCAGCAGCGCGGCGCGCGCAGCGTCCGCGCGGCGAACGTAGAAGTGCGGCCGACGTCGGTCGTCGCGCACCAGGAACGCCCCGCCGCCTTCGAGCCGACCGTAGAGGTGCACCACAGGGATGCGGCTCCCGTCGGGCTCGACGATCACCCGATAGCTCGCCTGGAGAATGAAGCCGCGCGCCTTGACCATGCGCTCATTGTGCGCGAAGGCGCGGACGAAAGGGACGCCCACGAGCGGCGCTCGGCGCCCAAGTCGCCCGGCGCTCGAAGTACGACGGCGAGCGCTCGTGCGAGCAGCGACGCTCGTGCAACCAGAATCCGTCCGCTTTTCGGCTCCTGCGCCGGCGGCGCACGCTTACGCAGCCGTCTCGTTTTCCAGCAGCTCGCGCAGCATGCGGGCGCCGCGGATCCCCTGGTCCTCCTTGTTGTTGTTGAAGATGACGTGCACGGCGCTCACCTGCGCCGCAAGGTTGCGGACCGGGACGAGGAATTGCCGGAGCTCATCACGGGAGTAGTCGTAGTCGAAGCGCTCAGTGGAGGTCTTCAGTCCCTTCTTGTCCCACATCTGCGCGTTGCGCCCATGCATGCGCAGCATCGCCAGCCGGTCGGTGGTCGCCTCCCAGACCGCCGGGATGCTCGAAGCCGTGGTCTGCGGCTCATCGACGATGACGTTGCAGAATCGCGCTTCGCGCTCGAACGCCAGCGTCGAAGCGCGATGCCGCTCGCTGAACCAGGAAGGATGCCGGAACTCGATCGCCACACAGTAGCCTTCGAGGCGCCTGCGCAGCTCGCGCAGATGATCGTAGCTTGAGCGCCCCACCACGAACCACTTCGGAAACTGAAACAGCAGCGCGCCGAGCTTGCCCGCCGTCCGCAACGGCTCGAGCGCCAGCAGGAACTGCCGCCAGACCTCGTCCTGGGCTTCGGCCGGAAGATCGCTGTAGTACACGGTGCGGCCCGGTTCGACAGTAAGCGCGCCGCTCACCTCCGCAGGCAACACCTTGGGATCCGTCTGATGCTGCGTCAGGAGCCTGAACGCCTTGATGTTGAATACGAACTGCGGCGGCGTGCGCTCCGCCCAGAGGCTGGCGTTACGCGACGACGGGAGCGCGTAGTACGAGCTGTCGACCTCGACGATGGGAAAGCGCTCAGCGTAGTAGCGCAACCGCTGCTCCGCGGACTTCACCTCGGGCGGATAAAACTTGCGGCAGCTGACCAGGCTCGGATCCGTCCAGGAGGCCGCGCCGATGAGTATCCGAGCGTTCGCCATGCGCCCATGCATGGCAGCGGCCGCCGCAGTCCGAGGATCCGCGACGCCGCTCAGCCGGCGTGCGCCTTGACCCAGGCCACGTACTTGTCCATCCAGCCTTGCAGGAAGTTGCGCGTCTCGCCGCTCGCCAGCTCGCCCGAGTCCGTGAAGAAACCGTCCTCAACGTGGATGAAGACCTCCGGCTGACCCATGGTCGGCATGTCGAGGTATGCGAGTGAATTGCGCAGGTGCTGCTGCGCAATAGCCGTACCGATCGAACCGATCGATACGCCAATGACGCCTGCGGGTTTGCCCGCCCATGCGCTCTGACCGTACGGCCGCGAGGCATGATCCAGCGCGTTCTTCAATACGCCAGGCATCGAACGATTGTACTCTGGCGTGACGAACAACAAGCCCTGCGATGACTGGATTTCACTCTTCAGTCGCCTGACCGACTCCGCCTGATGATCGTCGTCATCCTGGTTATAGAGGGGCAGATCGTCGATACGCAGCCGTTTGAACGAAAACTCCTTAGGCGCCAGTCTGACGACCGCATCGGCGAATCTGGCGTTGTAAGACTCGCGCCGCAGGCTGCCGACGACCACTCCGATCTGATACTCGCTCATATCACACCCTCGTCTTAAAGAGTTACGCATCGAAGTCGCTATCGCCTTCGATCGCCGACGCACGACGCATGGCCGCGAAGCGTCCCCACGAACCGCCGCTCGCCCCATCGAGCCGACCGCCTGAACCGATCGCCAAAGCCGATCGCCCGAGCTGGCCGCCCCGAGCCGAACCGCTTGGTATGAACTACACGGCCCGGGCCGCGGTTCCGAGCCTCGCCTGTGTGATGGACCCGCATTCCGTGTGATCGACGCATGCACACGTCCTGCACCGACCGTTCACGACCCCACCCTGTGCTAACCTGCGCGCCCTTCGGGGACGCCCGCCGCGTCGACCCGAGTGCGATCTATTGGCGTGACGACAGCGGCCTGCGGGCTCAATCAACTCAGATGACCGACCGACCCTTACTACCGAGCAAAGCTCAGATGCAGGTGCGCTGGGGCCAGCTGTACGGCTCGGCCGCATCCCTGTGGCTCGCCGAAGCCGCGCGCAAAGCGTCCGGCCCGCTGCTGGTCATCGCCAATGATGCGCGTCAGGCGAGCCGCCTCGAGGACGAGCTCCGGTTCTTTCGCGATCCGCAGCTCACCGTGGAGCTGTTCCCCGCCTGGGAGACGCTGCCGTACGACCTGTTCTCGCCGCACCCGGACATTGTCTCGCAACGACTGCGGCTGCTCGCACAGCTTCCGCGGATGCAACGCGGGATCGTCATCGTCGACCTCGAGACAGTGCTGCAGCGGCTCGCTCCGCAGGCGTACATCGACGCGCACGCGTTCGACCTGAAGGTCGGCGAGACGCTCGATCTGGCGGCGTTCCGCGAGCGTCTGAGCGGCGCCGGCTACGTCGCGGTTTCTCAGGTCATGGCGCCGGGCGAGTTCGCCGTGCGCGGCTCGTTGATAGATCTGTACCCCATGGGCAGTGATGCGCCATACCGCATCGACTTGTTCGACGACGAGGTCGAGACGATTCGCACCTTCGATGCGGACACGCAGCGCTCGGGGGAGAAAACGTCGGCGCTGCGGCTGCTTCCGGCCCGCGAGTTCCCGCTCACTGCGGAAGGCGTGCGTGAGTTCAAGCGGCGCTTTCGCAATCGCTTCGCGGGTGATCTGACCCGTATGTCCGTCTACCAGGACATCGCCGAAGGCGCGCCTCCGGCCGGCGCCGAGTACTACTTACCCTTGTTCTTCGACTCGACCGCCACGCTGTTCGATTACCTCCCGCGAAACGCGCTGACGGCCGCCGACGTCGAGATCGCCGTCCTCGCCGATCAGGCGTTCCGCGAAGTCCAGGAGCGCTACGAGCAGCGCCGCCATGATGCGCAGCGACCGATTCTCGAGCCGCAGGAGATCTTCATGTCGGCCGGCGAATTTGCCGGGCGTCTTGCGGAGCTGCGCCGCATCGAGATCTCGGGCGTCGAGCTGGATCCGCTGATGCAGACGCTGCCGTTCGAGAACCTCGCAACGCGTCCGCCGCCGAGTCTGCGGATCGATCCCAGGAGCGACAATCCGGCGCGGGCGCTCACGCAGTTCCTCGGCTCCTTCAACGGCCGCGTGCTGCTCGCGGCCGAATCGGCCGGCCGGCGCGAGATGCTGCTCGACGTGCTGCGAGAAGCGCGCATGCAACCGCAACTCATCGAGAGCTGGGGCGCATTCATCGACGGCGCCGCCGAGCTGGCCGTCACCGTGGCGCCGATCGCCACGGGCCTCGTGCTGGACGAGCCGCATGTCGCGCTCATCGCCGAAGAACAGCTGTTCGGCGAACGCGCGCGACAGGAACGGCGCCGCCGGCGCGCCGAGCGCGATCCCGAGAAGATCATCCGCGACCTGACCGATCTGCACCCGGGCGCCCCGGTCGTGCATGAGGAATACGGCGTAGGTCGCTACATCAGCTTGACGACGCTGGATGTGGGCGGACTGAAAAGCGAGTTCCTGCTGCTGGAATACGCCGACGGCGACAAGCTGTACGTGCCCGTGCATGCGCTCGATCTCGTGAGCCGCTATACGGGCGCTCCGGCCGAGACGGCGCCGCTGCACAAGCTGGGCGGCGACGCTTGGGAAAAGGCCAAGAAAAAGGCGGCGCAGCGCATCCACGATACGGCCGCCGAGCTGCTCGATTTGTACTCGCGGCGAGCCGCGCGTCAGGGCGAGCAGCTCGCCGCGAACGACGCGGAGCTGCGAGCGTTCGCGGCCGCCTTCCCGTTCGAGGAAACGCCGGATCAGGCGCAGGCGATCGAAGCCGTGGTCGCCGACCTCTCGAGCGGGCGGCCGATGGACCGCGTGGTGTGCGGCGACGTCGGCTTTGGCAAGACCGAAGTCGCGCTGCGCGCAGCGTTCGTCGCGGTTCAGGCAGGCAAGCAGGTGGCCGTGCTGGTCCCGACCACGCTGCTCGCGCAGCAGCATTACCAGACGTTCGCGGACCGTTTCGCCGATTGGCCGGTGAAAGTGGAGTCGCTGTCGCGCTTTCGCAGCACGCGCGAGGTCGCCCAAGTGCTGCAAGGTCTGGAAAGCGGCCGTACGGACATCGTCGTCGGCACCCATCGACTGCTGCAAAGCGGTGTGAAGTTCGCGCGCCTGGGCCTGATCATCATCGATGAGGAACATCGCTTCGGCGTGAAGGACAAGGAGCGGCTCAAGCAACTGCGCGCCGAAGTGGACGTGCTCACGCTGACCGCGACGCCGATCCCGCGCACGCTCAATATGGCGATGGGCGGCCTGCGCGAGCTGTCGCTGATCACTACGCCGCCCGCGGCGCGCCTGTCCATCAAGACTTTCGTCAGCCAGTGGGACGCGGCGGCCATTCGCGAAGCCTGCCTGCGCGAAATCCGCCGCGGCGGCCAGATCTACTTCGTCCACAACAGCGTCGAGACGATCGAGAAGACCGCCAAGGCGCTCGGCGAGCTCGTCCCCGAAGCGCGCATCGCCGTCGGCCACGGCCAGATGCGCGAGCGCGAGCTCGAGCAGATCATGCTCGACTTCTATCACCAGCGCACCAATCTGCTGGTGTGCACGACCATCGTGGAGAGCGGCATCGACGTGCCGTCGGCGAACACCATCATCATCGATCGCGCCGACAAGCTGGGCCTCGCGCAACTGCACCAGCTGCGCGGCCGCGTCGGTCGCTCGCATCACCAGGCTTACGCGTATCTGCTCACGCCGCCGCGCAACGCAATGACTGCCGATGCAGTGAAACGGCTGGAAGCGATCGAATCATTGGAGGATCTGGGCGCCGGATTCACGCTCGCCACGCACGACCTCGAGATTCGCGGCGCCGGCGAATTGCTCGGCGAGGAGCAAAGCGGGCAGATCCAGGAAATCGGTTACGCGCTATACATGGAAATGCTGGAACGCGCAGTCCAAGCGCTCAAGTCCGGCAAAATCCCGCAGCTCGACCAGCCGATGCACCAGGGGCCCGAGGTAACCCTGCACGTACCGGCGCTGCTCCCGGAGAGCTACCTGCCCGACGTTCACCTGCGGCTGGTGCAGTACAAGCGCATCGCCGCGGCGGCCACGCCCGAAGAGCTGCGTGAGCTGCAGGTCGAGATGATCGATCGCTTCGGCCTGCCGCCGCAGCCGGCCAAGAACCTGTTCCGCGTGGCCGCCCTCAAGCAGCGCGCCCGGGCGCTGGGTCTGCGCAAGATCGACGTCGGACCCGGCGGCGGCTCAGTGACGTTCGACGGCGACACCCGGGTGGACCCGGCCACATTGATCAGCTACGTGCAGAAGAACTCACGCACGCATCGCCTCGAAGGCGGCGTGAAGCTGCGCTTCACGCGCACGATGGAGCAGGACGAGCAGCGCTTCGCGGCGGTGGAGGAGATGCTCGATGAGTTGTCGAAGCGCCCGCCTGCGCCCCAGCAGAATCGCCGCTCGGCGAGGCGCTGAGCGCACGGCGCGCCTGCTAAACTGCAGACCATGAACACCCGCTGCTCGCTACCGGCCGGACGGCTGTTTTCTCCGCGCGCGCGGCGCTGGCGCGCGCTGCTGAGCGCCTGCACGCTGCTTGCGCTGAGCGCCGCCTCAGCGCAGGAGTTGCAGTCATACGATGTCGAGCTCGTGATCTTTCGTCACCTGAGCGATCACTCGACCCCGGAGCACTGGGAGACGGAGGCCGCGAGCGGCGAGCGCGCCGCCATCCCGGACGACTCCCCGTTCAGCGTGAGCACGCCTCCTCCGCCGCCTGCGCCCGAGAGCTTTCCCGCACTGCCCGCTTCGCGCCAGCAGCTGACGGCGGTGCAGGAGACGCTGCGCCGCAGCCGCGACTACCGACCCATCGCGCACATCGGCTGGACGCAGCCGGGTTACGGGCGCAATGACGCGCGCTTTCTGCCTGTCGCCACGCTGGCGCCGGCGGCGAGCGGGCTCGGCGGCCAAATCGCGCTCACCCGCGGACGCTATCTGCATCTCACGCTCGATCTGACGTTCGCGCCGGCTGATGCGCCCGGCCGGCAGTACGTGCTACGCCAGTCGCGACGAATGCGCAGCAACGAGCGGCACTACATCGATCACCCGAAGTTCGGAGTCATCGCGCTGATCACGCCAGTGAAGGCTGGTCAGTAATCGCAGCGGCAGGCGCTGCAGCGCCTGTGAACGATCCGCTACCCGCTTCTTTCCTGACAGACCTCAGCCGCACTCGAAGCTGACGACGCGGTTGCGCCCGAGATCCTTCGCATCCTTCAGCGCCTTGTACGCAGCCTCGTAGATCTGCGAAGGATCCGCATTGTGGGACGGCACGAGCGAGACGACGCCGGCGCTCGCCGTAACGTAGCGGGAAATGAGCGATCGGGGATGATGCACGGCGAGGTCGCGCACGCGTCCGAGCACGGTTTCAGCCAGCTTGGCGGCTTGCGTGAGATCGAGCCCGGTGGTGAGCGCCGCGATCTGGTCCTCGTCGAACCGCCCGCACAGGTCGGTGGAGCGGCGAAAACACCCGCCAATCACGCGTGCAATCCGGCGAAAGGACTGGTCAGCGCCTGGTTTGCCGAATATTTCCTTGTAGTGCGCGTAGTAGTCCAGGTCGAACAGGATGAAGCTGAGGCGCCGCGATTCGCGCTGTGCAAGGCCCCAATCGCGCCGCACGAGCTCCTCGAAGTATGGCCGGCGCAGCAATCCGGTCAGCTTGTCGTCGCGCAGGTACGCGAGCATCGTCTGGGTGCTCAAGGCAGGATCGCGCGGCTCCTCGCGCGCGCCTTGGGTCAGCCGCTCGCTCAGGTCGCGATGGAAGCTCGCGTAGTGGCTGATGCGCCCTGAGGCGTCGCGCAGCGGCGCAATCCGCAGCTCGTTCCAGAACATCGCGCCGTCGCGTCGATAATTGCGCAGCGTCGTACGGCAGGCGACGCCCTCGCGCAATGCGACGCGGATCCGTTCGAGCCCCTCCTGGTCGCGGTCGTCGGCGTGCAGCAGGCGCAGGTTCCGGCCCACGAGCGCCGAGGCCGGGTAGCCAGTGAGCTGTTCCATGGCGGCGTTGACGAACACCACGGGACAATCCGCGGCGTGCGCGTCGCAGACGGTCACCCCGTCCGGGGCGCAGTGCACCAGCTGCTCGAGCAACCGCGGATCGAGCCCGGGATCGAGCCCCCGGGAGGCGTCAGCGCTCATTTCACGAGTCCAGACTCAGGTTGGGACGCTCCAGGCAGCTCTTGATCGCGCTCTCGCAGGCCCGCCATTGCGCCGAGGCGTACAGCGCCGGGCGGGTTTCACCCGGTTTTCCATGCAGGCGCGCCATACGAACTTGGCTCAGAGGATCGCCGCTCCCTCGCAAAGAATCGATGACTTGCAGCACACCTTGGCGATCGTTGCACAGAGAAAGTACGTCCGCGCCCGCCTGCAGCGCCGCCGAGGCCCGTTCCGCCGGCCCGCCCGCCGCCCCCGCGCCCGCCATGGACAGGTCGTCGGTAAAGATCGCCCCCTGAAAGCCCAGCCGCCCACGGAGCTCTGCGCGCAGCCACCGGGCGGAAAAGCCCGCCGGCTGCGGATCCACGGCCGGAAAAATCACGTGAGCGGCCATGATCGAAGGCAGACCGTTGTCGATAAGGCGGCGGTAGGGGTGCAGATCCTGGTCCATGTCCGCGAGCTCGCGCCGGTCTACGGCCACCGCCACGTGAGAATCCGGCGCGACCGCGCCATGTCCGGGGAAATGCTTGGCGGTGGCGGCCATCCCTGCTGCGCGCATGCCGCCCATGAAGGCGACCGCCAGGTCGGCGACCACGCGGGCGTCACGGTGGAAAGCCCGATCCCCGATCACGCTGCTCACCCCGTAATCGAGGTCGACGCATGGTGCGAAGCTCATATCCACGCCCACGGCGCGCAGCTCCGCCGCCATCAGCCATCCACATTGGCGCGCGAGCGTCAGGCCGGACTGCGGATCGAGATCGTATTCCCGCCCGATCAGGCGCATCGACGGCAGCGCCGTGAAGCCGCTGCGGAAGCGCTGCACCCGCCCGCCTTCATGATCCACGGTCACCAGCAACGGCGGCGTGCGCAGCGCCCGGATCTCGGCCACCAGCCGCTCGAGCTGCTCGATGCTCTCGAAGTTGCGGGTGAAAAGAATGACGGCGCCGACCAGTGGATGGGCCAGCAGCTCGCGATCCTCCTCGGTGAGGCTCACGCCTGCGATGTCGATCATCAGGGGGCCGAGCGTCATGCGGAGAGCGGTTGTCGGTTAGCAGTTAGTGAAGAGCGAGCTGGCCGGCGGTCGGCGCAATGCTGGTCAAGGCGCATCGCTCTGAAACATAGCACCCGCCTGAACCAACCGCTAACCGCCTGTTCTGACAAACAGCGCCGCCGATTCGACGTGCGCCGTATGCGGAAACATATCCATCACGCCCGCCGCGAGCAGCCGATAACCGTGCTCGTGAACGAGCAACCCCGCGTCGCGCGCAAGGCTCCCGGGATGGCAGGAGACATAGAGGATGGTTCGCGCCGCCGACCGGCCGATCATCGGCAAAACCTCCCGGGCGCCGGCGCGCGGCGGATCGAGCAGGACCTTGTCGTAGCTGCGCTTGGCCCACGGCGAGTCGAGAGCGGTTGGATCGGCGAGATTGGACGCGAAGAACTCGGTGCGCGCGGCGAGGCCATTGCGTTCTGCATTGGCGCGCGCGCGAGCGACGAGCGAAGCCTCGCCCTCGACGCCCACGACATGAGCCCCGCTGCGCGCCAGCGGCAGCGAGAAATTGCCAAGGCCGCAGAACAGGTCGAGCACACGCTCGCCCGGCCCGGGCGCCAGCAACTCGAGCGCGCGCTCGATCATCATGACGTTGAGCGCGCCGTTCACCTGCACGAAATCGGTCGGCTCGAATCTCAGCAGCAGCTCGCCTGGCAAACGATACTCGAGCGGCTCGTATCCCTCGACCAGCGGCGCGACCGTCTCATAGCCGCCCGGCTGCAAGAAGATCTGCACCCCGTGCTCAGCGGCGAACTGCTCGAGCAAGACCCGATCGTGGGCGGTCGGCTCATCGAGCACGCGCACCACGAGCGCCGTCGCGTTGTCGGCCCTCGCGACTTCGATTTGCGGCAGGCGGTTACGGATGCTCAGCGAGCTCGCCAGCACCGACAGTGGCCCGATGAGCGCATCCACCGGGGGCTCGAGAATCTCGCAACGGCTGAGATCAGCGACATATGGGGCGCTGCGCTCTCTGAATCCGACCACGGTCCGGTTCTTCTTCGCCACCCATCGAGCAGCGAGTCGCGCGCGGCGCCGATAACCCCACACACCCGCCTGCAACGGCGGCAGCGCCCGCTCGGGCGCAACGCGGCCGATGCGGGTGAGCGCCTCGCTGAGCTGCTGCTGCTTGAATTCGATCTGCTTTTGCGGGCTCAGGTGCTGCAGCGCACACCCGCCGCACACGCCGAAGTGGGCGCATCGAGGCTCGACTCGATCCGCCGAGGCGAGCAGCACACGCTCGAGACGGCCTTCGTCGAAGTTGCGCCCGCGCTTGACCAGCGCCCACTCGACGCGCTCGCCCGGCAGCGCGTCGTCGATGAACACGGTCTTGCCGTCCACGCGCGCCACGCCGCGGCCGTCATGAGACAAATCGATGACCTCAGCCGTTGCGATCCGCCGCGCCGGCCGGCCGCCGTCTTTTCTCATGGGGGCTATGCTCACGTGCTCACCGCACCGGCGCACTGATTGCATCAGCTGCTTGCCACGCATTCAGGAATTCCTGAAAGTGGGCCTGCGGCTGAATGCGAAGCGCTTCCCGCACCCGCGCGATTTCGGCTGCATACTCCTCGCGCAGCAACCGCCCGCGCATCAACTCGAAACGCAGATAAATCAGGAACGTGTTCAGCACGTCTGTCTCACAGTAGTCGCGGATCAAGTCGAGACGCCCATCGAGCCACGCGTCCCACACCTTATCCCCGCTCATGCCGAGCTTGCCGGGCAGACCAAGCAAGTTGGCCGCCGATTGCAGGCTGATGCGAGCGCGCGCTTGGTAGCCTGACAATACGTCCATCAAGTCGAGATGCCGCGCGTGATAGCGGCTCAGATAGTTGTTCCAGCGAAACGCCTGATCGCCCTCGCCCGTCTCCCAGTAGCGCGGCGCGACCACGCCGTGACGCATCGCCCGGTAATGCAGCACGGGCAGATCGAAGCCGGCGCCGTTCCATGACACGAGGTCCGGCGTGTACTTCTCCACGCCATCGAAGAAGCGCTGGATAATCTCGCCTTCCGACGCCTGTAGGTCGCCGAGAGACCAGACTTTGAACACGTCGCGGGTGCGCAGCGCGACCGAAATGGCGACGATCCGCTGCTGCTCATACGACAGGAACTCCGTACCAGACTCTTCGCGTCGCCGCGCCTGCATCACGTAGCCAACCTGTTTGTCGCTCAGGTCGTGCAGGTCGTACAGGCGGCGCCCGAGTTCTACGTCCGGAATGGTTTCGATATCGAAAACGAATACGGCCATGGGGAGGAGAAGCGGTCAGCGGTTGGCGGTTGAGGGCTAGCGGTTAGCGGTTGGCGGTTGGCGGTTGGCGGTTGGGTCCGAGGGTTGTCGCGTCATGGGCGGCGAAGTCCCTTCATACGAAGCACGGCGCATCTGGGCCGAAAGTAGCGGTCGGCAGTGAGTGGGTCCCGAGCCGTGCTGGCGGCGAGAGTCTCCATGCCAGCTTGGTCGACAACGCGGCGACCGCCAACCTGGCCGCCGACCGCCGCCCGCTAACCGCTTCTTCTCATCAAGACCGCGACCGCCACGATCAGCCCCGCCTCGTCGGTCAGCGTAATGTGCCCTTCCCCGACGCCGAGCTTCTCGCACATTGCGAGACCGCGCTCCGACCAGATGATCTCGGGTTTGCCCCAGGCGTTCTGCACCACGCCCGTGTCGCGGATCCACATCCCGTGAGCGAAGCCGGTGCCCATCGCCTTGACGATCGCCTCCTTCGCTGCGAAGCGCATGGCCAGGAAGCGCGCCGGACGCGAATAGCCGCTGAACGCCTGCGCTTCCGCCGGCAACAACAGCCGTTCGACGAATTTCTCGCCAAAGCGCTCATAGACGTGCTGGACGCGCTCAAGGCGCACCACATCCGTTCCGATGCCGAAGATCATGAACGACTGGCCGCCGGCGCGCCGCGCGCCTCGGCCATGAGCCGCTTCATCTCGCTCACTGCGCGCGCCATGCCGTCGAGCAAGGCGCGAGCGACTATCGCATGGCCAATGTTCAGCTCCACGATCTGCTCGATCGCGGCGATTGGCTGCACGTTGTGATAGTGCAGCCCGTGACCGGCGTGCACCGTCAGACCGAGGTCTGCGGCGAGGCGCGCTGAGTCCTTGATGCGCATGAGCTCGATCGCCTGGCGCTCGCCGCTCGCCTCTGCATATGCGCCGGTATGCAGCTCGATGACGGGCGCCCCCACGCGTACAGCCGCTTCGATCTGTTCGCGCTCGGGGTCGATGAACAGCGAAACGCGCACGCCGCGCTGTGCGAGCCGGGCGCAAACCTCGCGCAACTCAGCTTCCCGGGCGACCACGTCCAGGCCGCCCTCGGTGGTCACTTCCTCACGGCGCTCCGGCACCAGGCAGCAGTCGGGCGGGCGGATCTCGCAGGCGAGTGCGACCATCTCCGCGCTGGCGGCCATCTCCAGGTTGAGACGGGTCTGCAGCGCCTGCCGGCACAACCGCACATCGCGATCCTGAATGTGGCGCCGATCCTCACGCAGGTGGATCGTGATGCTGTCGGCGCCGGACTGCTCGGCGATCAAGGCGGCCAGCAACGGATCCGGGTAGCTCGCGCGGCGCGCCTGCCGCAGTGTAGCCACGTGATCGACGTTCACTCCTAGAGAAATGTTGTTCAACTCCGAAGGCTCCCAAGCCAGCAGAATGGCGGTGATCGCAAGACGACGGCCGGCAAGACTTCTCTCGCCATCGGCGGCGCTGACCGATATTCACTTAGAGAAACGTTGTTCAACTCCGAACACTCCTCAGCCGCGTACGACGCCACGCATAGTCTCGCGCATCCACGCGGCGCACGTCACGCTTCCGTGCGCACGCGCCGCAGCGCCAGCATCACTCGGCGGCTCTTGAGCTCGCGTCCTTCCAGGCAGCGGTCCAAAGCCGCGCGCAGCAGTCGGCGCGCCTCGACGCATGCGCCTGGGTCCCGCAGGTCCTCGCGGGCAAGCGACAACAGCGTCTCGCCGGCGAACACCAGTGCGCCGTCCGCGAGATCCAGAGTGCGGACCGGCCCCTGCTCCAGGCGGTAGTGATACGCCGCATCGGACTGAATGGGTGCGCCGCTCACGGCGTCTCGCTCCAGTTCGAGCCCGTAGCCGAGCGCGTCGAGCAGCCGTTTCTCGAAGATTCTGAGTATGCGCAGCGGATCGGCCGTGTGCTTGAGCGCCTGGACGGCCTCGTCGTACAGCTCGAATACTTCCCGATGACTGTCCTGACGCGCAAACAGCTTGAGCAACAACTCGTTCATGTAGAAGCCGTTCACGAGACGGTCGGGCGCCAGCGGGGCCACCGCGCCGTCGAACTCCGCAGCGCTCAGCCGGCCGGCTTCGCCGCCGCCGGTCCATGACACCAGCACGCGATTGAACGGCTGCAGAATGGAGGTCAGTGACGCGCCCGCCTTACGTGCGCCCCGGGCGCCGCGAGCAAACAGGCAGACGCGGCCGTAGTCGCGCGTGAAAAGCTCGAGGATCCGGCTGGTGTCGCGATACGGTCGATGGTGAAGGAGATAGGCGGGTTGCAGGTGAATGGGCATGGGCGTCCCCAGTCACGGGTCATGAATCGCGAGTCATTCTTCCGAATACCCCAACTGCCGCAGCGCCGCCTCGCTGTCCGACCAGTTCTCCTTCACCTTGACCCATAGCTCCAGGTGCACCGGGCGCTTGAAGAGCTCCGTCATCTCGAGTCGTGCGGCGCGGCCCACTTCCTTGAGCTGCTCTCCAGCGTGTCCGATCACGATGGCCTTCTGTCCAGTCCGCTCCACCCAGATGATTGCGTTGACGAGCAGCCGCCCCTCTTCCTCGCGGAACTGTTCGATGGAGACCGTGAGGCCGTACGGCAGCTCCTGACGCAGCCGCCAGGTGAGCTTCTCGCGCACGATCTCCGCCGCCATGAACTGGTCGCTGCGATCCGTGATCTGCTCGGGCGGAAAATGCGGCGGGGACGGCGGCAGGCGATTGGCGATGAGACCCGGCAGGCGGTCGAGATTCACGCCTGTTCGCGCAGAGACCGGCACGACTTCGTCGAACGCCGCGCGCCGGCTCAGCTCTTCCATGAACGGCAACAGACGCTCCTTCAGCGCCACCTTGTCCACCTTGCTGACCACCGCGATGATCGGCCGCGACTGGCGCTGGAGCTCCGTGAGCACGCGCTGATCCTCGTCCGTCCAGCGCAGCGCCTCCACGACGAATACGTTCACATCGGCGTCCTGCAGAGATGCGAGCGCGGCGCGGTTCATACGGCGATTCATCTCGCGTCGCGCGCCGCCGTGCAACCCGGGCGTATCCACGAAGACGATCTGCGCATTCGGCTGGTTGAGAATGCCGAGGATGCGATGACGCGTGGTCTGCGGCTTGGGGCTGACGATCGAGATCTTGCGGCGCAGCAGCGCATTGATGAGGGTGGACTTGCCGACGTTCGGCCGGCCGACCACCGCCGCGAAGCCGCAACGATGCTGTTCGTCCGCTGCGGCCTCGCAACGCTCATCCGGCGCGGTCATGACGGCTTGTCCTCCTGCTCAGCACCCTCCAGCGCACTCAGCAGGAGCTGGGCTGCGGCCTGCTCGGCGCGCCGGCGGCTCGGTCCGCTGGCGGTCACTTTCAATCCGAGCGTCTTCACGGAGCAGGAAACCTCGAATGACTGATTGTGCGCCTGTCCGAATGTCGACTCCACCTGATAGACGGGCAACGGCAAGCCGCGCGCCTGCAGCGCCTCTTGCAGGCGCGTCTTGGGATCCTTGAGCTCCGCGGCGCTCGGCAGCCGATCGAGCCGCGGCGCGAACAGCCGCTCGATGACCCGCTCGGCGGCCTCGAACCCGCCATCCAGGTAAATGGCGCCGAACAGCGCCTCCAGCGCATCGGCGAGGATCGATTTGCGTCGAAAGCCGCCCGACTTCAGCTCCCCCGAACCGAGGCGCAGCTGCTCGCCGAGCTGAATCTCCGCGGCGATTACCGCGAGCGCATCGCCGCTCACCAGGCTTGCACGGAAGCGCGACAGCTCGCCCTCGTCCGCCGAGGCGAATTCGCGGAACACCAGCATGGCGACCACGCAGTTGAGAATAGCGTCGCCGAGGAACTCCAGGCGCTCGTAGTGCGGGCCGCCGGCGCTACGATGCGTCAGCGCCGCTTCCAGCAACGCCGGATCGCGGCACTCATATCCGAGCGTGTCCTGTAGCCACTGTGCTGCTGTTTTCAACGTTCTGATCGCACCCGACGTCGGGGACGCGCTGCGCGGCCCTCACGACTCACGCCTCACTCCCTCAGTCTACTGCCTGACATCCACCGACCTGTCGAAGTCGATCACCAGCGAGACGTTGCCCACGAACGGCGCCTCGGCGCGATACCAGGCCCGCATCGTGTAGCCTGCACCCGCCTTGCGGATGTCGATCTCCTTGGGCTGAATGCTCTTGATGTCCTCGATGGTCCAGCGTCGCTCGAGCGAGCTGCGCAGCTCGTTCGGGCTGGTCGGCCCGCCCTTGTGCTCGTCGGCCGTCTGCTCGAGGGCTCGCACCACGGCCATGTACTCGAAGTACAGCGGCGTCAGGCGGATCGCGGCGTACAGACCAAGTCCGAGGATGGCGGTGATGATCGCCATCCCGATGAAGGTGGCGCCGCGCTGGCGGGAACGCATGTCGATCCTCCCCATGTATTTTCTGAACTACCCGCTATCCGTTTTTTGCTGATCGGCCGGCCGGCGGACTGCGGCCAGCAGGCCCGCGGCGGCCCAAATGTACCCTAAAGGGGCGCTGATTAACCTACCGCCCTGACCGTTCAGCTCAAAGAAATGCCCGCAAGGCCACGTTTTTCGAGCGGCTCGAGATCAGCAGAAACAGGGTAAATCAGAGATTCCCTGAGCTCAGCGGATCGGATCCCCAATTCGGCTCCAGATCGGGGCGGCCGGCAGGTTCCAGTTGAGCCAGATCCGCACCGCCTTGCCCACCAGGTTCCCCTCCGGCACGAAGCCCACTTCGGGAAAGCGACTGTCGCGGCTATTGTCGCGGTTGTCGCCCATGAAGAAGTAATGATCGGGCGGCACCACCCCGTCGTAGTCGCGCGTATAGCGCTCCGGCCGGAACAGCACCTGGTGCTCGACGCCGCCGAGCAGCTCCACGCCGAGGCGCGCCCCGTCGTGGCCGTGCCCCTCGTACACCCCGATGAGCTTCACAGGCGCCGGCTCGCCGTTCACGAACAGCTGACGGCCGCGCACGCTGATGTGGTCGCCCGGCATGCCCACCAGACGCTTGATGTAGTTCGTCGCAGGATCGGACGGCAGGCGAAAGACGATCACATCGCCGCGCTGCGGCTCGCCGATCGGCACGATCTTGGTGTTCAGCACCGGCAGCCGCAGCCCGTAGACGAACTTGTTGACGAAGATGAAGTCGCCGTCGAGCAACGTCGGCATCATCGAATCGGAGGGAATGCGGAACGGCTCGAACAGGAACGAGCGGATCAGCAGCACCGCCAGAATCACTGGAAAGAAGGAGCGCGCGTACTCGACGATCACCGGCTCGCGCGGCTGCTGTGCGCCGGCTGCCGCGGCCTGCCGCTTGCGACGCCATAGCAGCGCATCGAGCCCCCAGATGAGCCCCGTGGCCAGCGTCGCGACCACGAGAATGAACGAGAAGTCGAACACCATTGGTTATTTTTCCTTGCCGACCTGCAGGACGGCGAGAAACGCCTCCTGCGGAATCTCCACCGAGCCGAGCTGTTTCATGCGCTTCTTGCCTTCCTTCTGCTTCTCGAGGAGCTTGCGCTTGCGGCTCACGTCCCCACCGTAGCACTTGGCCGTGACGTTCTTGCGCAGCGCCTTGACGCTGGCGCGCGCCACTATGTGACTGCCTATGGCGGCCTGCACCGCCACCTCGAACATCTGCCGCGGAATCAGCTCCTGCATCTTGTCGACCAGTTCGCGGCCGCGCTGATAAGCGTTGTCGCGGTGGACGATGATGGACAGCGCATCGACGCGATCGCCGTTGATCAGGATATCCAGCTTCACCAGCGGCGCGCTCTCGAACCGATTGAACTCGTAATCGAACGATGCATAACCGCGGCTGACCGACTTCAGCCGGTCGAAGAAATCGAGCACCACTTCGGCGAGCGGCAGCTCGTACTGCAGCGAAACCTGCGAACCGAGATACTGCATCTTCGTCTGTCGACCGCGCTTCTCGGTGCATAGCTTGATGACCGCGCCGACGTGCTCGGGCGGCAACAGGATGTTCGCCGTGATGATCGGCTCACGCAGGGCGGCGATCTCGTTGACCGGAGGGAGCTTCGAAGGATTGTCCACGTAGACCAGCTCGCCGTTGGTGCGCTCGACTTCGTAGACCACCGTGGGCGCGCTGGTCACCAGCTCCAGGTTGTACTCACGCTCCAGGCGCTCCTGCACGATGTCCATGTGCAGCAGACCGAGGAACCCGCAGCGGAAGCCGAAGCCGAGGGCCGTCGAAACCTCCGGCTCGTAGTGCAGCGCCGAGTCGTTCAGCTTCAGCTTGGCGAGCGCATCACGGAAGCTCTCGTAATCCTCGGACTTCACCGGGAACAGCCCCGCGAACACCCGCGGCTGCACCTGTTTGAAGCCGGCGAGCGGCGCAGCGCACGGGCGCGCATCGAGCGTGATGGTGTCGCCGACTGGAGCGCCGTTGATGTCCTTGATGCCGGCGATCACGAAACCGACCTCGCCAGTTTCGAGAGCCGCGGCCTCGACGGACTTCGGCGTAAAGCGTCCGAGCTTGTCGACGGTGTGCGCACGCCCGGTGGACCAGACCCGGATCTTCTGACCGGTGCGCAGAGCCCCGTTGACGACGCGCACCAGCGAAACCACGCCGACGTAGTTGTCGAACCATGAGTCGATGATCAGCGCCTGCAGCGGCGCCTCGGGATCGCCTGAGGGGGGCGGCACACGGCGCACCAACTGCTCGAGCAGCTCCGTCACGTTCTCGCCCGTCTTGGCGCTGACGCGCACGGCATCCTGCGCCTCGATGCCGATGATCTCCTCGATCTCGTTGATGACGCGCGCCGGATCGGCCGAGGGCAGATCGATCTTGTTGATGACCGGCACGACTTCCAGCCCCTGCTCGATCGCCGTGTAGCAGTTGGCGACGCTCTGCGCCTCCACCCCCTGGGCCGCGTCTACCACCAGCAGAGCGCCCTCGCAGGCGGCCAGCGAACGGGACACCTCGTAGGAGAAATCAACGTGGCCGGGCGTGTCGATCAGGTTGAGCTGGTAGACCTGGCCGTCGCGGGCCGCGTACCTCAGCGAGACGCTCTGCGCCTTGATGGTGATCCCTCGCTCGCGCTCCAGGGCCATGGAGTCCAGCACCTGGTGCTCCATCTCGCGCTCCTGCAGGCCGCCGCAGATCTGGATGAAGCGGTCGGCGAGCGTGGACTTGCCATGGTCGACGTGCGCGATGATGGAGAAATTGCGAATCAGCTTCATCAGGACAGGGCCGACTGGCGGGCGGCGGATTATAGGTGTTGGAAGCGGATAGCGGATAGCGGACAGCGAATAGCCGGAAAAGGCGGCCGGATACTATCCGCTATCCCCTATCCGCTATCGGCTTCCCGCCCGGCTAACCGCTTCCTCCCAACAGCGCCCGAACACGCCGCGCGTCCAGCCGATACGCGCAGACGAACTCGCCGTCAGCAGTGAGGACCGGGATGCGCCGCCCGTATTTGCGCTCGAGTTCTTGGTCGCCCGAGATGTCGATCACCTGCACCTGCGCCGCGACCTGTTCGCCGACCAGAGCTGCGAAATCTTCCATGAGCTGCTCGCAAAGCGAACAATCCGGGCGTGTGTAAAGTGTCCAGTGCATAAAAGTAAGGGGAAGCAGATAGCGGATGGCGGATAGTTCAGAGCCTCTGGGCTTCCTCTGACCATCCGCCATCCGCTATCCGCTTCTAATCCTGCTCCTCCTCCCTCGTCACGCCCTCCTCCTCCCTCGTCACGCCGCTCGCTATCGCCTCGACGGTCGCCGCCGGCACCTCACCCACGGCCGTCACCTGGTGGCCGTTGAGATTGCGCGAGTAGGCGAACGCGGTCCCCACTTTGGCGAGTCCGCGCATCGCCTCGGTCTGCGGCGTGCGCGGCTCGATGAACACGGACACCGAGGCGAGCCCGTCCGAATACACGAGTTGGCGCACCGGAGCGTCGGACCCGGCCATGACCTGTACGCGCCAGGTCGTCAGCCGGAAGCCCGCCGGCAGGCGAATGACGTTCCAGCCGCGCACGGCGTCGGCCATTTCGACAGGCTGTGCGTCCTGTCTAACCCATTGAAACCCTTCGGCGGAAACCGCTGGTTTGAGTGCATCGGCCGGGATGCGCTCGCGAAAATTGACTTCGGCGAACAGGATCTGCTCGATGACCTCGCCCTTGCGATCGCAGAGCTGCGACTTGAGCGGCATCGCCGTCTCCCAGTCGAGCCACAAGCGATAGCCGTAGCGGTACTGATCGCGCGGCTGCACGAGAATGAGCTGCGTGCGCCGACCGAGCGCCTTGGTGGACGCGCCCCGCTCGATGCTGTAGTGCTCCTCGAGCTGCTCGTTATAGCTCGGCACGGCCGTGAGCAGCGTCCCGTCATCGGCGCGCTTCTCCACCAACACGGTGCGCCGGTCCGGCAGATAGCAGATGACCTCGTTTTCCTTGCGGATGATCTCACGGCCGCTGCCGTCGAGAGACACGAGCCGCTCGGTGACCTTGCCCCGCTCGTAACGGTGGATGATGCGCATCGTCTCCGAGCGCGAGTCCCGCAAATGGAAAAACCGGCCGTCGTAATTGCGTCGCGCGAGCGATTCGGACATGCGCTCGAGCCACTGGCGGGCCTCACGATCGCCGGACTGAGCCGGCGGCGCGACGATCAGCACGAGCGCCAGGGCGGCGCCCGAGAACCTCGCAATCCGATTCAAGGGTGCGTCACCTTCGTTTCCACCAAGCCGCGCGCTTCGGCGGGCTCAGGCTCGAGCGACTCGTCGTGTTCAGAAAGCACGCCGCTCAGCACCGAGCGACGACCCAGCGGCGAAGAGTACTCGGCGTGCGCCACCACATAGTTCGTCAGCCGGGCGGCCGGGGCGAAAGGCGTGCTCGATGTGGTGCGCGGCACCGTATAGCTGGGTTCCGCCTCGGAGCTGGCGACCAGCGTCTCGACGGGCGGCGGCGAAGCCCGTTGCTCGGCGATCGGATTCACTGCCGTGGGCCCCGGCTCCACCCCGCCCTGCTGGATGGTCAGCACAGCGAGCGCTGCGACTCCCGCGGCCACCGCCGCTCCCGCGACAGGTTTGAGCTTGGCCGCCGCGGTCGGCGCCGCCCACTTGCGCCGGCGCGACGCGGAGAAGCCAGCGGGCTCGGATTCCAGCGCGGCCATGACGCCGGCCGCGAAGTCCGGCGAGGCGGGGCGCGGACGCTCGTTTCTCCTCAGCGCCTCGCTGCATAGCGCATAGCGACCGAGGGTCTGGCGCAGCTCGGCGTTGCGCTCGAGCCGCCTCAGCAGCAGATCCAGCTCCGCCCCGGCGAGCTCGTTGTCGAGGACCGCGGAAAGCTGCTCTTTGACCGCATCGCTCATGTGTTCACATCCGCGCACATTGCGCCGTAATGTCGCGCCGCTGGCGCTTTTCAAGCGCCGTCGACCGTTCTCGCGGCTCTCCGGCCGCAGGCCCCGCCAGCGCAGGGATTGAATACTCCAAATCGCGCCGCTAGGCCAGACAGGCCTGCCGGCGCGCCGCCGCGGCTAGTCGAGCAGCGGCTTCAGCTTCTTGTCGATCGCCTCGCGCGCGCGGAAGATGCGCGAGCGCACCGTTCCGACAGGGCAATCCATGGCTTCGGCGATCTCCTCGTACGACAGCCCCTCGAGTTCCCGCAGCACAATGGCGGTACGCAGATCCTCGGGTAGCTGCTCCATCGCCCGTTCGACCACCTGGCGAATCTCCTCAGTCAGCAGTACGCCTTCCGGCGTATCCGCGTCCTTCAAGCGCGCGTGGCGCTCGTACTGGTCCGGATCCTGCAAGTCGAGATCGAAGTCGACCGGCCGGCGCCGATTCGAGACTAGTGCGTTTTTCGCCGTGTTGATCGCGATGCGGTACAACCAGGTATAAAACGCACTGTCCCCGCGGAACGATCCCAGCGCACGGTAGGCCTTGATGAAAGCCTCCTGAGCCACGTCCTCCGCCTCGACCTGATCGCTCACGAAACGGCTGACGAGCTTCAACACGCGATGCTGGTACTTCAGCACCAGCAGGTTGAAGGCGGCTTTGTCGCCCGCCTGCACCCGCTCGACGAGCTGCTGGTCGGTTTCGTCCTGAATCATCGACCGGCGACCCCGAGCAAGGCGGGCCGGCGACCAGCCCAACCCCGCGCAGTTGCTCCGATAGACTGACCGGCGCCCCGAAAGTTCGAGTCCGCCGCGCCTAATGGTGCGCGTTCTTCGGCTGGGTCAAGGGGGCGCGCACAGCTTGTGGTCATGCGGCTACGCCCGTACACGGCTCGGGTGCGCGCCGTTCGCGCCGGGCCCTTCCATGCGCAGGCGTACGATCAGACGGCGCAGATCGTCGGCGGGAAGATCGAAAGAGGTAAGCAGCAGCGCGCGCGGCTCCTTGCGCCAGCGCAACCACACGGCGAACGAGGCGACTCTGCTCGTGCGCTGCAACTGCGCGCGGCGCTCCTCTCCGCTGCGGCTCGTCAGAATCCAGTCGCCCTGCGAAGTCCACTGCACGAAAGTGAGACCCTGCGGGCCGCCGAGCCAGCCGGCGCGGCGTAAACCCCAGGCGGCGAGCGCCGCCGCAAAGGCGCTCGTGCACAGCACGGCCGCGCCGCTGAGCGCTCCGGCGTACACGAAACACAGCAAAGGCGCAGCGGCTGCGAGAGCGATGTTGCATACAGCCAGCAGCCGCTCTGCGCGGCGTACGCGGGCGTCAAGGATCAGTGCTGGCGAGCTTGTCGAGGACATCCACCCATCCCGGATCCGCCGGAGTTTCGCGCCGCATGAGGTAGGCGAACAACTGCGGATCCGGCAGGTCCAGCAGCGCCTCAAACGCCTGTTGTTCGGCGGCCGAAGCGCAAGGATAGCGTTCCCGGAGATAGCGTTCGAGCAGGACGTCGAGTTCGCGCATGCCGCGACGGCAGCGCCATCGAAGAGGCGAAGCGGTGAGCGGTGGGCGATTGGCGGCTAGTGGGCTGTCTGAGTTGCTCATCAGGCCTCGCTCGGGCTGCAGCTGGAAGGACATTCCAGCATGACGCCTACCCTACCAACCACTGACCGCCAACTGCTTCCCTCAGTGTCTGCGCTCGGCGATCCTCTTCTTGATCTCGGCGATCGCCTTGGCCGGATTCAGATCCTTCGGACACGCTTCCGTACAGTTCATGATCGTGTGGCAGCGGTACAGACGGAATGGGTCCTCGAGCGCATCGAGGCGTTCACCCGTCGCTTCATCCCGCGTGTCGACGATCCAGCGATAGGCCGCAAGCAGCGCCGCCGGCCCCAAGTAGCGATCGCTGTTCCACCAGTAACTGGGACAGGCGGTGGAGCAGCAGGCGCACAGTATGCACGCCGCGGGTCGGTCGATCTTCTCCTGATCTTCCTTGGATTGCAGCCGCTCGCGGTCGGGCGGCGCGGGCGTGCGAGTCTGCAGCCAAGGCTTCACCGATGCATATTGGGCGTAGAAGTTGGTGAGGTCCGGCACGAGATCCTTGATCACCGGCATGTGCGGCAAGGGATAGATCTTGATCGGCCCCTTGATGTCCTCACACGCTTTGGTGCACGCCAGCGTATTCACCCCGTCGATGTTCATGGCGCAGGAGCCGCAGATGCCCTCGCGGCACGAGCGGCGGAACGTGAGCGTCGCGTCGATCTCGTTCTTGATCTTGATGAGCGCGTCGAGAACCATCGGCCCGCACTCGGACATGTCGATCTCATAGGTGTCCACGCGCGGGTTCTCGCCGGACTCGGGATCGAAGCGATAGATGCGGAAGGAGCGTACGTCCTTTCCGCCGGACGCGGCTTTGTACGACTTGCCGGCGACGATCTTCGAGTTGGCGGGTAAACGGAATTCGGTCATGGCTCAGTACACCCTCGCCTTCGGGGGAATCGGCTCCACGTCGCTGGTCAACGTGTTCAGATGCACGGGACGGTAATCGATGCGCACGCGGCCGCGCTCGTCAACCCAGGAGAGCGTGTGCTTCAACCAGTTCTGATCGTCCCGGTCCGGGTAGTCCTCGCGGGCGTGCGCGCCGCGGCTCTCCTTGCGATTCACCGCCGAATTGATGGTCGCAACCGCTTGGCCGAGCAGATTCTCGAGCTCCAGCGTCTCGATCAGGTCGCTGTTCCAGATGAGCGAGCGGTCGCTGACGCCGACGTCGGCGAACGATTCGAACACCTTCGAGAGTTTCTCCACTCCCTCGCTGAGCGATTCGCCGGTGCGGAACACCGCCGCATGCGTCTGCATCACGCGCTGCATGTTCAGGCGGATCTGCGCCGTGCGCAACGAGCCCTTGGCGTTGCGCAACCGGTCCAACCGGCTGACGGCGAGCTCGCCAGCATCTTTGGCGAAGGGCTTGTGCGCTTCGCCTGGTTTGATGGTCTCGGCGCAGCGGCGCGCCGCCTCGCGGCCGAACACCACCAGATCCAGCAGCGAGTTCGAGCCGAGCCGGTTCGCGCCGTGCACCGAGACGCACGCCGCCTCGCCAACCGCCATCAGGCCCGGCACGACCGTATCGGGCTGACCGTCCTTGAGCGTGACGACCTCGCCGTGATAGTTCGCCGGGACCCCGCCCATGTTGTAGTGGACCGTGGGCAGCACCGGGATCGGCTGCTTCGTGACATCCACGCCGGAGAAGATCTTGGCCGTCTCGGCGATGCCCGGCAGGCGCTCGTGGATGACGTCCGCGCCAAGATGCTCCAGGTGCAGATAGATGTGATCCTTGTGCGGGCCGACGCCGCGGCCTTCGCGGATCTCGATCGTCATCGCGCGGCTGACGACGTCGCGCGAAGCGAGGTCCTTGGCGTTCGGAGCGTAGCGCTCCATGAAGCGCTCGCCCTCCGAGTTTCGCAGAATGCCGCCCTCGCCGCGCACGCCCTCCGTGATCAGGCAACCGGCGCCGTATATGCCGGTAGGATGGAACTGTACGAACTCCATGTCCTGCAGCGGCAGCCCGGCGCGCAGCACCATTCCGCCGCCGTCGCCGGTGCAAGTGTGCGCCGAGGTGCAGGAGAAGAATGCGCGCCCGTAGCCGCCAGTGGCCAGAATCGTCTTGTGAGCGCGGAAGCGGTGCAGCGTTCCGTCGGCCATGTTCAACGCGACGACTCCGCGGCACTCGCCGTTCTCCATGATCAGATCGATCGCGAAGTACTCGACGAAGAACTGCGCCTCGTGCTTCAGCGCCTGCTGATACAGCGTATGCAGCATGGCGTGCCCGGTCCGGTCCGCCGCCGCACAGGTGCGCTGCGCCGTGCCCTTGCCGAAATGCGTGGTCATGCCGCCGAACGGGCGCTGGTAGATGCGGCCGTCCTCGGTGCGGGAGAACGGCAGGCCGTAATGCTCGAGTTCGAGAATGGCGTTAGGCGCCTCCTTGCACATGAACTCGATGGCGTCCTGATCGCCGAGCCAGTCCGAGCCCTTGACGGTGTCGTACATGTGCCAGCGCCAGTCGTCCTCGCCCATGTTGCCGAGCGCCGCGCTGACCCCGCCCTGCGCCGCCACTGTGTGGCTGCGCGTCGGGAACACCTTGGTGATGCACGCGGTCGACAAGCCCGAGTGCGCCAAGCCGAACGTGGCGCGCAGACCGGCGCCGCCGGCGCCGACGACGACCACGTCGTACGTATGATCAATGAATCGATAGGAACTCACGCCGCGCCTCCGAATGCAATGCGCAGTACTGCGAGCGCACCGAGCGCGCCGAGCGCGACGTGCACGAAAGTGGAGAAAACGAGGGTGACGATCTTCGCCGCGCCATGCACGTAGTCTTCGACGACGACCTGCACTCCCAGCATCGAGTGATACACGAGCACTACTGTCAGCAGCAGCAGCAACGCGGCGTTCACCGGCGCCGCCGCCCAGGCGGCGAGCGTTTCATACTCGAACCCATCGAGGCGCAGCAGAGCGACGACGAACCACAGGGTCAGCAAGACCAGTGCGGCGGCGCTAACGCGCTGCGACCACCAATGCCCTGCACCTTCTTTGGCGGAACCAAGGCCCAGCACACGGCCCATCGGAGTACGCAAGCTCATGACGCGCTCCCGGCAAGACGCAACGACAGCAGCGCCCAGAACACGATCGTGAGCGCCACCGCGATGAGAAACGCCGCCCAGCCGCTGAGGCGCGCGGTGCGGCGCTCGAAACCCCAGCCAGCGTCCCAGATCAGATGCCGCACGCCGTTCATGAGGTGATAGAAGAACGCAAACGAAAACCCGAGCAGCGCGATCCGCGTCAGCGGATGCGCGAAAACCTCCTGAGCAGCGCTGTAGGCGGCTTCGCCCGCAGCCAGGGCGAGCAGCCAGTACACGAACAGCAGCAGACCGATGGACAGCGCGACGCCCGTGATCCGGTGCAGGATCGACAGCGTTATCGTGTACAGCCAGCGATAGATCCCCAGATGCGGCGAGAGCGGCCGCGCCGGATTACTCGTGCTCAAGGCTCACTCCTTTCAGAAGTCGATGCAGCGCCCGCCCTTCTCCCAGTCGCCGTAGCGTGTGGGGTCGGGCCCTTCGCGACCGCCCACCTCGCGGGGCGCGGCCGGTGCGTACGTTTGTTCCAGCCCGTCCTGCAGCTGCGGGCTGCGCGAACGGTCGAGTGCGCCGTCCCCGGCGGTTGTGGTCGACAGCAAACCGGACGATGATGGCGGAGCGCGGTGAGACATCCGGCAAGTGTGCCAGAAGGCGTTTTGCCGCGGAACCGCACGCGCTATGTATATCGCGACCCTCGTTTTCGGATTTGGCGAATGAATGCACCGACAGAATTGGCGCCGCTGCGCCCGGTTCGCTTGGCGCAGCTCGGCGCCCTGCTGCTGAGCGGTCCCGATGTGCGTCCGTTCCTGCAGGGCCAGTTGAGCGCCGACATGGAAACGCTGCAGCCAGGGCTCGTGCTGCCCGCCGCCTGCAATTCGGCTCAGGGGCGAGTACAGGCGGTCGTTTGGCTCGTCGAGCGCACTGACGGCGTCGCCCTGCTTCTGCCGGCTGACGCCATCGATACGATCACTGAGCGGCTGCGCAAGTACGTGCTGCGGGCGAAAGTGACGTTCGCGCCGCCCTCCGCGTTGACTGTGGGCGTGGCGGCCGACGGCGCCGACGGCGGGGTCGCTCACGCGCAACGTGGCGACGTGAGCTTCATTCGCCTGCCCGGCCATTCCGACACGCTGGCGCTCAGCCCCGTTGCGGACTGGCCGGCGGCCGCCCCGGAGCAGGAACGGCTCTGGCGGCTGGAGCATATTCGCGCCGGTCTCGCGCAGATATACCCGCCGACGTACGAGTCGTTCGTCGCACAAATGCTCAATCTCGATCTCATCGGCGCGATCAGCTTCGAAAAAGGCTGCTACACCGGCCAGGAGATCATCGCACGCGCGCACTATCGCGGCGCCGTCAAGCGCCGCATGTTCCGCTTTGCAGCCTCCTGCTCTCCTGCGCCGCCGGGCGCACGCATCCTCGCAGACGGCCAGCGCGCCGGCGAGGTGGTCGACGCAGCCGCAAGCGACGGCGGCTGCGAACTGCTCGCGGTGATCAGCCTGTCGCAGCTTGATCAGCGATTAACGATCGAGGACCAGCCCGACGCCGCACTCGAACTTCGCGCATTGCCTTACGAGCCGCCGCGCGGCTGAGCATCGGCGCAGCGGCTGCCTGAGGCGGCGCGCCGCTGCCGAAGGACTCAGTGGCTCTCGGGCCGCATGTAAGGAAACAGCAGCACGTCGCGAATCGAGGGGGCGTTCGTAAAGAGCATGACCAGGCGGTCGACGCCGACGCCCAGCCCCGCGGTGGGCGGCATGCCGTACTCGAGCGCGCGGATGTAGTCGGCGTCGTACTGCATGGCTTCCTCATCGCCGGCGCTCTTGCGCGCGAGCTGCTCTCTGAAACGCTCCGCCTGGTCTTCGGGATCGTTCAGCTCGGAGAAACCGTTGGCCAGTTCGCGGCCGCCGACGAAGAACTCGAAACGATCGGTGAGGAACGGATCTGCGTCGTTGCGGCGCGCGAGCGGCGACACCTCGGCCGGATAGGCGTACACGAATGTGGGCGGGGTGAGCCGGTGCTCTGCAGTCTTCTCGAAGATCTCGATCTGCAGCTTCCCCGCCCCGTCGCCCGGCGAGTACGCGACGCCCAGACGGTCGCACCAGCCGCGCAGGTAGTCCAGATCACGCAGCTTCGCGCGCTCTATGCCGGGATTGAAGTGGACGATCACATCCTCGACCGTGACGCGCCGGAATGGCTGAGAGAAGTCGTAAACCTCGCCCTGGTATTCCACACGCCGCGAGCCGAGGATAGCGTCGCACAGCCCCTGACACATGCGCTCGAGCAGGTTCATGATGTCGGTGTAGTCGGCGTACGCCTGATACAGCTCGAGCATCGTGAACTCGGGGTTGTGGCGCGTCGAGACGCCCTCGTTGCGGAAATTGCGATTGATCTCATACACCCGCTCGAAGCCGCCGACCACCAGGCGCTTCAGATACAGCTCCGGAGCGATGCGCAGGTAAAGATCCATGTTGAGCGCGTTGTGATGCGTGACGAACGGACGCGCTACTGCGCCGCCGGCGATCGCCTGCATCATCGGCGTTTCGACTTCGAGGAAGTCCAGCGCGTCGAGGAAGTTGCGCAGCCATTTCACGATCTGCGTGCGCGTTCGGAAAATCCGTCGACTGTCCTCGCTCATGATGAGATCGACGTAGCGCTGGCGGTAGCGCGCTTCCTGATCGACGAGGCCATGCCATTTGTCCGGCAAAGGCCGCAGCGACTTCACCAGCAGACGCAGCTTCTCCACGCGCACCGACAGCTCGCCGGTCTTCGTCTTGAACAGCACGCCTTCGGCGCCGAGCAGATCGCCCACATCCCAGCTCTTGAAGTCCTCGTACACGGCGCCGAGCGCGGCGCTCTGAAGGAACAGCTGGATCTGTCCAGAGCGGTCGGCCACATTCACGAAGCTTGCCTTGCCCATGACGCGTTTGGCCATCATGCGTCCGCCGACGCGCACGCGCACCGTGTTCTTCTCGAACCACTCCGGCGCACGCTCGCCGTACGCCGTGTGCAGCTGATCCGCCAGTGCGTCGCGCCGGAAATCGTTCGGGTACGGCTGCCCCGCCGCACGCAGCCGGGCGAGCTTCGCTCGGCGCTCGGCGATCAGCTTGTTCTCGTCCTGGGCCGCATCTTGGCCCGAGGCGCGGCCTGCGTCGTCGCTCATGTGGTTACAAACCCTGCTTGAGGCTGGCGATAAGGAATTGATCGAGATCGCCGTCGAGCACGGCTGCGGTGGCGCCCACCTCGACGTTGGTGCGCAGATCCTTGATGCGCGACTGGTCGAGCACGTAGGAGCGGATCTGGTTGCCCCAGCTGACGTCGGCCTTGGAGTCCTCGAGCACCCTGGCCGCGGCGTTGCGCTTGTTGACCTCCAGCTCGTAGAGCTTGGCCTTCAGCATCTTCATCGCCTTGTCGCGATTCTTGTGCTGGCTGCGCTCGGCTTGGCAGGCGACCACGATGCCGCTTGGCGTGTGCGTGATGCGCACCGCCGACTCGGTCTTGTTGACGTGCTGGCCGCCCGCGCCGCTCGAGCGGTAGACGTCGACCTGCAGATCAGCGGGATTGATCTCGATCGCGATCTCGTCGTCGATCTCGGGCGAAACGAACACTGAGGCGAACGAAGTATGCCGTCGCGCGTTGGAATCGAAAGGCGATTTGCGAACCAGTCGATGCACGCCCGTCTCCGTGCGCAGCCAACCGTAGGCGTAATCGCCCGAAAAGCTCACCGTGGCGCTCTTCACGCCCGCCACCTCGCCCTCGTTGATGTCGATGATCTCGGTCTTGTAGCCGTGCGCATCGCCCCATCGCAGATACATGCGCAGCAGCATGTGCGCCCAGTCCTGCGCCTCGGTGCCGCCGGCCCCCGCCTGGATGTCCAGGAAGCAGCTGCGCGAGTCCATTTCCCCAGGGAACATGCGCTGGAATTCCAGCTTGGCGACCTGTTGTTCGATGCCCGTCAGGTCGCGCTCGATTTCACGCACAGCGGACTCGTCGTTCTCCTCCACCGCGATCTCGAGCAGCTCGCCAGCGTCCTTCAGGCCGGCGTCCACCCGGTCGAGTACATCGATGACCTGCTCGAGCCGCGCGCGCTCGCGACCGAGTTCCTGCGCCTTTTCGGGCGTGCTCCAGATCGCCGGGTCTTCCAGCTCGCGGGTGACCTCCGCGAGACGCTCGCGCTTCAGGTCGTACTCAAAGAAACCCCCTGAGCGCCAGGGAGCGCTCGGTGAGGTCTTCCACGGAACGGCGGATCGTACTGACTTCCATACTGGGGAGCTGAAGCGAAGTGGTCGAATTGAAAGCCAGCGATGGTAGCACGAGGCAAGAAGCGGATAGCCGGGGAAAGAAGCGGATGGCGGAGAGCGGACAGCGGATAGCGGATAGTTCAGAGCCGGCGCCATTCATCAGGGCTCCGTCGCTCTGACGCCGAAAGACGCCCGATCCCTCTGACTATCAGCTATCAGCTATCCGCTATCCGCTTCACTCTTCCAGTATTCTCATGTGCTCCACCACCAGCTGCAGGCGTTCCGAGCCGTTCCACTGATTGACGTCGAGCCGGTACGCCAGCTCGATGCAGCTGTTGGTGCGCACCACCGGCGCATCCTCGTAGTCGAAATGCCGGAAGGCGATCGCCTCGCAGGCGGGGCCGGCGCCGTCGTGCACTTCGAGGCGGAGATGGCGCTCGCCGAGTACGCGCGTCGCCCCCACCCGGAAACGTCCGTCGAACAGCGGCTCGGGAAACGCCTGGCCCCAAGGACCAGCCTCGCGCAGCAGGCGCGCGACTTCCAGCGTACGCTCGGGCGCGCTCAGCTCGCCGTCTGAATGCACCACGCCGCGAGTGTCCTCGACGGCCATCCAGCGCCGCACTTCCTCATCGAAGGCCGCGCTGAACGCGGCGAGGCCCCGGGCCGGCAGAGTGAGGCCGGCGGCCATGGCGTGCCCGCCGAATTTCTCGATGAGTCCGGGATGGCGCGCCGCGATCGCATCGAGCACGTCGCGAATGTGCACCCCGCTCACCGAGCGCGCCGAGCCCTTGAGCGTGGCGGCGTCCGCGCGCGCCAGTGCGATGACCGGCCGATGCACGCGCTCTTTCACTCGCGCAGCAACCAGCCCGACCACACCCTGGTGCCAGGACTCGTCGAACAGGCATAGTCCGAGCGGCAGCATCGGATCCTCCGCTCTCATTTCCTTCAGCGCCGCCATGGCCTCCTGCTGCATCTGCTGCTCGAGCTCGCGGCGATCCTGGTTGAGCTGTGCGAGCCGCGCAGCCAGCAACCGCGCGCTCACCGGATCGTCGGTCAGCAGACACTGCACGCCGATGGTCATGTCATCGAGCCGCCCGGCGGCGTTCAGCCGGGGGCCAAGCTGGAAACCAAGATCGGCGCCGACGACCTGCGCAGGCGAGCGATTGGCCGCCTCGAGCAGAGCCCGCACGCCCGCCGTACAGCGGCCGGCGCGGATGCGGCGCAACCCCTGGTGCACGAGAATGCGATTGTTGCGATCGAGCGGTACGAGATCCGCAACCGTGCCGAGCGCGACCAGGTCGAGCAGCTCCGCCACAGACGGCGGATTGGGACACAGGCCGCGCGCCTGCATCTCACGCGTGAGCGCAGCCATCACATAAAACGCCACGCCTACGCCCGCGAGCGCCTTGCTCGGGAACGAATCGCCGGGCGCGTTCGGATTGACGATCACGCTGGCCTGCGGCAGCGAGCCGCCGGGCAAATGGTGGTCGGTGATGAGCGTTTCGACGCCGAGCTCGGCCGCCGCGGCCACGCCCGCATGGCTCGACACGCCGTTGTCGACGGTGATGATCAGATCAGGCTGCTGCTCGGCCGCCAGGCGCACGATCTGCGGCGTCAGGCCGTAGCCGAACTGAAAGCGGTTCGGCACGAGAAAGCTCACATGCTGAAATCCCAGGCGCCGGAGCTGGCGCACCACGAGCGCCGTACTGGTCGCGCCGTCGGCGTCGAAATCGCCGACCACGACGATGCGCCCGCCGCGCACGAACTGCCGGCACAGCAGATCCACGGCTCGATCCACGCCGCCGAGACGGCTCACCGGGATGAGGCGATTGAGATTGAGATCAAGCTCGAGCGGATCGCACACGCCGCGCGCCGCATACAGACGACGCAGCAGCGGATGAAGATCCGCCGGGAGCGCCGCGCTCTGCGCGAGCGGCTCGCGCCTGCGGATCAGGCGTCCTGACATGCGGCGGACCATTGCGAAGGCGGCTTGGCGCGCCGCCAGAACCTCAGGACCGCCGCGCGAGTCGCGGTGATGCGCCAGCGATCGAGCACGATCTCGATGCGATTCGCTGCGCCCGTGCTGAGCGCCCGCCACAACGAGCGCGCCCAGCGGCGCTCGATCTCATCGAGATCCTGCGCCGGGATCAGCGCGACGACGCCGTCGCGCGCGTGCGCGAGCACGACGTCCGGCTCCGCCGAGTCCGAGATGAGACGCTGATCGTGCAGCCG
>JAVEVD010000090.1:0-11495 GCA_034005205.1 Steroidobacteraceae bacterium | reverse complement strand
GAAGTCCTCCGGGCCGCGGTACGCCTTCATCAGCTCGTCAATGACTTCTTGCTTGATCTTCTTCTCGGTCATACCTTCCTCCGTCACTCATGGTATGACCCCACACACAAAAAGTCAGATAGGCCCTCGTTGAGCGGTTTGGGTCCCACGCACTTGCCCAAGCTGCGATCTCTGTACCGTGTCTCTACCCGATGATTGCGGCCCGAGCCGCTTGGCTACGGTTGTCCAGGCAATGGATTGTCTTCCCGTCGCCCCAGTCGTCAGGTGCGAAATTGCTTCGGTCAGCGTCAACCTGCGCATGCTGCGGTGAAAGCGCACATCTAGATTGGGTTCGAGGATGGCGACGTCCGGTCTGCGTGCTGCCGGCACCGACCAGCTGAGTGGCGGAGTTTCACCCCACCATGCGACGAAACTCACGTGCACGTGGACACGCTCATCCGGCCCAACCCTTCGGATAGGCCGCGATGAGTTTCGCCCGCCTTTTCGGCGATACCCGCAACCACGCCACGCCCACGTAGACACATTGAGCCGGCTGTGCGATTCAATTTACTCTCGTGCGAACCGAGAGCGCCGGGTCAGTGTGCAGTGCTTCACCACGATCACTCGAGGAGTTTCGCCGCTTTTCCGGCCGATACTCAACGTTGAGCGCAGGATCCCATGACCACTCTCACGCACTACTTTAGGCGTGCATCCAGCGGCACCCCCGGTACACGACAAATCGAGTCACCCCGACCATCTGACGGGCCCCGGCAAAACTGGACCGGATTGATTGAGAGATTCTGCGGCAAAATCCACCAAAGCTGCCGAGATCCGCTGACCGCGCTAAGGCAGCGGGTTCGGGAGTTGGCGCACGCACGGGTGCGCTTCGGATATCGGCGGATTTTTATGCTGCTGAAGCGTGAGGGCTGGGACGTCGGCAAGGAGCGCTTGTACCGCCTCTATCGCGAAGAAGGCCTGGGATTGCGGCGCAAGCGGCCCTGGCGCCATGTCAGCGCCGCTCACCGCCTGGTGCGCACGCCGGCCAAGCATCGTAATGAGGTGTGGAGCATGGATTTCGTCGCCGACGAACTCGCCGATCACCGCCGCTTCCGCGCCCTCACGGTGATCGACGTGTTCACGCGCGAATGCCTGGAGATTGAAATTGGGCAAAGTCTCAGGTCCGAGGACGTCGTTCGGGTGCTGGAGCGGCTAAAGTACGAACGCGGCCTGCCGGCGCGGATCTACTGCGACAACGGCTCAGAATTCGCCAGCGGCCATGCCGACAAATGGGCGCGGGGGTGGGTCAGTTTTACTTCGGCGATGACAAGCAGGCCTGTTTGTTCCGTACATTCCACTCGCACCTCCCTCGGCGCGCCCGCGCGGCCCCTGCCAAAGCCTGAGAGCCTTCCCTGGTTGAACGAATCTGCGCCTTAGAGGCCCAGATTGGGCAGTTCTGTGCCTTTTAAGGCACGCAGGGCTGGTCGAAGTGCTCAGGTGTGTTATGCTTTAAGAGGCACAAAAGTGGCAAATGTATGTCTTTTAAAGCACAATGCCCAAGAGCAACTCCATCATCAAAGCCCCACCGTTTGAGGTGGAGGCCGCCATCCGCCGGCTCGGGGCCAACCTGCGCATGGCGCGCCTCGCCCGGAACCTCTCCATCGCCGACGTTGCGGCGAAGCTGGGTGTGAGCCCTCGGGCGATTCGGAACGCGGAAACCGGCAAGCCCGGCACCGCCATCGGCGTCTATCTGGGGCTTATGTGGGTGTACGGCCTCATCTCCCAAGTCCAGGACCTGGCCGATCCCGCGCGCGATGAAGCGGTGATGCGCGCCGCGCGCGCGCGCACACACGCCTACCCGACCCGCAAGGGAGCACTCGACAATGACTTCTGAGTGCTTCGTCTACCTGATGCTGCCCGGGCAAACTCAGTTCGTGACCGCCGGGCGCTTCGTGATGGAAGAGGACCGCCGCGGCATACCGGTTGGGCGCTTCGTCTACGGGCGTCGATACCTCGCTCGGCCGGATGCGGCGCCGATCGATCCGATCGAGCTGCCGCTGTCCGAGCGAACCTACGAGACCACCCGGCTGAAAGGTGTCTTTGGTGCGATCCGGGATGCGAGCCCCGATTACTGGGGCCGGCGCGTCATCGAGAAGCACGCGGGTCTCGCCGTGCTCGGTGAGATCGATTACCTGCTGCAGTCTCCAGATGATCGCGCTGGCGCGCTCGGGTTCGGGCTCAACGTGGAGCCGCCGGCGCCGCTGCGGAGGTTCAACCGCACAATGGATATCGAGCGCCTGCAGCAGCTCGCCGATCTGATCATTGCGGATGAGGAGCTCTCTGAAGAGGAGCGGTCGGCAAGTGAGGCCAGTGCGGACCGCACTCAGCTCGAAGACCTCATGCTCGTTGGCACCTCCATGGGCGGCGCGCGGCCCAAGGCGGTGGTCGAGGATGCCGGGGCGCTCTGGATCGCCAAGTTCAACCGGATCGATGACAGGTGGAACCAGGCGCGTGTCGAGCACGCCATGCTGGTCCTCGCGCAGGAGTGCGGGCTGCATGCCGCGCAGTCGCGCGTTGTGCAGGTGGGCGATCGCGATGCCCTGCTCGTGAAGCGGTTCGACCGTCTCCCACATAAGGATGGCTATGCGCGTGCGCGCATGCTGAGCGCCCTGACGCTGCTTCGCGCGGAGGATACCCAGCAGGAACGCGATCGCTGGTCGTACGTGCTCCTTGCGGAGGAGCTCCGTCGCATCAGCGCAAGGCCCGAGGAAGACGCCCGCGAGCTCTTCAAGCGCATGGTCTTCAACGCGCTCATCACCAACACCGACGACCATCCGCGCAACCATGCAGTGATCGCCCCGGAGCATGAGTGGCGGCTGTCCCCGGCCTATGACCTGACACCCTTCCCTGCGGTGAGCGAAGAGCGTCGAGACCTCGCGCTTACGATCGGCGATTACGGGCGCTACGCGAACGCGACCAACGCGCTCTCGCAGTGCGCCCGCTTCCTCCTGACGAGGGAGGAAGCCACGCGGATCATCGATGACCTCGAGGAGAACGTGAGGACGCGCTGGTACGCCGTGGCCCGCCGCGAAGGGGTGAGCGAGCAGGACTGCGAACGCATCGCCCGGGCGTTCGTCTACCCCGGGTTTCGGCTGGTTGTTGAGTAGGTCGTAGTCGGAATGGATGCGATCGTCACGGACCCTCGTGGTTCTGTATCAGCGCATCGCAAGTCGGATTACCGCGAAAACAGCTGAACGTCAGGTCGGTGATCAGAATACCCTCTTTCCGCCCGTCCGAATAACGCAATCGCTCAGGCTCGGCCGGCGAAAGGTATTCAGCGACGCCGTTCGCGTGCTGCCGGCCGTGACGAGAATGGACTCGTTGATGCTCAGCACGCTCATGTCCGTCGCTATTTGAGTTGAGTTTCAATCGAACCGAGAACCGTAAGAAGCCGCACATCACAATGCAGTCGCGCGGCGGTCACGGCGCAGTCACCCGACTGGGCGAAACGCGAGCTCAACGAATGGTTGCGGATGGCGTCTGGGCTGTTTTTTCCGGGAAGAACACGCCATTGCGGCTCGCCAGCGAGAGGTGACAGGAATGTGTGTATGAAGAAACAAAACGAACATTGCCCGAGACGGATGTCGGGCTTTATGCTCGTTTCCGCCCAGTCATCGGCGGCATGTCCACTTCCACTCGGCGTGTCATGAGCAGCATTCAGGACTTGTTCAACCCCGTCCATTGGGAAATCGCACTGCGGCTGCTCAGCGCCCTGCTCATTGGCGGGCTGATCGGACTGGAACGCAGCTATCACGGCCGTCCGGCGGGTTTTCGCACCCATGCGCTCGTTTGTATGTCGACCGCGCTGCTCATGCTGGTGACCGTCTATGCAGACCGCTGGTTTCTCGGCGTCTCCCAGGGACGCATCACGCTCGATCCAACGCGCATGGCGCAAGGCATCATGACGGGCATAGGCTTTCTCGGCGCCGGCACCATCATGAAAGAAGGCCTATCGGTGCGCGGGCTGACGACGGCGGCCTCCATCTGGACGACCGCGACCATCGGCATCCTCGTCGGCATCGGGTTCTACTTTCCCGCTGTCGTCGCCACGGTGCTCACGCTCGGAACGCTGTCTCTCTTCCGCTGGATCGAAAACCGTATCCCCGTGGAGTTCTACGCCCACTTCCTGGTGCGCTTCGCCCGCGACCAGGTCATGCCCGAACCCGCCATGCGCGAATTGCTCCGCCAGCACGGCTTCTCCATCGCCAATCTGAATTATCGGCTTGACACCGAGGGCAACTTCTTCGAATACCGCATGGTGATCAGAACGAACAATGCCGCGAACGCACAGGCCCTGAACAACGCGCTCAGCGACTTGTCTTCGGTCATCGAGTTCCGGGTGTCGCCGACGGGCGACTAGCCGCTCTCGGAAGCGGGAACAGTGCAATCCCTTCACCCGCGCCCATCGCGGAGGGCGTCTCACGCCAGTCAAGACGGCCAGGGGTTCTGAGCCGGTTTGCCGTGTTCTTTGAACCGTTCAGCCCTTGCCGGCGGCTCGCCAACGATCGAGACTGCGCAGGGTCACAGTTCGAAGGACGGCGTCTCATGCAGAACAGGCTTCCCCCGCGCAAGGTGGTTTACGGCGGCGCCATGCTCGATCAGAAGGAGATCGACGCCGTGGTCAAAGTCATGCAGAAGGGCATGGCCATCGGCAAGCAGGTGCAGACCTTCGAGAAGCGCTGCGCGGAGGTGATGGGCCACAAGTACGGTGTGATGGTCAACTCCGGCTCCTCGGCCCTCATGCTCGCCATGCGGATGCTGAATCTGCCAAAAGGCTCCGAAGTGATCACGCCCGTGCTCACCTTCTCCACCGATGTCGCCTCCATCGTACACGCCGGCTACGTGCCGGCTTTCGTCGACGTGGAACTCGACACCTACCAGATCGACATCGAGCGTATCGAGCGCATGATCACGCCGAACACACGCGCGATGCTGGCGCCCAACCTCGTCGGCGGCACACCCGACTGGGACCGGCTGCGCGCGCTCGCCGACAAGCATAAGCTCAAGCTCGTCGAAGACAGCTGCGACACTCTCGGCGGGACGCTACGCGGCACGAAAACAGGACTGCGCGCCGACATCTCGGTGACCAGCTTCTCGATTTTCCACATCATCACCTGCCTGGGTAACGGCGGGCTGGTGGCGGTGGACGACGAGAAGCTCTGGGACTGGGGGCTGATGGCGCGCTGCTGGGGCCGCTCCTCGGAGAAGTTCATGCATGGCACACGCGTCAAGGACAGCGATGGGCGCTTCCTCGAGGACCTGGACGGCATTCCCTACGACGGTATGTTCATCTTCGAGGATGTCGCCTACGGGTTCATCCCGAACGAGGCGGGTGCGGCCTTCGGGCACGAGCAGTTGAACAAGCTCGACTTGTTCTGGAAGCTGCGCGATCGCAACTTCCAGAGCCACCTGAGGTTCCTCGCCAAGCACCCGGATGTCTTCATTGCGCCGCGCCTGCTGCCAGAGGTAGAGACCACCTGGATCTGCTGCCCGGTGCAACTGCGACCCGAAACCGGCTGGAGCCGCCGCTCGCTGCAGGTGCATCTGGAAACCTCCGATATCTCGACGCGCGTGATCTTTTCCGGAAACATCACCCGCCAGCCGATGATGAACGGCGTCACCTATCGTTCGGACCCCGAGGGCTACCCGCGCGCCGACCAGGTCATGGAGCAGGGATTGATGCTGCCCTGCCATCCAACCATGACCGAAGAGGATTGCCTCTACGTCCACCAGACGATCGAGGACTGGATGGCAAAGCAGCCGGAACGCAAACGATAAAAAGTCGCCGGGGACATGCAGCCACCGCGGCGCCGCTCGAGGAGGTTGTCATGGAACAACGTCAGCTCACCCTGACGCACGCGGCGTGAAAACTTTCGACTACGTGATCGCCGGTGGAGGTTCGGCGGGCTGCGTGCTCGCCAACCGCCTCACTGCGGATCCGGCCGTGCGCGTGCTGCTCGTGGAGGCCGGCGGGCGGGACTGGAGCCCCATCATCCGCGCACCGGGTGGACTCCTGCCGATCATGCTCTCGGGGGCTTTCGCCTGGCGCTACACCTCCGCGCCACAGCGGCATCTCGAAAACCGCGTGCTCTATCTGCCACGCGGCAAGGTGCTCGGCGGCGGCTCCTCCATCAACGGCATGATCTACGATCGGGGCACGCCGCACGATTACGACCAATGGCGGACGCTGGGCGCCGAGGGCTGGTCCTTTGCGGAGGTTCTACCTTATTTCCGCCGTGCCGAGACTTACGAACCCGGGGCGAACGACTACCACGGCGGCAGCGGCCCGCTGCACGTGAGCCGCCCCGGGGTGAAGCATCCGCTGGCCTGCGCTTTCGTCGAAGCAGGCCTCCAGGCCGGCTTCCCCTACAACGCGGACACGAATGGTGCACGGCGCGAGGGGTTCGGGCCAGTGGACATCACCGTAAGCGGCGGGCGACGCGCAAGCACCGCCTCAGCGTATCTGCGCCCCGCTCGCGCACGCCCAAATCTCAGCGTCGTCACCGGCGCGCACGTCGTACGCCTCCTGACCGAAGACCGGCGGGCCGTAGGGCTCGTCTTTCGCAAGGGAAAAAGTGAGCAGACCGTGCGCGCCGAGCGCGAGGTGATCATTTCGGCAGGAGCAATCAACACCCCGCAGCTTCTCATGCTCTCCGGGATCGGTCCTGCGGACCATCTACGCGAGCACGGCATCGCTCCGCTTGTCGATCTGCCAGGGGTGGGACAGAACCTGCAGGATCACCTGGCCATCACGGTCAAGCACCGCGCGCTGCAACCGATCTCGATGTTCAAGTACTTCAGCCCGCTGCGCGGCGCCGCGGCGCTCGGCCAGTACATGCTGTTCCGCACGGGACCGCTCGCCGATCCGGGTCTCGAGGCCGCTGCGTTCGTGAAATCCGATCCCGCGCTGCCCGAGCCCGACATCAAACTGCTCCTCGTCATGGCGCTCTATCGTAACCATGGCCGCGAGATCGTTCCGGATCATGGCTTCTATGCGCACATCAACTGCGTGCGCCCAGAGAGCCGAGGCAGCGTGCGGCTCGCCTCGGCCGATCCGGCCATGCCGCCGCTCATTGATCAGAATTACCTCGACGACCCAAGGGATCTGCGCGTCACGCGCCGCGGCGTCGAGATCGCCCGTGAAGTCTTCGCACAGCGCGCCTTCGATCCCTTTCGTGGAGAAGAACTCGAGCCGGGGTCGGGAGCTGCGAGCGCCGCCGATCTCGATGCGTTCATCCGCGCGAAAGCCGACGCCGACTATCACAGCGTCGGCACGGCGCGCATGGGTCGTGACGCGCTCGCCGTGGTCGACGAACGCCTGCGGGTGCATGGCGTCGAAGGTTTGCGGGTGGTGGACGCATCCATCATGCCCACGCTCGTCGGCGCCAACACGAACATGTCCGTGATCATGATCGCCGAAAAAGCCGCCGACATGATCATGGGACGCGCGGCGGCGCCGCGCGGCTCGCTCACTCTCGATAATGCCCCATGCGACCTTTCCAGTCATTGATCGTTCGGCGGATCATGTCAGGGCCTTTTCAGTTCGTATCAAGCCTCTTTCAGGCGCTGCAGTTCGTCGGCGTCGAGCCGGATCTCGGCAGCCTTCAGGCTCTCCTGGAGTTGCGCCACCGAACTGCAGCCGATAATCGGCACGGTCGGCAGCGGCTGTGATGTCATGTAGGCGAGCACGACGGCGGCGACGGACACGTTGCGCCGCACCGCGATCGCCTTCAGCACCTCGACTTTGCGATGATTGTTCCGATGGTCGTAGAGTGCGGCCACGTCCGGCGCGATCGATGCCTTGTCCACGCCGGCCGCCAGTTTGCTGAAGATGCCGCGGCTCTGCCCTGAATACGGGATCATCGTCATCCCATCGGCATGCAGGGCGCCATAGCCGTCCTCGTAGTATCCGCCCGGCGCGTACTGCGCCATCGCATTGCGATCCGGCTCGGCCAAGCCCCACATCGGCTGGCATGCGATGAAACCGGCGTGGCCGAGACTCGCGGCATACGCCTGCGCCTCCAGGATGCGTTCGACGGTCCAGTTCGAGCAGCCGAAATGGCGGATGCGGCCGGCCTGCTGGTGGCCGATCAGGGCGTCGACGATATCCTTCACCGGCCGGGTCGGATCGTCGCGGTGCAGCCAGTAAAGGTCGATACTGTCGACGCCAAGGAATTCCAGGCTCTGCCCCAGATCGGCGGCGAGGTGAGCCGGCGTCACGCGCGGCGCCCAGTCCCCCTTGCGATAGTCGAACTCGCAGCCCTTGGTGGCCAGCACATAGCTGCCGCGCGGCCGGCCCTTGAGCAATTCGCCGAGAACGCGCTCACTGGCTGCGTTCGGGGCGTCCGGAATCCAGTCGCCGTAGGAATGCGCGGTGTCGACGAAGTTTCCTCCCCCGGCGAAGAATGCGTCGAGAATCTCCCGCGCCTTCTCCACGGGATGCGCCGTACCGAACATGTTCGTACCCAGACACAGTCGGCTGACGCTCAGATCTGTGTTGTTGAGGGTGAGTTTGCCAAGCACGGCGTCTCCTTGCGCAAGAATTTAGAGACCGGAAAACACGCTTACCGCGCGCCCCCGGCGGGGCGCCACGGGCGGAAGCGCGCCTCGTGCAGAGAAAAGCTGTTCGGCATGGCCTGCCATTCTTCCGACCGCGATCCGCTGCAGTCTCGACCGTCGCTTAACGCACGGCAAGGACCGAACGGTTCAAAGAACACCGCAAACCGGCTCAGGGTGTGCACTGCTCGCGTGGACAGCAGCTGTGGCCGACCGATCCGGACGATCCGCATCTACATGGAAGCGATGGCGTCGAGCAGCACCCGCACGAGGGAGGACTGCCGTTTGACGCCAGTCTTGGCGAAGATCGAACCAAGACGCGACTTGACGGTGTTTCTGCTGATGCCGAGTCGGGCGCCCGCCTCATCCAGATTCAGTCCCTCTGCAAGCAGTTTCGCGAGCGCCGCTTCAGCGAACGTGAAACCGAAGAGCATCCGTAATGTCGGAATCGAGGGCGCCGGCAGCTGCTCGGGGTCGCGGATAAACACCGCCACGTTCGGGTGGCCCGGCCCCTCGACCACGGCGCCGAGCTTGCCCTTCCAGTCATGGCCGGCCTCCCCGCCGGCTTTCTCCGAGGGCGTGAGGCCGCTCGCAAAGTGCGCGAGATTCGTCTCGACGAAATGCCGATGTTCGTAGGGGCAGGCCTCCATGCAATAGGCGCAGCCGATGCACATGTCTTGATCGACCAGCACGAGCCCATCGGCGCGCTTGTAGGTGGCGCCCGTCGGGCAGACCGGGACGCAGGGCGGCTCGCGGCAGTGATTGCACTGCACCGGCACGTGCACGCGGCGCGCGTGCGGATACTCACCGACTTCCTGGAAGTGCACCTGTCGAAAGTGAATGCCCGAAGGCGTGCTGTGTTCAGCTTTGCAGGCCAGCACGCAAGCATAGCAACCGGTGCATCGCCTCAAATCGATCACCATGCCCCAGTGCACTGAACGTCCCTCCTGCAGGAATCGTGGAATTCTCGGGCGGGCGCCGCGCGCCGGACAACACCCGTTTGGGCGCCGCGAGCCGCTTGGGCGGTGCGCCTCCGTGATGCTACGGTCGGGTCCCGTCCCTCCGATACGAGGACTCGACGCCATGCCGGAACGACCCGGAATTCCCGCCCACGTACCCGCGAACCGAGTCGTTCGCTTCGATTTTCGCAACGATCCCGCCGTGCTCTCGGACCCATGGCCCGTAATGGAAGCCTTGAACGACGCGCCGGACATCTTCTGGTCTCCGGACCTCGGCGGTTACTGGGTGATCGCGCGCAACGAGCTCGTTGACGAGTTCCTGCAGCGCCACGATCTCTTCTCCGCGAAGAAGCTGAGCGTGCCGCCCGTGCCGGGAGCGCCCCCGCTCATCCCGAACAGCCTCGACCCGCCGGACCATGGGCCCTATCGGAAAATCTTCATGCAGAAGATGTTCTCGCCGCGGATCCTGGCCGGACTCGAGCAGGACTTCCGCGAGCTCTCGCGAAGCGCGGTGGACGCCATGCTCCCGAGCGGCGCCTGCGATTTCATGGAGGCTTATGCCAGGCCCGCGCCGGTAAGCATGTTCCAGCGCATGCTCGGCCTGCCGCTCGAGGAGCGGGAGCGATTCATGCCCTGGGTGCAGGGCGTCTTCCACCCAGCCAGCACCGACGAGCAGGCGAAGGCGTTCATGGAGTCCGCCGCATACCTCGGTGAGTGGCTGGACGAGCAGATCGCGAATCCCGTCGCTCGACGTGGCGGGCACATGCTCGCCGCAATGCTCGACGCGAGAATCGGCGAACGCGCACTCGCGAAAGAAGAGCTGCTCTCGATGACACAGATGCTCTTCCTGGCTGGGCTCGACACCGTAACATCGGCCATGTCGCACGCCATGCACTTTCTCGCCTCAAGCCCCACGCACCGCGAGCAACTGCTGGACGAGCCGGCGCTCGCGCCCGATGCAGTGGAGGAGCTCCTGCGTCGCTTCGGGATCTCGAATATCGCGCGCGTCACGGCGCGCGACTGCGAATTTCACGGCGTGGAATTCCGCAAGGGCGACATGGTCCTCTACTCGACGCCCATGCTCGGACTCGACCATCACCGCTACCAGGATCCGCTCACGGTCGACTTCCGTCGCAAGGACAAGAAGAATCATCTTGCCTTCGGCAGCGGCCCGCATCTGTGCGCCGGACACTTACTCGCACGAATGGAATTGCGAGTAATGATCGAAGAGACGCTTCCGCGACTGCCGAATCTGAGGGTCGCGAGTGCACGCCTCGCATACGAGTCGGGAGGCACGATTTCGCTGAAGTCCCTCCCCCTGCTCTGGGATCCCTAGTACTCAAAACCTCGGCGCAGGATGGTGTGCGTCAAACGCCAGAACCAGCAGCCGCGGTCGTTCAGGTCGAGGGCGATCGCCGAGTCGATTCTTGGCAAGATCGAGGAGTCATAAAAAGCTAGGCCCCGGCGTTCGTGCGGCTGGTTTTTCCCCTGCGAACGGAAGATCGGGAAGAGGTGGGCTTCGAGGTCGATGCGAAGGCCGTGCGTCGGTAATCCGAAGGCGAGCGGCCCGACCAGTTGCGGAAAGCACGCGTGAAACTCGCCGCGTCGCTGAAGCCAAGCCGCAGGGCGATTTCACCGAAGGGCAGCGACTGATCGCGCAGCAGGTCAAGCGCGAGTTCATGCCGGCAGCGATCTTTCAGGCCTTGCATCGAGGTCTCTTCCTCGGCTAACCGGCGCTTGAGCGTCGCGGCGCTGATACCGAATTGCGCGGCGATCTGTGCGGTCGTCGGCAGCACGGCCCGATGCGCCAGCGCGGCGCCAAGAATGGTGCGCACGCGTTTGGAGAGCGGAGCGGATTTCGACTGCTCGGTGGTCAGATCGAAGGGAAAGATCTTCAGCAACTCATCGAGTTCCCCGGCGCTGCGGATCACGGGCTGACGCAGA
>JAVEVD010000089.1:0-11510 GCA_034005205.1 Steroidobacteraceae bacterium | reverse complement strand
ACTTGCGCCTCGAGCACGAGATCGGCTTCCTCTTCATCGTCGGCGAGCGCCTCGCGCGCCGCAGGGTAGAGAATCTCTTCTTCGATCTGCGCGTGCACGGTCAACAGCTGACAGACCTTTTCGGCAATGGATGACTGCTCGCTCTCCTCGGCGTTCTCGAACTCAGAGAAGAGCGTCTCCACGGTTCGATGATCCTGCTTGAGCAGCGCCACTGCATCGCGCGGTGCGTCGCTGGCGCTTTGTGAAGTCGCTCGGGCCATGGCGGACTCCTTCTACTAGTGTGGCTCTGGCGAGAAGGAATGATCCGCGCGTCATGACGGTTCCAGGAAGCGACTGCTGACGCGTGACTGGTCGGAGCTGTGCTGCCCGGCCGCGACACGATGTGGCGCTCGCCTGGGAAAGCTCTGATCAACCTGCCGCCCTTACGATTCGGCCGGAAGAAATTCGCAATGCATGCTGTTTCGAGCGTCTCGAGATCGTGGAAACAGGGTGAATCGGAGGTTTCCCAGGCTGGAGATCTGCGCGAACGCCCGGCGCCCAGTCACCTGTGACCAGTCGCCCTGTCCAGCTCCGCCATCCGCTCCAGCAATCGTGCATCGGCCGCGACGTGCACGCGCTCCACGGGTCCGAGCCAGGCGAGCAGCTCCTCGAGCGTATTCGCCTCCGCCACTTTCTGTTCGGCCGTCAGGCGATGGGCGTCCGGGTGGCCGCGATGCTCCACCGGACGCGGCAGGTTGCCTGAGATATGCGCGTAGCGCGCATGACGATCGATCGCCAGCAGCCGCAGCGGGTCCGCCGGACCATACGGCGCTTCGCGCAACAGCTCGTCGCGCCGTCGCACGACCGCGGGCGGGCGCTTTTCCTCGGGCGTGCGCAGCAGACCGAACCAGCCCAGCGCCCTGCCGAGCGCCACGCTGCCGCTTACCTTCGACAACGGCGCGGCGATCAGCAGGCCCGCAAGCGTCGGAGAGAGCCAGGCGAGCAGCGTGGGCGAGATGAGCCAGGCTACTACGCCGATCAACAGTCCCGCGAGCATGTGCGGCCAATGCACGTTCCATGCTTCGCCCCAGGCCGTGTTGGCGGCGTGGCGCCGTTGCGTCTTCCAACCGGAATCCCGGCCCGTGAGGATTTCGAGCACATGATGCGTCTGCACGAGCATCATGATTGGCGCGTACAGCACTGAAAGAATGGTCTCGACCAGCGCGCCGAACGTCACGCCAAGACACCCGCCGCAGCCGCGCCGCACTTGCGGCGCGAACAGCAGCGTACGCAGCACCCCGAGGATCTTGGGCGTGAACAGCACGATCATCGTAAAGATGAACAGCTCCGTCATGCGCTCCGCATCGAACCGCGGCCAGTCGGGAAAGAGCTGGAAAGTGCCGCTGAAGTACTCGGGGCGGATCAGCGTGGCCTGCAGCGTCAGCGCGAAGCCCACCACCAGCAGCGCCAGCCACAGCGGCGAGGACAGATAGCTCATGATGCCGATGAAGAAATGCGAGCGGCTGGTGAACGTGAGTCCGCACGCGCCGATCACCTTGGAATGCTGCAGATTTCCCTGCGCCCAGCGTCGATCGCGCACCGCCACATCGACCAGCGAAGGCGGGCTTTCCTCCCACGAGCCGCCCAGCTCGGGGGCCATGCATACCTTCCACCCGGCGCGGCGCATCAACGCCGCTTCGACGAAATCATGCGACAGCACATGGCCGCCGAACGGCTTGCGCCCGGGCAGTTGCGGCAGACCGCAGGCGGCGGCGAAAGCGGCGACGCGGATGATCGCGTTATGGCCCCAGTAATTGCCTTCCGCACCGGACCACGCGGCCATGCCGCGCGCGATCAGCGCGCCGTACACACGGCCGGCGAATTGCTGCATGCGGGCGAAGACGCTTTCGTGACCGATCAGCATCGGTACGGTCTGCAGGATGCCCAGGCGTGGATCGAGCTGCATGCGGCGCACCAGCTCGACGAGCGTCTCGGCGGACATCAGGCTGTCCGCGTCGAGCACCACCATGTAGTCGTAGCGGCCGCCCCAGCGCTTCACGAATTCTTCGATGTTGCCGGCTTTGCGGCCTTCATTACGCCAGCGCCGTCGATACCACACCGGCATCACGCCGCGCAGCCTGCGACGCAACTCGTCGATGGCCAGCGACTCCCTGATCCAGGCATCCGCGTTCGTCGAGTCCGAAAGGACCACGATCTCGAAATGCTGCGCAGCGTCGGCTTCTTGCAGCGCCTCGCTCATCGCCTGCAGTCCTGCGGCGGTGCGCGTGGGATCCTCGTTGTATATCGGCATGACGAGCGCCGTGCGTCGCCCGGCGATCTGCGCCGCGCCGCGCGGGCGCGGCGGCGGTATGAGAAAGCCGGTCACGGCCGTGGCGGCTGCGAACGCGATCCAACCGAGCGTCACGGCGAACAGCAAGATCATGACCCCTTGCAGGATGGTCATGCGCGAGAAGCTGACGATTCCGAGCATCTCGTACACGCCGTAGCTGGTGATCGCGAGCGCAATGGACAGGGTGAGCGCCCGCGCCAGGATGGTGCGCGCCGGCGCCGCCGGCAGCTGCGGCGGCTCGGTCGCGCGACGCAGGTTCTGCACCGGCATCTGGAGAGGACGCTCGTAAGGCATCCCGCCGCGCACTACGACGCGGTCCTTCGTCGATTTCAGCTGGCCGTCCATCGATACAGCCAAGTCTCGCTCGCCGGACTCTCGGCGCCGCCGCGGTCGGTTCTCAGCAGGCGCAGGCGCAGCTCCGCGACTGTCGCATCGCCGGGATCGAGCTCGAAGCTGGCGCGTACGCCGCCGGTGTATCGATTGGGCTGCAGCACCAGATTGGTAAGTGCGCCGGCGGAGGCGCCGGCGTCGACCTGCAATCCTTCGACGGAGCGTCCTGCGCCGGTGAAATCGATGACGAACAGGCGGCGCTTGCCGTCGAATGTCGGCCCGGTGCGCGTCGCGCTCACCTTGCCGAGCTCCGGCATGAGTCGCGGCTGCGAAGTCCAGCGGATCCGATACGACGCGCTCCAGGGCCGGCCGGCGGGAATCACATCCTTCGGCCGCCAGTAGGAGACGATGTTGTCGTTGTACTCGTTGTCTGCGGGGATCTCGATCAGTTCCACCGAGCCCTCGCCCCAATCGCTGGTCGGCTCGATCCACGCGCTCGGGCGATCTTCGTAACGCGCCTCCAGGTCGTGATAATCCGAAGCGCGCCGTGAGCGCTGGATCAATCCGAACGCGCGCGGCGCCTGGGATGTGAAACTGGACACCTGAAGCTGCGTCGGATTGCGCAACGGCCGCCATACGCGCTCGCCCGTGGCCATGACGATCTGCAAACCGTCCGAGTCATGCACCTCGTCGCGGAAGTCGTCGATGCGGGTGCGCTCAGATTCGTCGAACAGGAACATCGAGGTGAGCGGCGCGAGCCCGACGTGATCGAGCTCCTTGCGCGGGAACAGCGTCAGCTCCACATCCATGATGGTTTCTGCGCCGGGAATGATCGAGAACCGGTAGGCGCCTGTGGTCGATTCGCTCTCCAACAGCGCATGCACCACCAGGCCGACGGCGTTGGCGGCGGGCCGCTCGATCCAGAAGCGCGTGAACGTCGGGAATTCCTCGCCCATGGGATGGGCCGTACGCAGCGCCAAGCCGCGTGCGGATACGCCGTACGATCCGCCCCGATCGATGGCGCGGAAATACGAGGCGCCCTGAAACACCAGGAACTCGTCCCACACTGAGCGCGAGTTCAGGCGTGTGCGCACGCGGAATCCGGACAGCGGCAGCACTTGGCCGGCGAGCGGTTGGGCGACGCTCGGGCCGAGCACGAACATCTGGGCTTCGCCGGTCAGCTGGCGCGCGTAGCCGCTTTCAACTACGGAGACGGTGACCGGCTCCTGGTACAGAAAGCCTGCCGCCAGCAGCTCCACACGGAACGGAACCTGCTCGTTGCGCCACACGCCGTAATCGGAGTTGAAGCGGATGTCCCGATACTGGTCGTAGGTGATGTGCGGCAGAGGCGCCGGCCCGTCGATCTGACCGCGCGTGAAGGGCGCCGCTGCGGCCGCCCTTGCGGCTTCCAGCACGAGCTCGGCGCTGAAACGCTGGCGCGCCGCCTCGCGCTGCGGTCCGGAGCGTAAGGCGTCGGCCGCGGCGACGCAGCTGAATGCAATCACCAGCGCCATGGCCCCCCAGCCCCGGAACCTGTGCGCGCTGCGACTATCGCGCGCGGCGTCAGCGCCCGCACGGCCGTCATCGGCGGCGCGCCCGGCGCGCGTTGTCGATGAGTCTGCTGAAATCATCCGCTATCCAACGTGTGCGCGCGGCTATCGTTCTGCGGCGTTGTGGGGTGGGATCCGCCTGCGCCCGCTCGACGCCCGCCCGGGCGTCAAAACCGCCGCATCGCATCCGTCGCGCGTCGCATCGCTCGGAAGATTACGCACGCGCGGCCAGCTCGGTTCCTGCTGAAGACCGCGCTGCGCCAGGAACGATCCGCTCCGTTGTGTACGCGATCGGCGACAGTCGCGCGGGAACTGCGCTGCATCGCGAGGTATTTACCCGCGTCCCGTCGAGAAGGAAGCGGATAGCTCGATGGCCGACAGTCCAAGGAGGCCGTGCTCTGAGGTCGCGGAAGCGTGATGGAAGCTACTGAGTTGGCGCAATGGCGGTGGTCGTGAGGCGAGCGTTCGCGCAGCTGCGGTTCTCATCGCACGGCGCTGGTTCGACGATTGCCTGATGGGCCTGCGCACAATGTCCGCGCCGATCACAGCCGTGTGGCCCGGCAAGCCGTATCCGCAGGGCGCGGAGTGGGACGGCGAGGGCGTGAATTTCGCACTGTTCTCCGAACATGCGAGCGGCGTGGAGTTGTGTCTGTTCGATGCACGCGGCCGACGCGAACTGCAGCGCGTCCGTATGCCCGAGCAGACCGATCAGGTGTGGCATTGCTACCTGCCGGAGGCGCGTCCTGGAACTCTGTACGGCTATCGAGTGCACGGCCCGTACCGTCCGCAGGACGGCCATCGCTTCAACCCGAACAAGCTGCTGCTCGATCCGTACGCCAAGTCGCTGGCAGGACCGCTCGCGTGGTCGGATGCGCACTTCGGCTACCGCATCGGCTCGCAGCACGCCGATCTGTCAATGGACCGCCGCAACAACGCTCTCGGCGTACCGAAGGGACAAGTGATAGATCCTGCCTTCTCGTGGGGCGATGACCGCTCGCCGCGTACGCCGTGGCACGACACCGTGATCTACGAGCTGCACGTGAAAGGATTCAGCATGCTCCGCGCCGACACGCCGCCTCAGTACCGCGGAACGTACGCGGCGCTCGCCACTGCGCCGGCTATCGATTATCTCCGGCGCCTGGGCGTGACCGCAGTTGAACTGATGCCGGTGCACTACTTCGTTCACGACCGACATCTGATCGAGAAGGGCCTGCGCAACTACTGGGGCTACAACTCGATCGGCTACTTCGCGCCGCACCAGGAGTACTCGTCGAACGCGCAGTCCGAGCGTGAATTCAAGACGATGGTCAAGAAGCTGCACTCGGCCGGCGTCGAGGTCATCCTGGATGTCGTGTACAACCATACGGCCGAAGGCAATCATCTCGGCCCCACGCTCTCGTTTCGCGGCATCGACAACGCGTCGTACTACCGCCTGGTGCACGACGATCGTCGCTATTACATGGATTACACCGGCTGCGGGAACACGCTCAACATGCGGCATCCGCGCGTGCTGCAGATGATCATGGACAGCCTGCGCTACTGGATCACGGAGATGCACGTGGACGGCTTTCGCTTCGATCTCGCCTCGGCGCTGGCGCGCGAGCTGCACGAAGTCGACCGGCTGAGCGCGTTCTTCGACATCATTCGTCAGGATCCAGTCATCTCGCAGGTCAAACTGATCGCCGAGCCCTGGGATCTCGGTGAGGGCGGCTATCAGGTGGGTCGGTTTCCGGTCGGCTGGACAGAGTGGAACGGCAGGTATCGAGACGCGCTGCGCGACTACTGGAAGGGCGAAGGCGGGTTGATCGGCGAGGTCGCCTGCCGCTTCGCGGGATCGAGCGATCTGTACGAGCACAGCGGCCGTCGTCCTTACGCAAGCATCAACTTCGTCACGGCGCACGACGGGTTCACGCTGCGCGATCTGGTCAGCTACAACGAAAAGCACAACGAGGCGAACCTCGACGAGAACCGTGACGGCGAGAACCATAACCGCAGCTGGAACTGTGGCGTGGAGGGGCCTACGGACGACCCGCAGGTGCGTGAACTACGGCTGCGCCAGATGCGCAACATGCTGGCTGCTCTCTTGTTGTCGCAGGGCGTGCCCATGTTGCTGTCTGGCGATGAGATCGGGCGCACTCAGCGCGGCAACAATAACGCGTATTGCCAGGACAACGAACTGACCTGGCTCGACTGGAATCTTCATGAGGAGCAGCGCATGTTGCTCGGGTTCGTTCGCGATCTGATCGCGCTGCGACGTTCGCACCGGGTGTTCCGGCGGCGCAGCTTCTTCCAGAATCCGGGGATCCGCGGCGCGCGCGGAATCGTGTGGCTGGACCCGAGCGGCGCGGAGATGTCCGAGCAGCATTGGAATGAAAGTCTCGCGCGCAGTCTTGGCGTGTTTCTGTCGGGACGCGGATTGCACGAGCAGGACGAGCGCGGCCGCGTCCCGCTCGACAGCGACTTCGTACTGTTTCTCAATGCACATCACGAGCAGGTGGATTTCCACTTGCCGCCGGCGCCTGAACATGCGCGCTGGATTCTGCGGCTCGATACGGCTTGGTCGGAAGGCGTGCGCAATGGCGGGCGCGTCCTCGAGCCAGGAGCAGCATACTCGCTTGCGGGCCGCGCGCTGGCGTTGTTGGAATTCCCTCTGCCGCGTCAGGAAGCGATGTGAATCGCGTGCACGATATGCCGTTCGGCGCGCGGCTCGAAGAGGACGGCGCCGTGCGTTTTCGACTGTGGGCCCCCGACGCTCGGCGCGTCGCTGTGCGAGCGAGTGCGCCGGCGGGGGAGCTGTGCGCGGACCTCGATCGCGCCGCGGGCGGCTGGTTCGAGCTGCGCGTCGAGGGGCTCGGCGCGGGCGCCCTGTACCGTTATCGCATCGATGACGAAGTCGACGCGCCCGATCCGGCCGCCCGCTGGAATCCGCAGGGACCGCAAGGGCCGAGCGCCTTGCTCGACCCGAAGGCGTTCGCCTGGAGCGAGAGCGGTTGGCGCGGGCGGCCGTGGAGCGAAGCGGTGCTCTACGAGATGCACGTCGGCGCGTTCACCGCCGAGGGAACGTACGTTGCAGCGCAGTCCCGGCTCGATGATCTCGTGCGGCTCGGCGTCACTGCGCTCGAGATCATGCCGCTCAATACGTATGCAGGAGAACGCGGCTGGGGGTACGACGGCGTGTTGTGCTACGCGCCGCATCCGACGTACGGCTCGCCCGATGAGCTCAAGCGCTTCGTGCAGGCCGCGCACGAGCGCAATCTCATGGTGCTGCTGGATGTGGTCTACAACCACTTCGGACCGCAAGGCAATTATCTGCCGCGCTACGCCAGCGCATTCTTCACGAAGCGGCGCCACACGCCTTGGGGAGATGCGATCGACTTCGCGCACCCCGTAGTGCGCAGCTTTTTCATCGAGAACGCGCTGTACTGGCTGAACGAGTATTGCTTCGACGGGCTGCGCGTCGACGCCGTGCATGCGATGTTCGACGATGGTCCGAAGCACTTCATCGATGAACTCGTCGAGCGCGTGCGCGCTGGTCCGGGAGCGCAGCGTCTGACGCACATGATCCTGGAGAATCATCACAACGAGGCGCGCCGGCTCGTTCCCGTCCGCGGTTTCTCGCAAGCGGGGCGGGGAGAAAAAAAGCAGCGCGCCGATGACGCCGCCCGCCCGGCGCCGCTTGCGGGGCGGGGCAGGGTGGGCGCGAGCGGCTTGGCGCAGTGGAACGACGACTTTCATCACGCACTGCACGTCATTCTCACCGGCGAAGACGATGGCTATTACATCGACTATGCGGATCACCCGCTGCAACTGCTAGGGCGCGTGCTCGCGGAGGGCTTCGCCTATCAGGGAGAGCGGTCCGCATTCAGCGGCGAAGCGCGCGGCCAGCCGAGCCGCGCATTGCCGCCGTACGCCTTCGTCAATTTCTTGCAGAACCATGACCAGATTGGCAATCGCGCCCTGGGCGAGCGAATCGCGGCGCTCGCGTCCAAGGCTCGCTTGCGCGCCGCTCACGCGATCTTGTTGCTTGCGCCGCAAATTCCGCTGCTGTTCATGGGCGAGGAGTATGCGGCGTCGCAGCCCTTCTTGTATTTCTGCGATTACGAGGGCGATCTCGCCACGGCGGTGCGCGACGGGCGGCGCAACGAGTTTGCGCGATTCACCGCCTTCGCCGCAGAGCGTGCTCGGGAGCAGATTCCGGATCCGAACGCCATCGAGACATTCGAGCGCAGCCGGCTGAACTGGTCCGAGCGTAGCCGCGAGCCTCACCGAGAATATCTCCAGTACATGTGCGAGCTGCTGCGAGTACGTGCGCAGCACATCTCGCCGCGGATTGACGACGCCCTGCCGGGCGCGGCGACGTTCCGGGCGCGCCAAGGGCTGCTGATCGTCCGCTGGCCGCTGAAAAACGTCGAAAAGTTGTCGTTGTACGCCAACCTGACCGATGAACGAGCGCCTCCCCCCGACGAGGCGGCCGCGCTGCTCTACTCCAGCGCGCACCGCGACGCTCGGGCGCCTCTCGAAGGCTGGGAGGTCCGCCTGATGCTGGCGCAGTCATGAGCGAGCAGATTGGCGCCAGCGTCGAGCCTGTCGCGAAGAGCGGCGACGGAAAGCGCGAGCCTGATATTCCACGCGCCACCTATCGCCTGCAGTTCAACCGCGACTTCACCTTCGCCGATGCAGCGCGGGTGGTTCCCTACCTGGCCCATCTCGGCGTCAGCCATCTCTATGCCTCTCCGGTTTTCAACGCGCGACCGGGCAGCATGCACGGCTACGACGTCACCGACCACACGCGGCTCAATCCGGAGCTCGGGTCGCTCGAGGATTTCGACCGGTTAGTGGAGACCCTGCACGCGCATGACATGGGGCTGATTCTCGATATCGTGCCGAACCACGTCGGAGTGATGGGCGAGGAGAACGAGTGGTGGCTGGACGTGCTCGAGAACGGCCCGGCCGCGCGCCACGCTGCGTATTTCGATATAGATTGGCGTCCCAACCGAGCCTCGATGCGCGATCGCATCTTGGCGCCGGTGCTCGGCGAGCCGTACGGCCTGCTGCTCGAGCGCGGCGAGCTGCCGCTCAGTTTCGATGAGCTGCGCGGCGAGTTCTCGGTGCGCTATCACGAACATCGCTTTCCGATCGACCCGCGCGAATATCCGCGCATCTTCGAGGGCGCACCGACGCCCGAAGCGCCGCCGCCCACGGACGATCGTGCGGATTTCGAGAGTCTGCTCACCGCGTTCGGCAATCTGCCGCCGCGCAACGATCTGCGCGAGGAGTCCGTGGCCGAACGCTATCGCGACAAGGAGGCGCACAAGCGCCGCTTGGTGCGCCTCATCGAGCGCTGCCCGCCCATTCTGCAGCACGTTCGCTCCGTGCTCGCGCGGGTGAACGGCGAGCCGGGACGTCCCGACAGCTTCGATGCGCTGGAGCGGCTGCTGGAAGCACAGGCTTGGCGTCTCTCGTACTGGCGAGTAGCGGTCGATGAGATCAACTATCGGCGCTTCTTCGACGTGAACGACCTCGCTGCGCTGCGCATGGACGAGCGCATGGTGTTCGAGAGCGCTCACCGGTTGATTTTCGAGCTGATCGACCGTGGGGCGGTCGCCGGGCTGCGCATCGATCATTCCGACGGACTGTACGATCCTGAGGTCTATTTCGAGCGGCTCCAGCAGCGCTGTGGCGCGAGCGCCGAGCAGCCGCGCCCGCTCTACCTGGTGACCGAGAAGATCCTCGCCGCGCACGAGAGACTGCCGGAGTCCTGGCGAGTGCACGGCACGACAGGCTACGAGTTCGCTGCGGCCGCTACGGCCTGGCTGGCGGCGGCGGATGAGGAGAAGCGTCTGACGCGGCGCTACCGTCAGTTCACGGGAAACGACGCATCATTCGAGCAGATCGCCTACGAATGCAAGCGACTCGTGATGAACGCGTCCCTGGCCGCCGAAGTCGAGGTGCTCGCCACCCAGCTCGACCGCATAGCGCAGATGAGCCGCTACACGCAGGACTTTACTCGTGCTGCGATGCGCGAGGCCATCATGCAAGTGATCGCCTGCTTTCCCGTCTATCGCACCTACATCTCGCCGCGCGGCGTGAGCGATGACGACCGGCGCATCGTGAACTGGGCGGTGGGTCTCGCCCGGCGGCGCAGTGCGGCCGCCGAGCTCACGATTTTCGACTTCCTGCGCGACGTTCTGCTCGGCGACGCCGCCGTGCGGGGCGCCGCCATGCAACGGCGCGCGATGCTCGAGTTCGCAATGAAGTTTCAGCAGGTGACCGCGCCAGTCGCAGCCAAGGGCGTAGAAGATACGGCGTTCTACCGGTACAACCGCCTGACGTGCCTGAACGAAGTCGGCGGCGACCCGCGTCGTTTCTCGCACTCCTCCTCGGCCATGCACCAGGAGAATCTCGAACGCGCGAAACACTGGCCGCACGGTTTGCTGGCCACTTCTACCCACGACGCCAAGCGCAGCGAAGACGCACGCGCACGCATCGCCGTACTGAGCGAGCTGCCCGAGCACTGCAAGCTGCACCTGTCGCGCTGGGTCAGACTGAACCGCAGCAAGCGCCGCATGCTCGACGACGGACCCTCGCCCGATCGTGAAGACGAGTATTTGCTGTACCAGGCGCTCGCGGGCGTGTGGCGTCCCGGGGAGGAGGCCGCGCTGCTCGAGCGGCTGCAGGCGTACATGATCAAAGCGGCCCGCGAAGCCAAGCGCTCGACGTCCTGGATCACGCCGAACGCCGAGTACGAACAGGGCTTGAACGATTTCGTCGCGAGCCTGCTCGCGAACGTCGAGCGCAACGCCTTCCTGCGCGATTTCGCCGCGTTCATGCAGCCGGTCGCCTGGTTCGGGCGGATCAACTCCCTGGCGGTGACGGCGCTCAAGATCCTCTCGCCCGGCGTGCCGGATTTCTACCAGGGCTGCGAACGCGAAGCGCTCGCCCTCGTGGACCCCGACAACCGTCGGCCGGTCGATTTCGCCGCCGCCGCTCGCCAGCTCGCTGAAATCGAGAATCTGGAGTCCTCGCCGGCAAGGCTTCTCGAAGATCCGCGCCTTGACGCCGGCAAGCTGTTCGTCACCTGGAAGCTGCTCGGACTGCGCAGGCAAAGGCCAGAGCTTTTCTCATGTGGCTCGTACCACCCGCTGCAAATCGATGGCGAGTATGCCGAGCACGTATTCGCGTTCGCGCGTATCCACGCGCAGCATTGCTGCGCGCTCATCGCGCCGCGTTGGACGGCGAAGCTGATGCATGGGGAGACGAAACTGCCGCTGGGCGAAGCCGTGTGGAAGGACACGCGAATC
>JAVEVD010000002.1:120949-167746 GCA_034005205.1 Steroidobacteraceae bacterium | reverse complement strand
GGCGCGCGCGTGTTCGGCGAGACCGAGGCGCTCGCCTTGGCGCAGGCGGGTGAGCGCTGGCGCGTGACGACGGCGCAGGGCGGCGTGCTCGCCGATCGTGTGGTGTTCTGCACCAACGCGTATGCGACCGGCGTCCTGCCGCAGTTCGCGAACAGCTTCTATCCGCTGACCGCCTATGGCGTAGCCACGCAGCCGCTGCCGCAAGAAGCGCTCGAGCTCATCCTGCCGGGCCGTGCGACGCTTGCAGAGGAGCCGCTCGACTTGAATCCCTGCCTGATCGACGAGCATGGGCGCCTGGTCACCGCGTCTATCCCCAGTTCGACGCGGCCCGACGATGCGGCCTGGCACTTCGGCAACCACCTGTCGTGGGTCCACCGCACCTGGCCGCAGACCCGCGACATGGACATCCGCATGGACCATTACTGGACCGGGCGAGTGGCGCTGCGCGACGTAGACTTTCCGGGGGTGTTCCAGCTTGAGCCCGGCGTCTTTGGTCTGATGTACTTCAATGCATGGGGGAATGTGATGGCGCCGCTGCTCGGGATGCTGCTGGCGCAGGGACTGGCGCGCGACCGGCTGGACGACTTGCCGTTTCCGCTCGAGCGACCGACGCCAGTCGCATACCCGGGCAAGCAGGAGCTGCTCATCCGCAAGCTGATGATTCCGGCTGCCCGGCTGGCGCAGCGCATGGGATTCATCTGACGCCGATCCTGCGGTCCGTCGTGCGTCATCGTCGTCGCGCGAGGCTCGAGGCCGCGCCGCGTCAGGCCCGTCCTTCCCTTGATCAACCGCAAAGGCTTCATTCGGGACGGCCCCTAAGCTCTGCCGGTTGATGGTTATCGCATGCGCACCTGATCTAGATCAGGGCAGAGGTGGAGCTTGGCGGCGAATGCTTGAGCATCACCGCCGAACCACGGTTATATGGCTGTGGAGGAGATGCAATGAGCGATCCAAAAGAAGACGCCGCTGACGAGCCGATCCCGTTCATGCAACGGCTGCTCGACAACCCCTTTCTGCTGCTGTTCATCGGCGTGCTCGTGCCGATGATCGTGTACACGCTGTGGGGCGTCATCGACATCCTGACCGTACCGGCCGCGCCTTGATGGATCTCTGATCTACCCACCACCCTGACGCTTCAGCCCGAACGAACGCCGGCGTATGCATGTGTTTCGACTGGCTCGGGATCGCAGGGAGAGTGGACCAGAGGTCCGAAGGGCCGCTAATCAACCCGAAACAAATACAGCGCGCATGCATCTGATGCCGCGCACGCATATGGGGAAACTTCGCCAATGAGCGCCATTCTGCCGCCTGCAGAACGATTGTGGTGGAAGCATCCACTCGATCGTGTCGAGGGAACCTGGATCGTCATCGCGTTTGCGTGGTGCATGGTCATGTTCTTCATGATGATCTACTGGCACTTGTACGGCCGGCAGAATCTTTCGACTGAAACGTACAAGACCACGCCTGACCAGTTCCTCGCCAAAGCGCAGGCAGTCGTCGACAAGTACACGATCCGCACCGAAACCGACATGAACATCCCGGTCGTCGCGCCGCCTCCGGGCAGCGACGTCTACCTGGTCGCGCGGCTGTGGAATTTCTGGCCGATCATCGAGTTCGAGAAAGACAAGTCGTATCGACTGCACCTGACCTCCATGGATTACAACCATGGTTTCTCGCTGCAACCGACCAATATCAACGTCCAGATCGTGCCCGGCTATGAGCACGTCATCACTGTGACGCCGAATCAGAGCGGGACGTTCTCGGTGGTCTGCAACGAATACTGCGGCATCGGTCATCATGCGATGGTCGGCCGTATCCACGTGCGCTGAGGGGGACAGCCATGGACAGTTCGAACACGACGACTCTTCGAGGGGCGCAAACCGGCGCTTCAGGCGCACGGCGCGTCAATACGACCTATCGCATTTGTCCGCGCTCCGGGCTGCAGTTCGAGGCGCAAGCGGAGAAGCTCATGCTGGCGAACGCCGTCGCGGCGGTCGTCTTCCTGCTTCTCGGCGGAATTCTGGCGGTCGGCGTAGTCCTCACGCGCTGGCCCGCCGTGCATTGGCTCGAGGCGCCCACCTTCTATCAGGTGCTGACCGCGCACGGCATCGACATGCTGATCTTCTGGATCATTTTCTTCGAGATCGCGGTTCTGTACTTCTGCGGTTCAACGCTTCTGCGTTCCCGCATCGCGGCGCCGCGCGTCGCGTGGCTCGCATTCGCACTCATGGTGATCGGCGCAATCACGAACAACGTCGCCGTGTACCAGGGCGGCTCGAGCGTCATGATGACCTCGTACGTGCCGATGATGGCGGCGCCGTCGTTCTATCTCGGCCTGATCCTGTTCGCGGTCGGCGCACTCATCGGATGCTTCGTATTCCTGGGGACGCTGGTCGTGGCCAAGCGCGAGAGGACGTACGAGGGCTCCGTACCGCTGGTGACGTTCGGCGCGATCACCGCCTGCATCATCGCGGTGTTCACGATCGCCTCGGGCGCAATCATTCTCATTCCGACGTACCTGATGTCGATCGGCCTGGTCGAGAAAGTCGATGCGCTGATCTACCGCACGATCTGGTGGGCGTTCGGCCATTCCTCGCAGCAGATCAACGTCGCCGCACACATCTCCGTGTGGTATCTCGTGGCGGCGGTGGTCTTCGGCGCGCGCCCGATGTCGGAGCGGGTGAGCCGCGGCGCCTTCCTGCTCTATATCTTCTTCCTGCAGCTTGCGAGCGCTCATCACCTGCTCGCCGATCCGGGCATCAGCACGGAATGGAAGGTCGTAAATACGAGCTACTTCATGTATTTCGCCGTATTGGCCTCGATGATCCACGGGCTGACGATTCCTGGCGCCATGGAAGTCGCGCAGCGGAGCAAGGGCTTCACCAAGGGCATGTTCGAGTGGCTGCGCAAGGCGCCGTGGGGTAATCCTGTGTTCGCCGGCGTGTTCATCTCGCTCGTGGGCTTTGGATTCCTCGGCGGCATTTCGGGCGTGATGATGGGCACCGAGCAGCTCAATCTCATCATTCACAACACGATCTACGTCCCAGGCCACTTCCACGCGACCGTGGTCATCGGCACCACGCTCACGTTCATGGCGCTCACGTTCTATCTCATCCCTGTGCTGTTCAAGCGCGAGATGATCGCGCCGAAGCTCGCGAAGCTGCAGCCCTACCTGTTCGGCTTCTCGATGTACTTGTTCTGCCTGGTGATGATGGGCGCCGGCACGCTGGGCGTTTCGCGGCGTCACTGGGATATGGCGTTCAGCGGCGTTGCGATGGCGTACGAGTGGCCGGGCGCGGCGTACCTGATGATGGGCTTGGTAGGCATCAGCGGCCTCGGCGCCATCATCGGCGGCGCGCTCTACATCTACATCACCGTCGGCTCTCTGTTGTGGGGTAAGCGTCTCGAATCGGGCGCGCGCAGCGAGCAGGTTACACCGCTGGCGCGTGCGACCCCGGCGGCGGCCGCACAGACCTATGGCTCGCTCGGCTTCGTGGCCCCGGGTACGTTCGCTCTTGCAATGGTGTTCCTGACCGCCTTCGTCCTCTACTACTTCATCAATTGGAAGTATCTGTCGACGTTGTGGGGTCTCAACTGAGCGCGTGAGGCGGCGGGTCGGTGCAAAGACGAGGTGAAATCAGGACGGTGACGCGGATCGCGAGCAGTGTGCTCTCACTGCTCGCGATCGCCGCAAGCGCGCCAGCGCACGCGGCGCTCGACAAGTCCGTCGCGCTGCGCGCGAGCCAAGCAGTGGTCGGCTCGACGCCCGGCGACTACGTGCTGCGCGACCGTGAAGGACGCGATGTGCGGTTGTCGAGCTACCGCGGCAAGCCGTTGCTGGTGAACTTCGTCTACACCGGCTGCTTTCATGTCTGTCCGACGAGCACGCTCGCGCTGCACAACGCCATCAAGTCGATGCGCGGGCAGTTTGGCTCGCGGCAGTTCAATGTCGTGAGCATCGGCTTCGACCAGCCCACCGATTCGCCGACCGCCATGAAGTCGTTCGCGGCGCAGCAACGCATCGACGAGCCGAACTGGGAATTTCTGAGTCCTCGCGCCGAGGATGTCGAAGCCCTGACCCGCGAGTTCGGATTCAGTTATGTCGCGACGCCCGCCGGCTTCGATCACACCTTGCAGGTCACGATTCTCGACGGCGAGGGACGCATCCAGCGGCAGGTGTACGGCGACCAATTCAACGGGGCGGCGCTCGGCGAGCCGCTGAAGGATCTCTTCGCCGGAAGGTTGCTCAGCGCCGGCCTCACCCTGGCCGACTTGATGGATCACGTGCGCATCCTGTGCTCGGTATATGACGGGAAAATCGGCAGGTATCGCATCGACTACACGGTGCCGCTGCAGGTGGCGGGCGGCCTTACTTTCATCATAGTGATGCTATGGTTCGGCGTTACGGAGTGGCGTGCGCGTCGCACTAGATGATCGCGCATCGGATGCTCCGGAAGTGACAAGTGCGTTCAAATGGCTGGGCCAGGCGCTGCTGTACGCTGCCTTTGCAGCGGTCATCGGCGTGTTCTCGTGGCGACCGGTCTATCAGCATCTCGCGCCGGATCGCGCGCTCATCAAGCTGAGCTTCTCGCACCACGGCCAGCGTCTGGCGGAATGCCAGACGATGTCTGCTGAAGAGCTCGCGAAATTGCCGCCGAACATGCGCACGCCCCTGAGGTGTCCGCGCGAGCGCTCGCCTGTGATTGTGGAGATCGATATCGACGGCGTGCTGGCGCATCGCGAGGTCGCCGAGCCGTCTGGACTGTCGCGCGACGGCGCTGCGTCCGTGTACGAGCGGCTCGAGGTTGACGCCGGCGCCCACCAGATTGCGGTGCGCCTCAAAGATAGTGCGCGCGGGGAGGGTTTCGACTACGAACGCCTCGCTAGTGTGGAGCTGCGGCCCGCGCAGGTGCTGGTCGTCGACTTCGATCCCGAACAGGGAGACATCACACTGCAATGAGCAGCACTGTCGAAGGCTTGGGCATCTCACGCCGCCAGTCCGTCGCCTGGTCGAGCGATTACCTGCTCGAAACGCCCGCCGGAGCGCAGCAGCGGCTCGCTCGCGCGTGGTTGTGGCTCGGTCTTCTGGCGCTGATGGGCTCGGGGCTGTTCGCCGTGCTCTTGGTGCTCTCGCGCACGCCGGTGCTCAATGAATGGTTTCCGGTCGCCGATTTCTTCCGGCTCGCGCTGGTCGTGCACGTCGATCTGTCCGTGCTCGTGTGGTTCATGGCGCTCGCGGGCGTGCTCTGGAGCCTGAACGGCTCAGCACGCGGGCTCAGCTGGGCGTGGTCTGCATTGGCCTTGTGCGGCGCCGGCGCCGCGCTCATGTCGCTCGCGCCGTTCTTTGGGCCGGGCGAGCCGATCATGGCCAACTACATTCCTGTGCTGGACAGCGCTCTCTTCATCGGCGGCTTACTGGTGTTTGCCGCAGGCGTCCTGGTGCTGGTGCTGCGCAGTCTGGTCGCAGCGCCCAGAATCGGCGTTCGATTCGATGGAGTTGGCGCGCTGCGCTTCGGACTGAATGCGAGCGTCGTCGCCACCGCGGTGGCGCTGCTGGCGTTCGCCTGGTCGATCGTCGAAGTCCCCGCGGGACTCACCGGCAAGGCGTACTACGAGATTCTATTCTGGGGCGGCGGTCACGCGCTGCAATTCACCTGGACGCTGGTGATGCTCGTAGGCTGGCTGTGGCTGGCGAGCGCGAGCGGCGCCCGTGTGCCGCTGAGTCCGCGCGTAACGCTGCTGCTTTTCGCCCTGGCGCTGGTTGGTGTGTTCGTCACGCCGTACGCGTATCTCGCGCACGATATCGCATCCGTCGAGCATCGTGACATGCATACGTTGGCGATGCGCTTCGGCGGCGGGCTCGCGATTCTGCCGGTGAGCCTCGCCGTAACGCTCGCGTTGGTCGGCGCACCGCGCTGCACCGACGAGCAGAGACCGCTCCGCTCATCCCTTATCGCCTCGGTGGCGCTGTTTGCGGCCGGCGGAGTCATCGGCATGTTCATCAGTGGTTCGAACGTGCGGATTCCGGCGCACTACCACGGCTGCATCGTCGCCGTGACGCTTGCGCTCATGGGGCTCGTCTATCACCTGCTGCCGCGCTTCGGTTACGCCGCGCCGCGCGGACTCCTGGCGCGAATGCAGCCCGTATTATACGGCGTGGGTCAGCTGATGCACATCACTGGGCTGGTGTGGTCGGGCGGCTATGGCGTGCAGCGCAAGGTGGCCGGCGCCGAGCAAGTGCTCGTGAGCGCCAGCGAGCGTACGGCCATGGGTCTCATGGGCCTGGGTGGATTGATTGCGATCATCGGCGGTGTGCTGTTCTTGGTCGTTGTCGCGCGCGCAATGCGCGCTTCCAGAAGCGTGAAAGCTGCGCGGGTGCTCAACGACGCATCATGATTGAAGGATTGCAGAGGATTTTGCGCTGGTGCTTCATGCACCTCGAAGCGCTGTTCAATCGCGCGTTCGGCGACCGTGTCAACCCGCTGTACCACCTCGGCTCGATCGCATTCTTTCTCTTCTGGATCGTGGCGGCGACCGGGCTGTACCTGTACGCCTTCTTCGATACGAGCGTTACGGGCGCGTATGCCTCGGTGGAGGCCTTGACGCGCCAGCGCTTTGCCGGCGGCGTGCTGCGCAGCGTGCATCGATACGCATCGGATGCGATGGTGGTCATCATGTTCGTGCACATGATCCGCTACTTCGCGTTCGATCGCCTGCGCGGATTTCGATCGTTCGCCTGGGTGACGGGCGTCGCGATCATCTGGTTCGTGTACGCGTCCGGAGTGAACGGCTACATGCTGCCGTGGGACGCGCTGGCGCAGTTCACGGTGACCGCGAGCTTCGAGTGGCTTAGCTGGCTGCCGGGTTTCGGCGGTTCGCTCCTGCGCAATGTCATCTATCCGTCCAGCGTCAACGACCGCTTCTTTTCGCTGCTGGTGTTCATCCACATTGGCGTGCCGCTCCTCCTGCTTCTGCTCATGTGGGTGCACATCCAGCGCGTGCCGAAGGCAAAGATGGTTCCGCCGCGCGCGATTGCGGTGAGCGTCACGCTGACCATGCTCGCGCTGTCGCTCGTTCAACCGGTCGTCAGTCAGGGCGGTCCCGCCGACCTGAGCATGGCGCCGGCGACGCTGCAGCTCGACTGGTTCTATCTAAGCGGCTTTCCACTGATGTACGCGTGGTCGCCGATGCACGTGTGGGCGCTCGCGGCAGCGATCACGTTGACGCTCGCTGCGGCGCCGTGGCTGCCCCTGCGCAGACGCGGGCGGGAGATCGAGTTCAAGCTCACCGTGCACCCGGGTGCGCATCACCTTCCGTCGCGTGCGGGCGAGACTCTGCTGGAAGCCGGGCTGCGCGCCGGCGTTGCGCTGCCTTACGAGTGCCGCAACGGCGCCTGCGGCGTTTGCATGTGCACCGTGCTGAACGGGCGCGTGGATCATGGGCCATTCCAACCGAGCGTGCTGACGCAGCGCATGCGCGATGAAGGCAAGGCGTTGATGTGTTGCGCGTCCGCCCTGAGCGATGTCGAGATCGAAGTGGAGTCGCTGGCTTCCGAGACGGTCGTGCACACGTTCGATACGACCGTGACATCGATGGAACGGCTTACGGACGACGTCATTCGTCTCATGCTTTCCTTGCCGGAGGGCCAACGTCTCGACTTTGCGGCGGGACAGTACGTCAATATCGTGCTGGAAGACGGCCAGCGACGCGCCTTCTCGTTCGCCAACCCGCCGCATGAGAACGAGCGAATCGAGCTGCACGTGCGTCTGATTCCAGGCGGACTGTTCACGACGCGTGTGTTCACCACGATGAAGGTTGGAGACGTGGTGCGGATCGAGGGCCCCTTTGGGCGCTTCGTTCTCCGGGAGACCGACAAACCCATTCTCTTTGTTGCGGGCGCCACCGGATTTGCGCCGATCAAGAGCATCGTCGAGGACGCGTTCCGTCGCGGCGTCAAGCGGCCGATGCGGCTCTACTGGGGCGTGCGCGAGCGCAAGGATCTGTACATGCTCGAACTGGCCGAAGCATGGCAGCGCGAGCACGACAACTTCACCCTGCATGTGGTGCTGTCGGACGACGAGGCGCCCGATTGGCCCGGCCGTCGCGGGCTCGTGCACGAAGCGATCCTCGCCGACTTCCCGGATCTGAGCGGATACGAGGTCTATGTCTGTGGATCGGTGAAGATGGTCGAAGCGGCCGTACCGGACTTTCTCGCGCGGGGCCTGAGCGAAGAAGCCTGCATTTCCGACGCATTCTTGCCATCGGCGCGTTTCGAACCTTCGAAATCCGTCGATTCTTGATGCGGGCGCGAATGCTGGGTCGGCCCGCCCTGAGCATCGATCAGAAATCGACTTCGATGCTCAACTTCAACGTGTGGTCAGCAGTATTGCTATTGAGCCCTTCGAGCAAGCCGAGCCCGATCGACAAGCTCACGCCGTTTTCGTTTTCCGAGGTGGGCGACGATAGGGCTGATCCCGCCGTCGCCTGCTGATCGCGCGATGCGCCGAAGTCGCGCGTGTAGTACAGCACGGGGCCGAGTCTATGCTGATCGAAGTCTCCGAATAGTCGGGCGGCTTCCGAGGGGCGTCCGGTGCGGCCCAATCGCTCGACGACGCCGTAGCCCTCGAGAGCGAGCGACCAGCGCTCGGAGAGTGTGTACTTGAGCTGGGCCGCATATCCGAAGTCCCACTTGTCGTCTGCCTTCTCCCCTTCATCCGGCTCGCCGCCGAAATCGTGTACGAGCATGGGAATCGCCGCGGCGAACCAGCGCCCGGACCGCCACTCCATGACGCCGCCGAGCACGATGCGGTTGGGATCTTCCCGATCGAGCGCGTGTTCGAGTTCGGCCACGAGGCCGAAACCGCCGCCGTCCCCCTCCCGGGCGGAAAGGACGACGATGATTTCGGCGCCCAGTTCTGTCAGGCTCAGGTCGTCAAAGGCGTTCGCCTCATGGATCGACGGCGGCTCCTCAATGCGCTCTCTCTCGAACTCGACGCCGACGCGCATCTTCAGCGTGCGCGTCAATCCCACCTCCACTTCGAGTGCGTGACGCGCTCGCACGGCTTCGTTTTCGTCGAATACGATTCCGTCCGGCGTGGCGGCGATCCGTCGCGGCGGGTGGCGCCACGACCACGCGTTCTGGCTTTGAAACTCGAGCCTGCCCGAGGCGCTCTCCAGCGTCTTGAGCTCGAATTGCCCGATGGCCGGCTCGGCCTGTGCGCTCGAGTAGACCCACCAGAATGGCAGCGCCAGCGACGCCGCCGGGCCAAGCCGGAACCGATGCTCTGCAAGGGTGGTGCGCCTGGCGTACATCGCGCGGCTCGCGATCGGTGGTGGTGTGTGCGGACGCCGATTGGAATCGAACTATCAGGCAAATCCGGATGAGTGTGGTTCTGTTCCTATGCCTGTGGAAGGCGTGTGCACGTTCGGCGCTCGCAATATCGGCAGGTCGCGCGGCGCCGGTCGTGAGTTTCGCGGCGGGTCGCCGCGAATGAATCGCCGAGCGCCCGACTTTAGGAGGTTTTCGTGCGCCGCACCACCGGTCGTTTTCCAGGGCTGCTGCGACGTCGACGCTGTGGTCGGCGCCGAGGCGCAGCCTTGCGTTCGGTCTGGGTCGCAGAGGCGCGGATCTGCACCTCGCGCGGATCGACCTCGTCGCCGCAATTGCCGCAGACGATCCGGCTGCGCAACCGGCGATTGCATGGTCGATGGATCAGCAGGATCGCTGGCCCGTAGGGCGCTGGCAGCCAGCGCGTTCCCCACTCCTGTAGTGCGGTGGTGAAGTTCAGCAGATCCCTGCCCTTGTCGGTCAGGTGATATTCGTAGCGTGGTGGGTTGTCTTGATAAAGGCGCTGCTCGATCACGCCAGCCGAGAGCAGACGTCGCAAGCGGTCCGCCAGGATGTTGGTGGCGATGCCCAGGGCGGCGTTGATGTCGTCATAGCGATGCAACCCGAAGAACAGGGCGCCCAGCAGCAACGTCGCCCAGCGATCGCCCACCGTATCGACACAGTGAAACATCGTCGTGTCGACGCCGTCGCCAGACGGCGCAGCGCTTTCTCGACGGCGGGTGGTGGAGGTCGCCGCCGCGTACTTGAACGCCCCGGGTCCAGCGCGATACTCGATATCGCCGCCACGCACCGGCTCGCCGCACGCCGCGCAGACCAGCGCCGGTTGGAGCGTTTTCCCGCACACTGAATGTACGAGGCGCGGCGGCAGACCGTATTCGCCGGCCCAGCGGTTCTCCCACATCCACATGCAAAGAGCCACCGGATAGAACGCCAGACCCTTTTCCGTGAGCCGGTATTCGAGGCGGTTGGGGCCCTCGCCGTACGGAGTGCGATACAGCAAGCCGGCGTTCACCATCGAGTTGAGCCGGGCGGTCAGCGTGCCGCGCGAGGCGCCGGTTCTGCGGCGCAAGTCCTCGAAGCGACGCACGCCGAGAAAAGCGTCGCGCATGATCAGATGCGACCAACGGTCGCCGACTTCCTGCAGCGCGCGGGCGACCTCGCTGCTGCGCAGGAGTGTGCGAATCGTCTCGACGCCGCGCGGCTGCTCGGCGCTTTGCGAATTCCGGGAAGGAGACATGTGGGGCCGTTCTGTATCGCCGGAGCGCAAGTCTAAGGGAAGCTCTGATCAACCTACTACCCTGGCGGCGGGCTTTGCGCCGGATCAGGCGCCCGCACGGGCGTCGGCCCTATCCTTCCCGACGACCCAATCGCCCTTGTGCGGACGGTGGTGTCGGCGCAGCCTGCTGACTATAGTGCCGCGCAACCGCGTTCGGCGGCCTTCGACATTGCAGAAGCCGTATTGAAGAAGCAAAGAGCAACCCAATCGCGGCGAGCCCAGCTCGCTGTTGCTGCGCCGCTCAGCGCCGCGCCGGAGATCGAGGGCGGCGGGGGCATCGCTGCGCGCGTCGGGCCGGAGCGCACCGGGGCGATTCTGCGCAGCAGCCAGGTCGCAATGGCGTTCGAGGCGCTGGGCGATCGCTGGTCGGCGTTGCTGCTCCGTGAAATTTTTCTGGGCGCGCGCCGTTTCGAGCAACTCGTCGAGGCGACCGGCGCCAGTCGTGCGACGCTTACGCTGCGGCTGAGGACCTTGGTCGACGAAGGCATTCTGCACCGTCACCCTTACCAGGTGCGTCCGACGCGCTACGAGTATCGCTTGACGCGCATGGGCGCCGATCTCTATCCGACGGCGCTGATGTATTGGCTGTGGGAGCGGCGTTACAGCGGCAAAGCTGATTTGCCGCAGGAGCTGGTGCACCGTTCATGCGGCGCGGGGATGCTTCCGCTGTTGCTCTGTCGAGCCTGCCGTGAGCCGATCGATATCCGCAGCATCCGGGCGGACGTGATCGCCGAGCCCGACGAGCGGCAGGTGAGCATGCCGAAGCACTGTCTGCACGCGGGCGAAAGCTCGTGGCGCGCGCTCGACGACGGCGTCGTGCACGTGATCGACGTCATCGGCGACCGTTGGGCTGCGCTCGTGCAGGCCTGCAGCTACTACGGTCTGCACCGCTTCGCCGATATGCAGGCGGCGCTTTCGGCGCCCACCAACACCCTCGCGGATCGATTACGGCTGCTGGTGCGGGCCGGCGTGTTCTCGCGCAAGCCCTACCAGCTGAATCCGCCCCGCTACGAGTACCGGCTCACCGAGATGGGCCGCGCTCTGTACCTGCCGGCGTTTACTCTGCATCAGTGGGCCGAGCGTTGGGTGCTGCGCGGGCGCATCGCTCCCATCCGGCTCATGCACAAGCCGTGCGACCGTCCAGCCGAAGGCGTGGTCGTCTGCGATCATTGCGAAGAGGAGCTGAGACTCTCGGAAGTCGAGCCGCGACGGCGCTCGCCCGCCCGCTGATCGCCAGAGCAACACGCGCGGGCGCCTTACGACGCGCCCGAAGCCCCTCACTTCCGCCGACTGAGTTCGATTTCGCACGTAACGAGGTTGGGTGCGCGCATTGACGCCGGATCGATCCGGACGGGGACGCATGTCGTCAAGATGTAGCGCGTCCGCGCGTGGGCGCGAACTGCATCGATGGCCCATCGTCCACTCGCCCGGCGGGCCGACGCGGCCTCCGCGTTTGACGGTTGCTGAGCTTGCAAGCTACAGTCCGTACAGTTTAGCAAGCGACCTTCCCCTTGAACGCCAGCATTGTCGACCGCGTCCGATTCGCAGCGGCGTTGCGCGCGCCGATCGTGGCGGCGCCCATGTTCTTGATCTCGGGGCCCGAACTCGTGATCGGGGCGTGCCGCGCCGGCGTCATCGGCGCCTTTCCGACCACCAATGCGCGAACGGTCGAGGAGTTGGACGGCTGGATGAGCCGCATCACAAGCGCGTTGCGTGATGAAGATGCGGCGCCCCCCGGCGCCCGGTTCGCGCCTTGGGCGGCGAACCTGATCACGCATTCGACCAACCGGCGCCTTCCCCAGGACCTGGAGCTCGTTGCGAGACACCGTCCGCCGGTGGTGATTACCGCTCTGGGCAGCCCCAAGCCCGTGATCGAGCTCGTGCACGGCTACGGGGGGCTGGTGATCGCGGACGTATCGACGCTGACGCTCGCGAAAAAGGCCGTCGATGCGGGCGCCGACGGGCTGGCGTGCGTTTCGGCGGGCGCGGGCGGCCATACCGGCTTCTTGTCTCCGTTCGCATTCGTTTCCGCCGTGCGCGCGTTCACTGACGGAATCGTCATCGTCGGGGGCGGCATTGCAGACGGATACGGAGTCGCCGGGGCGATCGCCGCCGGCGCCGACCTCGTCTATATGGGCACGCGGTTCATCGCAACGCGCGAAAGCTTGGCCGCCGATGGCTACAAGCAGATGGTGATCGAGGCGAACGTCGACGACCTTCTCGTCTCCGCATCCATCACGGGCACACCGGCCTCCTGGCTCAAGCCTAGCCTGCGGCGCGTCGGTTACGATCCGGAGCGGATGCCGGACAAGCCCGAGCGCAACTACGACAGCAGCCTGCAGGGGACGAAACGCTGGAAAGACATCTGGTCGGCTGGACAGGGCGTCGGCGCGATTCATGCGGTCGAACCGGTCAGCGCGGTGGTCGAGAGCCTTGCGGGCGAGTACGACGCAGCGCTGGCGCGCGCCGCGACGCTCGCTCGAAGCCGGGCCTGAGGTCCGACAGCGAGAAGCACAAGCCGTCCGGCGTCTGCAGATACAAGCCGAACAGGGCGCCGTTGAACGTCTGGCCGCGCGGCCTCACGCGGCGCTTGAGGTCACCCTTCGCCCGATTCGCACTCGCTCGGCGCGCTGAGTGAGCGCGAGATCAGCCGGTATACGTGAAGGTGCGGGCCGCCCGGGCGGCGTTGTGCGCCTGATGCGGGCGGCGACCGAACGAATCGTGAACTGGCGTTGTTTTTTCGTGCGCTGTGCGCGGCGGCTTCGCCCGGCCGCTTCTCTCTTCGGGGCGCCCTCCATATGCAGGCGCAAGACAGCGCGACTGCGAACTGCGGCGTTGTGCGCAGGCCCCTGCTTTACATAGTCTTGCCTCTCGGCAACTCTCAACCGGTACCGCGATTGTGTTTCGACCGCTGCGCTTGTGCCTGATCGTCGTAGTGACGGCGCTGTCCGCTCCGTACGCGCGCGCCGATTTCGATCCCGCCGTCGGCCGCTTTACGCGTCCGGCGGCGCTCGAGCCGGACATTGCTTTCTGGCGGCGCATATACACGGAGGTCACCACTTCGGGCGGACTGTTGCACGATCCGGAGGACCTGCGCGTCGTCTACGAAGTGATGTCCTTCCCGGCCGATCTGCCCCCGCGTGAGCGCTCGAAACGCATCGATGAGGCGAAGAAGCGCTATGCGCGCATCCTGGAGCGCTTGGCGAGCGGCGCGGAGAATCTGCGCGAGGAAGAACGCCGCGTGCAGCAACTGTGGCCCAAGGGCACGCGGCGCTCCCGGTTGGAGCGCGCCGCCGAGAGCGTGCGGTTCCAGCTCGGCCAGGCCGATCGCTTTCGCGAAGGGATCGTGCGTTCCGGAGCGTGGCGCGACTATATCGCCGCGACGTTCGAGCAAATGGACGTGCCCGTGGAGCTCGCCGCGCTTCCGCATGTCGAGTCTTCATTCAACACCTATGCCTACTCGAAAGTGGGCGCTGCGGGCATGTGGCAGTTCATGCGCAGCACTGGACGTCGTTTTCTGCGGATCGACGCAGCCGTCGACGAGCGACTTGACCCGTACAAGGCGACGCAGGCGGCGGCGCGCTTCCTGCAGCAGAACTACATCGTGCTCGATTCATGGCCGCTTGCGGTCACCGCTTATAACCACGGACCTGGCGGCATGCGCCGCGCGCGCGAGCAACTCGGCACGAGCGACATCACTACGATCGTGCGCAACTACAACAGCCGCACCTTCGGCTTTGCCTCGCGTAATTTCTATGTGGCGTTCCTCGCGGCGGTCGAGATCGACGCCGACCCTCAAAAATTCTTTGGACCGATCCGCCGCAATCCGCCGGACGCCAGCCGAGTGCTGACTCTGCCGGCGTACGTCCCCGCGAGCCGCCTGGTCGCGGCGCTCGAAGTGGAGCAGGAAGACCTCAGGCGTCTGAATCCCGCGCTGTTGCCGAGCGTGTGGAACGGCTCACGGCATGTGCCACGGGGATTCGAGCTGCGCGTTCCGGCGCATCTCGACTTGCGGGCGGCCTTGCAACGAATCGACGCCGGCGAGCGTTACGATGCTCAGGTCGCCGACACGACGCATCGTGTGGGGCCGGGCGAAACCCTGTCGATGATCGCCTCGCGTTACAGGGTCAGCATGGCGCGCCTCGCCGAGATCAACGGACTGTCGCCGCCGTATCGCATCCGCGCCGGCCAGGCGTTGGCGCTGCCGGTTCCCGCCGGTCGCGCGGCTATGGCGAAGGCGCCCTCGACGCCCGCGGCTGACCGGCCGACTCCGCCGACCGGCGTGGTCGGGGCCCAGGACCGCTACGTCGTGCGTCGCGGCGATACGCTGTCGAAGATCGCGAGCCGTCATGGGATGAGCGAAGATGCATTGCTGGAGCTGAACGGCATCCGCAACCGCAATTTCATCTACGAAGGACAGGTGCTGGCGCTGGCGGCCGCCGCGCGCCAGGCGCCGCCGATGGAGGCGAGCGTCGCGGTTGAGAGCGTCGCCGCGTTGGTGGAGGTCGCGCGCGAGCCTTCCAATGAGAGCTCCGAGCCGCTTTCCGAAGGCGAAGCCGACGCCATCGGTCCGGCGCTCGTGCCGGGCTCGCACGCCGCCGGCTCAGCCGATCCGGCGGATTACAGCGTGCACGATGACGACGCCATCATCGTGCAGGCGGCCGAAACGCTCGGTCACTACGCCGAGTGGCTGAATCTACGCGCTAGCCAGCTGCGGCAGGTCAATCGCATGAAGTTCGGCGAGCCGGTCGTGGTCGGCCGCAAGCTGCGGCTGCAGTTCACGCGGGCGACGCGCGATCAGTTCGAGGCGCGGCGTGGCGAGTATCACCGCCAGCTCCAGGAGGCGTTCTTTTCGCGCTTTCGCATCAAGGATACGGCGACGCACCTGGTGAGGTCCGGCGAATCCGTCTGGATCCTGGCCCAGCAGCGCTACAACATTCCGCTGTGGCTGCTGCGCCAGTACAACCCGGACTTGGACCTGGGCGCCATACGTCCCGGCGTGCAACTCATCATCCCGCTCGTCGAGCCGACGCCGCAGCAAGAGGCGGAAGCCGCATGAGCGTACGCCTGGTTGCATCGCTGCTGGCGGCGCTGATTGCGGGCTGTTCGGTTGCGCAATTCTACGAGGGCGAGCGGCGCGCACCGGATGAAGTGGCGCGCATCAGCGGCGATCCGCGGATCACCGCCGGCAAGCCAGTCACGGTGATCCTGCGTCGGGTGGACGGACGCACCCTGAGAGCCAATCAGTACGCGGTGGAAGTGCTTCCGGGCGCGCATGAGCTGCTGGTCGACTGCCGCATTGCCGAGACGCAAAGCGTCTCGCGTCACTCCCTTCAAGCCGATGTCTCCGCCGGACGACGCTACCGGCTGATCGCCGATGCGAGCCTCGGACTGCGCGGCTGCGCTGATGTACGCCTGGAGGCGCAGGAATGACCGGCAGGGATGCGACAGCGGCGCGCTATAATCCCGCCGTGATCGTGCGATCGATGTTCCTGCCGCGCATCCGTCCGCTGCGAGCGCTCTCGCGCGGCGCGGCGCGCGCCATGTTGGTCGCCGCGATCGGGTCCGTGGCGTTCTCGGCGACGCCGCCGGCGCGAGCCGACAGCTCGCTGCCGTCGTCCTCCGCGATCGCTTCGGTGGGCGTGGACGCCGCTCTGCCCATAGCCGATCGAGTCGTGGTGCGTAAGTCGGAGCGCAAGCTCCTGCTCATGCGCGCGGGCGAGGTGCTGCGCTCCTACAAGGTCTCGCTGGGCCTGCGGCCGGAAGGTCACAAACAGTTCGAAGGCGACTACCGCACGCCCGAGGGCGCATACCGCTTGACGCGGCGCAATCCGAACAGCGAGTTTTTTCTGTCCATCCAGATCGACTATCCAAACGATCGGGACGTCGCGCGCGCTCGTCGCCAGGGACGGAATCCCGGCGGGGCGATCATGATCCATGGCGAGCCGAACACGCCGCGCAAGCCGCGCGATTACTACGCCAACGTCGACTGGACCGAAGGCTGCATCGCAGTCTCCAACTCCGACATGGTGGAGATCTGGCTGATGACGGCGCCCGATACGCCGATCGAGATCACCCCGTGAGCGATGTCCAAGCAGCCGCCTCAGTGAGCCATTCCGAGGCGGAGGAACTGGTCGACGCCCGCGTCGCGCCGCTCGGCAGCCTGGAGAACCTCTCGCAGCGCGAGGTCGAGCAACTGCTGCACTCGGGCCGAGGCGGGGTTTTCGAGTTGTTCCGCCGCTGCGCGCTCGCGGTGCTCACCTCGGGTCTGGAGTCCGACGACGTGCGCGCGATCTTCGAGCGTTACAAGGACTTCGAGATCCGGCTCGGCCGCCAGCCCTGGGGCGTCAAGCTCGAGGTGAGGAACGCCCCGGCCGGCGCGTTCGTCGATGGGCAGATGATCCGCGGCATCAAGGAGCACCTGTTCGCAGTGCTCCGCGATATCGTCTATATCCATGACGGCGTGCTGCGCAGCGGCCGTTTCGATCTGACCGACTCGGCCAGCGTCACCAACGCCATTTATCACATACTGCGCAATGCGCGCATTCTCGACTACCGCGGCAAGCCCGACCTGGTGGTCTGCTGGGGCGGACATTCGATCAGCGAAGAGGAATACGAGTACACCAAGAAGGTCGGCTACGAGCTCGGCCTGCGCGCCCTCAGTGTGTGCACGGGCTGCGGCCCGGGCGCGATGAAAGGGCCGATGAAGGGCGCCACTATCGGTCACTCCAAGCAGCGCATTCGCACGGGGCGCTACATCGGCATGACCGAGCCGGGCATCATCGCCGCCGAGCCGCCCAATCCGATCGTCAACCAACTGGTCATCATGCCGGACATCGAGAAGCGCCTCGAGGCGTTCGTGCGCTGCGCGCATGCGATCGTGGTGTTTCCCGGCGGTGCTGGCACGGCCGAGGAGATCCTGTATCTGCTCGGGATCATGCTCGATCCCGCCAATGCGGATGATCCGCTGCCTATCGTGTTCACCGGCCCGCCCGCTGCAGCACAGTACTTCGGTCAGATCGACCGCTTCATCGGGGCGACGCTCGGCGCCAAAGCGCAGCGGCGCTATCGCATCGTCATCGGCGATCCTACCCAGGCGGCGCGCGAAGTCGCCCATGGCGTGAACGCGGTGCGGGAGCATCGCCGCGCGCAGAGCGACGCTTACAACTATAACTGGCTCATGAATATCCGACCGAGCTTCCAGCGGCCGTTCGATCCGACGCACGAGGCGATGGCGCAGCTCGAGCTGCGGCGCGACCTCGAGCCGCACGTGCTCGCCGCCAATCTGCGGCGCGCCTTTTCCGGCATCGTGGCAGGCAACGTCAAAGAGCACGGCATCCGCGCCATCGAGGAGCGCGGCCCGTTCGAGCTGCACGGCGACCGCGAGGTCATGGGGCTCCTCGATGACCTGCTCTCGGCCTTCGTGGAGCAGCGCCGCATGAAGCTGGTCGGCGAGTACCGGCCGTGCTATCGGCTGGTCGCATGAGCAGCGTGGCTATCAAGTACCGGATCATTCTCCCGGATTCCCGCGAACGGGTTTTCACGCTGCAACTGGACAAGGACTCCGCGCTGCTCGTCTCGCCTGGCCCGTATGAGTCGCCCGCCTGGACGCGGCTCGCCTTCCATCAGTGCGAGGGCTGTCCGTTGCAGGCCGCCGACGCGTTGCATTGTCCCGCGGCGCTGCATCTCTCCGGCGTCATCGACGGTTTCGCCGACTTGGTGTCGTACGACACTGTGCGCGTCACAGTGGAGAGCGAAGAGCGGTCCGTCACGGCGACTCTATCGGCGCAGCAGGCGTTGTCTTCGTTGATGGGCCTGATCATGGCGAGCAGCGGTTGCCCACGCACGGCTGTGTTCCGGCCGATGGCGCGCTTCCACCTGCCGTTCTCCAGCGAAGCGGAGACTGCGTATCGGGTCGCCTCGATGTATCTTCTCGCGCAGCATTTCGTGGCGCGCGACGGCGGCTCGCCAGACGTGACGCTCGAGCGTCTGGAGCGCGTGTACAGCGGCATGCACGCAGTGAATCGGGGTATGGCGCAGCGCTTACGGGCGGCGAGCCGGCAGGACGCGGTGGTGAACGCGATCGTGCTGCTCGATGTCTACAGCAGCCTGGTGCCGGCCGCCATTCACGATATTCTCGAAGAAATGCGCCCGGCGTTCGCCGCTCTGCTGTCGGATTCTCCGACATCAAAACACAAATCCGTGTAAGCGGCGTTCGAGCCCGCAGACTGCTGGCCGAGAAGGGAAGTGCTCGTAACGGAGGGTCGTACGAAGCTGCGGCTCTCGCCGGATGACGCTTGTTCAGCACGACCTGTTTCTCTACGGCGGCCGCCGATACTCCGCGGTCGAAAATGGATCCGCGCTCTTTCGCTTTGCGCATCCGCGCGCAACCAATAATCGATAACGGCCTGTTAAATCGCTCGCGCAATTCGACGCTCTGTGATGTGTGCAAGCGTCGATGCGCTGATGATTGGGATGTTTGTCGCACTCTGGCGAGCGCAGCGCATCGCTGTGACCTAGTTCCTCACCCGCCCGCGCGCGTAATAGTTACCGTGCAGTCGTCAGTGGAGAGCACGATATGCCAGAGCACAAGAGCGATGAGCTGACTGCGACCGGAATGCATCGCGCATGGGCGGGCGAGGCGGGCTCGGTCATGCGCGCAGGCGTCGCACGCGAGGCCCGCAATTGGATCGATCGCGCTCCACCCAGCAATCCGCGTCATGCGGCGATCACCCGCTCACTGTACAGCTGGTCCAACTACAAGAGCTGGACGGACAAAGTGCGCAGCAATTGGGAGAAAGACAAGAAGTAGCGACTGGCGCCCGCCGCCCGTCGCGTTCATAGCGAATATGCTGGCGAGCGCTCCTGCGCCGGCGACGAGGTCAGGGACGAGGTGATTGCAGGCGAGCCGGCTTCGATAGGAATGGGGCGGCGCTGCGCCAGCCAGCCGACCAACGGCAGCCACTGCTCCAGATCCGCACGCACCAGGTGCGGCTTCATCTCGAACAGACCGGCGCCAGATTCCGCCGCCCGGATGTAATTCTGCGAGTCGCGCAGCGTCGCAATCACCGGGATGTTCAGCGTCTCGAGAAAGCGCAGCAGCGACTTGTACACCAGCGTGTTCTTCTTCACGCGATTGGCTATCACTGCGATGCGCTGCTCGTCGCGCCGGATCTTGGCGATCAGCAGCAGATCAGAAATACATTTCGCCGCGGCGTGAATGTCTATGTCCGAGGGCAGCACCGGCACCAGCACCGCGGTGGCGTTGCGGGTGATGTCCGGCAGGCGCTGCGCTTCGAGTGCAGCCGCCGTGTCGACGACGAGCCGCTCGCAATCGAGCGGCACGCGGGTGGCGAAGCTGCGGGTGACGCGCGAGTTGCGTTCGTATCCCGCGATGCCGTGGATGGCGGGCTGAACGCGGGAACGCTTGCTCAGCCATCGCGTGCTGGAGCCCTGCGCGTCCAGGTCCATCAGAGCGGGCTTCATTCCGCATACGGCGAAATAGCTCGCGAGGTTGCTTGCGATCGTGCTCTTGCCCGAACCGCCTTTCGGATTCACTAGAACGATCTTCTGCATGTGCGCTTGAGGGCGGCGGGTCTGCGAGCGGCGTCCTGTGATTTTCGGCTTGCAGCGGTCAGCCCGCTGATCGCACGCGCGGCTGCTCCGACGGCTGCCAGCCTGAGCCTACGCAGCACGCGCCGCGACCGCAAGGCTGAAAATGTGAACTCGGTCACTCGTCCGCCGCGCGTCCAGGGTGCGCGCCTGTGAGTCGACGCACGGCGGTAAGCCGCAGAGCGCCGCTACAGTCGCGCCCCGGTGACTTACGAGGCGGCGCGTATGGAAATCCTGTTGCGGTGGGCGGACGATCTCGATGACGTCTTGGGGGTCGCCCGCCACCTGGCGCCGCGTGCGTTGGCCTGGTTCGCGGCGGTGGCCGGGCTTGCCGGCGTCGGCTGCGCCCTGGCGCTGGGCGCCGAAGCGGCGCTCGCCATGATGCTGTGAAGCGCAGCTGCGCAAGTCCTCAGTCTTACGACGGATTCGATTCCACCGGCCGGTAAGCCAAGCCGGCCGGCCCGACCAGGGCCGTGAAGCGCGATTCGCGCTGACGAGCCCCCCCGCCTTACGCTCAGCCGGCCTGGCCGGCTCAGTCTCGGCGCCCGTTTTCCTTCTCCCCCGCCTGCAGGGGCGGGAGGGTCGCTGCGCACCGGGAGCGGCCAGCGCGCCCCTCTGTTGAAATCGCCTGTGCGGTCCCCATACGCGCGCCGTCCCTTATCATTCGGTCGCCCTGCCGGGGCGATTGGCATCAGACGGAGTTAGACGATGAGCGAGGCGGTTGCGGCGCAGACCATGGGGTTTCAGGCGGAGGTCAAACAGCTGCTCAAGCTGATGATCCATTCGCTGTACAGCCATAAGGAAATCTTTCTTCGCGAGCTCATCTCCAACGCTTCCGACGCCTGCGACAAACTGCGTTTCGAAGCGCTCGCCCGGCCGGAGCTGCTCGCCGGCGACGGCGAGTTGTCCATCACCATCGACTTCGACCCGGAAGCCCGCACGGTCACGATCACCGACAACGGCGTAGGCATGAACCGCGCCGAAGCCATAGAGCACCTCGGCACCATCGCAAAATCGGGCACGGCTGAGTTTCTCTCGCGGCTCACGGGCGATCAGCAGAAGGACGCGCAACTCATCGGCCAGTTCGGCGTCGGCTTCTACTCATCGTTCATCGTCGCCGAGCGCGTCGAGGTCTACTCGCGGCGGGCCGGCGAAGCGGCGGCCGCGGGCGTGCACTGGGAATCGCGGGGCGACGGCGAGTTCACGGTCAGCGACTACGAAGCGGCGCAGCGCGGCACGAAGATCGTGCTGCACCTGAAGGAGAGCGAGCGCGAGTTCGCCGACGGCTTCAGGCTGCGTTCCCTGGTCCGCAAGTACTCCGACCACATCGCCTTCCCGGTGCGCATGCGCAAGTCTGAGCAGAAGGGTGAGAGCGCGTCGGCCGAGTACGAAACCATCAATCACGCCCAGGCGCTTTGGACCAGGCCGCGCAACGAGGTGAAGGACGAGGAATATCGCGAGTTCTACCGGCACATCACTCACGATTTCACCGATCCGCTCGCCTGGTCCCATGGCAAGGTGGAGGGCAAGAAGGAATACACGAGCCTGCTGTACATTCCCGCCCGGGCGCCGTTCGATTTGTGGCATCGCGAAGGCGCGCGCGGCCTGAAGCTCTACGTGCGGCGCGTTTTCATCATGGATGACGCGGAGCAGTTCCTGCCGCTCTACCTGCGCTTCGTGAAAGGCGTGGTCGATTCGGCCGATCTGCCGCTCAACATCTCGCGCGAGATGCTGCAGCATGATCCGGAGATCGACTCGATCCGCACCGGCCTGACGCGCCGCGTGCTCGATCTGCTCGCCAGGCTCGCCAAGGACGATCCCGAGAAGTACGCCTCGTTCTGGAAGGAGTTCGGCGCCGTGCTGAAGGAAGGACCCGCCGAGGACCATGCGAATCGCGACCGCATCGCGCGCCTGCTGCGTTTTGCCAGCACCCACAGCGAGGGTTCGCAGCAAAGCGTGTCCCTCGAGGAATACGTGGGCCGCATGAAAGAAGGGCAAAAGGAGATCTATTACGTGATCGCCGATTCGTACGCCGCCGCCAGATCGAGCCCGCACCTGGAAGTGCTGCGCAACAAGGGCGTCGAAGTGTTGCTGCTTGCAGATCGGGTCGACGAATGGCTGACCGACCACTTGCGCGAATTCGACGGCAAGGCGCTGCGCAACGTCGCGCGCGGTCAGCTCGACCTGGACGGCGTGCAGAGCGAGGAGGAAAAGAAGGCGCAGGAAACGCTTTCCAAGGAGCATGCCGCCGTCGTCGAGCGCATCGGCAAGGCGCTTGGCGAGCGGGTGAGCGAAGTGAGGGTCACGGCGCGCCTGACGGACTCACCCGCGTGCCTGGTGCTTGGTGAGCATGATATGGGCTTGCAGATGAGGCGCATCCTGGAAGCCGCCGGCCAGCAGACGCCGCCCACCCGACCGGCGCTCGAGATCAACCCCAAGCATCCACTGGTGCAGCGGATCGAGCAGACGAGCGAGGAGGCTGCATTCAACGATCTCGCGTTGCTGCTCTTCGAACAGGCGACGCTTGCCGAGGGCGGGAGCCTGCCCGAGCCCGCGGCGTTCGTGCAGCGCCTGAATCGGCTGCTGCTCTCGTACGGCAAGTGAGCAATAGATGGCCGAGGTCAGTCCGTGCAAGCGCGCTTTGATACGGTGAACAGACGGGTCCTGCTGGCGATCGCATGCGCCGCGCTTGCGGCCTGCACGTCGGACGATGCGCCCCAGGGCGGACCAGCGCGCGCACCGCAGGCCGTGCAGGTCGCCGAGCTGCAGCGCATGGATCTGGCGAAGGGCGTCGGTGAAGGGATTTCGCAGGGGCAGATTGCAGTGGTCCATTACACCGGCTGGCTTTACGACCCAGCGGCGCCGGACTACAAGGGCCGCAAGTTCGACAGCTCGCGTGACGCCGGTCAGCCGTTCCGTTTTCCGGTCGGCGGGGGCAAGGTGATCCGCGGCTGGGACGAGGGCGTGCAGGGGATGCAGGTCGGCGGGCGCCGTCGCCTGGTGATCCCGGCCGACCTCGCTTACGGCCCGCAGGGTGCGGGCGGGGTCATTCCGCCCAACGCCGCGCTGCTGTTCGAGATCGAGCTGCTTGGAATCGAGAGCCAGCCCTGACCACGCCGGGCGATCCCCCGCCGCCGAGTTCGCTCATTTCACGCCGGGGTTCAGCGAATACGTGCCGGTGATCCGCGCCTCATCGAGAATGAACGGCTTGATCGCTTCGAGCGTCTGCGCGGCGGCGAAGTCGTCCTCGACCGGCGCACGCTCGCAGCTCAGCGCATACACGGTGAAATGGTATCGGTGCACGCGCATGTCGTTCCACGGCGGGCACGGTCCATCGTAGCCGCGGTACACGCCGGCCATATCCGCATCCCCTGCGAACCAGTTCGTGTAGTCGTTCACGCCTTGGCGTGAACCGGCGGGCCCCTGCGGCTCTTTCTTGCCGCCCGCCACGATGCCGTTGGAGCACTCGCCGGCGCCGATCTCAGTGACGGTTGGCGGAATGTCCACTATCGCCCAATGGTGGAAATCCACCCGCGGCAGACTGGCCGGAACCACGCGGCCCTCCTGATTGACGTCATCCGGCTTGCTGGGCGCGTCCGGGTCGACGCAGATGATCGCGTAGCTGCGCGTCTCGGCCGGGGCGCCGCTCCATTTCAGGTGCGGATTGTGATTGGACGACAGGCGCACGTGCAGCACCGGGTCGCGCGCGCCGAATGCGAACTGCTCGGGAATAGGCTGATCGTGCAGAAAGCTGGCCGAGGTAAGTTTCATCGAATGGGCCTCGTAGTGATTCTGTCCCTGGACGGGGCCGCGCTCCTCCGCCGACCGGAAGACGCCTCCGTCCTGACAATCTCCGACGGCGTGCGATGTTCCCACGTTTGCGCTGTGTTTGCGACGCCGCGGCGGCGGGCGCTAACCTTGGCCAGAGGCGATCAAATCCCGCAATGTGCGCATGCAGGCGTTTCGTTCGGCCGCGGAGCCGGCGGGACCCGCGACGACTTGCGGCGAAACGTCTCGACGACACATCAGGCAAGCCATTCTGTCGACATGAAGCGACCCATCAGCGAACCACTCACCATCACAGGGCCCGCAGGGAGGCTCCAGGCCTTGCTGGATACGCCTCCGAGCGTCGCCGATCAGCACGTCGCAGTGATCTGTCACCCGCATCCGCTGCACGGCGGCGCCATGACGAACAAGGTGGCGCACATGCTGGCGCGATCGTTCAACGAAGCCGGCGCTCGCGCGCTGCGCTTCAATTTCCGCGGGGTCGGCGCGAGCGAAGGCTCATACGACGAGGGGCGCGGCGAGACGCTCGATACGATCGCCGTCATCGACTGGGCGTGCGAGCGCTGGCCCGGCGCGCGGTTATGGCTTGCAGGCTTCTCGTTCGGCGGCGCGATCGCAGCGCGCGCCGCGCTGCAGCGTCCGCCAGAGCGACTCGTGACCGTAGCGCCGGCAGTCACGCGCGTGGCCGTGGAGCGTCCGCCCCGCTGCCCCTGGCTCATCATCCAAGGCGATCGCGATGAACTCGTGGACCTCCAAGACGTCCAACGCTGGGCGTCCGGCCTCGATCCTCAGCCGCAGATACGAGTGCTCGCCGGGGTCGATCACTTCTTTCACGGACGACTGAACGAGTTACGGGAGGTCGTGGTCGAGTGGTTGGCTCTCCCGCCGCACGACCATGGAGCTGCACGATGATCACCAGCCTGAAGAAGATTTTCGGCGTCGAGCCGCCGGTCGCCGGCTTGCTGCACAAGCAAGAGCCCATCGAGCTTACGACCGCCGCCCTGCTCGTGGAGCTCGCGCGTTCGGACTTCTCGCAATCGACGGCCGAGGTCGACGCGATCCGTCACTTGCTGCAGCGGCGTTTTTCGTTGAGCGATGCAGCGCTCGACAAGCTGCTCGCGGATGCGCAGTTACGCGCCGATCGGGCGGTTTCTCTGCATGAATTCACTCACCGCATCAATCGGGAGCTGCCCGAGGAGGAGAAGCTCGAGATCGTCGAGATGCTCTGGCGCGTCAGTCACGCCGATGGGCGGATCGACAAGCATGAGGAGCATTTGATCCGACGCGTCGCAGGGCTGCTGCACGTGGCGGATCGCGACCGCGTGCGGATGAAGCTGAAGGTGGTGGTCGGAGAGGAGGGATCCGAGCCTTCGCGGCGCGATTGACGGCGCAAGCTCGCATCGTTCGGGCGGGACACGCTCGAGCAGTGGACGTTGGAGCGTGAACGTCGCGCAGCGTACGCCGCGCTAGGGAATCTCTGATTTAGTCTGCTTCTGGGGTCTAGAGCCGCTCCGCATTGCGGGCGTTTCTTTGGGCAGAACCGTCAGGACAGTAGGTTAATCAGAGGGTTCTCCGGAGCGTGCGGCGCGACGCCGCGGCGCGACGCTCCGGAGAGGCGGGAATGGCTTAGTTCACCATTTCCTTCAGGTTCTTCAACGGCGCGATGCGCACCTTCTTGCTGGCGGGCTTGGCCTTGAACACCATCTTCTCGCCGGTGAAGGGATTGACGCCTTCACGCGCCTTGGTCGCCGGCTTCTTGACGACCTTCATCTTGAGCAGACCGGGCAGCGTGAACAGACCCGCGCCCTTCAGGCTCTTCTTCACGACCGTGCCGAGCGAGTCGAACACATCGGCCACCTGCTTCTTGGGAAGGCCGGTGTCCTTGGAAATCTGCGCGAGGATTTCCGACTTGGTCGGCGCTGCGTTCTTCTTTGCCATTTGTAATCTCCTAATCGGTGTAAGTAAGTAACGATACGCGCCGTTTGGCGGTGATCGGTCGCGGACATCTGACAGTTCGAGGACGCGCGGGAAAATAGCACAAGATTTGCCGCGGATTAACTGGCCGACACACTTTTTTCGCCTGTTTTTCTAGGCTCGCGCGCAGCCGGACGCCGCAGCGGCGCCTTCAGTTCGAGTAGAACTCGCGCTTGAACTTCACCCGCATGGGCTCGTCCGACCCGGCCGGCAGCACCGAGATCTCGAAGACCAGAATCTCCGCGCCCGCGATCGTCGCTTCGCCAATGTAGTAAATGGCTTCACCCTCGGTGACGCGCCGCATCTGCATGTTCTTCAGCTGGCCGTTGAGGTTGTACGCATCGACGGAAACCTCCGCCTCGACCGGCCGGCGCGGCGCCTGGTCGGCCTCCTTGTGCAGCACGGTGACGGTCAGCATGATGCGGTTGGCGCTGCGCTGGATGCCGTAGGAGCGGGCGATCTCCGGCGTGAGCCCGTCGGTGCGCACCGCGTTGTAATGGATCTCGTAGTCGCCGAACTCCTGAAAGGTGACGTCGGCGGGCTGGGCGGGCGCTGCGCGCCGCTCGACGGCGCCGTCGCAGCCGGCCAGCAACGGCGCGAGCATCGCGGCGGCGGCAAGGATCGCTGTTCTTGTTCTCACGAGGCGGCCTCCAGAATACGAACAACGCCCTAACTATAGTCCTTTGTCGTGAGGGGCGTGAGAACGGGAGGGCGGCAAGGAGAAAAGGGGGAGGCGGGGAAGGCGCAAGACGGGAGGCTTCGTTCCGTCCGCCCGCCCTCGCGTCCTCAATAGATGAGCGGCCGGATCGCAATATGCAGCGCCTGCAGGCCGATCAGCGCGAACAGCGCGGACAGGTCGAACCCGCCGAGCGGCGGGATGATGCGCCGGATGGGCCGCAGCACCGGCTCGCACAGGCTTTGCAGCAAGGAGATCGCCGGGCTGTACGCTCCCGGGGCGATCAGCGAAAGCAGGGCGTAGAGGAATACGGCGAACGAATAGAACTGCAGGATCGTCAGCACCAGGCTGATGAAGGAGATCTGCAGAAACTGCGGCGCGGTGGTCGCCCAGCGGTAGGCGCCGAGCAGCCAGAGCGTCGCAGTGGCGGCGATCTGCACGATGAACAGCGCCGCCACGGACGCGGTATCCACCTTCCGTACCGGGGGCAGCACCCGGCGCAGCGGCAGCACCAGAGGATTGGTCAGGCGGATCACGGCCTGCGAGAGCTGGTTACGGGCGTCGGCGCGCACCAGCGGCAGCAGGACGCGCAGCAGGAATACGACGACCAGCAGCACTTGCAGCAGGGTGCGCACGATGAAGATGATTGCTTCCATCGAATATTCCTGGTCTAGAAATTCGGGTGTTCGATCGCAGCCGAATTTTGCCTAGGGAATCTCTGATTTACTCTAGTTCTGTGATCCCGAGCCGCTCGAAACGCTCTGCACTGCGGGCCGGCTGGTCCGGAGGCTGAGCGTTCAGCGCTTACCGAATTCGTCGGCGAGCTCGGTCGAGCGGCGCGCCGCCGCTCGCACCGCCGCGGCGAACATGTCCGCGACGCCGTGCGTCTGCAGATGCTTCATGGCCGCTTCGGTCGTGCCGCCCGGCGAGGTCACCTGTTCGCGCAGCTCGGCCGCGGATCCTGCGCTTGAGCGGACCATGGCGCCCGCGCCGAACGCCGTCTCGCGCGCCAGTATGCGGCTCACCTCCGGCGACAAGCCGAGCGACGCGCCGGTCTGCTCCAGCAGCTCGACCATCCAGAAGAAGTATGCGGGGCCGCTGCCCGAAATCGCGGTGACCGCATCCATGTCGTCTTCCCGCTCGAGCCAGAGCGTCACGCCGACGGCGTCCAGCAGCTCCTGCGCGAGCCGCCTGTCTGCGGCTGAAACGTCGGAGGTGGCGTACAGCGCAGTCACCCCGCAGCCGTGCAGCGCGGGCCGATTCGGCATGCAGCGTACGACCGCGGGCGCGCCCGACCAGCGCCTGATGTCGCATGCGCGGATGCCGGCGGCCACGGAAATCAGCAGAGCAGAGCGACCGGCCAGCGAAGCAGCGAGTCCGCTGACCACGTCGTGCATCACCTGCGGCTTCACCGCCAGCACGACGACGTCCGCCTCGCGCGCCGCCTGCGCGTTGTCGGACGTCGTGCGTAAAGCGTAATCGGCCGCGAGCGAAGCGAGCTGCGCAGGCGCAGGGTCCGCGACGATCATGCGAGCGGCGTCGACGCCTCGCGCGATCAAGCCGCCGATCAGGCTGCGGGCCATATTGCCGCCGCCGATGAAAGCAATGGTCCGGTTCATGGTTGCGGCGTCCGTTCGCCAAAAATCGCCGTGCCTATTCTGACCCACGTCGCGCCGGCCGCGACCGCCGCCTCCAGGTCGGTCGACATTCCCATCGAGAGCGCGTCGAGCTCGAAGCCGCTCGCGAGCAGTCCCTGCTGCAACTCGGCCAGTCGCGCGAAGAACGCGTACTGGTCCTCGAAGGACTCGCGCGGCGGCGGGATGCACATCAGCCCGCGCAGCCTGAGTCGCGGCAGCTCGCTCACGCGCCGAGCCAGCGCTGGCAGTTCTTCTGGCGTAGCCCCGCCCTTACCGGGCTCGTCGGCCAGGCGCACCTGCAGGCATATATTGAGAGGAGGTGCGTAGTGCGGGCGCTGCTCGCTCAGCCTTGCGGCGATGCGTTCGCGATCCACCGTGTGCACCCATTGGAAGTTTTCTGCGACCGCGCGCGTCTTGTTGCTCTGTAGCTGACCGATGAAGTGCCAGCAGATGTCGTTGCCTGAGAGTTCGTGGATCTTCGCAAGAGCTTCCTGCAGGTAATTCTCGCCGAAGTCGCGTTGTCCGTAGGCCATCAGAGAACGTATGCGTGCGAGGGGCTGGGATTTGCTCACAGCCAGCAGTCGTACTGATTCCGGGCGCCGTCCACAACGCATTGCAGCGGCTGCAATTCGGGAGCGCGTTTCGTTCAGTCGGTCCAGCAGCTCGGGGTCGGCTCCATTTCCGCCGCCGCCTGCATTCTCAGCCGGAAATTGCGGAACAGTTAACATATTGGGCTCGATAAGGCTCCGTTATACTCGGCAGGCCATGCGCGACGGTCGCGGGTGGGCGATGGCCGCGCCGCCGCACACGCCAGGGTGAGCGCTGAACGAGTGCTACCGATGAAAGCAGCAGCTTCGCAAGCACGACCGCTCCTATTCTGCTGCGCCGGCGGCCTGCGCTCGATCAGCGCTTTCACGATCTGCAAGCAACCTCGAGAAGAACACAATGCCCGTCGACATCGCGCAGCTGCTCGCCTTCGCCGTCAAGAACAACGCTTCGGATCTGCATCTGTCTGCGGGCGTGGCGCCGATGATCCGCGTCGACGGCGACATGAAGCGCATCAACATGCCTGCTCTCACGCACAAGGAAGTGCACAGCATGGTGTACGACATCATGAATGACAAGCAAAGGAAGGCGTACGAGGAGTTCTACGAGACCGATTTCTCTTTCGAAATTCCCAAGCTCGCACGCTTCCGGGTCAACGCATTCAACCAGAGTCGCGGCGCGGCGGCGGTGTTCCGCACCATTCCCTCGCTCATCATGTCGCTCGACGATCTGAACGCGCCGAAGATCTTCAAGGACCTTGCAATGCAGCCGCGCGGGCTCGTGCTGGTCACCGGCCCGACCGGCTCGGGCAAATCGACCACGCTCGCCGCGATGGTCAACTATGTCAACGAGAACAAGCCCGATCACATCATCACCATCGAAGATCCGATCGAGTTCGTGCACGAGAGCAAGCGCTCGCTCATCAACCAGCGCGAGGTGCATCGCGACACCCTCGGGTTCGCCGAGGCGCTGCGCTCGGCGCTGCGCGAGGATCCGGATGTCGTCCTGGTCGGCGAGATGCGCGACCTGGAAACCATCCGCCTCGCGCTCACCGCCGCGGAGACCGGACACCTGGTCTTCGGCACGCTCCACACGAGTTCCGCCGCCAAGACCATCGATCGCATCGTCGACGTGTTCCCGGCGGCCGAGAAGGAGATGGTGCGCACCATGCTTTCCGAATCGCTGCGCGCAGCCATCTCCCAGACGCTGCTCAAGCGTATCGGCGGCGGGCGCGTGGCGGCGCACGAGATCATGATCGGCACTCCCGCCATCCGCAACCTGATCCGCGAGGGCAAGATCGCCCAGATGTACTCCGCCATACAGACCGGACAGAAGGACGGCATGCAGACGCTCGACCAGTGTCTCACGGAGCTGCTGCAGAAGGGCGTCGTCACCAAGGAAGAGGCGCGCTTCCGCGCCCAGAACAAGGAGGCGTTTTGATGGAAGGGGTCGCCGGGCGGCGGTTAGCGGCTAGTGCCGATCGGTGCTGGTTCCGGACTGATCGCCGACCGAAGCCGTCCGCATCGCTGGCGAGCCGATCTCCGCGCCGGCGCGCTCGACGGCGACGAGTCTCGTCGGCCCCGGCGTGAACTTTCGCAATGGTCAGGTCTTCCGAACCAACCGCTAACCACTAACCGCTGGCCCACAATGGAACGCGAACAAGCCATCAAATTGATGCAGGATCTGCTCAGGCGCCTCGTGGAGCGCAAGGGTTCGGACCTGTTCATCACTTCGGGTTTTCCCCCGGCGATCAAGATAGACGGGGAGATCCGCCCGCAGTCCGAGCGCGTCCTCACGCCCGAGCAGGCGGCCGTGCTGGTGCGCTCGATCATGAACGACAAACAGACGCGCGAGTTCGACGCCACCAAGGAGTGCAACTTCGCGATCGCGCCGACAGGAATCGGCCGCTTCCGCGTGAGCGCTTTCGTTCAGCAAGGACTGATCGGCTGCGTGGTGCGCATGATCAATGCGAAGATCCCCACTATCGAGGAGATGCAGCTGCCGGCGATCCTCAAGGACGTCGTGATGTCCAAGCGGGGCCTGGTGATCGTCGTGGGCGGCACGGGGTCGGGCAAGTCGACCTCGCTGGCGGCGATGCTCAACTATCGAAACGAGAAAACCCGCGGGCACATCATCACGATCGAGGACCCGGTCGAATACGTGCATAACCACAAGGGTTGCGTGATCACGCATCGCGAGGTCGGCGTGGACACGGAAAGCTGGCACACGGCGCTCAAGAATACGCTGCGGCAGGCGCCTGACGTGATCCTGATCGGCGAGATCCGCGATCGCGAAACGATGGAATACGGCATTCAGTTCGCCGAAACCGGCCACCTGGTGCTCGCGACGCTGCACGCCAACAGCGCCAACCAGGCGCTCGATCGCATCATCAACTTCTTCCCCGAGGAGCGTCGCGAGCAGCTCCTCATGGATCTCTCGCTCAACATACGCTCCATGATCTCCCAGCGCCTGATTCCGCGCGAATCCGGCGTCGGGCGCATCGCCGCCATGGAGATCATGCTGAACTCGCCGTTGATCGCCGACCTGATTTTCAAGGGCGAAGTGGCCGCCATCAAGGAAGTCATGGCCAAGTCCAACCGCCTCGGCATGAAGACCTTCGATCAGTCGCTCTTCGAGCTCTACGAGGGCGGACTGATCTCTTACGAGGACGCTCTGCGCAACGCGGATTCGAAGAACGAGGTGCGCCTGCGCATCAAGCTCGAAAGCAAGCGGGAGATGAAGCTGTCGGACGAGGCGAGCGCGTCGCTGCGCATCATGGAGGAGGAAACACAAGGGGTGCTGGGACGTTGAGACGAAGCGGAGAGCGGATGGCGGAGGTCCGATAGCCGATAGCGGATTCAGAGCCTCGCCAGCCGTCGCACACAAACAGAGTAAATCAGAGACTCCCTAACCGCTTCCAAGATTCATCATGGCTACCGACGATCAACTCACCGACAGTCCGATGGACGCGTCCGGCGAAGAACGCCAGGTCGTTCTCAACACCAAGCCGCTGTTCAAGCTGATGGTGGACAAGCGTGCGTCCGACCTGTTCTTCACTTCGTATGCGCCGATCAAGATCAAGATCGAAGGACAGATCTTTCCGGTCAACAAGCAGATGCTGACCCCGGAAGTCGTACGCCAGGCCGCCTATGGCCTGATGACCCAGGAGCAGATCGACGCTTTCAACGACGAGCTCGAGATCGATTTCGCCATCAGCGAGCCCGGCCTGGGCCGCTTCCGCGTGAACGTGTTCCACCAGCGCGGCAATCCCGCCATGGTGCTGCGCTACATCACTGCGGACATGCCGCGCATCGATGATCTGGGGCTGCCGGAGATCCTCAAGGAACTGGTGATGCTCAAGCGGGGGTTGTTGCTGATGGTCGGGGCGACCGGCTCGGGCAAGTCGACGACGCTCGCCTCGATGATCAATTACCGCAACGAGAATTCCTCGGACCATATCATCACGATCGAGGATCCGATCGAATTCCTGCACTCGAACAAGAAGTCGATAATCAATCAGCGCGAGGTCGGCCTGGACACCAAGTCCTACGCACGGGCGTTGCGCAGCGCCATGCGCGCCGCGCCGGATATGCTGCTGATCGGCGAGATCCGCGACCGCGAGACGATGGAGTCGGCCATCATGCTGGCCGGCACCGGCCACCTGGTGCTCGCGACCCTGCACGCGAACAACGCAGCCGAGACCCTCGATCGCATCATCAACATGTTCCCGCGCGATCAGCACACGCAGGTCTTTCTGGATCTCTCGCAGTATCTGCGGGCGGTCATCGCTCAGCGCCTGGTGCCTGGCAAGAACAAGCGCCGCGTGGCGGCGGTCGAGCTGCTGATCAACACGCCGCACGTGCAGGAGCTCATCAAGAAGGGCGACGTCATCGGCGCCAAGGAAGCGCTGCGCACCAGCAGCGAGAAGGGCATGCAGCATTTCGATACGGCGCTCTACGAGCTGTACCGCGCCGGGCGCATCACGATGGAAGATGCGTTGAACTACGCGGATTCGAGGACGAATCTCGAGGCGAAGATCAATTTTGGGTAGAAGGGGTTGGCTGGCGGAACGAAGCGGATAGCGGATAGCGGATAGTCAGAAGGTCCGCGCGTGCTTTACGTTTGAGACCTGCGGATTGTCCAAAGAATGCCGCAGATGCTTCGAACTATCCGCTATCCGCTATTCGCTTCGTTTCCAAACACCTGCCGCGCATCAAACACCGGTCCATCCACACAAACCCGCTTCATCGCGGGCCCTTGAGGCGTTTGCACGCGCACGGCGCAACCGGCGCAGCCGCCGACTGCGCAGGCCATGAACTCCTCTAGCGAGACCTGACATGGCACGTCGAAGCGACGCGCGACGGCTGCGGCCGCTTTCAGCATGGGGGTGGGGCCGCACGCGAACATTTCGACTTCCGCAAGCGCGGCCGAGTCCAGAGCCTCGAGCCAATGCGCGGCGAGGTCCGTGACATAGCCTTCGTAGCAGCCTGGGAAGCCGGCCATGCTCGCAAGCCGGCTTGGCACGCCCCATTCATCGAGCAGGGGCATGCAGGCGATCACGCCGTCCGGTGCGCCAGGCGCAAGAATCCTGGAGGGGCGCGCGCGGAATGGAAAAGGGATTTCCGACCCCATGAGCACGAGCGGCTTCCACGGCGCGTCGCTGCGTTCGCGCAGCCGCTCGGCCATGAAGATCATGGGCGGAATGCCCACCCCGCCGCCCACCAGGAGCGTGCGCGGCCGCTCAAGATGCGCCTGGAAGCCGACGCCGATCGGGCCCAGGCAGCTCAGGCGCGCGCCCGGCTTTTTCTTGGACAACGCCGCCAGCCCCGGCCCCACGGTCTTGTAGAGCACTTCGATATCGCCGCTGTCTGCGTGCGCGCGCATGATGGAAAGTGGACGGCGCATGGGCAGCAGCTCATCGCAGCTGAGGTGTATGAATGCGCCGGGAGTCGCCGCGCGCGCGCACTTCGGCGCCCGCAGCTTCAGGATGAACTGCTCGCCCTCGAACGCGCGCTGTGCAAGCACCTCGGCGTCTTCCAGGAAAATCGTGCCGCGATGCGTCGGTGCGTTGCTGCTCATCTCGACCTTCGAGCGGGCCGCCAGTTACTGGAAATGCCGTCGCGCCTGCACGTTGCGCACGACGGTCGCGATCACCGCCATGCGCACCGCGACGCCATTGGTCACTTGCTGCTGAATGACCGATTGCGGGCCGTCCGCCACTTCGCCGGCGATCTCCACGCCGCGGTTCATCGGTCCGGGATGCATCACGATAGCATCGGGTTTCGCCAGCCTGAGCCGTTGCGCGGTGACGCCGAAAGTGCGGTGATACGTCGCCTCGTCGGGAATGCTCGCCCCGCTCATGCGCTCGCGCTGAATGCGCAACGCCATCACCACGTCCACGCCGCGAATCGCCTCGTCCATGTCGGTATAGCGCAGTGCGCCGGCGAACTCCCCGGGAGGCGGGGCGAGATCCTGCGGCGCGGCGATGCGCAGCTCCGCCACGCCCAGAGTCATGAGCGCTTGCCACGCCGAGCGCGCTACGCGCGAGTGAGCGATGTCGCCAGCGATGAGCACCTTCAACGGCGCGAAGTCGCCCTTCGCCTGGCGGATGGTCAGCGCATCCAGCAGGCCTTGCGTGGGATGCGAAAGGTGCGCTTCCCCAGCATTCAGGATGCACACGTACGGCGCAACCGACTCCGCGACGTGAGCCGGCAGTCCCGGCTCGGCGTCGCGCATCACCAGGATGTCCGCCTGCATGGCCTGCAGCGTGTAGATCGTGTCGAGCACCGTCTCGCCCTTCATGCGCGAGGAAGACGTCATGTCCAGGTTCACGACCTCGGCCCCTAGGCGGCGCGCGGCCAACTCGAACGACACGCGCGTACGAGTGCTCGGCTCGAAGAACAGGTTGGCCACAGTGTGGCCGGCGAGACTCTGGTCGCGCGGCGCGAGATCGCCCGGCGCCCGTACATAGAATTGGGCGAGATCGAGCAGGGCGGTGAGCTCCTCACGGCTCAGGCCTTCCAGCGTGATGAGATGCCTCAGACGACCTTCGGGGTCGCGTTGCACCGCGGCGCTGCGGTCCGCCTTTGGCTCGATGCTCATGGTGGGCGCGGATTCTAAGGAAGCTCAGGTCGACCTACTACCCTGACGGTTCAGCATCGAGGAACGCCGCGATGCATGCTGTCTCGATCCGGTCGAGATCGCAGCAGCAGGCCGCATCAGAGATTCCTCGACGCTACAGCTCGTGCGCCGCCTCCGGATTCTCCAGCCAGCGCTCGAGCACGATGCGCGCGGCGACCTTGTCGACGTCCGCATGCGCTGTGCGCCGGCGCTTCAGTCCGAGGGCGCGCGCTTGGCGCAGCGCCGCCTCGGCTTCGCGGGAGCTGAGCCGCTCGTCGACCAGCACGGTAGGTCTTGCATACCTGGCTTTGAGCTGCGCTGCGAAGGCGCGACAGTCGTCCGTCAAGGCGGTAGGCGTCCCGTCCATGTTGAGCGGCAAGCCGACCACGAGCCGCAGCGGCTGATATTCGCGAACCAGCGCGTCGATCGCGTCCCAAGGTACGCCGGTGGTTCGCTGCAGCGTAGTCAGCGCACGCGCCGTGCGCGTCAGCGTTTCACCGCTGGCCACCCCTATGCGGCGCGAGCCGTAATCGAAGGCCAGGATGAGTTCGGGAGGCGCCGCTGGTGCGCCGCGCTCGCTCATGCGTGGCCGGCGTGCGGGCTGATCGTGGCGAGATCCACGCCGAGCAGCCGTCCGGCCGCCAGCCAACGCTGCTCGTAGGGCGTATCGAACAAAATGCGCTCATCGCAAGGTGCGGTCAGCCAGGCGTTTTGCGCAAGCTCGGCTTCAAGTTGCCCGGGGCCCCAGCCGGCGTAGCCGAGCGCCACGAGGGCGACTTGGGGGCCGGCGCCGCGCGCCATGGCGCCCAGAATGTCGGGAGACGTCGTCACCTGGATGCGCGAGGAAATCCGGTGGGTGTGCTCCCAGCTTCCCCCGCAGTGGTGCACGACGAAGCCGCGATCGGTCTGCACCGGGCCCCCCTGCAGCACCGGCTGCTCACTGTGGACGCCCGGCTCGGTCGACATGCTGAGCTGCTCGAAGACATCCCCCAACCGCATCCGCAGCGGCCGGTTGATGATGATCCCGAGAGCTCCTTCTTCGTTGTGCTCCCAGATGAATGTGACCGTCTGAAAGAAATTGTCGTCCGCCATCGCAGGCATGGCGATCAGGAACTGATTGGTGAGAAATCCGTCGGCGGACATGACGGAATTATAGAAGCGGTTAGCGGCTGGCGGTTAGCGGTTAGTTCGGAGGCTAGACTGCATCTTTGGCCGGTGAGGTCGCTGATACGGCGAAGGCGGGGCAGGCCCGAACTCGAGCCCCCTGAGCGCACCGCATCTGACTAGCCGCTATCCGCTTCTAACCGCCTTCTCCGGCCAGGAACTGCCACTCATAGGCGAACCGCAGCTCCTCGTAGCGCGAGCGCAGCGCCTGCGGAAAAGGATCGAACGGCGAGGCCAGGCGCAAAATAGCGAGCGCCGCCTGGTCAATATCCTTGCGGCCGCTCGAGCGGCGGATCACGACCTGGCTGAGCGCCCCGTCCGGCCGCAACGCGACTTCCAGCACCGGATTGCCGGCGTGCCGCCCGCGCGCGGTCTGCGGGAAGTTGAGCGTCCCGAGCCGCTCGATTTTGCGTCGCCAGGCGTCCAGGTACGGCGCGAGCTCCGACTCGCGCGTATTCGGCACGATTTCGTACTGTCCGTCCGGACGCTGGCCGCGCAGCTGCAGCGTCCTATCGGTCGCGTGAGTGGCGACCGGACTCGGGGCGTCGGGCGACAGGGCCAGCGGGGTCTGCGCGTCCTGCGCGGGCCGCTCGTCGCCGCTGCGGTAATCCACCTCGCTGCGGTCGCTGCGGGCGCTGAGCACCTCGGGCGTCCGCCGGCCGTCCACCGCTTCGCGCAGTTCGGCGCCGTCGCCGTCGGCTGTCCCGGCTTGCTGGGCCGCGATCGCCGAGGAAGCCGGATTCGCGGGGCGCACTCGCTCGTCCGTAGTCCCACCGCCCTGTTGGCTGCGCTGCGCGAGGTACTGGGCGTCGGGATTGTCCGGGGAGTGCGCATCCTGGCCGGTGAGCAGCAGCACTTCGAGCGTCGGCGTACGCCGTTCCGGCGTGTGCGGTACGGCGAACGTCACGCCGAGGATCACCACGCCATGAAACAACGCCGCCAGGAACAGAGTGGTCGTGAGGCGGTCCTTGACCGCCGGCAGACCGTCAGTGACGGCCGTTCGCGGCTGTGCGGGCTGCAAAGGGGCGTCGCTCATAACGGGCAGAAGCGGATAGCGGACAGTCAGACGAGGGCGCTCCATTCTGAACCATCCGTCGCCATCTGCTATCCGCTTCCCAGCTCATAGCCGCTTCTCGATTGCATCCATCAACAACCCTGCAATCTGCGTCCCGAACTGCTTGTCGAGCTCGCGCACGCCTGTCGGGCTCGTCACGTTGATTTCGGTGACGTAGCCGCCGATGACGTCCAGGCCGACGAACAGCATGCCGCGCTCCCTGAGCGTCGGACCGATCTGCCCGACCAGCCAGCGGTCGCGTTCGTTGAGCGCGCGACCTTCACCGCGCGCGCCTGCGGCGAGATTGCCGCGATTGTCGGCGTCGGAAGGGATGCGGGCGAGCGCGTACGGGGCGGGCTCGCCGTCGATGACCAGAATGCGCGAATCGCCGCTTGCGACGATGTCGGGAATATATTTCTGCACGATCGCGTAGCGAGAGCCGTACTCGGTCATGGTCTCGAACACCACGCTGGCGTTCTTGTCGCCGCGATCGATGACGAAGATCGAGCGCCCGCCCATGCCGTACAGGGGCTTGCACACGATACGCAGGTGCTCGCGGAGGAACGCATGCATGTCGGCCATGTCGCGCGTGATGAGCGTCGGGGCGCAGCATTGCGGGAACCACGCGGTGTAGACCTTCTCGTTCATGTCGCGCAGCCCCTGCGGCCGATTGACCACCAGCACGCCCTGCTGTTCGGCGCGCTCCAGGATGTACGTCGTGTAGATGTACTCCATATCGAACGGCGGATCCTTGCGCATGAGCACCACGTTGAAGTCGGCGAGCGGCGCCTGATGCGCTTCGCCGAGTTCGAACCAGCGCGCCTTGTCGTCGCGGACGCGCACCGGACGCGGCCTGCCGAAGGCGACGCCGTCGCGCAGCCACAGATCGGATTGGCCGGCGCACCACAGCGACCAGCCGCGCTGCTGCGCCGCCAACATCATTGCGAGCGTGGTGTCCTTGGCTGGCTTGATCGTCTCGATCGGGTCCATGACGACGAGGACGCGAGGCTGGGAAGTCATGATCGAGCTCCGGCGAGCGGACGGGGCAGGAAGCGGAGGAGGCAGGAAGCGGATAGCGGATAGCGGATAGTTCAGAGGAACTGTGCTGGCTTGAGCGGCGGCAGCTTGGGCCTCTGACTATCCGCTATCCGCTATCCGCTTCAAAAGCCATGTGACGAGCTTCATAGTATAGATACGCGGCCAATGGCGGCTCCATAACCAATATGTTAAAAGTTTCGGCCATCGCGCAAGCCAGCAAAGAAAGCGATGGCGCGACGGGCCCAATGAGCGGGCGGCCATACGAACGGGCGATCGGAACGGGCGAATCGGGCGCCGCGCCGCGGTCATCCACGCGAATCGCACGGCCGCATGCGTCTTCGTGACCCGGCGCGCGAGCAAGGTTGCGCCTTGCGGGCGCAGTGAGCGAGAGGTAAGCGATGGAGAACCTGGCCGCCAACCACACCGCCCCACGTCTTGCGGGTCTGAAGGTGCTGGTGATCGACGACAGCAAGACTATTCGCCGCACAGCGGAGACGCTGCTCACCAAAGAGGGCTGCGAGGTGTACACCGCCGTCGACGGCTTCGATGCGCTGTCGAAGATCGCCGATCATCAACCCGACATCGTGTTCGTCGACATCATGATGCCGCGGCTCGACGGCTATCAGACCTGCTCGCTGATCAAGCACAACAAGGTGTTTCGCTCGATTCCCGTCATCATGCTGTCCAGCAAGGACGGATTGTTCGATCGCGCGCGCGGCCGCATTGTCGGCTCGGAGCACTATTTGACCAAGCCTTTCACGAAGGACGAGCTGCTCGAGGCGATCGAAACGCACGTTGGCGCGCTCGTCAGGTGATGCGCGTGAACGCAACAGCGGCGACCGCCCGGTTCAGGCAGGGTATCGCGGAGCAAGGTATGGCACTGATCCTCATCGTAGATGACTCGCCCACCGAAGTTCATGTGATGCAGAAGGCGCTGGAGCGCCACGGCTACCGCACCGCAAGCGCGAGCGACGGCGCTGAGGCGATCCGCAAGGCGAAGGAGATGAAGCCCGACCTGATCTTCATGGACGTGGTCATGCCGGGCGTGAACGGCTTCCAGGCGACCCGCAAGCTCGCTTCCGATCCGGACACCAAATCGATCCCGGTGATCATGGTCACCTCCAAGGACCAGGAGACCGATCGCATCTGGGGAATGCGTCAGGGCGCGGTCGATTATCTGGTCAAGCCGGTCTCGCCGGACAAGCTGATCGAGAAGGCGCAGGCCGCGCTGGCCGGCTGAGTGTGCGCGAAGGCGCCTGACGATGACGACCACCGCCGCACCCGCGATCGCCAGTCTGAGGACGCTGCGCGACAAGCCCTTCGAGCTGCTTCAGGAAATCGAGAAGCTCGCGCGCGCGGCGCTCGTCGGACAGGGGCGCGATGCAGGCGGCGAGCGCGAATGGGTGGGCGTCGCGTTCCGGCTAAGCTCAGAGAGCTTCCTGACGGCGCGCGAGGAAACCCGCGAAGTGCTCGGCTTTCCACCGGTGCTGACTCGCGTGCCGGGCGCGAAGCCCTGGATCCGCGGGCTCGCCAACGTGCGCGGTCAGCTCCTCCCGGTGATTGATCTACGCGCCTTCCTCGGCGGCGGGCTCACACAGACGGGGCGTTCGAGCCGCGTACTGGTGGCGCACCACCGCGAGATCCCCGCGGGCTTGTTGGTCGATGAGGTGCTCGGCTTCCGCAGGTTCGCCGACGATGAATTCTCGAGCTCGCCGCCGCCGACGATCGTGCGCTGCGAGCGGTACCTGGCCGGCGCGTTCCGCCGAGGCGCCGAGATCTGGCCCGTGTTCAGCCTGCGTACTCTGCTCGAGAGCGCTGAGTTCCTGCAGGCGGCGTCATAACGACGCCGCCTGCCCCGGATGTAGAGATCGAGGATCAGGTTTACGGATGGAGTGCTTGCCCGGGCGACGGTTCCACCGGGTCGAACGAGTGCTAGATGATGAGTACAGCAGCGCTACCGCTTCGGCGGCGTCCGGTCAGGAGCCTGTGGGCTGAATCCGCGCTTACGTAGGGCGTATACATGGCCGAAGTCAACAAGATGAACAGCCTGCGGTTCTTGCCGGCGCTGATGGCCGCAGCGCTCATCTGCGTGGCGCTCGCCGCCGGTCTGCTGGTTCTCGACGCCATGAGCTCCGGCGCGGGACACGCGCGCGAGACGAACGAGCTGCTTGCGCTTTCGCAGAGGATTCCGCTCGAGGCGGACGCGGCGCTCGCCGGCGCCGCCAACGGCTTCGAGACGCTCGAGCGCTCACGCACGCGCTTCGCGGCGCTCGCGGCGGCGCTCGGCGCCGACGTGCAGGGCTTCGAGGCGACTGAGGCGCTCAGCCAGCAGGCGGGCGTCGTCGTTGCTGCGCGCGAGTCGATCGAGAACGTGCGGCAGACCGCGACGGACGTGCGCGCAATCGCTCCGCAGTTGCTGCAGAGCCTCGGCAACGTGGCCGGCGCCATGGGCGGACTGAGCCCGGCGGACAAGGAGAGCATCGATCGCCATCTCGGACGCTTCGAGCTGACCAGCCTGCGCGTGCAGCAGGACGTAGAGGCGCTGGTGAACGCAGTGGACGATCCCAACGCCATCGCGCGCCGGCTCGCCGACGGCGCCGAGTACCTGGGCCAGGTCGTGGGCGCGCTCGGCGGCGAAGACTCGGGGCTCACGCTGCCGCGGGCGTCCAGCGCGCAGGCCGAGGCGCATTACAAGCAACTCAGGTCGCTGTACGCCCAGCTCAGCGAGCGCATCCGCGCCGCCATCAGCTCGGCCGATCGCGTGCGCGGCGCGCACGCAGCGGCCCGTGCGCTCAGTGCAAGCGCCGAGCAGCTGTACGCCCGGCTCGAGGGTCGCGCAGCGGCGGCGGCGTCCGGCTCGACGCCGCTTTTCCCTGGAGTCGAGGCGCTGACCTTCGCATTGCTCGTCGGCGGCTTGATCGCGCTCGCGCTGCTCACGCTGCTGTACGCCATGACTGGCAACATCCGCAAGACGCTGCAGCTGCACGCCAGCAAGAACGAGCGCAATCAGGAAGCGATCCTGCGCCTGCTCGATGAGCTATCGAGCCTGGCGGACGGGGACTTGACGGTGCAGGCCACGGTCACCGAAGACATTACCGGCGCCATCGCGGACTCGATCAACTACGCGATCGAGGCGCTGCGCGAGCTGGTCGCCACGATCAACGATTCGGCCGTCTCGCTCGACGCCGCCGCCAAGGAAACACAGGTCTCGGCCGGCCGGCTGGCGAAGGCGTCCGTAGCGCAGTCCAAGCAGGTCGCGCTCGCTTCCGAGTCGGTGGCGGCGATGGCCGCGTCCACCGAGGAAGTGTCAGGCAACGCCGAGCGTTCCGCCGACGTGGCGCGTCACTCGGTCGATGTGGCGCACAAGGGCGGTGAAGCGGTGCGCCGCACCATCGACGGCATGAACGCGATCCGCGAAACCATTCAGGAGACCTCCAAGCGCATCAAGCGCCTTGGCGAGAGCTCGCAGGAGATCGGCAATATCGTCGAGCTCATCAATGACATCGCCGAACAGACCAACATCCTGGCGCTCAACGCCTCGATCCAGGCGTCAATGGCCGGCGAAGCGGGTCGCGGCTTTGCGGTGGTCGCCGACGAGGTGCAGCGTCTCGCCGAGCGCGCCGCCAACGCCACCAAGCAGATCGAGGTGCTGGTGCGCACGATCCAGGCCGACACCAACGAGGCGGTCGTGTCCATGGAGCGCAGCACCACCGACGTGGTCGGCGGCGCGCTGCTCGCGGAGAACGCCGGCGCGGCGCTCGAAGAGATCGAGCAGGTCTCCAATCAGATCGCAAGCCTCGTGCAGAACATCTCGGCGAGCGCGCGCCAGCAGGCCTCGGCGGCGCAGAACATCGCGCGCAATATGGGCGTGCTGCGTGAGATCAGCGCACAGACAGCGGAGAACTCGGCGGCGACGTCCGGCTCCGTAGGCAAGCTCGCCGAGCTCTCCGCGCAGTTGCGCAAATCGGTCTCTGGCTTCCGCCTGCCGGACGCCGCCGGCGCCGTGCTGCTGACCGAGCAGTCTGGCGCGAGTGCGTCCGCCCACGCCCGGACCGAACCGAAGAAGGTCGGTGGACTGCATGCGTGAGATCCACGCGCGCGCGAGCGGCCGTTCGATGACGTCGTCGAACGGCGGCCGACCAGACGTTTACTAGAGCCGGCGGGAGATCATGGCCGAGGTTTCATCGCAAACGCTGCACATCGTCGCACGCGAGCTCTCCGCCGAGTTGAACGAGGCTCGCGCCGCGCTCGAAGCGTTCGGCGAGCAGCAGGAAAATCCGGTGCTGCTGCGCAAGTGCCACGAACACTTGCACAGCGTGCACGGCGCGCTGCGCGTGGCCGAGGTGTACGGAGCGGCGCTGCTCGCCGAGGAAATGGGGCAGGTGTCGCGATACCTGATCGACAACTTCGCCGAGAAGCGCCATCTGGCCGAAGGACTGGATGCGCTCATGCGCGCCATGGTTCAGCTGCCGACCTATCTCGAGCGGGTGATGAGCGGCGGGCGCGACATGGCTCTCGTGCTGCTGCCGCTGCTGAACGACTTGCGTGCGGTGCGCGGCCACGCGCTGCTGTCCGAAGGCACGCTCCTGCTGCTCAACCTGAGTTCGGACCAGCAGGCGAACCCGCAGCCCGGCTCCGGCGCGCAACCGGCGCTCAACGCCGCACAATGGGCCCGCAAGTTGCGCGGGCGTTTCCAGCTCGGGCTGCTTGGCTGGATCAAGGGCGAGCGCGTCGATCAGAACCTCGAGATGCTGGCTGGCGCGGCCGAGAAGCTGGAGCAGGTCGCCTCCACTCAGCCCGTCTTCCAGTTGTGGTGGGTGGTCGGCGCGGTGCTCGAGGCGCTGCGCGAAGGCGGGCTCGACGGCAGCGCGTCGATCAAGCGGCTGCTCGGCCACGCCGATCGCGAGATGAAGCGCCTTTACGAAAGTGGTGAAGCGCGCTACGCCGATTCGCCGCCCCTCGAGCTGTTGAACAATCTACTCTACTACGTTGCACGCGCGCGCAATTCTGGCGCGCGCGTCGCCGCGGTGCGAGCTTCATTCCGCCTGAACGAGCTGCTGCCGGTCGACGACAGCATCGAACAGGCGCGCGAAAGCCTCTCGGCGCCGTCGGTCAAGCTGATGAAGACGGTGGCCGCGGCCATCAAGGAAGACCTCGGACGGGTGAAGGACGCGCTCGATATTTTCGTGCGTCAGGGCGGCACGCAGGTCGATGAGCTCGCGCCGCAGCTCGAGCTGCTGAAAAAGATCGCCGACACCCTCGGCGTGCTCGGTCTCGGCGAGCTGCGCGACAAGGTGCAGATCGAGACTGCCGGTCTGCAGGCCATCGTGGCGCAGCGCTCGCCGGCGAGCGAAGCGGCGTTGCTCGGTATGGCGGCTACGCTCATCAAGGTCGAGGACAGCCTCGATGAGCAGCTCGTCGGCATGATCGTGCCGGCGCCCGCCGACTCCGAGCAGGCGCAAAGGCCGACCGATGCGGAGGACATCGAATTCCGCCAGGTGGCCGAGGCGGTGCTGCGCGAGTGCATAGTCAACATGGCGCGCATCAAGGAAACCGTCGCGCATTCGATGGAGAAGCCGCGCGAGGCGCAGGCCGTCGACCAGATTCCGCAACTGGTGCGCGGCATCACGGCGGGCCTGCTGATGCTCGGCAAGACGCGCGCCGTGGAGATCATGGAAGGCGTGGACCGCGAGCTCAGCCGCTTCCTGCGCAGCGACGGATTGACGTTGCCGCAGGAAGCCGTGGACCGCCTGGCCGACGCCATCGTGGCCGTCGAGTACTACATGGAGACGCTGCAAGCCGGGCGCACCGATCCATGGTACATGCTCGACAACGCCGAGGCCTGCCTGAAATTCCTCGGACAGGCGCGGGCCGTGCCGCGCGCCGAGCTCGCGGACTCCGAGCACACCCGCACGCTGGTCATCGAGCCGATGTCGACCACGGTCGCTGCGCCGACCGAACATGAGCGCACCGCGGTGCTGTACCGCACAGTCGAACCGGCGAGCGCTAAAGCGCCCGCCGCAGCGCCCAGGACGCCGCCGGCCAAGACGCCCGATCGCGACATCGACCCAGAATTCCTCGAGCTCTTCATCGAGGAAGCGAAAGACGAGATCGCCCGGCTCAAGTCGCTCTTCCCGCGTTGGGATGAGAACCCGCAGGATCAGGAAGCGCTGGTGAACGTGCGCCGCTCGTTCCACACCCTGAAGGGCTCCGGACGGATGGTCGGCGCTCAGCTCATCGGCGAGTTCGCCTGGTCGATCGAAAATCTCCTGAACCGGGTCATCAACAAGACGCTCGAACGCACGCCGGACATGATGGCCCTGCTGCGCGAGGCGATCGCCGCCGCGCCCGAGCTCGTCGAACAGCTCGAAAGCGGACGCGCTCCCGGCGTCGATGTCGAGCGCATCATTGCGCTCGCCAACGACATCTCGGGTTTGCGCAGCGCCGCGCCGTCGGTCGCGGCGCCTGCGGCCGGCGCAGCGCCTGCCCCTGCTGCGGCGTCGGCGCCGGTCGGGGCCGCCCAGGAAAAAAAAACCGAGTCTCGAGCGACGGCCCAGCCGGAGATCGATCCAGCGCTGCACGAAATCTACGCCAAGGAAACCGCCGGCCATCTCGCCGTCATTCGTGAGTTCATGGCGGCCTGCGAGCAGGCCAGCCCGCCGTACCCGGTCACCGAACAACTGCATCGCTCCTGTCACACTCTGATCGGCGCCGCCAGGACCGCGGGCGCCCGACAGGGCGTCAAGGTCGCCGAGCCGCTCAATCGCTACATCCGCAAGCTCTACGACAACTCCATCGGTCTGTCGGTTGCAGGATTGCAGGCGCTCAAGGACGCCTCGGAAGCGATCACCCGGGTAGTCGAGCACATTCACGAAGACACCGGCTTCTTTGTGGATCACCCCAAGCTGATCGCTCGATTGAACGAGCTCGAGCACTCACTCGATGTGGAGATCTCGCGGCTGGCCGAGGCGCTGGATGCGACCATGGAGCGCCCGGCGCTCGAATCGCACGAAGCAGGTCGGCGCGCGAACCTCGAACCGTTCGGCGCAAATACGGACGATGTCGCGGATACGGGCGATGTCATAGAGATCGAGCCCACCGACGCGAGCATGCTCGCCGTAATGAACTGGAGCTTTGAGCATCTGCCGCCGCCGTCTCGGCCCGCGAATGGCGCGCATCAGAGCGATTCGGCGCAATCGGCGCCGCCGCAACAGGTCGCGCCGCAGGCCCCAGAATTCCTCGCGAGCAAAGACTCGACGCTCGCAGCGCCCGAGCTCGACGCGCAGCAGACGGAGTCGCTCGCCGTCGAGGTTTCCGCAGCCGGGGACTTCGCGCTCGAGGACGCCGACGTGCAAGTTGCGGACGCCGAGCCTGCCGAGAGTCGGGACTCGAAACTCGATCTCCTGCAGGCTGAGCCGTCCGCGGCCCAGCATCCTGATCGGCCCCGGCAGGAAGACGCCCTGGACGGCGTGCTCGTCGAGGAGAGCGCGGCGCAGCGCACGCCGGCCGGCGCTGATGACGCCGAGATCGGGTCGGACATTGTGGTCGAAACCGCAGCGTGGGCCGCCGACTTCAAAGCTCCGGTGCTGCAGGCCGAGCCGTCCGAGTCGTCCTCGGACGCTGCGCTCACGCAGCCCTCCGGCGAGGATTGCACACTCGAGACCGCCACGATCGTCGCCGACCCTGATTCGGTCGGCGCGCCTGCGCCGCTGGAGACGCCGCGGGCGCCGACTGCCGCGGCCGCAGCGGCGCTCGAAGCTCCCGGACAGGATTCCGAGGACGACGCGAGCGATGCGGATTTCGATCCCGAGGTCGCCGCGATCTTCGCCGAAGAAGCCGCCGAGCTGCTCGAGGCCGCCGATCAGTCGTTGTCGTCATGGCGGTCCGATCGCGCCAACAACGCGCTGGTGTTCGAGCTCAAGCGCGTCGTGCATACGCTCAAAGGCGGCGCTCGCATGGCCGGTGTGCGCGCCATGGGCGACTTGAGCCACGAGCTCGAGACTTTCATGCAGCTCGTGGAGAGCGGTCAGGTTCCGGCCGAGGAAAGCGTGTTCGACGCGCTGCAGGCGAGCCTGGACGAGCTGCACCGCATGCGGGACCTGGTCAATCAGGGTGAACGCTGCGCGCCCGCGCGCCAGCTTATGGCGCGCATTCGCGCGCTGGCCGGCGAACCCGAGTCTGCGTCCGAGCCTGCGCCCGCATCGCCTTCGCCGCAGCCCGCGGCGGCGGTGGAGAGCAGCCGCGCGGATCACGCCGAGCCGCCCGTACTCGACGAATATGTCGAGGTGCTGGCGCCGCAGGCGAGCTCGGCGACCGACATCGTGCCGACGCTGACGGAAGCGTTCATCGGACCGGATGTCGAGCCGCAGCCAACCGCGAGCGCCGCTCCAGCTTCAGGGCTCGCCGACTCAGCCGCCGCCGAGCGCGGCGGTGAGGCGGCGCAAACGGCGCCCGATGCGTTCCCGGAAGGCGTGACAGGGGATGTCGACGCTCAGCCGGTCGGGTCGGGCGCGGAGCTGCGCGCCAGTCCGGCAGATGATCTCGAGGTCATTGGCGGCGCCGTCG
>JAVEVD010000002.1:85974-120849 GCA_034005205.1 Steroidobacteraceae bacterium | reverse complement strand
CGGCGCCGTCGTCGAAGGCGCGGACACCGGCGTCGACGAGGACGGCGCGAACGCGGTGAGCGCGGACGCTGATTCGGAACTGCAAGCAGAGTTCGGCGCCGATGAGCTCGGCGCGGCTGCGCCGCGCGAATCGGTGCGCGTGAGCGAGACGCCGCCGGCTTCGGCGGCGGTCGAGCAGGCTGCGCTCGACGTCGCTTCCCTCGCGCCGGAGCTTCCGCCCGATGCGGCCGAGGCGCCGCCCGAGCGCGCTCCGGCGTTGCCCGGCCGCGAACGCCAGGCCGTCGAGCGTCAGGAATTCGCGCGCGTCGATGCGGAGTTGCTCGATACGTTGCTCAACAACGCCGGCGAAGTGAGCATTTTCCGCTCGCGCCTGGAGCAGCAGGTCAGTTCGATCGAATTCAATCTCGCAGAGCTTGGCCGCACCGTGACGCGTTTGAAGGAGCAGCTTCGCAAGCTCGAGCTCGAGACCGAAGCGCAGATCCTGCATCGCCACGAGGACGAGCGGCCGGGGCGCGCCGATTTCGATCCGCTCGAACTCGACCGCTACTCGACGATTCAGCAGCTCTCACGCGCTTTCGCCGAATCGGTGAGCGACGTCGCCAGCATCGAGGGGCTGCTCGAAAACCTCACGCGCGAGGCGCAGAACCTGTTGCTGCAGCAGTCGCGCGTCGTCACCGAGCTGCAGAACGGACTGATGCGCACGCGCATGGTGCCGTTTCAGCGGCACGTGCAGCGTCTGAGCCGCCTCGTTCGCCAGGTGGCGGCGGACACCCAGAAGCGCGCCGAGCTGGTCGTGGTGGGCGCGTCGGGCGAGCTGGATCGGCAGGTGCTCGAGCGCATGCTGCCGCCCTTCGAGCACATGCTGCGCAACTCCGTCGTGCACGGCATGGAGACGCCGCAGGAGCGGATAGCCGCCGGCAAGCCGGAGACCGGCGTAATACGCGTGGGCCTGCACCGCGAAGGCTCCGAGATGGTCATCGTGCTGGAGGATGACGGGCGAGGCATCGACGTCGATGCAGTGCGCGAGCGCGCACGGGCGCGCGGCCTGCTCAAGCCCGGGCGCGAGCTGAGCGACGAGGAAGCGCTGCAGCTCATTCTCGAGCCGGGATTCAGCACCGCGAGCGCCGTCACGCAGCACGCCGGGCGCGGCGTTGGCATGGACGTCGTCGTCAACGAGATCAAGAAGCTGGGCGGCGCGCTGTTCACCGAATCGAAACCCGGCCAGGGCGCCAAGTTCACCATCCGCCTGCCGTTCACACTGGCCATCACGCAGGCGCTGATCGTACGCACGGGCGAGGAGTTGTACGCGCTGCCGTTGCCCTCGGTGGAGGGCGTGGCGCGTGTGCCGCGCTCGCTCGTGCAGCAGCATCTCGCCGAGGAGACGCCGACCTTCAATTACGGCGGGCAGATCTATCGCTTTCAGCACCTCGGCGCATTCATCGGCGGCGGTCCGTCGACTTTGCCGGAGGCGGACGTGTCGGCGCCCGTGATCCTGATTCGCGCGGGCGAGCACTCCACAGCCGTGATCACCGACGAGTTGGTCGGCAGCCGCGAGATGGTGGTGAAATCCGTGGGGCCGCAGATCGCCGGCATCCGCGGCATCGCGGGCGCCACGATCCTGGGCGACGGGCGCATCGTGATCATCCTGGACATGGGAGCGCTGGTGCGCTCGGAGTGGCGCGGGCGCGCGCAGCTCGCACAGGATCCGAAGCAGGACCAGCGCACGTTCGCGCTGGTCGTGGACGACTCCATTACGGTGCGCCGCGTGACGCAGCGTCTGCTCGAGCGCAACGGCATGCGCGTGATGACCGCCAAGGACGGCGTCGATGCGCTCTCGATACTGCAGGAGCACGTGCCGGACGTGATTCTTCTCGACATCGAAATGCCGCGCATGGACGGCTACGAGTTGGCTTCGCACGTGCGCGCCGACGCGCGGCTCGCGGACGTTCCGATCGTGATGATCACCTCGCGCGTCGGCGAGAAGCACCGAGCGCGGGCCATCGAACTCGGCGTGAACGATTATCTGGGCAAGCCGTACCAGGAAAATCAGCTGCTGGATGCGATCGAGCCGCTGGTCGAGGCGCGCAAGAAAGCGACTCGTGGCTGGTGACTGGTCGATGTGTGCAAACCTGATAGCCCTCCACGGAAGCTCTTGGCGCGCCGCTCGGCGGCGCCAAGCCGGTCACGGGTCGCCCGTCACTAGTCACTTCCCGTTATGAACGAACTCTACAGCTTGCTCGTTCCGTTGGCGCACGAACGACTCATCGTGCCGCGCGCCTGCGTCGCCGAGGTCGTGACCTGGCAGGCGCCCGAGCCGATGACTGGCGCGCCGCCCTGGCATCTGGGCGCCATTCACTGGAGCGGCCGCGCCGTGCCGGTGATCTCGTTCGAGGCGGCTTGTGGTCAGGCGCCGCCGCAGGCGGGGGCGCGCACGCGCATCGTGATCTTCGTCGGGCTGAGCAATCAGCTTACGGCCGGCTACTTCGGCGTAGTCACGCAGGGCTTCCCGCAGCTGGTGCGCGTCAATCCCGACGTTGTCAAAGCTGATCCCAGCCGGATCTTCTCCGATCACGGGCCGGTCCTCTGCCAGGTGCGCATGCTGAACGAATCGCCGCTCGTGCCGGACTTCGAGCACCTTGAGCGGATGATTGCGGAGGAGACGAGGGCGGCGTGAAAGAAGCGGTTAGCGGTTAGCGGGAAAGAAGCGGTTAGCGGTTAGCGGTTAGCGGTTAGCGGTTAGTTCGGAGGAACTGCGCCATCCTCCGGCGTCGACGGTTCGCGGGTTTCGTCACGCAGTTAGTGGCACTGCGTAATCCTCCAGTGTCGAGGGCTCGTGGTTTTCGTCAGCGGTTAGTGGAACTGCGCCATGCGTTCAAGGCGGTTTCGTTCAATCGTGGCGTCGCGCCTCCTAACTAACCGCTAACCGCTAACCGCTAACCGCTTCTCTTCTCTCCGCTAACCGCTAACCGCTTCTCCTCCTACTGCAAATCCCCCCACAACGCCTGCAGCACACTCAGCGCGACCACGGCCGCCGTTTCCGTGCGCAGCACGCGTGGTCCGAGGCGCACGGGCGTAAAGCCGGATTGCTGTGCAGCCATCAACTCATCGTCATCGAGGCCGCCCTCCGGGCCGATGAGCAGCTCTACTCGGCTCGGCAGACTGGCAAAGCCGGCCAGCGAGCCGGGCGCGGTCGGGCTCAAGACGATCCGCAGCCCTTCCCTGCGGGTGTTCGCCAGATAGGTTTTCAGGGAGATGGGCTCGGCGATCGACGGGATTCGGCTGCGGCCGCACTGCTCGCATGCGCTGATGACGACGCCGCGCCAGTGAGCTTGTTTGCGCAGCGCCTGTTTCTCATCAAGACGCACCACGCTGCGGGCGGTCAGCACCGGCGTCACCGCCGCAACACCGAGTTCGGTGGCCTTCTGCAGCGTCCAGTCCATGCGTTCGCCGCGCGAGACGCCCTGCGCCAGCGTGATGCGCAGCGGCGACTCCGCGGTCCCGGGAAGTTGCTCGAGCAGCCTCACGACCACTTGGCCGCCGTCAATCCGGGAGATCTCGGCGCGAAAGTCGCCCTGAACGCCGTCGAACACAATCAACGGCGCGCTCTCTCGCATCCGCAAGACCCTGGTCACGTGGTAAGCGCCGGCCGCAGGCAGCGTCACTTCGGCGCCGCCGGCGAGCGGGCCGTCGCAGAAGATCCGGTTCAGTCGCATGGTTCGCAGTAGGAACGGGGCGTCGAAGATACGAAAGCAAGCATTGTGCCGTCGGGGGGCAGAATGCAAACTGCCCGGCCCATGCGAGATCTCTTCGCGCCGCCGGTCATCGATGTGAGCAGCGGCCTGCACGCGCGCGCCCGGCAGGTCGCTTCGCCCAATTGCGATGAGCGCCCCGCGGGAGCGGCGCCGGAGCTGATCGTCGTGCATGGCGTCAGTCTGCCGCCGGGCGAGTACGGCGGGCCCTGGATCGACGAGCTGTTCACCAACCGGCTGGCGGCGGACGCGCACCCCTATTTCGCATCGATCGCGGCGCTGAGAGTGTCCGCGCACCTGCTGATCCGACGCGACGGCGCGTTGGTGCAGTATGTGCCTTTCCACCTGCGCGCCTGGCATGCGGGCGTCTCGAACTGGCGCGGCCGTGAGCGTTGCAACGATTTTTCCATCGGCGTGGAGCTCGAAGGTGAGGATGGGACGCCTTACGAGCCGATGCAGTACAGGATGCTCAGTACGGTGATTCTCGAGTTGTGCGACGCCTACCCTACGTTGTCGACGGAGCGCATCGTGGGACACAGCGACATTGCGCCGGGGCGCAAGACGGATCCCGGCCCGGCTTTCGACTGGCCGCGGCTGCGCGCCCTGCTGCAGTTGAGCGCCCTGGGGCCATGACCAGCGCCATTGCGATGCTGCGCACCTGCTCCGCGGTGGCGCTTTGCTGGCTGGCGCTCGGACCGTCCGCAGCGCCGGCAGAGCCCGCGCAGCGCATCGTCAGCCTCACCCCGCATCTCACCGAGCTCGCGTTTTCTGCCGGGGCCGGCGGGCGCCTGGTCGGCGTCGTCGAATACAGCGATCACCCCGCGCAGGCGCGGCGGATCGCGCGCATCGGCGATGCGTTTCGCATCGATCTCGAGCGCGTGGCGGCGCTGCGCCCGGACATAGTGCTGGCCTGGGAGTCCGGCACGGCGGCGCCGACCATCGAGCGGCTGGAATCGCTCGGCCTGTCGGTGCTCAGCATTCGCACGCAGCGCCTCGCGGACGTGGCGGATGCGATTCGGACGATCGGCGACATCGCCGGAACGCAGGCGCAAGCCGCGGCCGCCGCCGCCGATTACGAAGCGCGCATCGGCGATCTGCGCGCGCGCTACGCTGGACGCAGACAGCTGAGGGTGTTCGTGCAGGTGAACGATCGGCCGATCTATACGGTGAACGACGCGCAGATCATCAGCGAGATCGTCGCATTGTGCGGCGGCCGCAACGTGTTCGCGGATCTTGATCAGCTTGCGCCCGTGGTCAGCGTCGAGGCGGTGATCGCCGCCAACCCCGAGGCGATTCTGGTCACCGATGTGGCTCGGGGCGCGGAGCAAAGCTGGTTGCGCTGGAAGAGCATCGCCGCTGTGCGCGCGCAGAACGTGTACGTCATCCCTGCGGACGATGTGGCGCGACCGACGATCAGGCTCGCTGACGGCGTGGCGCATGTCTGTCGCACCCTGGATACTGCTCGTGCGCGCCTCGCGGCCGGGCGATAGTCCCGAACGGCCGCAATCCGGGCGCTGCGCGTCGATGAGGGCGTCATCATGACAGGCAAGGCCGCTGCGATCCTCGCGCTGCTGTGTTTCGCAGCCGCGTTGCTCGCGCTCGGCGCATGGGCGGGGCGGCGCACGCACAATGCCGCAGATTTCGCGGTCGCGAGCCGCCGGCTGCCGATATGGCTCGCGGCGATCGGCTACGGCTCAGCGATTCTGAGCGCGCCGCTGTTGCTGCTCATGAGCGCGGCGGCGTTCACGCTCGGATATTCCGCCGTGTGGCTCTGGCTCGGCGCATTGTTTGGCGGCGTCGTCACGCTCTTCTACGTCGCGCCTCGCTTGCAGAGCTCCGCGATCGGGCGCGGTGCGGTCACGCTGATCCAATTGCTGAGCATCGACGCCGGCGAGCGGCTGCAGCCGTCGTTCGTTCGCAGCGCAGGCCTGCTCGCTGCGGCGATGCTCTTGCTGCTTGCGGGGGCGGGGCTGCGCGCCGGCGCAACAGTCCTGGAAGCCAGTTTCGGGCTCAGCGCCGACCCGCTCGTCGTCTCTGGCGTAATGATCGTGGCGGTGTGCTTGTTCGTGGGTGGATTGCACGCCACGGCCGTTTGCGACGCCTTCCAGGGCGTCATCATCGCCGCCGTCGCGACCATGCTGCTGGTCGCGGCGAACGCCGTGCTCGGCGGCGCCGATCAGCTCACGGCGGCGCTCGCCGCTTCCGATCCGACGTGGACCGACGTATTCGCCGGCAAGAGCGGCGTGGTCGCAGTCGCGCTGGCGGGCGGCGGATTCGGTCTGGGCTTGGCGATGTGCGGGCAACCCCAGGCTTTGAATCGCTTCATGGCGCTGCGCGATGCAGCGACGCTGCGGCGTGTGCAGTGGCTCGCGCTTGTCTGGATCGCGCTGCTGCCGGCGCTGGTCGTACTCTGCGGTTGGTCGGCGAGCGCGCTGCACTCGGGGCTGGATCGGCCGGAATACGACTTGCTCGTACTAACGGTGCGGCCGCTGTCGCCATGGCTGGGCGCGCTGGTCGGCGTCGCGTTGGCTGCGGCGCTGATCGGCAGCATCGGTGCGGCGCTCTTCACGCTTGCAACGTCGCTCGCCGTGGACTTCAGGCGCAGCGGCGGCCCGCTGCTGGCCGCTGCGTGGATGAAGGCGGGCGTCGTGGCGGCCGCGTTGGCGGCGATCGGCGTGGGGCTGTTGGCGCCCGACGGGATCCTCGACCATGCGCTGTACGCGTACACAACGCTGGGCGCGATGCTCGGCCCGCTCCTGGTCGTACGGCTGAGCGGCAAGCGCATACGCCCAGGCTCCATGCTAGGCGCGCTTTGGTCGGCCTTCGTACTCTCGACGCTGTTCCACCTGCTGCCAGATGCTCCCGGCGATTTCCTGCAGCGTGTGTTGCCGTTCGTCGCGGCGCTCGGCGTGGCGCTGTCGGGCGGGGAGCGACGGCGCAATCCGGACCGCGCCGATCGCTCGCAGCAGACCGTGCACGACCGCATTCCCATCTGATCGAGCTTGCGCATGCCTCGCGCTCCGCGATCCAGTACAGGTCGTTCCACAGCCGGCGCGAAGGCGGCGCGCTCGGCCGCTGGGTCGAGCGCCGAACGCATCCTGGAAGCGGTGCGCCGGATTCCGCGCGGACGCGTGAGCACCTATGGCCAGGTGGCCGATGCGGCCGGGCTGCCGCGCCGTGCAAGGCTCGTCGGAACGGTGCTGCGCGAGACGAGCGCCCGGGTTCCATGGCACAGGGTCGTCAATGCAGGCGGGCGAATCTCCTTTCCGGTCGGCAGCGACGCCTATGAGCAGCAACGTCGCAGACTCGAAAGGGAAAAGGTCGTGTTGCTCGGCGGGCGCATCGACTTGAAGCGATACGGCTGGCCGTCGCGCGAAGCGCAGCTCGATGAGCTGTTATGGAGGGTCTACTGATCGCCTCCTGCTTACGATCCCGACGGGCTGACAGGTAAAATTCGCGCCTTTGCCCTTGCCGGACCGCCGATGGAAAGACATATCGAGAGACTGCTGTTCGCAAGCCGATGGATACTCGCGCCCGTGTATCTGGGCTTGTCGCTGGCGCTGGTCGCGCTCGGCGTGACGTTCTTCGTCGAAGTATTCAACGTCTTCAGCCATGTGTTCACGGACGTGCTGGCGCACGCCGAGCAGGCCGAGGCGGACTTGGTGCTGAGCCTGCTGGCGATGGTCGACCTGGTGCTGGTCGGCAGCCTCATCGTGATGGTCATGTTCTCCGGCTACGAGAACTTCGTCTCCAAGCTGGACGTGGACAACGGCGGTGAGAAGCTCGGCTGGCTCGGCAAGCTCGATGCGAACTCGCTCAAGCTGAAGGTGGCCTCATCGATCGTTGCGATCTCCTCGATTCATCTGCTGCGCGTATTCATGGACGCGCGCGAAACGCCGAACGACAAGCTGGTCTGGTACGTGCTCATTCACCTGACGTTCGTCGTTTCCGCACTGCTGATGGGCGTGCTGGACAAGATCGCGTTCGCCTCGCATCGTCGCCATAAGGAGTAATGATTCCGAGGGCGCCGCGCAGAGCAAGCGCTACTGCTCGCGCGTCGCCTGCGGCGGCTGCTCGCCTTGGGGATAGAACTGCAGCGAAACCGAGTTCATGCAGTAGCGCTGATGAGTGGGCGGCGGACCGTCCGGGAATACATGCCCGAGGTGGGCGTCGCAACGGCGGCAGCGGATCTCGGTGCGGGTCATCCCATGGCTGGGATCGACGAGCTCGCGAATGTGCCCGGGATCGAACGGCGAGTAGAAGCTAGGCCAGCCCGTCCCAGATTCGAACTTCGCATCGGCCCTGAATAGAGGCAATCCGCACAGACGGCAGGCATACACGCCCGCTTGCTTGTTGTTGAGCAGTGCGCCGCAGAAAGGACGCTCCGTTCCTTGATTCAGGAGCACATGTCGTTCCTCCGCGCTCAGGGACTGTGCAAGCTTGTCGCGCTGTTGGTCGCTCAGCGGTCGCACGTCGTAGCCGCTCGCCGAAGTCGTTTGCGTGTCATTCATGGCTGTTCAGCGCCCGGCTGCTCCGTTCGCAATTTGCTGTGACGATAGCCATACGCTGCGTAGATCGAAAAGCCGAGAATTGTCCACACGAGCAAGCGCCACCAGGTGTCGGCCGGCAGGAAGTAGGTCATGCCGCCGCACACGACCGCGCCGAGCACGCAGGTGACGGGCGCCAACGGCACACGGAAGGGTCGTGCGATGTCTGGCTTCGTGTAGCGCAGCACCAGCACGCCGATGCACACCATCGTGAAGGCGAGCAGGATGCCGATCACGATGAGCTCGCCGAGGACGTCCAGTGGGAACGCGCCGGCGACCAGCGCCGCCAGTACGGTCGTGATGACGGTGGCCACGTGCGGCGTGCGGTGCGTGGGGTGCACGGCGGCCATGCGCTGGGGCAGCAGGCCGTCTTCGGCCATCGCAAGCAGAATGCGCGGCTGGCCGAGCAGCGACATCAGGATGACGGACGTCATGCCGATGATGACGCCCACCTCGACGAGCTCGCCTAGCCAGGAAATCTCGGGATGCGCGTTGAGCGCCACGGACACGGGATTGGCGACGCCGAGCTGCGTGAAGTGGACCATGCCGGTCATCACGGTCGCCATTGCGACGTACAGCACCGCCGAGATGATCAGCGCCGCGAGGATGCCGATCGGCACGTCGCGCTGCGGGTTGCGGGTCTCACGTGCGGTAGTCGAGGCGGCGTCGAAGCCGATGTAGGAGAAGAAGATGATCGCCGCGCCTTGCAACAGGCCGGTGAGCCCGAACTGGCCGGGCGTCCCGGTGTTGGGCGGCAGGTACGGGCGCCAGTTGTCGGGATCCACGTAGGACCAGCCGACCAGGACGAACACCACGATCACGCCGATCTTGATGGCCACCATGGCCGTGTTGGTCCACGAAGACTCGCGCATGCCGATGTAGAGGATCCAGCCGAGCGCCGCAACGATGGCCACCGCCGGGACGTTCATGATCGCTCCGGTGAGCATGAGCCCGCCGCCTTCGACCTTGGCGAGCGGCGCGTTGGTCAGCACGCTCGGCAGCTCCACGCCGAACCTGCCGAGCAGGTCGACCACGTAGGCGGACCAGCTGACCGCTACGGCGGAGGCGGACATCAGGTACTCGAGCGACAGGTTCCAGCCGATGAACCAAGCGGTGGCCTCTCCGAGCGTCGCGTAGGTGTAGCTGTAGGCGCTGCCCGAGACGGGAATCATGGCGGCGAACTCGGCGTAGCAGATCGCCGCGAGTCCGGCGCCGAGCGCCGCGATCAGCAGTGCGATGGTGAGCGCAGGTCCGGCGTTCTGCGCAGCCACTTGGCCGGTGAACACGAAGATTCCCGTGCCGATCATAGAGCCGAGCCCGATCGCCGTGAGCGAGGACGCCGTGAGCACGCGATTGAGCGGCGGCGCCGTGTCCAACCGCTGGACGATCGATTCCACGGAGCGCACGGCGAACAGACGGCGAAGCAGTGACATGGAAGTCCTCGGAGAGCGGTTGGCTGTTTGGAGTTGGTGTGGGCGCCGCCGCTTGACAATGAAGCCTAAGGCGATAATTCGCAACCGGACAAGTCGATTACGACTTGAGGAAGCCCGATTAGGCCCGGAGGCTGCTGACCGAGCAATATGACCGTGGTCGCAAGGCCAGAGTTCGCGAACTCGCGATCTCATCGGACGGCGCTCGTTCAGCGTTGTCCAGGCCACCAACCGCAACGGACAAGCGGCGGGCGCCGCCCGCCGAACCGCTGACCGCGAAGCGCTTCTTCCCCTATCATTCCCAGGATGGCTTGGTTCGACCGCACACGCTCCGACGCGCGCAAACCGCTGCCCAACAGCTACTGGGTCGAGCCGGGCCGCCTGTTGGCCGGAGAGTATCCCGGGTCGACTTCGCAGGGCGATGCGATCGCTCGCTTGCAGGCGCTGCTGAGCGCGGGCGTCGACAGCTTCATCGATCTCACCGAGCCTGACGAAGAGCCCGCGTACGAGCACCTGCTGGCCGGGCTTACTGAGCGGCGCATGCGCTACCGGCGCCTGCCCGTGGTCGATCACGGCGTGCCGCAGTCCGCGGCGCACATGGCGCAGATCGTCGACGCGATCGAGGCGGAGCTGGCGAGCGAGCGTTGTGTATACATTCATTGCCGCGCTGGCGTCGGACGCACTGGCATGGCGGTGGCCTGCCATCTGATCCGCGGCGGTATGTCGAACGAGCAGGCGCTCGAACACCTGCAGACGCTTTGGCGGCAGTGCGCTCGCTCGCGCCGCTGGCCGAGCGTCCCTGAAACGCCAGAGCAGGTGCAATTCGTCCGCGAGTGGCGGGACGCCGCTCGCGGCGCCGGCGCAGCCGTGAGCCCCAGCTCGCGTTTCGAGGGGGCGCTCGTCGGGCTGGCGGTCGGCGAAGCATTGGGCGCCCTCGTTCTCAAAGGCGGCTTCGATCCCGCCATGCCGGCGGGCGGAGCGCGGCTGCAGTCTGCGCCGCATGCAGCCATGACGCTCGCGCTTGCCAGAAGCCTGGTCGCACACGGCGCCTGCGAACCGGACGATCAGATGCGCAGGTATCTGCAGTGGACGCGCAGCGTGGGCGCAGCGGCGGTCCCCGCCGAACTCAAGCGGGCGCTTGCGGCCTGGCAGTGGTCCGGCAAGCCGCACGCCGGCTCCCATGACCCGAAGAACCTCGATGCGCATTCGCTGCCGCGTACGCTGGCGGTCGTGCTGGCGTTCAATCGCGAGCCGCAGGCGGCGATCGCCATGGCTGCGGAATGCTCGCGCACAACGCAGCAGGCGCCGATCGTGCTCGACCTGTGTCGCGTATGGGCGGGCGAGCTGCTGGATGCGCTCTCCGGCGTCGACGCCGGGTCATTGAGCGAGTTCGGCGGACCCGCGATGCAACTCGTGCGCGCCCGCACGTTGAAGCCGCAAGTACAAGCGGCGTTGTCCGGACGCGAATCCGAGGCCGATCCGAACGACGCCCTGGGCGTGACGCGAGCCGCGATAGCGAGCTTCTCCGGCGCCGCTTCGTTGCGCGATGCATTGCTGGACGCGGCGGCGGCGCGCCGCGCGCCGTCGACCGCACTGGCTCTGCTCGGCGCACTGTGCGGCGCCTATTACGGCGCCGAGGCCATCCCGCTCGACTGGCGCAGGCTCGTTGCGGACGAGCCGGAGCTGCGCGCGCTTGCGCTCGAGCTGCTCCGTTGACATGACGACGCGCCGTAGACAGCCTGCCAGCGCCCGGCGCAACAAGGCGACCAAGCGAACGCGAGGGCGCGAGCCTGCATGGGTGCGCCTGAGCGATGAGGAGTTGCTCGAGAAACGGTTCTGCGACTTGCGGCTGTCGCTGCGGGGCACGAGCGTGCAGCACCGTCTCGCGACCGTGCAGCGCGAGCTGCAGCGTCGCGGAATTCGCTTCCGTCCGCACGTGTGGCTCTCGACCGAGTGGTTCTCGCCGGACGGCGTCCCTGGGCTTGCCGTGCCCTTCTACCTGGCGCATCCGCGGCTCATGCGTCTCGAGCGACGCATGATGAACGAAGTCGAAGGCGGCAACGCGAACTGGATGACGCGCATTCTGCGGCACGAACTCGGCCACGCAATCGACAATGCTTTCCGGCTGCGGCGTCGCAAACAGTGGCGGCGCGCTTTCGGCAAGGCCTCGCGCCCGTACCCAGAGGTCTACCAGCCGCGGCCGGCGAGCCGCGATTTCGTGCTGCACCTGGGACACTGGTACGCGCAGAGCCATCCGGCCGAGGATTTCGCCGAGACGTTCGCCGTCTGGATGCAGCCGCGCGCCCGTTGGCGCCGTGAATACCAGGGCTGGCCCGCGCTGCGCAAGCTCGAGTGCGTCGAGGCGCTGATGAAGAGCATTCGCGGCGAGCGCCCGCCGGTGAACAATCGCTACCGCATAGAGCCGCTGAGCGAAAACACCCGTACGCTCGCCGAGCATTATCGCCGCAAGTGCGCGCGCTACCAGATGGGTGCGCCTGAGGAATACGATTATCGTCTTTTGCGGGTGTTCGGCAGGCCGCAACCAGGCAAACGTCGCGTGCGTGCGAGCACGTTCATGCGTGAATCGCGCCCGCAGATCGAGCGCATGCTCATGCGCCGCTCGAGACTGTATCCTTATCTTGTCGATCATGTGATCGACGAAGTCATTCAGCGCTCGCGCGAGCTGCGCCTGGTAGTCGACGGCTCCAGGCGGGAAGCCAAGCGCGCCGTGCTGAGAATGCTGGAGGGCATACTGCTGGACATACTTCGTCGCGACCGGGAGCGTTTCACCCTATGAACAAGAATTCTGCGGGGGCGTCGCTCAGATGAAGCCGCTGAAGGTGCTGGTGCTGATGCACGAGAGCCTGGTGCCGCCGCCTAGCCTGCGGGGCTACAAGGAAAAGGAGATCGACGAGTTCCGCAGCGAGCTTGACGTGATGAACTGCCTGGAGAAATCCGGCCACGAGGTTCGTGCGCTCGGCTTGAGCGACAACATCGCCGAGCTGCGCTCGGTGATCACCGAGTGGAAGCCCGACATCGCTTTCAACCTGCTCGAGGAGTTCCAGGGCATCGTGACCTACGACCAGTACGTGGTCGCGTTCCTCGAGCTGATGAAGCTGCCGTACACCGGCTGCAATCCGCGCGGCATGATGATTTCGCGCGACAAGGCGCTCTCGAAGCAGATTCTCTCTTACCATCGCATCCCTACGCCGCACTTCACGGTGTTTCGCCGCGGCCGGCGCTTCCACGTGCCGCGCCGGCTCAAGTTTCCGCTGTTCGTCAAGTCGACCACCGAGGACGCCTCGCTCGGCATCTCCCAGGCCTCCATCGTCACCGATGTGGATCGGCTCAGGGAGCGCGTGCAGTTCATCCACGAACAGACCAACGCGGACGCTCTCGTGGAAGAGTACATCGAGGGGCGCGAGCTGTACGTCGGCGTGCTCGGCAACGAGCGTCTGCGCACCTTGCCCGTGTGGGAGATGCAGTTCGGCACGCTGTCGGACGTCATGGCGGGCATCGCCACGCGCAAGGTGAAATGGGACCGCCGCTACCGCGAGAAGCACGACATCTACACGTGCGAAGCGGAAAACCTGCCGAACGGCTGCGAGGCGTATCTCGGCAAGCTGACCAAGCGCATCTACCGCGCGCTCTACATGAGCGGCTATGGACGCATGGACTTTCGCATGCGTCCGGACGGCAGCGTCTTCGTGCTCGAAGCGAACGCCAACCCGAATATCAGCGACGAGGAGGATCTGTCGGAGTCCGCCAAGGCGGCCGGCATGACCTATCCGCAGTTGCTCGAGCAGATCATGCGGCTGGGAATCAAATACCAGGCGGCCTGGCGGCTGGATGAGGGGTGAACGGGCGCTGACGCGGGTTCGACTGGTCTTTGCCTCGGGAACCGCGGGTCAGGCGTCAGTAAAGACGGAGGGCCGGCCATCTCTCAGCGCGGGCCCGGGTATGAGCGCCGTTGGCCGCAGGCTTTGCCGGTATCTGGGTGTGTCAGTCTCACGAACTGAGACTTGCCTTGGGTAGCATTCTCCGCGACCAAGAAGACCGCCGTGCTGAGAACGGCTAAACGTGGCAGGAGGCTTGGGGGCGGGTGGCGCGGCGGGCGGCGCACCAGCCGGCATAGGCGGCGCCACCATGCCCATCGCAGTGCGGCTCGCCCTCCGCGGGCTTCGCCTTCGCCTTGAACCGGCCGTGCTCGTCGCGCTCCTGTGTCTCGGCGCCCGGCGCATCGTCGCCCTCGGCCGGCGTTTCCTCGCTCTTCGGCTTGACCGTCTGCTCGTCGATCGCGGCGCTCACCGCTGCGAGCATGTCCGCGTCTTGCTGTTCCGGCGTCTGCTCTACCGGCGTGTCCTCGCCGGTCTCGGCAGTGTCGGCCTGGCCGATCTCTTCGGGCTCGTCATCGACGATGTTGTTCTCGGGATCCATAACTCCTCACTGCTGTTGAGTAGGGCCGCGCATGCACGAATCAGTGCATACGCAGGTTGCGCGCACGGTCATAGCTCGCCAGAACCACGGCGATCAGCGCCATCTTGGGAATGCAAAAGCCCTGCGACAGGCAGGGCTCCGGCTGCTCCGTAGAGCAGCCCTCTTAGGGCAGGATGTAGGGCTGGATTACGTTGGGACAGCTCTCTGCCAGATTGAGCCAGTCCTCGTCCGTGTAATGAGCGTAAGCCGGACTGGAGGAGCGCCACTCTTTTAAGGTCGCTGCTACCAATCGGAGGCGTGCCTGCCACTCCTCGTGAGACATCTGTGAGAGATAAATCACGTCCTCGCGCGAGCTTGAGGAGTTCAAGGAATTCTTCGTCTGTGACTGCACGGCCTAGCTCATCCTCGAACCTTCCGACCTCGGTATTATACCTGATTCCGCTGATTTCCGGGACGAGATTTTGATGTGTTTTCACATACGAATCAGCGAGTTGGCTCACATTGTACGCGTCATCTCCGGGCCGCCACGAAAGCGGCTGCACGCCCTTCACCTCGGGTGTGATCTGCAGAGGGTGGGGCTCCAGATGCGCCGTCGTGCCATGTCGTAAGGCGCTTGAGAGCATGTTCGGCGTGCGGCGGATCTGCGCGACAGGCGATAGCCCCGATGTATCGCCAATGAAGCGGTGTCCTTGATTGGCCGCCCAGTCGCCGACCGCTTGGTACACGGCGCTGCCGCCCCCGCCGCCATGGAAATTGCTGATGTCCAGCTCAATCGTCCCGTCCTTGTTCAAGAACGCGAACGCCTTTCTGTCAGCGGGCGTCGTGATTTCGTAGCCCTCCTTGACGAAGCCGCCGATGTTCCTCTTTGCGACATCCATTTCGGGTGCGATCTGGCGCATTGCAGTCGGAAAATCCCGGGCCTTCGAAATCGCGTACTTGAAGGCGTCAGGATGCTCGGGCCAGCTCTGCAGCGGTTCGAGCCGCCGGCGAAAGCTTCGCCGCCAGGAGCGAGGCCGCAAGTGAGGCGCCCTTGGCGAGGCCCCCTGGCGTCAGGAGCCCGGTTAGCATGCGCCCGCCCATCTTCGCCGCATCGCCGCTCGGCGCGAAACCGAGTTTCTCGGCAATCCAATCAGACGAGCCGATGGGGCGCTCGACGTCGTAGCCGAACGGCCGCATTACCGTCGTCGCTAAGTCAACGGGGGCGCCAAGCATGTCCGTCGTCACGCCCATGAGCGAGCCGCGCGCAAAGTTGGTCGCGCGCTGCATCGAGCTTGGTCGCATCGCGTTCTGTTCGGCGCCCATTCTTGATGCTCACGCAGCCGGGGATGAACCGGGGTATCCACTCTTCCGTCTTTGGGTGCACGTAGTGTTCCCCGCGCACGCGGGGATGAGCTCCGTTGATTGATGTGGAGTGCCGACGACGATTGCGTTCTCGTCTTGTGTACGGGATGAGGAAATATGCCGGTTGCTCAGCGTACCTGTTTCGTTTCCAGCGTGCGCAGGCAAGATCGTTCTATTGCTTGCTTTGGTCGCATCGAATGTACGCTTGAGATAGTAGAATTAGTAACTGCAGCTGACTGGCTGCCGCCTGCAAGGCTTGCGGGACGTCGAAATGTGGCGCCACAGTTCGGCCGCTTGCACAAGAAGGCCACGAAATCAATCTGATGTTGCCTGGGGATGCCCTGCGATGAGCGAGTGCCTTAGGTTTGAGGGAGCCGGCAAAATCTCGTGTAGCGTATGTTCTTTAAGCGGCTATGGAAAAGATCGACTGCGATCCGAATCTAGACCGAATTGACCCACCCGTGGAACATCAGCGAACCTTCTACGAGTTCTTCGCCGGCGGAGGCATGGCGCGGCTCGGTCTGGGGGAGGGTTGGCGCTGCCTTCTGGCCAACGACCTCGATCCTTCGAAGGCTCGTGCATACCGCGAGAACTGGGGCGGCGATGAGCTGTTGATCGAAGACGTCAGGAAGTTGTCGTCGCGGGACTTGCCCGGCGCGCCTGATTTAGTCTGGGCGTCCTTTCCCTGTCAGGACCTGTCTCTCGCGGGAAAGTACGCCGGCATCGGCGCCGAGGGAGGTGAGCGGCAGACTCGCTCTGGCGCGTTCTGGCCGTTCTGGAAGCTGGTGAGCACGCTGGCCGCGGAGAACAGAAAGCCGACGCTCGTCGTACTGGAGAACGTGTATGGCGTGCTGACCTCTCGCAGAGGAGCTGATTTCGCCGCCATAGGCTCGGCGCTCGCGAGCGCAGGCTATCGATTCGGCGCGCTCGTGCTGGACGCGAAGCTGTTCGTTCCGCAGTCCAGGCCGCGGGTTTTCATCGTCGGCGTCGACGCCGATCTTGCGATCGACGCCGATCTGATCGACAGCACTGCTGCGCAACCCTGGCGAGCGCCCGCCCTGCAGAGCGCCTATGAACAACTGAAAGGGTCCGTTAAAGAGCGTTGGGTTTGGTGGCGGTTGCCTGCGCCCCCGCCCAGATCCGAGCGCTTTGCAGACATCATCGAAGAGAACCCCGAAGGGGTGGAATGGCACTCGGCGGCGCAGACTGCTCGGCTGCTGGCGATGATGAGCTCGCTGAATCTCGAGAAGGTGCAGGAGGCGAAGCGCTCGGGACGTCGCCTCGTCGGCGGCCTTTACCGCAGAACACGGCTCGATGAGCAGGGTGGCAAGGTTCAGCGGGCGGAGGTCCGTTTCGATAATGTCGCTGGATGTCTGCGGACGCCCTCAGGCGGTTCCAGCAGGCAGATGATCCTCGTGGTCGAGAAGAACAGGGTGCGCTCGCGGCTGCTGGCGCCGCGAGAGGCGGCCAGATTGATGGGCCTGCCTGACTCATACCGTCTGCCGAGGAACTACAACGAAGCCTACCATCTGTGCGGCGACGGCGTGGTTGCGCCGGTGGTTCGTCATCTGGCGGCGCAGCTGTTGGAGCCGCTTCTGGACGCCGGCCGTTCGCGGTCTTCGCTTGCGCTGAAGGTGGCGTGATCTTGTGTTTCGCAAGGAGCATCCGATCCGGACGGCGCTGCGCAAAATGCACGTAATGCGTGTGACGGGCGCGTTGCGCCGCCGTTTGCTTGCGCACTGATCGTTGGGCGGACCGATCGCGGCGGTTCGGCTCAGGCTGCAGTCGGCCGCGGATATACTGCGCAAATTGACCCCCAGGAGCTGACCCCAATGCGACGTTGGCTTTCGACTTTCGCCCTCGCGTGCCTGCTGTCCGCCGCTGCTCAGGCCCAGGTTGCTGCGCAGGAGGACAAGCGGCCCTTCTCGGTGGAAGATCTGGTGCGCCTGAAGCGCGTTTCTTCGCCGACGCTCTCCCCGGACGGAGGCATGGTTGCATTCGCGGTGCGCGAAACGGACATGGAAAACGATCGCGGCCGGTCCGATCTGTGGCTGCTTGACCTCGCCGCAAAGAATGCGACGCCTCGGCGGTTGACCACGCATCCTGAGAACGACAGCTCGCCCGCGTGGTCGCCCGACGGGCGGCATCTGTACTTCTTGTCGGCGCGCAGCGGCTCGTCGCAGGTGTGGCGCCTGCCGCTCGAGGGCGGCGAAGCCGAGCAGGTGACCGACTTGCCGCTCGATGTGGACACGTATCGGCTATCGCCCACGGGAGCGATGCTGGCGGTCAGTCTGGAGGTCTTCCCGGATTGTGAGGATCTGGCGTGTACGCGTGCACGGATCGATCGCAGCGAGCAGTCTCAGGAAAGCGGCAAGACCTACGATCGCCTGTTCGTACGGCATTGGGACGCCTGGAAAGATGGTCGCATTTCGCAGCTTTTCGTGCTGCGCATCGAGAACGGGCGCGCGCTCGAGCCGGTCGGCGTGACGGCGGCGCTCGATGCGGACGTGCCCGGCAAGCCCTTTGGCGGCGCCGAGGACTACACGTTCTCGCCGGACGGCGCGCGCATCGTCTTCAGCGCGCGCGTGAAGGGCGGTTCGGAGCCGTGGTCCACGAACTTCGATTTGTACGAGGTGGCCGTGGAAGGCGGTGAACCGCGCAATCTCACGGCGGACAACCCGGCCTGGGACGCACAGCCGGTGTTCTCGCGGGACGGCGCGCTGCTCGCCTGGCGCGCCATGGAGCGTCCCGGCTTCGAGGCAGATCGTTTCCGGATCATGGTGCTCGACCTGAAGAGCGGCGAGCGGCGCGCGCTGACGCAGAACTGGGATCGCTCGGCCGGCCCGATCGCATTCTCGCCCGACGGGGGCGCGATCTACACCACGGCCGACCACTTCGGTCAGCACCCGCTCTGGGCGGTCGGCGTGAAGGACGGCAAACCGACCATGCTCACCGGCCCGGGGCGCGTCGAGTCGTTCTCGGTAGGCGAGCGACAAATCGTCTTTTCGCTGTCGTCGCTCAAGTCGCCGGCGGAGCTCCATGCGCTGACGTTGCGCGGCGGGGAGCTGCGCGAGCTGCCGCGCATGAACGGCGCGGCCCTCGCCCAACTCGCGCTGGGCGAACCTGAGCAATTCACGTTCTCCGGCGCGGGAGGCGATGCGGTGCACGGCTACGTGCTGCGGCCGGCGAATTTCGATCCGGCGCGGCGCTATCCGGTCGCCTTTATCGTGCACGGCGGCCCGCAGGGGTCGTTCGGCAACAGCTGGAGCTATCGCTGGAACCCGCAGACCTACGCGGGTGCGGGCTATGCGTCTGTCTTCATCGATTTCCACGGTTCGACCGGTTACGGCCAGGCGTTCACGGACTCCATCAGTCAGGACTGGGGCGGCAAGCCGCTCGAGGACCTGCAGAAGGGCCTGGCTGCGGCGCTCGAGCAGTTTCCCTGGCTGGACGGCGAGCGCATGTGCGCACTCGGCGCTTCCTATGGCGGTTACATGGTCAACTGGATAGCCGGCGTATGGAACGAGCCGTTCAGGTGTCTGGTCAATCACGCCGGCATCTTCGACACGCGCAGCATGGCGTACATGACCGAAGAGCTGTGGTTCACCGAGTGGGAGCACGGCGGCGCCGCTTTCGACGTTCCCGAGAACTATGAGAAGCACAACCCGGTGAACCACGTCGCCTCATGGTCCAGGCCCATGCTGGTCATTCACGGGCGCCTCGATTTCCGCGTGCCCTATACGCAGGGGATCGCCACGTTCACGGCGCTGCAACGCCGCGGCGTGCCGAGCCGACTCTTGATATATCCGAACGAGAATCACTGGGTGCTCAGGCCGGCCAACAGCATCCAGTGGCATCGCGAAGTCGAGAAGTGGCTCGATCGCTGGACGGCGGAGTGACGGCAGGGCGCGACTTCGGAGTCGCGTTCTCCCGTCTCTCCTTTCCGCCTTCTCCTATCTCCTCGGCCGGAAGATCGCGAACGCGCTCGTATACCCATGCAGGTAGGTCGCGTTCTGGATTGGTCCGATCTCGCCGCTGCAGAAGAAGCCGCCTATCGGCAGATCGGCGACCAGGCGTCGGAATGCGTTGCAATCGTGATCCGGCTGGCCGTACAGCCCGACGCCGCGCCCACTGCATGAGAAGAGCAGGGCGCCGTTTTCGGGCGTGACTGGGTGAGAGGCGCGGTAACCGCTCAGCGTGCGCTCCAGGTCGTAGGCGGAGGTGGCTGCATCGCGCAGGTGGAATTGCACCACGCTGTTCGTCGGTATGGTTGCGTTGACCCAGAGCGCACCGCTCTGTGGATCCATGCCGAGGATGTTGCGGATGAGGAAATCGCCGGGCACATACTCGCTGGCGTCGGTCCGCATGGCGAGTCCGAGGAACAGCGATTGGCCGAACAGCTCGCGGTCCGCAGCCGCCATGCGTTCGAACACATCGGCGATCACCTCGCGCGGCGGACGACCGTCGAGCTCGCGTATCAGGTTCTCGTGCGCCGATGTGACGAACAGCGGTTCGCCGATCGGGCGGCAGCCCTGAGTCACGACCGCATCGACGGCGACGTCGCCAGTCATGGCGAGCGTGATGCATCCACAGTGATATATCTCCCGCCCGAGGAACAGGGCCGAGCCGCCGGCGTGCCGGGCGCCGCTCGCCAGCCCGCCGACCTTGGGCGCAAGTGGGTAGACCAGGTCCAGTCCGCGGACGAACGATTCGGCGTCGAAGCTGAAAGGATCGGCCAGCACGAGGAAGGAAGGCTGCTGACTCGCCGTCATCCGCAGCGCTCCTTCCCAGACGCGCGCCCCGGCGTACAGCGGCGGCGTCTGCGACGCCTCCAGATGCGTCCCTTTAAGGTTCACGCCCGGCAGCAGCGCGCCGGTCAGCGACAGCCCCGGACGATCCTCGATCTCCCGGCCGCCGCCGATCACCGCGCCCGCGCAGCAGCCAAACAAGAACGTGTTCTCGAATTCCCGATGCAGCAGCACGCTCAGCTCCTCAAAGCGGGCGGCGTGCTCGGCGCTGACGAATACGATGAGCAGATCCGGTTCCCGCCGTCCGAGGTCGGTGAAGATCTTTTCAGCCGCCTGCCCGACCGCCACGTCCAGGGAGCTGTCGGTGTCGACTGCGGACGCCCAACGCATGCGCTGATTCCTGCTCGAGGAGAGATCGCCGATTCTAGACACGCAATTCCTGCTTGTCGGTTGCGCCTTGTACGGGTAGGTAAACGCTGGGTCGCCGCCCGCGTCCCGCGGCTTTCTCTTACACTATTCGCCAGCCTTGCGCCGCGGCCGGATTCGCTTCCCGGCGGGCGTCCGCCGACTGCAATCATCGTCAGCACCAGCTATGCATCATCCCGCCACCCTGGCCATCCGCGCCGGACACTCGCGCACACACGAAGGCGAGCATGCCGAGCCGATATTCGCCACCTCCAGCTATGTGTTCGACAGCGCAGCCGCAGCGGCGGCGCGATTCTCGGAGGCGGAGAAGGGCAACGTCTATTCGCGTTTCACCAATCCCACAGTTCGCTGTTTCGAGGAGCGGCTGGCGGCGCTGGAGGGCGGGGCGTCCTGTGTGGCGACCTCCTCAGGCATGGGCGCGATTCTCGCCGTGTGCATGGCGCTGCTGAAATCCGGCGATCACATCGTTTGCTCCGACAGCGTGTTCGGCTCCACGATCGCGCTGCTCAACCGCTACCTCGTGAAGTTCGGCGTGGACGTGACTTACGTGCGCCCGGACGAGAACGACGCATGGCGCCGCGCCATACGTGATAAGACCCGCCTGTTGCTGCTCGAGACGCCTTCCAATCCGCTCAGCACGATCGCCGACATCCGTGCGATCGCCGACGTTGCACACGAGCACGGCGCGTTGCTCGCCGTCGATAACTGTTTCTGTACGCCTGCGCTGCAGAAGCCGCTCGCGCTGGGGGCCGACCTCGTGATTCATTCGGCCACCAAGTTCCTCGACGGCCAAGGGCGTTGCGTCGGCGGCGCCGTCGTGGGCGATGAGCGTGTCGTGGGAACCGACGTATTCGGCTTCGTACGCTCCGCCGGTCCCAGCATGAGCCCGTTCAATGCATGGGTGTTCCTCAAGGGGCTCGAAACGCTGGAGCTGCGCATGCACGCGCATTCGGCGGCGGCGCTGGAGTTGGCGCGCTGGCTCGAGAAGCAGCCCGCCGTGCTGCGCGTGTTCTACGCCGGTCTGGAATCCCATCCGCAGCACGCGCTCGCGCGCCGTCAGCAGCAGGGATTCGGCGGCATCGTATCCTTCGAAGTACGCGGCGGCCGCGCAGGCGCATGGGCGTTCATCGACGCCGTGCGGCTCATGTCGATCACGGCGAATCTTGGCGACGTCAAGACGACGATCACACATCCGGCGAGCACTACGCATTCACGTATCACGCCGGCCGAGCGCGAGCGCGCCGGCGTCAGCGAGGGGCTGCTGAGAATCTCCGTCGGCCTAGAACATCTCGATGATCTCAAGGCTGACGTGCAGCGCGGTTTGGCGCAGTTGGAGACTAGCGACTCGTGACTGTGTCCATGGCGCCCGTTCGCGCAATCTGCTTCGATCTCGACAATACGCTCTGGGACGTCTGGCCGGTGATCCAGCGCGCCGAGCAGGCGATGTACGACTATCTGGCCGAGCGCTGTCCGCGGATCGTTGCGGTGCATACGGTCGAGACGATGCGTGAAGCGCGCCAGCGCACTGCGACGCTATACCCGCAGATGAAGCATGATTTCACGTTTCTGAGACTGCAGGCGCTGCGCGATCACGCACGCGATTTCGGCTACGCGCAGACGCTGGCCAACGAAGCCTTCGACGTGTTCATGCGGGCGCGCAACGAAGTGGAGTTGTACGAAGACGCGACTGCCGCGCTCGAAGAACTCAAGTCCCGGTACCGGCTGTTTACGGCGAGCAACGGCAACGCCGACTTGACCAAGATCGGGATCGCCCACTTCTTCGAGCGCAGCGTGGCGGCGCGCCAGGTCGGCGCCCTGAAGCCTGATCCGGTCATTTTTCACAAGGCCATCGAGTCGACGGGTCTTGCCGCAGACGAGGTGATCTATGTGGGAGACGATCCACATCTGGACGTGGAAGGGGCGCGCGCCGCCGGCATGCGCGCGGTGTGGGTGAACCGAACGCAGGCCGAGTGGCCGCAGGAAATCGAGCCGGCCTGGCGTACGGTGCGCAACCTCGCCGAGCTGGCGCCGCTTCTCGAGGACGCCTCCTGACGGTGCGGATGCGGCGAACGGCGCCCCGTTTTCGGGCCGCGCATCGCCCGCGATTGAGAGCGTACAGCCGCGCTATCGCAAGGCTTCGAACCGGCCTTCCGACCCTATTGCGGCCGATTGCCATGCTTTTTCGTTTGTCGTACATTCCGCGGCGTTCGTTGTGCCTTTGCCCGCTTTTTCTCTGGCTTGGCCAGCCGGGTCGATGAAGACCCTTTCCTTCGGCCAACTCCTGAAAAATCCGACGAGACCGCGAACGTAGGCCTGGGACCAGACCGCAGTGCAGTCGTTGCAGCCGAAAGCGCGTTGCGGGGCAGGAGCCCGTTGTAACCAGGCCTCGCAGCCGAACCGTCTAAGAGGGCGTCGCGCTCGGGGCTTTTTTCAGCAGAGAGACAGTATCGCCATGACAAAGATCTATGTGGGCAACCTGCCGTTTTCGGCGGATGAGACCCAAGTGCGTCAGTTGTTCGAGCAGCACGGCACGGTGGAATCCGTTGCCCTGATCAACGATCGCGAGACCGGCCGGCCGCGCGGCTTCGGTTTCGTTGAGATGCCGCGCGCCGACGCGCAGCGCGCCATCCAGTCGCTGAACGGCAAGGAGATGGGGGGACGTCCTCTGCGCGTGAACGAAGCACAGGAACGCCAGGGCGGCGGGCGCGGCCCACGCGGCGGCGGCGGTGGCGGCGGCGGACGCTGGTAAGCCGGCCGATCGCTGCTTTCCTAACGGGCCCCGGACGCGCAAGCGTTCGGGGCTTTTTCTTTGCGCCCGGGTTGCGCCACATACCGGCGAGGCGGCGCTCACCGAGCGTGTGTGCGCTCCTGGATGACGCTCACTTGCGCGGCCGACCTCCCTTGCCATGGACCGAGCTGGTCCACGGTCGACTGCGAAATGCATGTGTCAGCAGCTCGACCGCCATGCTGCTAATCGTGAATCGCGAAACGCTTCACGGACTGGATGACGCGATCGGCGCGATGTAGCGAACCGTGTGCAGCCGCAGCAGGCGCCTGGAACCGCCGGCGTTCGATCGGGTTCTAATGTTCGTAGAGGCAGTCAGAGAGGCGTAAACGATGCAGGAGCTTGCGTGCAGTCAGTCGCTCGTTCCAGTTCCCAACCTGCGCGAGTTCTTCCATGAGTCCATGCAGACCGCGCTGCGCAAGCAGCGTGTGGAAGTGGACGATCATACGGAACATTACGTAGTCAACGTGCTCACAATGTTCGCCCGCTCCGAGGAGCTCTACGAAAGAACGCCCGAGGGCATTCGCCTGCGCCCGCTGGCGCATATGCTCGCGGAGGCGTCACAGGCGAGCAGTTCACAGCAGCGCGACGCAGCGCTGCGTCGCCTCGGCGACGTCTCCTTGTTCGTCGCGGGGTTCTTCGCGCAGAGCTTCGCGCGCAAGCTCGTCGATATCGACTATCACATCGCCATGGGCGGACGCGCCTACGGCACGTTGGCTGAGAACATGCGAGGCACGCTGCGCGGCCAGGCGTTCGCCGCGGTGTTCCTGGAGCTTGCGCAGAAGTTCCAGCGGCTCGTGGACGTGCTCAACGAAGTGGCGGAGAACGCGTACACGCACAGCGACAAGGATATCCTGCGGCTGTACGAAGTCTGGCTGAAGACCGGCAGCCCGCGCGCCTTCGCGATACTGCGGCGACTCGGCGTCGCGCCGGTGCGGGCGGGCGAGCGCGCCAAACATTGAGCTTGTCGCGCATCGCCATCGAAGCGTATTCGCCATGATGCTGCGACGAATGCAGCTCCTTCTCGAGCGTCTGTACGACGCGCCCGTCGAACACGACGTCGAGCGGTTCGTCTTCTCGGATCGCAAGCGGCTTACCGCCGTCGTGGGCGCAGACGCGGAGCACATGGGCGACGAGCAGGTGGTCCTCGTTCACGACGAGGACGGGGTTCGCGTCGGGTTGTTCCTCGAGCCCGACGTGCTGGAGCGGCTTGCCAGGAAAGATCCCATGCAGGCGCTCGAGGACGGCAATCTGCACGACTACTGCACGGCTCTCGAAGGCGTCAGCCACTTCCACTATCTGATGTGGTCGCTCGCGCGCCGCCGCTCCGTATCGCTCCTCGAGCTGGAGCTGCAGGCGGAAGTTGACAAGTACGCCAGCGCGCTCGCACTGCTGTTGCAGCAGCGCGGAGGCGCGTTTCCGCAGGCGCTGCACGGGCGGCTGTTCGACTCAGTGAGCTTTCTGCCGCAAACCGACCTCGAGGCGCGGCGCCGTTACGAGGAGGCCAATCGCCGTGCGGCGCGCTACTGCCGCGCGCTGGACGAGCGCTATCTCAGGAGCAGGAAGTCGCGGCCAGAAGCATGGGTCGCCGAGCTGCGCCGCTTCTTCCGCTGCGGTCACCAGGAGAAGGTGAGAGTTGCGGGAGCGTGAGGGAGGGAGGTGAGGGGTGAGGACGAAAAGGGTGAGGCCGAGAGAGAGGAACGGCAGGTCGCGTCCTCACTCTTTCGCCAACCTCCGCTTCATCTCGATCCACTTCGACAGCTCGCGCAGGTTACGCCGCTTCGACGTCGGCTTCCTGGGCAGCAGCCCGCTTTCGTACGGGTCGTAGCCCAGTCGTAAGCCTTTGGCGTTGGTGCGGATGGCGGCGTTGGGCGCCGGATCGTCATCGACGATCGCGAGTCCCGGATGCGCGAGGGCGCGCCGCCGGGCGCGTTCGGCCTCTTCGGTGTCCGCTTTCAGCAGATCGTCGCGCCATTCGTAAACGGCGTTGCCGCGATCATCGAAGGCCACTTGCCCGGGTCCGGGCGCAGCACGCTCGATCTCGCGAGGCCTTACTCTCAGCCCCAGCTTGCGCAGTTCGTTTTTCAGCGAGTCGTCCACACTTCACCCTTCGAGACTTTTCGTGGGGCGGGCGCGCATTATGACAGGCGCCGATTCCACGTCGCGCGCGCCGGCCCAGGCTCGCGCTCGGCGTCGCGCCCAGGCTCATTATCACTATTCAACGGTTGGCGTCGTTTGCTGACAACAGCAAAAAGTGTGATGCGTTCTGCGGAACACAATCATTCAGCGTGTAGCGGGCTGCGCCTCAGGGCCTCCGCCGCACGAAACACGCCGACGAGCGATTTGCCGTCGCGCAGCTCGCCGCTATACGCCATCTCCAACACACGGTCGAAGGGCGTCCAGTGCACCTCGATGACCTCGTGGGCCTCAGGCCGCAGGGTCGCCGGCTCGAGCGCCGTGGCGAGATAAAGATGAATCACCTCGGTGCAGACCCCAGGAGAGCTGAAGTATTCGCCGAGGCTGCGCCAGCGCCGCGCGATGGCGCCGGCCTCCTCTTCGAGTTCGCGCTGCGCCGTCTTGAGGGGCGGCTCGCCATGATCGATCTTTCCGGCAGGCAGTTCCCATATCCAGCCGCCGGCGGCGTGGCGGTATTGCCGCAGCAGGCAGGCCCGGTCCTGGTCGTCGAGCGCCACTATGGCGGCCCCGCCGGGGTGGCGCACGATCTCCAGGTCCACGACCGCCTGATTCGGCAGGCGCACGCGCTCGACGCTTACGCTGATTACGCGACCGGTGAAGATGTTACGGATGGATTCGGCGCTCATGGATTCGGACCCGTAGATCCAACCGGATGGGGGCGGCGATCCCGGGCGGCTCAGCCGCGCGGTCCCGTGGGTTCGCCGGCGCCGCCGTTCTCGGGCGGCTCGTCTTCGTCCTCGGCGTCATACTCGTCGAGCGCTTTCAAGCGCATCGCCTCCGCCTTGGAAGTTGCGGCGCCGATCCGATAAGCGGCGAAGCCCGGCAGCACCACCTGGTTCAGCGCCATCCCGAGGATGCGCCCGCCCAGCGGCGCGTACACCCTGTGCTGCTGATTCGAGATGGGATCGGTGACCACGCCCAGCAACTCGCCCTCGCTGACTTGTTCGCCGAGCGCTACGTCTGAGAACAGGATGCCCCCATGGTCGACGCGCACCCACTTCGATGCGTAGTACACCGATTCGGGGTCTCCCCAGTAACGCCGTTGGCGCGTCATGCCGAGCGCATACATCAATGTCCCGATGGCCTTGGCGCCGTGCTCCACCTGCTCGGGTTGCACGCGCATCGGCTCGCCCATTTCGAACGTCACCGCTGGCACGTTCGCGTCCGTGGCGGCGCGACGCAGGGAGCCCTTTGCGCCGACGCTGTGCAGCACCACGGTGGCGCCGAATGCGCGCGTCATCCGTGTGACGGACGGGTTGTTCAGGTCGGCGCGCACCTGCGGCAGATTAGTGCGATTGAGCGATCCGGTGTGCAGGTCGATCAGAGCGGAGCAGTGGCGCACGATCTGGTTGAAGAACGAGTCCGCCATCCGGGTCGCCGCGCTGCCGCGCGGATCGCCGGGGAAATAGCGGTTGAGGTCGCGGCGGTCGGGCAGATAGCGTGTGCCGCGGTAGAAGCCCTGGATGTTGACGATCGGCACGCCGATCAGCGCGCCGTTCAGCTCCTCCACGTCGACGTCGTCGAGCACGCGCCGCACGACTTCGATGCCGTTGAGCTCATCACCGTGCACGGCGGCCGTCAGGCACAGCACCGGGCCGGGGCCTGCGCCGTTCAGCACGATCACCGGCGTCGGCGAGACGAAGCCTTCGATGGAGGCGCCGCTGGTCCAGGTGAGGCGCTGGCGCGCACCGGGCGGGATCTCGGCGCCGAGCAGGCGCAGCTTTCCTTTGGGCCGCAATTCGCCCGAGGCTGCGGATGTCGCGACAGGAGCGGACGCCGTAGACGACTGAGCGCCCCCGTCCTGGGCGGCGGCGCTATGCGCGGCCAGCGCCCAGACCGCCGCAGCGGCGATCCCGCCCGACCAGCAAGCTCGTCGTGGGAGGCGTCGGCGTGCGGATGAGGGAGCGTGGTTGATTGAGCGCACGCCGGTTCTCGCGGCGCGTAAGAGAAATCTCAAGGTGCGATGGACGGCAGGAACAAGGATGCAGGAAAGATAGTGCAATTGCGCTGTGCGAGCCAGGTAAGCGCTGATCATGACCGCAGACGGCTGAGCGGGCAGGATGGAAGGGGTCGCAAGACAGGGGCTTGCGTAGACGCGGTTCTCGTCGGAAACATTGCTCAGCGCTTACCCAGGGAAGCCAAACGGACGGGTCGCGCTCGAATCGCGTATGAGGCGGCGCGGCGCCACATCGGACCCCGGGGAAGCCAACGGACGTGTTACGCCCGACCCGGGCGTCGCCGACAGCCCGAGACTGGCGAAGCGATGCGCTCAGTTGGCCGCTGGTCGCCCCGCGGCCGCCGCGGCCCCCGCGGCAGGCGCGCACGAGCAGATCGCGCCGGGCAGCCCACGCCGGCGCATGGCGGGCGGGGCGCCTATACGCCCCGCCGCCGGGCGAGCAAGTATTACCAGCGGGCGTTCTGTCGCGGCGGGCGCGGCTCGCGCTCTCGCGCTTCGTTGACGCGCAGCGGCCGCCCATTCATCTGAAAGCCGTTGGTGTGCTGGATAGCGGTTTGCGCATCCGCGGGCGCCATTTCCACGAAACCGAAGCCGCGTGGACGGCCCGTTTCGCGATCGTTCACCAGCTTGACTGACTGAACTGCGCCGTGCTGTTCGAACAGGCTGCGAACTTCCGCTTCGGTGGCGCTGAAAGGAAGGTTGCCAACGTAAATCGTCGTCATCGATACATCACTCTTGAGGCCAGACAGGAATTGCAGATAGGCCGCAAGCGCCGACGGCTGGAAAACCGGCGGATCCTGAGCGGGCGCACTGCTTCTTGGTCGCGTGCAATCAACTGTTCCGGAGAGATAGAGGAAGGAGATCCCGGAAGGGCCGACATCCTGACGAATCGACGTGGTCGCTCGTTGAAGTTGAGTGCGTTAATCGCAACCGCAACCGATACTACGTCAGGGTTTTTGACGGTGCAACGTTGAGGGGAGGGACGATTTTTTTGCAGTTGCAACAAAAGGGAAGCGTCGGCGGAGATTGGCGGTTAGCGGTTAGTTCAGAAGCCGCCGTCCTGTCGAGCACTACTGAGTTGGATACGGCGGGACCTGTCCAGCCAGGCGCAGCGCGCCTCCGTACTAACCGCTAACCGCCAACCGCTAACCGCTTCTCTCCAAAGCTACCCGCTTCTCTCCAAGTAAGTAGACCCATTCAATTCCGACTCGTAGAACCGGCGCAGCTCCCGGCTCTCCGCCAAAGTCATGCGACCCTCGCGGACTGCGCGCTCGCAGTCGCGGGCCAACTGTGGGTACAACCGGTCGACGTCGTACTGCATATAGCTCAGCACCTTGCCGGCGGTGTCGCCCTTGGCGATCTCGTCGATCCACCAGCCGCCCTCATCGTGCAGGCGGATGTGCACCACGTGAGTGTCGCCGAACAGGTTATGCAGATCGCCGAGCGTCTCCTGGTAGGCGCCGACCAGGAACGCGGCCAAGTAGTACTCCTCGCCCGTGCGCAACTCGTGCACTTCGAGCGTGCGTTTCACGTCGCGTTGGCTGACGAAGCGGTCGATCTTGCCGTCGGAGTCGCATGTGATGTCGGCGAGCACCGCGTTGCGCACAGGTTTCTCGTTCAGCCGGTGAATCGGCATGATCGGAAAGAGCTGCCCGATGGCCCAGCTGTCGGGCAGAGATTGGAACACGGAGAAGTTGCAGAAATATGTGTCCGACAGGATCAGCTCCAGCCCCTCGAGCTCCTCCGGCGGATTGTCGAGCTTGCGGCAATGGTCGCGGATCTTGGCGCACGTCGCCCAGTACAGTCGCTCCGCCAGGCCGCGAAATTCGAGGCTCAGCAGCCCAAGGTTGAACATCTGCAGCGCCTGCTCGCGCGCCTGCAGCGCATCGTGGTAGCACTCCACCAAGCGGCGCCTGGAAATGGCGCGATACGCTTCAAACAGATCCAGCACGGGTTGGGGCAACTCATGGGCGCCGTTGTAATCGTGCTCAGCGCGCCCAGCGATGCGGAAGTTGTCGAGCGCGGATGAGCCGAGCGCGTTGAACACCAGCACGCTGTGGTACGCGGCCGTCGCGCGGCCCGATTCGCTGACGATGACCGGATGCTCGATACGCCGCGCGTTGCACACACTGCTGATGCGGTATACAACGTCGCTCGCATACTCGTGCATCGTGTAGTTCATCGAAGATTCGAAGTTGGTGCCGCTGCCGTCGTAGTCCACCCCGAGTCCGCCGCCGATGTCGATGTATTTCAGGCCGGCGCCCATCAGCTTGAGCTCGGCATAGACGTGCGACAGCTCGTTGACCGCGTCCTTCACACGGCGGATGTCCTGCAGCTGGCTGCCCGGATGACAGTGCACGAGTTCCAGACAGTCGAGCATGTCGCGCTTGCGAAGCGTCTCCACCAGTTCAAGGATTTCGCTGACGAACAGGCCGAACTTGGATTTCTCTCCCGCCGAGTCGCGCCAGCGCCCTGCGCCTTCGCTCGCCAGCTTGATGCGCACGCCGATGCGCGGGCGCACTTGATGCTTTTCTGCATGGCGCAGGATCAGCTCGAGTTCCTCGAAATTCTCGATTACCGGGATGATCGTGCGGCCGAGCTTGGCCGCGAGCATCGCCGCTTCGATGTAGCTGTCATCCTTGAATCCATTGCAGATGATCAGGCGCTGCGGAGCGCCTTCCGTGAGCGCCATGACGGCCAGCAGCTCGGGCTTGGAGCCGACTTCGAGGCCGAAGCCGAACTCGGCGCCGTAGCGCCAGATCTCCTCCACCACCAGACGCTGCTGGTTCACCTTGATCGGGAATACGGCGCAGTAGCGGTTCTGGTATTCGTTCTCCGCGATCGCCTGCTCGAAGGCGTTCTGCAGGCGCGCCAGCCGATGGCGCAGGATGTCCGAGAAGCGCACCACGACCGGCGTGCTCAGATCACGCGCCCGCAGTCCTTCGACGACTTCGAACAGATCGATCTCGTGTTCGGCCGTGGCGTCCGGGCGCACCACCACATGGCCGGCGGCGTTGATGCTGAAATAGCCTTTGCCCCAGGCGCTGACCTGATAAAGATCGAGGGAATCCTCGATCGTCCAGTGAGATCTGAGAGCGGGCTTCCTTGGGGATTGCACGAGCGGCTCGCCGGGGCGGGGATGGTCCGCGAAGATAGCAGAAGGAAAGCGGCTAGCGGTTGGCGGTTAGGGAAGCTCGGATCAACCTACTACCCTCACGGTTCGGGCCAAGGGACTGCCTGTGGCGCCTGGCGATCACAGACACGGCGTAAATCAGAGGTTGGTGCGGACGAGGCGCTTGCCTCATCTTCGAGTGGATGCAGACGGAAGCGCATCAGTCCACTACCGATGCTCATCCGCTAATCGCTTCTCCCAACCTCCACGGGCCTCGCCGGATCCTTGATCCATTCGCTCCACGACCCGGCGTACAGCTTGGCGCCTGGGCGTCCCGCGATCTCCATCGCGAGCAGCAGGTGGCAGGCGGTGACGCCCGACCCGCACATGACGATCGTGTGATCGTTGGCGACGCCTCGCTGCACGACATCGAGCTGCGCAGCGATCTGATCGGCGCTCACGAAGCGCCCGCCCGGACCGATGTTCCGCGTGTAGGGATAATTACGCGCGCCGGGAATGTGGCCGGCCACAGCGTCGAGCGGCTCGACTTCGCCGGCAAAGCGCTCCGGCGCACGCGCATCGATGATCAACCAGTTGGAGTGATGCAGGCATGCGGCCACCTGCGAGGAGTCTACCCACGCTTCGCGATCCGGCTTGGCGATGAACTGCACGGGCGAGCGCGGCGCCGCCTGCGTGGACGTGGGCAGTCCGGCGGCGAGCCAGGCTTTGTAGCCTCCGTTGAGTACTGCGACGGCGCGATGCCCGACCCAGCGCAGCAGCCACCACAAGCGCGAGGCGAACACACCGTTGTCCGCATCGTAGGCGACTACCTGGGTGTCGCTGGTCAGTCCCCAGGAGCCGAGCGTCTGCGCGAAGACTTCCGGGTCGGGCAAAGGGTGGCGTCCGCTCGTGGCCGTTACGGGCCCCGACAGATCCCGCTCTGCGTGCGCGTACACCGCCCCGGGAATGTGACCGGCGCGCCAAGCCGCTTCGCCCGCCGACGGATTGGCCAGATCGAAACGACAGTCGACGAACAGCCAACCAGGCTCCGAAGCGCGTCGGACCAGATCAGAGGAAGGTGCGATGAGCGTCGTGTGCATGTGGTCACTCCCGGGTCGTGGGCGTGGCGCGGCGCACACGCGACCATGGAGTAAAGAGTACGCGTAACGGTGGGCCGGCTACAATCGAGTGATTCCCGAGACGCGGGGCCGTTGGCGAGGTCGACGAATGGCGCTTGAATTATGGTGGGGCAGCGGCAGCCCGTATTCCTGGCGCGCTCTGCTTGCGCTCGAGTACAAGCAGCTGCCCTATGTCTCGCACCAGGTGCAGTTCGCCAATCAGGAGCACCGCTCGGCGCAGCTCCTCGAAATGAATCCGCGCGGCCGCGTGCCGGTGCTCAAGGATGGCGACTACGTGTGTTATGAATCGCTCGCGATCTTGCACTACCTGGATCGCAAGTACCCCGAGCGTCCTTTGTTCGGCGTCACGCCTGAGGAAGCCGGCGTTATCGAGCGGGTCATCTGCGAGTATGAGTGGTACGCGGAGGAGCACATTCAGAAGATCATCTTCGCAATCCTGTTCCAGGCGTTGGAGGGGCGCTCAGAGGAGATCGAGCGCGCCCTGAGCGTCGTGGTGAACGAAGCGAGCGCCATCGAGACGCGCTTCGCGTCTTCCGCCTGGCTGGTAGGAGAGAGTTTCTCGGCCGCCGACGTCGTGGTGTTTCCCGGCGTCCAGATGCTGCTGCGGGCGCTCGAGCGCCGCGAGGCTCAGGAACTGCGCTCGCGCCTGCTGCCGCTCGAGACGAAGTTCCCCGCGATCGCAGCCTGGATCAAGCGCGTGGAGGCGCTTCCCGGTTACGAGCGCACGTACCCGCCGCACTGGCGCGAGTGACGCCGCTCGCAGATGTGAGGCGATGCGCTGCTGCGCGGCCCCTCGCAGCCATATGGCGCAGTGGTGAAAGACAGTACACTGCCACGCTTCCGCAGCAGCCTCGACGCGAGATCTCATCATGACGCATCCCGTGCACGTGACCTTTACGGGTCGGCTGGTGATCGTCGGGTTCGGCAGCATCGGTCAGGGAGTCCTGCCGCTCATTTTGCGGCATGTCGACCTGCCGCCCGAGCGCATCACCATCTTGACGGCCGAAGAACGGGGTAAGGAGGAGGCGCGGCAATACGGCGTGCGTTTCGTCCGCCACCCGCTCACGCCGCAGAACTACCGCAATGTTCTCGACCCGCTGATCGGACGCGGCGATTTTCTGCTGAATCTGTCGGTCGACGTCTCGAGCATCGCGCTCATCGACTTGTGCCGCGAGAAGGGCGTCTTGTACCTGGATACCTGCATTGAGCCCTGGCCGGGCGGCTACACCGATCCAAAGCTGCCGCCGGCGCGCCGCACGAACTACGCGCTGCGCGAGTCCGCGTTGGAGGTGCGAGCGAGAAATCCGCACGGGCCGACCGCCGTCCTCACTCACGGCGCTAATCCCGGGCTGGTGTCGCATTTCGTGAAGCAGGCGCTGCTCAATATCGCCGCGGACACCGGCGTCGAGGTTGACGATCCGAGCACTCGCGCGCAGTGGGCTGCGCTGGCGCAGCGGCTCGGCGTAAAGGTGATCCACATCGCGGAGCGCGATACGCAGGTCGCGAACGTCCCGAAACGCCCCGGCGAGTTCGTCAACACCTGGTCGGTGGACGGCTTCGCCGGCGAGGGCGCGCAGCCCGCGGAACTCGGCTGGGGCTCCCATGAGAAGCAGTTGCCGCCGCGCGCCTTGCAGCACGATTTCGGATGCGGCAGCGCGATCTATATGATGCAGCCCGGCGCCGCCACCCGTGTGCGCACGTGGACGCCGCTCGCCGGCCCGTTTCACGGCTTTCTCATCACGCACAGCGAGTCGATCTCCATCTCCGATTACCTCACGGTGAGGCAGGGGGACGCGCTCGTTTATCGACCGACGGTGCACTACGCATATCACCCATGCGATGACGCCGTGCTGTCGGTGCACGAGTTCGCCGGCCGCAACTGGCGACTGCAGGAGCGCAAGCGCATCCTGATGGACGAAATCATCGACGGCGTGGATGAACTCGGCGTGCTGCTCGCGGGTCACCAGAAGAATGCATACTGGTACGGTTCGCAGCTTTCGGTGCAGGAGGCGCGCCAGCTCGCGCCGTACAACAACGCTACGAGCCTGCAGGTGACCGTCGCGGTGTTGGGCGGGCTGGTGTGGGCGATCGAGAACCCCGATGCAGGCATAGTCGAGCCGGACGAGATCGATTTCCGGCGCATCCTGGAGATCTGCAGGCCCTATCTCGGGCTGGTGGTCGGCGAATACAGCGAGTGGCGCCCACTCGACGATCGCGGCCGTCTCTTCGAAGAAGATGTCGACGTCAGCGATGCTTGGCAGTTCAAGAATGTGCTGGTTTAGGGAGTTCTGATTAATCTACCGCCCTGACGGTTCAGCCCAAAGAAACGCCCGCAACACCAGATCACAGAACAGAGTAAGTCAGAGATTACTTAGAGAAGAAGCGGCTTAGCGATTAGTGGTTGGTCAGAAGGGCGCCGCCCGTGCTCAGCACGAACCGCTAACCGCTTCCTCCGCGTCATGCCCTACAAACTTAGCTTCCATCTCAACGACTACGATCTCGAGCGCCTGGCGGAAATGGCGCGCGAGAGCCAGGCGAACGCGCGCAATCGGCCGCAGGATGCGATCGTCGCCGCGGCGCACGAGGTGCTCGAACGCGGCATGCAGGCGCAGCCCGCGCCGTTCGTCAAGGAACGCTATGCGCGCCTGCGTACGCTGCTCGAGATGGTCAACGACCTGGAGTGGCGACTGAGTGAGGCCGACAGACAGCGTGCGCTGAACGCGCTCGCCTGCTTTAGCGCCCCGGCAGGCGCCAGTTCCTTCGAGCACGCGATCATGATCGAGCTGGTGTGCCGTGAGCTACGCCACGACCTCGATGCTTACCAGGATTTTTGTCGCTTCCGCACCGCGAAGGACAATCGGCGCAAGCGCGCCATGGGCGACGCGCGCGAAGCATGGCTGGAGCAGAAGCGGGCGGCCCTGCAGCGTCGCATGACCGAGCGCCGTACGCGCGAGCTAAACGGCGCGAACGGCGCGCTGCACAAGGTGTTTTCGTTGTTCGGGCTCTAG